>DWYR01000005.1 GCA_019118565.1 Candidatus Alistipes avicola | reverse complement strand
TCAATCATACGGATTGCAGCTTTCACAGAATCCAACTCCACATATTGCATATCACCACTATCAGTAGCCCATTTCATTACCTGAAACAATAGGGCAAGGCGTGCTACATGCCCGTTGAGTTTCATCTTGCGACTTTCAACATCGGCATCGTCCTCAATAGCGTTTACAGCATCGATAATTCCATTATACCATCCGTAAAAGCATTCTTCAGCATCGTCAGACATTGTAAGAATACGGGGATTTAACGTTGTACCTTTATCATCAAGAATACAAGGGATGCTGAAGATTCTGTTGATAATTGTCCTCCATTGGCTCATAATATCAGGACGAGGAGCGTTTCTTTCCTCTCGTCTCCATCCGGATATTTTTCTGTTCTTTGGATAGACAAACAGAAAACGGTCAAGCAATCCATTAGCAAAGAACTCTGTACGGAAAACTTCCTGCAACATATTTGTCTGTATCGAGCCTATGACATTAATACATGGATTCTTGATTAGAATCGGACGTGATTCGGACTTGCGGATAACCTTTAACGGCTGTCCGCTATACGCTGTCAGCAAATCTTCAATGAGATTATTCTTGCTATTGTACCTCTTTACCGAATTGAATAAAGCCAAAATTTCATCGACTACCAATGTTATCCCACGTTGATTATGCTGATGAATATTCATCATCGCCTCTGGAGTAGAATCGTAAATGACTGTCGTTACAAAATTTGGCTTTTTGAGCAGCCGTTCTTCCCCGTCATTCCCGTGCTTGCTGACAGACATGGCTCTTTCATATTCATCACATTCCTCGTTATATTTTTCATGCAGCCGGTCATCATACTCATTAATCGGCTTATATATAAAACCGAGAGGAGGAGTCTTCCCAAGCCCGGGACGTCCGACCAGCATCATATAAAGGGATGGGCAAGTTTTCCACTCGCCCTTTATACGGATATGACAAGAGTTGCCTATTGCAGTAGCAACAGCGGAAAGAATAATAGACGCAGTATATTCCACATTGAAATTTTCGTATCTGGCAAGATTGAGGATAATCTCCTGTATCCTGTCCGGGAAGGCATCCAACGGAAGACCCGTTTCCGGAATGCCTTCTACTTCCGAACGTAGCATGTTGGTCAAATGAATGGTGTCAAACATAGCCACCTCCTTCCTGTTGTGGAAGCTCATCACCAATAGCGAAAGCTTCATAATGGAAACGGCGCAGAAAGCGGTCCACGTCTTCCTGCGTATACCAGTATTTATCACCTTCACGCGAGTAGCCGAGATAACCGTTGTCTCGCAACTTTTTAAGATATTTATCTTTGATGTTCAACTTCTCCATCAAAGACTTGTTGTCATATAGACGGTGTTCGCCTTGGTGAGCCGGAGGCGGCAGTTTCTCCTGTCTCTCTACTATACTGAGGATCTTTTCAAGCAGTTCCCTGTCGCATAGTTTCTTTTCTCCATTTAATTTTTGAGCCATAGTATATCGTCGTATTATGGCTTAACCTTCCTTATGCACACTCGGACTGTAAGCCGGGTTTACGTGCTATGATACAACTGTGCACATCGTACCAAAAGCACGATGCAAAGGTTCAAACTCCTTAGGAATCTTGGTGTTAGAATGAATTAGATACTATGTTAGAGATCGTGTTAGAGTTGTATATAACACGAAGGTGATGAGCTTATAACCTGCTGCTTGTCAAACAAAAAAAGAGTAGCACATTGGCTACTCAAATAACTTGTCAATTTTCTCAAATCCTGTAGGCGCAGCTTTGTTTTTTCGAGTATGCCTTGATTGGGTCAAATCTTTCATGTTAAATAACTTATCTAATTCAGTACCCGGAAATAATTCCACTCTGCCAGGCATCCAGTACATCTTCTCATCATATATTGTTTTTTCAGGATAATCTTCGCAATAGATACGTCCGCACATATATGCAAGAAGGACTTTGTTCAAAGTCCACTCATAATGGCCATCGTTGATAATGATATATTCTTCTTCAATGGCTTCATCAAAGATCTTTCTTGCCAATTCAGTATCAAGCCGAGACGGTAAAGTCACTTTATGGTGATCTGGAACCATATCTTCTTGCACAGATTCAGTTTCTGTGATTTTCTTTCCTTTAATTCGCTTTTTTTGATGCAAGTCCTCTGCTGCATATATCAGCGTTATTGCACATCCGATAGCGGTACTGATTCCCACAATGACAGCCGTGCCGGTTTCTGTTCCCCAAGATGGACGAAGCACCCCTAATCCAAGAAGGATGAGGATACCGATAATGGTAGTGAGCCCTACACCCCAGAATACCTTACGGCTGTTTAACTTGTATATATAGGTTACAGCCAGTACAATAAGGAATCCTGCTATCAGGATACATGCAACTCGAAATGGCAATGATATCATGTTTCTTTATCTTTTCACAGTGATTATATAGTCAAGTTGATTAATTCTCCGCTTAGTTTTGCCACCTCCGCCGACAGTGTCTCCGGCAGGAAACGGGCATAAACCTTCTCTGTAATATCCGTGCTGCTATGTCCGAGCAGACGGCTGACTACCGACATGGATAATCCCTTGTTCAGCGCAAAAACCGCAAACGAGTGACGGGCAGCGTGCATCGAGAGACTGAACGGAAGGCCGATCTGCTCACCGACAACGGCCAGTGACTGATTAATGCATTTAGTGGCATTGTTACGGGCTTTGTACAGTGCCTCCGCATCATCCAAATCCAAAGTCTCTTTTACAAGGTTGAACACATACCGGCATCCCTCACGTTTTTCCCGCCATTGCTGTAAGATATGTAATGCAGGTTCAGTAAGCGGTATGACATGTCGTTTGTTCGTCTTGATCATTATCTTCCGCAACTCCTTTCTAGCAAAGTCGATGTGTTTCCATTGCAGGGTCATCACATCCACCACACGGAGGCCGCAGGCATGGAACGCAAAGAAGAACATTTCCAGAAATTCTTTTCTACGAGGTTCAGTGCAGGTCTTGTAATATTCAAGCAATGCCGCCATCTGTTCCTTACTGAGACTTTTGCCGTCAAACTCTGCCTCTTCTTCAGAAAGCGATACCTTAGTCACAATGCGCATATCCTGAATCCTTGCATTGACGGCAGGTTCCATCATGCCCATTTCACAAGCGTATGCACATGCTTTTAATATCGGAGTCAAAGAGTGGTTGATAGTGGCATCACTGTTCTGCTTGATTTCCCTGCGCCACGATATATAACTGTCTAACAACTCCGGAGTCATATCGCCTACATAAATGCTGTCAGAACGATAGGTTCCCTGTCGGGTAGCCCTCAGGAATGTCTGGAATATATTCATGCAGCTCCTTCCGTTTTCATACCGGCTCCTTCCGATTCTGTTTCTTGCATAGTCCGAAGAAAGACGTTCCAATGTAAACTCAACGAAATCTTTTCCTTGGTCACGACGAGCAAGAGGCTTGTCTGCGAGAAAACCGGATACGACATCAGCGGTTATCTGATTAGGATGCTTTTCGTTATATTCGGCGAGCAGCGAATCTATACGTTCAACCCGTGCCAGCAACAACTGGTTAAGTCGTTTGGCTTCACCGCCATGAGTTGCACGTATTTCACCCCGTCCCTGGTTGCCGTTCTGGTTCCAGTCCGCAACCTTGACAAAGACATTCGTTGTCTTACGGATTACCTGCCTATTCCAAGTGTATTCCAACTCGACAGGATAGGCTTTTTCCTTGTCAACCACTTTCGGTGTACGAAGGCGGAATTTGCCCAATGGATATAGTCTTTTCGGTCTTCCCATAAAACTTTTCTGTATTTTAGAACAACATACCTATTACTCTCAACTCATAGAAGAATGAATATATTCAGCCGTGCGCTTAACCCAATCACATACTCATATATTCCTGAGGAGAAACAAAGGTAATGTATTTTAGACAAACAAACCCAGTTTTTGAGGAGAAAAACCGCAATTTAGACAAACAAACAACACCATATAACACCATAAAACACCAACGCGACAAACAAATTATCTTTGTTCATCGCGCTGGTATTCAATTGTTTAACCTATCTGAAGACCATCAATACTCTTCCTCGTTGAAGAGAAAATCGTCCTTCGACGGGTAGTCGGGCCAAATATCCTCGATCGACTCGTATATATCGCCTTCGTCCTCGATCTCCTGCAAATTCTCAAGAACTTCCAACGGCAAACCCGAACGAACCGCATAGTCGATCAATTCGTCTTTGGTCGCAGGCCAGGGAGCATCCTCCAGTTTCGATGCCAACTCAAGTGTCCAGTACATAATCTAAACTATTTAAGTACCTAATATTCAAAAGGATAGATAAATACAACCATCTCATCCTCTATGATAGCAGGTTGCGAATATAGAGAAAGTTGCAACAAATACAAACTATTTATAAAAAAATTAATCGACTCCTTCCGAAAAGGGACAGTACCTATTCCCTTGAGATGAATGGACCCAAATCCACTTTACGGAATCCAAAGTTCCTCCTTCACATGAAGGTGCTCGGTCAAGGCTCGCCCCAGCAGGTAGAAGTAGTCCGAGAGACGGTTCAGGTAAGCCAACGTCTCCGGCGCAACAGGCTGTATCTCGCTGGCCCGAAGTGCAGCGCGCTCCGCCCGGCGGCAAACCGTACGGCACACGTGGCACATCGACACAGCCTTATTCCCCCCGGGAATCGTAAACTTGGTGATCTGCGGAACGATCGCCTGCATCGCATCGATCCGGTGTTCCAGGAACTCGATCGCCGAAGGCTCAATCCCCTTCACCTTGTCCGCACCTCCCTCGCCCACGGCCAGCACCGCAGCTACGGTCATCAACTTAGATTCAATCCGGTGAAGATCCTGTACATACGTCTCCACCCCTGCTTCGGAACGGATGAGGTCAGTCAACAAGGCCGTAAATGCCGTCAATTCATCGACCGTGCCGTATGCCTCAACCCGCAGGTCTGTCTTCGACACCCGCTCTCCGCCGACCAGCGAAGTGGTCCCCTGGTCACCTGTTTTCGTATATACTTTCATAATTTTATTCCATTAACAATATATTCATCTCCATTCCTTTTTATGGAAATAACTATTTTGTAAATTTTACCATTTACCTTATAAGAAACAAGATAATCATTATCATTCAATTGTTTGAATTCCAAACTCTCAGACCATACCCTATCGAAGTCATAATTATCAATTAATAGGTCATAGCCTCTATGCCCATCCATCGAATTCTCGAGTTCAGCACTCTTATATTGAACTAGAGCGTCCTCTGACAGATGTCGATTCCGTAGTAATGCCAATTTTAAACTCAAATCTTTTGACATCTCAGAATATTCCGCAATATATAACTTATAGAAACTCTCCAAAAATGCCTGTGCTGTTTCGTGATTAATATGAAGTGGATTTTTGGATTTACATGATATAAGTTCATCACCATAATGAGATCCATTCCATATGGGAGTAATATAAGTAATCAAACATTTCCCATTAATGCTCTGAACCTTAATGGGAATTTCTTTTATCGTTGTGCTGTCTTTTTTGTTCCAATAATAGCGAACCATATACCAATTATCAGTTAATGGTTCAATTTTTAGAGTTTCAATTGCATCCAAACTCGCGTCCTGGGCTCGAATTAATGGATCAACGTTAGTTGCACTTATAAGTCTATCGACTTTTTCTAACAACTCTTCCGTTAAATAGGATTTGCATAATTCTTCATTTCGCGAATTATCATGCAAAACATTCTCTAAATATTTCGTATAGAATATTTTAATTTGCTCCCTGCAATCACCTCGACAAGCTGTATTAAAACATAAAATAAGTAGCAGCGATAATAAAAATCTTTTCATAATCTAAAGTGCTGTTTCGGTAAATGATTGTTGAAAATGAGCAGGTAACCCCGGTTGTCCACCGTCGTCGAACGGTGTTCCCGCACGATGCGGCTGCACAGTTCGCAACGCATGGCGCTCCGATAGGGTTCCATGATACAGAGGGTCGAACCCGATTCAGCCGCTGCGGCCACCGCCGTCGGGATCCGGTTCTCCGGGTAGTTTCGCGTCAGCACACACAAGGCAGCATGTTCCGTGCCATCTACTCCGAAAGTCCGATAACCGCAGTGCGAGAAGAGATTCTGCAACTGGACGGCCCGTCGGGGCGATACCCCTGCACGGCACAACGCCTCGTAAAGTTCGCGATCCTCTCCCTGGAGCGAATGTTTCATGAAGACCTCCCGGACAATGTCGTAGACGAAAGGCGAATGGACCCCGTGTCCACGGAAATAACGGGCCCGCGACAAGCGGCCCAACATCTGTGAGATCACCGGCACACGGCCGGAGCGCTTATGGAGAAACCGTTTCACCGTTTGAGCATACCGGCCAGCCGGCCTGTTGAAAAGGCTATCTGCAAATTATATCCGCCGGTATTTGCATCCAGATCCAGCACTTCACCGGCAAAATAGAGGCCCCGCACCTTGCGCGACTCCATCGTATAGGGATTCACCTCATCGCACCGCACCCCTCCGGCCGTCACGACCGCATATTCGAACGGAGCGTAGTCCGTAATCGGGAAGACCATTCCCTTCAACACCTTGATCAACCGCTCGATCTGTTCGGGCGTAATCTTGCGCAGGTAGGTCTGAGAGTGAATGTCAAGCTCTTCGGCCAACGGGATCACCATTGTACGGGGGACCAGCTTACGCAGCAGTTCCGAGAACATGTCTTCGGGTTGCAGTTCGGCCATCTCGCGCTGGATCCGATTGCGGAGCACCTCCTCATCCAGGGCCGGTTTCATGTCGACTACGATCTTGACACTCTTCCCGTCGATCAGGGCATCCACCGCATCGCGGCTCAGACGCAGAGCCACAGCCCCCTCGATACCGCGCTCCGAAAAGCCCAACTCACCGAACTCCTCACGGATCGGCTCGTTATCAACATAAAGTGTCGCCCGCACATTTTTCAGAAGGAGTCCGTGCATGTTGCGCACCTGCGGGTGGGAGGACCGCAATGGAGTCAACGACGGACGAACCGGCTCGACCGTATGCCCCAGATCGGAGGCAAAGAGGTATCCGTCGCCCGTGGAGCCGGTTGCCGGGTAGGACAAGCCTCCCGTCGCCACGATCACGCGCGAACACTCCTCCTGGCGGACGAACCCTCGCTTGTTGCGGTATTTTACCCCGTAGACCCGATCCCCGACGGTCAGGATCTCCAACACCTGCGTATCGTAAACGATCTTCACACCGTTCTCCACGCAATAATCCAACAGCGCGTTGGCAATATCCCACGCCTTACCGCTTCGGGGAAAGACGCGCTCACCCCGCTCGATGTCGAGTTTTACACCCATCCGCTCGAAGAAACGGATCGTCGCCTTGTTGTTGAACTCGGCGAAAGCGGGGGCAAAGAAATCCGCATTGGTCCGCACCTGCGAGGCAAACTCCTCGGGCGGACGGGCATTGGTCACGTTGCAACGTCCCTTGCCCGTGATGCGGACCTTCCGGCCCGACTTCTCCATCTTCTCAAGAAGGAGCACCTTGTGCCCGTTCCGGGCCGCCGTCCCGGCCGCCATCATGCCGGCCGCTCCGGCTCCCACCACGATTACCTCGTAACCGTTCGATTCCATATCGGTCTTCTGTTCCATATGCGTGCAAAGATACGAATTTACTCCGCAATCCGCCGCCCGTCTCAAGAAAAAACAACGAGGAACTCTCCATAGAGACAAGTCAATCTCGACAAGGTCGGATATTTTGCCGGGGAAACCGTTGCAGGGTGCGGTATTTTTCCTACCTTTGCAACGCGCAAAAGCGACGGTCAAGGGGCATAGAGCAGCAAGTTTCTCCCGGACAAAATCCGAAGTGAGCGGATTTGCCAAGACACACTCGCCGCCCAGACACAACACAAGAAACGTTCTGAACAGATATGTTAAGTAGAAGACAGCTTAGAATCAAGGCGATTAAAGCCCTGTATGCCCATCTGAAATCCGAAGCCGACAACATGATCGTCTCCGAGAAGAACATGATGGCTGCAATCGACAAGACCTATGATCTCTATTACCACATGATGGCACTGCCCGTCGAACTGGCCCGGTATGCGCAGCAGCGTCAGGAGATCGCTAAACAGAAAAAGTTGCCTACGTACGAGGATCTGAATCCGAACACCCGTTTCATCGACAACGCCGCCATTCGCAAAATCGCCGACAGCGACACGATCAACGACCGGCTTGCCTCCCGTAAACTCGGTTGGGGACAATCTCCCGAGCTGATCCGCACCCTCTACAACCAACTCATCGCAACGGACTACTATCAGGCCTACATGAATGCCCCCGAAAGTTCGTTCAAGGCTGACGTAGAGTTGCTCTGCACCTTCTTCGAACGCGAACTGCAGGAGTGCCCTCTGCTCGACGACGTACTCGAAGAGCAGTCGATCCTCTGGAGCGACGACCTTGGCTTCGTACTGACCCTCGTGATCCGCACGCTGTCGAATATGCGCCAATCCCATCAGGATGTCAAGATGCTGCCCGAATTCAAGAGCGAAGAGGATGTCGAATTCGTCAAACAGCTTTTCGAGAAGACACTTATCAATTACAACGACCGGCTGAGTTACATCGAACGGTTCACCCGCAACTGGGATGTCGAGCGTATCGTCTTCATGGACAACCTGATCATGGCAACGGCCATCACCGAGCTGATCTCGTTCCCGTCGATTCCGATCAAGGTGACGCTGGACGAATACATCGATATTGCAAAATTCTACTCGACCCCCGGCAGCAGCACCTTCATCAACGGTGTGCTGGACAAGATCGTCGAGGCTCTCAAAGAGGAGGGGAAACTTCAAAAAGCAGGCCGCGGCCTTATCTGATGCGTTACCTCTCCCTCATATTGGCCGGGCTCCTCATTGTCGGATGCCAAAGTCGGGAAAGCACCGTCTTCTCTGGTCAGACGATCGAAATAAGCGATACCACACTGACGGCAGGCTGTTCGGATACGGTTCGTTTCGGTCGGCTCCACAGCGGCGAGCTCGGTGTCAAACACCTGCACCTACGCAATGCCTCCTCACAAACCCTGGTCATCACCCGGCACGAAGTCTCCTGTCAATGCGTCCGACCCGAATTCGAGCGCAAACCGATCAAACCCGGCGAGGAGATACCCTTCGATCTGCGGTTCGATTCACGCGGCGAATACGGGTGGCAAATGAAATTGCTCAAACTATACAATTCGGAATCATCCGCTCCGTTAAAAATATATGTGGAAGCCGATGTCTATTGACGACGATTTTCCCTAAAAATTCGTATATTTGTCCCGATACGCGAAAATTATTTACCTAACAAACGATTATAACTATGATCAATCTTCTTCAGGCACCTGCCGGTGCTCCCCAGCCGGGCGGCGGATACTCGCTCTTCATCATGCTCGGTCTGATGATTCTCGTACTCTGGTTCTTCATGTGGCGTCCCGAATCCAAACGCCGCAAACAGATGGCTCAATTCCGTGCCGGTCTGAAAAAGGGCGACAAGATCATCACCGCAGGCGGTATCTACGGCATCGTAAAAGAGGTGAAAGAGACTACCCTGCTGATCGAGGTGGACAGCAACGTCACCCTGCGCATCGACAAGAACATGGTAGTAGCCGACAACAGCGATCTGCAGAATCCGCAGAAATAAGACTACCCCTCAAAGACAAGACAATCCCCTCCTCTTGTTGCGGAGGGGATTTTTTTTCAGACTCAAGGTCTTGAGTCCTATTCAAATTCAGTGCAAGACAACATCGAATATGACACAGCGATATATCTATCAGACGCAGGGGACCTGCTCCCGTCAAATTGAAATAGAGTTGGAGAATGGTATTATCAAAAGCGTTCGTTTCGACGGGGGGTGCCACGGGAATACTCAGGGGATCAGCCGCCTGACCCAAGGCTTGAAAGCTACGGATGCTATCGAGAAGCTCGAAGGGATCGACTGCAAGGGCAAAGGGACCTCGTGCCCCGACCAACTGGCGCACGCCCTGCGACAGATGCTGAGAAGCCGATAACCAGCCTAAAAAAAGGGATAGGAAAAATCTTTCCATCCCTTTTTCATATCCACGAAAAAAAATAAAACCACCCTACCGGAGGGTGGTTTTTTTGGTTGAACTACCAGGACTCGAACCTGGAACGACAGAACCAAAATCTGCTGTGTTACCATTACACCATAGTTCAATCCGTTGCTCGTAAGCAGAGGCAAAGGTACGGCAAAAAAATCAAACTTCAAAAAATCCAACGCTAAATCCGACAAAAGAGGAGCCTCCCCTTTTATCAAGCAACTCGTTACCCTCTTCCTGAAGCCAATCCATCTCCCCAAAAAAGAACACCTTACAATCTCTGAAACAAAGAGAAGATAAACGACCGGACTTCTTCGTTTTTATTTTCAATAATTCGACCGATTCTATCCATTTTTGTTATCTTTGCACAGATATTTCTTTTTTCATGAAACGCTGGGAGATTCTCATATTCGTCTTTTTGGCATCGATATTCGTCCGCATCGAAATATCGGCGGACCATCCTGGCGTCCAATTCCATACTACGGCCTCGATTACAGCCAGTTGCCCGAATGATTTCAATCCGATAGAAACACCTTTGACCCCTTTGCAAACTCTGTACGAAGGCAGAGTTTCGCAATTTTCCGAAGGAGATTCCTACTGCTGGATTCCCGGGTATGGGTATCAATACTCGTTCCTGCTGCACTACTATTTCCATTCCGAAAAAATCTGCGGGCATACGGTCCATTGCCAATCGGATCTTCTCCGTTCGGCCGACCGATACATATATGCCTACAGAAAAATCATCATTTAGCCAAAAGATACGGCAACGTTTCGGGTTGCATCCCGCACCAGGGGATAAACTCCTCTCGGCTTTCCCCCTCGATACAAAACGAATTTACCCTCGTCCCGACAACACCGGGCGAAGGAGGAACAGTGCGGGTTTCTGCAAACAAAAGATCGCCCCAAAAAAACGACAACGAGAAAAATATTTCGTACAGATCGACGTATTTATAACGGCCAAGTCGGAAAGGGGTATGCATCGATCGAATTCGGAGGGGAGCGACCGCTCTCACATGCAACGGAGTGAAATCCCGGAACAAAGCATGAGACGCGTAACCGATCAACGAAACTTTCGATGACTTTTATTAATAAACAAATATAAAAACAGATAGAAGCTATGATTTTAGCAATGATTCTGATTTTTGTTCTCGGGTATCTCTGCATCGCCCTCGAACATAAATTACGTATCGACAAAGCGGCCATCGCGCTGGTCATGTGCAGTGCGCTCTGGACGATATTCAGTCTCTTCGGCCACGATGTACAAATCGGGACCGAACTGATCGAGCACCTGGGAGATACCAGCGAAATCCTCTTCTTCCTGATCGGAGCAATGACCATCGTCGATCTGATCGACCGTCACGGAGGCTTCGGTATCATCACAGATCATATCACTACCCGCAACAAGCGGAAACTGCTTTGGATACTGGCCCTGATCACCTTCTTCATGTCTGCCGTCCTGGACAACATGACCACCACGATCATCATGGTCATGCTGCTCCGACGCGTGGTCGCCAACTACAAGGAGCGTTGGATCTTTGCCAGCGTCATCATTATCGCGGCCAACAGCGGCGGTGCCTTCTCTCCGATCGGCGACGTGACGACCATCATGCTCTGGATGCGTGGCAACGTCACTTCACTTCCACTGATCGGCAGTCTTTTCCTGCCTGCGATCATCTCGGTAGTCATCCCTACAGCCTTGGCCAGCCGCTTCATCTCAGACAAGAATAAAAGCAAGGATGCTCAGAAGCAAACTTCGGCAGTCAATCCGCTGCCACCCCATGTCGGGCCCCGTCTGCGCAAGTACATCCTGATTCTGGGTGTCGGCGGACTGCTGTTTGTTCCCGTTTTCAAAGCACTCACAGGGCTGCCTCCCTATCTGGGTATGTTGATCTCACTCGGTGCGCTCTGGGTATTCACCGAGGCGGTCTATAACCGCAAGCACAATATGGAGGAGTCGATCAAAAACCGCGTATCGAAAGTCCTCAAACATATCGATATGCCGACAATACTTTTCTTCCTGGGTATTCTGATGTCCGTCGCGGCTCTGCAAAGCGCCGGCCTTCTGACCGACTTTGCGAACTTCCTCGATACGAACATCCACGAGGTATACACGATCGCAGGTATCACCGGTCTGTTGTCGGCCGTTGTGGATAACGTGCCGCTGGTTGCCGCCTGCATGGGTATGTATCCGATCGTCGATCCGGCTACGCTGGCTGCCAGCCTCGACCCGACCTATATGCAAGCATTCGTACAGGACGGTATCTTCTGGCATCTGCTGGCTTACTGCGCCGGTGTCGGCGGTAGCATCCTGATCATCGGATCGGCTGCCGGCGTAGTCGCCATGGGTCTCGAGAAGATCAGCTTCGGCTGGTATCTGAAACGCATTTCGCTACTGGCACTGGCAGGATACCTGAGCGGTATTGTCATCATCTTCCTCCAGCACCTTATCTTCGGTTTTTAACCTCAACAGATAGAAAAATAGAGGCCGGGTAAATTTACCCGGCCTCTATTTTTTATTAAAGCTAATGACTACTTCACTTTGCTCATGAACTTTTCACGATCGACGATAAAACGAACATGTACCCCCTCCCCGATCAGGCTCTCTCCGTCGCGGGCCCCCACATTGAAGGTAAGTTTACGGCCATCAACCTCGGTAAGCACTGCCGAGGCCACAATCTCAGCTCCCACGCCCGACGGTTTGATGTGCGTCACGTTCATCTCCGCTCCGACAGTTGTAGAGCCTTCCGGCAAATGAGCCGCAACGGCTGTCATGGCCGCATTCTCCATCAAGGCCACCATGGCGGGTGTCGCAAACACCTGAAGGTCGCCAGATCCCATCGTTGCAGCCACATTGCTGCGATCCACCGTCGTACTACTCTGTGCCGAAAGTCCTTTTTCCAACATAACTTCTTTCTATTTAATTATTACAAATTCTTTGACTACCTTTGCAAAGGTAACAAAAATTCGATCGCATGACCAAACGAGTGACTCTGCTTCTGACGATTCTTTTGCTCTGCACGTCGATCGCTCCCGTCTCCGCGCAACGCAAAGACAAAGGATACACCTATCAGGAGATCGAAATTCAACCCAACGGAGATACAATTCTGGTCGTACACATCCTGCCCGTAGACGTACGGGGCAAGACGATCAGTCTACGCCGCTATCGCAAATTGGTCGATGCCGTCAAAAAAGTCTACCCCATCGCCCAAACAGCCAAAGCAAAACTGGCCGACATGAAGGTCGATCTCTCTCGCCTCTCACCGCAGGAGCAACGCAAATACATCCGCCGACTGGCTGCCGAGATCGAGGCGGAGTACACCCCCGTCCTGCGAAAAATGACCTATACCCAGGGGAAAGTCCTGCTGAAACTCATCGACCGCGAGACGAGTTTCACCGCTTATGAAATCCTGAGGGAGTTCCGGGGAACCTTCCTGGCCGGCTTCTGGCAGGGTGTTTCCCGCATCTTCAGACAAAATCTGAAAACACCCTACGATCCCGACGGGGAAGACCGGATCATCGAACAAATCGTCATCTACTACGAAGCGGGACTCCTTAAATAAAAAAACATCTTTATTACCACTTTATTTGTATCTGTATTTTTTTAAATAACTTTGCATCCGATAGCAATGTAACTTAACCCTTTTTTATTTTCATATAAGAAAGCTATTTACGTTCGTTTCCGTATTGGCAATGGCCTTCGTGGGTACCTATTGCAGCGACAGCGATACGGAAGGTTTCAAAAACATCCAGATCCCGGCCGAGGAGCTTTCCGCCTCGATCGCTGCCGATGAACTCAACCACACGATCCATTTCAATGCGACTCAAAGTTGGGAGGCATCCGTACAGGAGGTCTCGCGTGCCGACAGCTGGATCACAATCTACCCCACCTCAGGTGAGGCCGGAGAAAACCAGATCGAGGTGTCCCTTACCGAAAACACGGGCAACCAGTCGCGTGAGGCGACGATCACCATCACATGCGGAGGCGAGCGGATTACGATCACCATCACGCAACGTGCCGCCGGAGAGCCGGGTCCCGGTCCCGATCCGGATGAGCCCCAAAGACCCGAATATCCGGAGGTCGCTCCTGAAAATCGGTTGACCTACATCGAGGTATCCATGCACGAGCGCTACAACCAAGGGGGTGAGTATCGAGAGTATACGAGCAAACACGATGCAACGCTCACCTATGACGATCAGGGAGAGTTGAGCTCTCTGGGGTACTATGCCTTCGACGAGGAGCAGACCGACAAACTCTCTTATTCGGAAGAGACGGCCCTGAAGTGAAGTTCGCAGAAGATCTCCACAACTTCCCAATATGTCGAGATCAGAAAGAACGGCTACGGAATAGCAACCCCCTATCGGGGCGAGTATTCGCAGGATTATCTGCTGAGCGCCGGTGGTCTGATCACCGACAGTACCGACCCTGACGGCGGCATTCAAACATTCACCTACAATGCCGACGGCACCCTGGCCAGCACCACCTACACCTCCTCGTACGACCCCTCCAACAACTACCAGTCGACCATGACCTGGCAGGAGGGCAACCTGATGAGCATCCAGACATCCGGGAACAATAAAGACCAGGGAAGCGCAACGTTCACCTATACCGAATACCCCAACCCCTGGGTCGGAATCGATGTCGGTGCCATAGCGCTCACGGACCTCGAAGAGGTCAACATGTTGATCGGTTCGTGCGGCATTACCACCAAGAACCTGCCAGCCAGCCGTACGGAAGGTGATGAGCTCTCCACATACGAGTATACCTTCGACGGTGAGGGGCGTGTCAGCACGATCGTCATCACCAGGACTGAAGGCACGGACCGTTTCGAATGTACCTACACGCTGCACTACGGTCCGGCAAGCGTTCCGCCCCGACCGGACTATATCACCTATCTGACCAAGCAGGAGATCGTCGATGAAGGGACGCTGCCCTACACGTTCGACCCGGAAACCCCGGACCAGCACTCCTACAGTGTCAATGCCTACACCTCCTATGCGACCATCCGCAGCACCTTCTCCGACGGAACCTTCGACGAGCAGACCGAATACCGCACCATAAACATCTGGCCGATGACGGAAAGCGGCCCGAGTCTGGACTATATTTTCGTGTCGCAGGAGGATATCGACAACTTCGGGATCGTCTCGACCTCGCTCCAGGATCTGACCTCCAGCGAAGACCTGTACAATCCGCACCGCTTCGTCTACACGATCCAGTACAACTGCTTCTCGGTGGATCTGACACTCGAATTTTACTACCCGTGGTGCTCCGTTTTCAATGCAGAAACCGGCCTCATCGAAGATCACAAGATGCCCATGCTGCCGCTCACGAAAGAGTGCTTCATCCTTCAGGAGCCCGTTATCACCCTAACGACCGTCGAGCCCGAACAGACCGAGTACCAGTACGAACAGACCTATCTGTTCCAGATAAACCAGGCGATCTCCCCCTCGGAGAACGACTACCAGTTGCTTCTTCGCTTCATGTATGTAAAGAACGAATAAGGATCGATAGACCCGATACGACGAAAAACCCCTCGAAAAATCGAGGGGTTTTGTTTTTCAAACGGAGAAGGCGCGAAATCGCTCCGGAGCGGTTGGCAATCTGTGATTTGTTTCGTATATTTGCCGGGGAAAATTCGACCGAAGACCAGGCTTAGCGTACACTCACCAGCCGTCGCTTCCGGCCGATTAAACAATACGACACACAACGCTCCATTATGTTTGAGAATCTAACCGACAAATTAGAACGGTCGTTCAAGCTGATCAAAGGCGAAGGCCGAATCACCGAAATCAACGTGGCCGAAACCCTCAAGGAGATTCGCCGCGCCCTGATCGATGCCGACGTAAACTATAAAGTAGCCAAATCCTTCACCGACGAGGTCAAAAACAAAGCCCTCGGACAGGATGTCCTGAAATCGGTCAAGCCGGGGCAGATGATCACCAAGATCGTCCGCGACGAGTTGGCCCAGCTCATGGGTGGTACGGCTACCGACATCAAGCTCGAAGGAAATCCGGCCGTCATCCTGATCGCCGGTCTGCAGGGTTCCGGTAAAACAACCTTCTCGGGCAAGCTCGCCTCGCTGCTCAAGAGCAAGAAGGGACGCCAGGTACTGCTCGTGGCAGGCGATGTCTATCGTCCGGCCGCCATCGATCAGTTGAAGGTCCTCGGAGGGCAGATCGGTGTGGAGGTCTACACCGAGGAGGGAAACAAGAATCCGGTACAGATCGCCGAAAATGCGATCCAATATGCCCGTCAGAAGAGCTACAACGTCGTAATCGTCGATACAGCCGGTCGTCTGGCTGTCGATGAGGCGATGATGCAGGAGATTACCGCCATCAAACAGGCGATCAAGCCGAGCGAAACGCTCTTCGTGGTCGACTCGATGACCGGTCAGGATGCCGTCAACACGGCCCGCGAATTCAACGAGCGGCTCGACTTCGACGGCGTAGTGCTCACCAAGCTCGATGGTGATACACGGGGCGGTGCCGCCATCTCAATTCGGTCGGTCGTAAACAAGCCGTTGAAATTCATTTCGAGCGGCGAGAAGATGGATGCCATCCAGGTTTTCCATCCGGAGCGTATGGCCGACCGTATTCTGGGTATGGGCGATGTCGTTTCGCTCGTGGAGCGTGCCCAGGAACAGTATGACGAGGAGGAGGCCCGCCGCCTGAAGAAAAAAATCGTCAAAAACCAGTTCAACTTCAACGACTTCATGTCGCAGATCGCCCAGATCAAGAAG
Organism: Candidatus Alistipes avicola; assembly: GCA_019118565.1. Lineage (GTDB taxonomy): Bacteria > Bacteroidota > Bacteroidia > Bacteroidales > Rikenellaceae > Alistipes > Alistipes avicola. The sequence continues at coordinate 85,175 of DWYR01000005.1, read as the reverse complement.
ATGGGTAACATGAAGGAGCTCGCCTCGATGATCCCCGGCATGGGCAAAATGCTCAAGAACGTGGATATTCCCGACGATGCCTTCAAACAGACCGAGGCGATCATCAACTCGATGACTCCGGCCGAACGTGAGAATCCGGAGATCATCAACGCCAAACGCCGCGAACGCTTGGCCAAAGGCAGCGGCACGACGCTGGCCGATGTGAACCGTCTGATGAAACAGTTTGAGGAGACCCGCAAGATGATGAAAGCCGTAGCAGGCGGCAACTTGCGGATGCCCAAAATGCCACAGGGCATGATGCGCAGAAGATAACATCACACTCGTTCCTGTCCGGACAGAATATTAAGACAAATGGTCACCACTTAGCGGTGGCCATTTGTCTTATACAGATCTCATGTCTATCGGTCATAGCACATTACATCGACCTTTTTCACCTCTTCATTATTCGAGCGGGAAGACTGATACGTCTCATAATGGTTGGTCGAAGTGGAACTGTCTTTCGAACCTAAGCCAGTCGTTCTCGAATCGTAATTATAAGAGCCCTCATTCGTCGTAACCCGTACATTTACATTATATTCATCCGTTGCCGCCAAACCACTACTCAGTTGTTTGGGAACATCCACATTAACAGACGAAGAGGTGGCACTTACGGTGACACCGCGTTCACGGCATGAATTGTTAACGTCATTGTATTCAGGTGCCGGCGTATTGGCCATCACAGTCGTGCCTGCAAAAACAATCAGGAACAATAAGATCTTTTTCATAATATATAATCTACGTTACCTGCCCCCTCGGCATTAATCTAAGGTTCAGCAATGCATATAAAAAACGTGGGACAGAACTTTTGTTTGCCTTTCGAGGTTCTGGAACAACCGTGCACAACAAACAGAGTAAAGCCCACGTGGAACGTGAGCGTTTACACCTTACTCTTGCTGTGCTTGAAATTTTCCAGATTTCGAAAGGCAAGTGTAAAGCTAACGCTTTTTATATGTATGTGCCGGCGCTTTTAGTGCGGAGACGGCACAGAACAGTTCTTTTGAAAATGTGATTCAATCTTTTGTTACGCCATAGGCAATCCGTTTTAATGTTAGTTCAAGACAAAAATAGGAAAAAATCGAATTAATTTATACCTTTGGGAATCAAAATAAACACATCGATGCACAAATCGGGCTTTGTCAATATCATCGGAAACCCCAACGTCGGCAAATCGACGTTAATGAATGCGCTCGTCGGTGAGCGTCTGTCGATCATCACCTCCAAGGCTCAAACCACACGGCACCGTATTCTGGGCATCGTGAACGGAGACGACTTCCAGATCGTCTTCTCCGATACGCCGGGTATTCTCAAGCCCAGCTACAAACTTCAGGAATCGATGATGAAGTTCGTCGAGGGGGCCGTGAGTGATGCCGATGTCGTGCTCTATGTCACCGACACGGTCGAACAGAGCGACCGTGCCAACGACACCCTCGAAAAGATCCGCCGAAGCGGGCTCCCTACCCTGCTCGTCATCAACAAGATCGACCTGACAACCCCCGAAAAGCTCGACGCACTGGTAGACAAATGGCACGAGATACTGCCCGATGCCACGATCGTTCCGGTCTCGGCACGCGAACGTTTCAACCTCGAGGGGCTATTCAACCTGATCCTGGAACGTCTCCCCGAAGGAGAACCTTTCTATGACAAGGATACCCTGACGGACAAGAACCTGCGATTCTTCGCCTCGGAGATCATCCGCGAAAAGATCCTGCGCAACTACGACAAGGAGATTCCATACAGTTGTGAGATCGCCATCGACTCCTACAAGGAGGAACCGACGATCGACCGCATAGCCGCAACGATCTACGTGCTTCGGGATTCGCAAAAGGGAATCCTGATCGGGCACAAGGGCGAACGCCTCAAAAAGATCGGGTGTCTGGCCCGCGAAGACATGGAGGAGTTCCTCGGCAAAAAGGTCTACCTCGAACTCTTCGTCAAAGTCAACGAAAACTGGCGGGACAACGAACGGCAACTCAAACGTTTCGGCTACGAACTCGAATAACGGACTCAATACCGGGACCATCGGATGGCACTGCGCAAATTCATATGGGGAGTTGTCCTGACACTGGCTCTATGGGGGACAATCGAGCCGGCCAATGCCCAGTACAACAAGGATTACTTCTACTGGGCAGGGCGGCGCTGTCTGATGGACAAACAATACCTGGAGGCCATCCGGATCCTGAACACGCTCCTGCGGGCCGACACGGAAGCCGCAGAAGGTTACTTCCTGCGCGGAGTAGCCAAATTCAACTTGGATGACCTGCTCGGGGCCGATGCCGATTTTTCACTTGCTATCCGGGAAAATCCCGTCTACACAACCGCTTACATCTACCGGGCGCTGACCCGTACACGCATGGGCAACTACGACGATGCGCTACAGGATTTCAAGGAGGCGATCGACCTGCGCCCCGACCTGCCCGATGCCTATTACAGCCGGGGGTACACCCGACTTCAAAACAAACAGTATAAAGAGGCAATCGAGGATTTCAACCGATTCATCTTCCAAAACAACAAGGTGGCCGATGCCTACATCGGACGCGGGGCGGCTTATCTCAACCTGCAGGACACGGTAAAGGCTATGGAGAACTTCAACCAGGCCATTCGCACCAACCGGGAGAATCCGAACGGATACTATCAACGGGGAACGCTCTACCTGCAACAGGACGAATACGCCCAGGCCGAAGCGGATTTCGACATGTCGATCCGATGCGACTCGACTTTCATTCCCCCCTACTTCAACCGGGCGGTCGTCTACTCCTATACGAACCGACCGATGCTCGCACTGGCCGATTTCGATCGGATCTTGGAACTCGACTCGACCAATTCGTTCACCTATTTCAACCGGGCCATTCTCCGCAGCCAAATCGGCGACTACAACCGGGCCTTGGAGGATTTCGATCACGTAGTCTTCTATTCTCCAGGCAATGTTCAGGTCTACTACCTTCGAGCGCTGCTCAAGACCCAGCTCGGAGATTTGGAGGGCGCAGAACAGGACTATACGCGGGCAATCGAACTTTACCCCGATTTTGCGAATGCCTATCTGAACCGAAGCGCCCTGCGCTATGCCCTGCGTAATCCGAAAGAAGCCAGACGGGACGAAGAGATCGGCCAAAAAAAGATCGCCGAATACAAGGCACACCTACAGGACAGCACCTATTCGATCTATGCGGACTCCCTGCGGATGAGCAAACTGCTCTCCTTCGACAACCAGTTCACCAACAACTTCTTTGACCACGTCTCCGAGCAATCGAACGTAGGACAAGTTCGTGAACGATTGTTGTCTCTGTTCCGTTTCTCGCTGATGCAGCCCGACAGCAACAGGCTCGTCGCTGTCAACCACTATACAAAACAACGTGTGGAGGATTTCAAAAAGAGAATAGACAACCCGTATCTGGTGCTGACCAATCTTCCGACCAACCTGAGTGCAGACTCTCTGGGGATGCTCGACCGACAGTATGCCGAAGCTCTGCGTCTAAATCCCGGTAATTGGCAACTGGAGGTTCAACACGGAATCACCCAATCGCTGATCCGACAATTCACCAATTCGGTCAGCGACTACTCGTCGGCCATCTCAAAAAATCCAACCAATCCGTTCCTCTATTTCAACAGAGCTGTCACACGCGCCGAAATGGTCGATTTCATCTCCAGTCTGGACAACCCCTATCAACGCATCTCGGTCGATTCGGATCCAGCCAACAAACTGAACATCAATGCTGCTCGGAACTACACCTACGATGAGTCGATCGAGGATCTCAACCAGACGATCCGCTACTTCCCCGATTTTGCAGAGGCCTACTACAACCGAGGAACTCTGCTGGCACTGTCAGGAAAACTGCCCGAGGCGTTCGATGACTTTACAAAGGCAATCGAGCTGAATCCCCAGTTTGCGGAGGCCTACTTCAACCGGGGAATGGTACAGATCTACATGAAAGACACGCGCAAAGGGTGTCTCGACTTGTCGAAGGCGGGCGAATTGGGCATCACTTCGGCTTACGAGATTCTCAAACGTTACACGGGAGACAATTAAGACACAACAATACAATAACCAAAACCACACATTATGACACAAGCTATCCAAAAAAGATTGAACGACTCTGCCATTGCGCGGTGGATAGCGTTGATCCTCATCGCCCTGATGATGTTCTTCGCTTACATGTTCGTGGACGTCATGTCCCCCCTGCAAACGCTCATAGAGTCCCAGCGCAGCTGGACACCGGACGTATTCGGCACCTATGCCGCTTCGGAGTACATTCTGAACGTCTGCGGCTTCCTGATCGTTGCCGGTATCATCCTCGACAAGATGGGCATCCGTTTTACCGGTACCCTCTCCGCATCGCTCATGGTGATCGGTGCCGCCATCAAATATGTCGCCATCAGCGACTGGTTCCAGGCCTCGGCCATGAACGAGTGGCTCAGCTCGTGGTGGGTTTCGATGCCAGGTAGTGCAAAGCTGGCCTGCCTCGGTTTCATGATCTTCGGCTGCGGTTGCGAGATGGCCGGTATCACCGTATCGCGCGCCATCGCCAAATGGTTCGACGGCAAGGAGATGGCATTGGCCATGGGGCTCGAGATGGCAATCGCACGTCTGGGTGTCTTTGCCGTTCTGTCGCTCTCGCCGTGGCTGGCTACGAAGTTCGACGGTTCGGTCGTAGCTCCGGTAGCCTTCTGCACCGTACTGCTGCTGATCGGCCTTATAAACTTCATCGTCTTCTCCGTGATGGACAGCCGACTCGACAAGCAGATCGGAGCTTCTGCCGCCCAATCCTCGGACGACGAGAAGTTCAAACCCAGCGATATCAAATACATCTTCCAGAGCAAGATGTTCTGGCTCATCGCCCTGCTCTGTGTACTCTACTACTCGGCAATCTTCCCCTTCCAGCGCTATGCAACCAACTTCCTCGAATCTACGCTGGAGATCCCGACTGCCGAGGCTGCCAACATCTTCCGCTGGTTCCCGATCCTGGCCATGATCCTGACCCCGCTGCTGGGTTCGTTCATCGACTACAAAGGTAAAGGTGCTTCGATGTTGCTCTACGGCGCATTGATCATGATCATCTGCCACCTCTCCTACGCATTCCTGTTGCCGCTCTACCCCACCAAGATCTTCGCCCTCTTAATTACGGTTATTCTGGGTGTTTCGTTCTCGCTGGTTCCGGCCGCCCTGTGGCCCAGCGTTCCGAAGGTAATCGACGGCAAGATCCTGGGAAGTGCCTACTCGCTGATCTTCTGGGTACAGAACGTCGGACTCTGCTTCGTTCCGAAAATCATCGGTAACGTACTCAACGCCACCAACCCGGGTGTCGCAGAAGCACGTTCTGCTGCGATGGCCGAAGGCCTCACCGGAGCCCAGCTGCCGGCATACGACTACACCGTTCCGATGATGATCTTCGCATCGTTCGGCGTTGTAGCCTTTATCCTCGGTCTCTGGCTGAAACATGAGGATAAAGTTAAGGGTTATGGTCTGGAGTTGCCGAACATCAAGAAATAGGTATAGACAAATCCTAAAAAAGAAGAGTCCCGGGTCGAAAGACCCGGGACTCTCTTTTTCATCCGGCAAAAGGAAAATTTATCGCTTCAACAGATTATAGAGTTCGGTTATACGATCACACATCTCCTCCCACGAGAAACGTTTTTTCTCCTCTTTCATATTCGTACGGAACAGCGAAAGCATATCTCCGTTCCATATCTCCGCAATGGCTCTTGCCACCTCTTCAGCCTCGGGTCGGCAAACGATCCCCACTCTTCCGTCCGGAACAATCTCCGGCAGACCTCCGACATCGGTTACAACCATCGGCAACTCGAAATTATAGGCGATCTGTGTCACGCCGCTCTGTGTAGCCGTACGATAGGGCTGAACGAGAAAATCGGCGGCCGAAAAGTAATTGTGGACCTGGTCGTCGGGAATAAAATAGTCATGCAGGATCACCTCCTCCTGCAAACCGTTTCGTTCGATCTGCTGCAGGTATTTCTCCTTCGAGGCATAGAACTCTCCCGCTACGATCAATCGCCGATCCACAGCGCCGTTTTCCTGTCGGTAGATCTTCCAGGCATCCAACAGCAGATCGAGCCCCTTATAATCCCGGATCAACCCAAAGAAGAGTGCATAACGCATCTTCGGATCGAGGTTCAATCGCTTGCACGCCTCCGTGCGATCAACAGCCGAACCGAAATTCTCGAAGATCGGATGTGGCGAGAAAAGGGCCGGAGCCGAAGTATAACACTGCAACTCACGGTGTACCTGCTCGGACATATAGATAAAGCCGTCCACCGCTTTCAGGAAATAGCGGTTGAACGGCTTATCAATCAAATGGTGTTCGTGCGGTTCGACGTTGTCGATCTGGCAAATGATCCGGGTTTTCCGGTTGCCGCGGACACAACGTGCGATCGTTCCGAAACAGGGAGCCATGAAAGGCGTCCAGTATTTCAACAACACGAAGTCGGGCCCTTCCCGACGGATCCGTCGTCCGACCGTGATCCAGTTCAGCGGATTGACCGTATTGACACAACGAATGATCTTCAGATCATCCGGAGCCGGTGTCGGAACCGTCTGGCTCTTTCCCGGGAAGAGAATTCGAGGATACTGTACCGTGAACGTTCTCACGGTCACCTCGTAGCCCCGGCGCTGGAAGATCCGGGCCATAGTCTGCATGATCGCGGCCAAACCGCCACGATAAGGATGGGCTGGTCCCAGAATGCAGATCTTCATACCCGCGCCGGCTTCCGCCTTCGATTAGTGTTTCTGCTTATAGGCCTCGACACCCTTCTGGAGGAAGTCGATGTAGGCCTCCACATCCAGGTCGTAGGCACGACGCGGAACCAACTCCGTACCGTCGTTGTCGAGGATCAGGTAGTTGGGCTGACCGTTCACTCCGAAGCGCGTCTGGGCAATGTAGGAGTTGATGCGGCCGATATCCTTCAGCACACGGCCGTTCTCCAGGGTTACCCAGTCGCTCTCGGGCACCTCGGTCTTGTCGTCCGTATAGAGAGCAACCAGCACGTAATCCTCACGCAGGATCTGCTGCACGCGCGGATCGCTCCAAACGCGCTGCTCCATCTCGCGGCAGTTCACGCACGCGATGCCCGTAATATCGACAAAGAGGGGCTTGCCCGCCTTGCGAGCGGCCTCCTCGGCCTGTGCCATGTCGAAATAGCCGTTAAGCTCATAGGGCCAGTGCAGAATGTCGGCATACTTGATCTGCTCGGTCGGCTGGTTCGTTGCAGGAGCAACTGCTACCGTCCCCGACGTATTGATTACGAAATCCTGCGTATGCATCGGAGGCAGGTAGCCCGAAAGAGCCTTCAAGGGAGCTCCGAACATACCGGGGATCATATAGACTACGAACGAGAAGGTCACGATAGCCAAAGCCAGACGGGTTACCGTTACGTGTTTTACTTCGTCATCGTGGGCAAAACGCAACTTTCCGAGCAGGTAGACACCCAGCAACGAGAAGGTCGTGATCCAGATAGCCAGATAGACCTCGCGGTCGAGCAGTCCCCAGTGGTAGGTCTGATCGGCCATGCTGAGGAATTTGAAACCGAGGGCGACCTCAATGAAACCGAGCACCACTTTTACCGAACCAAGCCATCCGCCGCTCTTCGGCAGGTTCTTCAACATGGAGGGGAAGAAGGCGAAGATGGTGAACGGAAGTGCGAAGGCGCACGAGAAGGCAAGCATCGTTACGATCGGAGTCCAGAACTCACCCGAAGTCGAACGGATCAACACATTACCCACGATCGGGCCGGTGCAGGAGAAAGAAACGAGTACCAGCGTGAGGGCCATGAAGAAGATACCCATCAAACCGCCCTTGTCTGCATTCTTATCGCTCTTGTTGACCATCCAGCTGGGGAGCGTGATTTCGAAGGCACCGAAGAACGAAGCGGCGAAGATCATGAATACCAGGAAGAAGATCATGTTCGGCAGCCAGTGCGTTGCGAGCCAGTTGAAGATGTCGGCCGTTACGGCATCACCACCCACGATACGGGTAATCAGGATAATGGCTGCAATCGGGAGCGTATAGAGGGCTACGATGAAGAAACCGTACATACCCGCCTTGAAGCGGCCGGCTGCAGGCGATCCGCTACCCTTCATGAAGAACGAAACGGTCATCGGCACCATCGGGAATACGCAAGGGGTTACCAGTGCGGCAAAACCCCAGAGGATCGCCTCGATGATCAAGCCCCACAGCGAGCCGTTGGAGCTGCTGCTCTCTGCGGCAGGAGCGACGGTCTGCTCATCGGTTGCCGGTGCAACGTCCGATGCCTCGGTCGAAGTAACAGGCTCCGATACGGCAGCCTCGGTCTGCGTATCAGCTACGGGCTCCTCCACTTTCGGCTCCTCGGCCGCAGGTGCAGTTACCGGAGCTGCTTTCGGGGATCCTTTGATCTCTATGTCGAAATACCAATATTCGGGAGAGTTGCAATTGTCCTCCTCGCAGGCCCGCCAGTTGATATCACCGACCAGACGGCCCGAATCACCCGTAAGGGTAACCTTTTGACCAAGAATGATCTCATTGAAATAGGTCCCGATCTCTACCTCGAAAATATCGTCGTATTCGCGTTTCGAGGCATTCACCTCGTACGCGGGGCCGTTGAGCGTAAGCCCTTCATGGGATTCGATCTCCACCAGTGTGGACGAAACGTCGGAATGGAGGTCGTAGGTGTGCCATCCGGGCAGGATCTTGCCTTTGAACTGGATCTCAAAAGTGGAGTTACCCAGATCCTTGACGGAGCTTGTCCACGAAATAGTTTGGATCGGAGCTTGTGCGTGCGCCGAAACCAAAGCCATCAAAAAGGCGGCCAGCAGCACGATACGATTAAAGACTTTCATACCTCTGTTGTTCGTAAATTAAAGCGAACAAAGATACGAATTTTTTTCGGACAAAAAAGAGACGAGGCGAATTATCTCGTTATTAGAAAGCGTCTCACGACATAACGTCTTACGCAACAAGATATTAAAACAGAGACCCTAAAACTGTCGCACCTGCAATGACAACCATCCGCCCCTACCTCCATTCGAAAGCGGCTCTCACGGCGATCGCATCCGCATTCGAAATTTCAAAAAGCGAACTACCTCCCCGTTGCTCGTATCCGATCGACAGCAACTGCCCATAGCGACACTCCTGCATGAACTGCACATCCAATCGTACGGGACGCACTTCAGCCAACAACTCGATCGGCAGCCTGTCGAACATCATGTTGATGTAGCGCATCGTATTGACGTGCCGGTTAAAATCAATATCGCTATATACGACCCGATGCTCGGATACCTGTTGCGGCTCGATGCCCAGAATCTTACGGGGCTTTTCGGTCGGCGACGGAGCATCGCAGAGCGTATCGGCATGGTCCCGGGCCAGGGCGGACAGGTCGATCGCCTTGCGTGCCGTCAGGTCGATGACGCACCACTGCGTAACGGCCCGGCCGAACTCCCGCCCCCGAGCATCGTGGAGCGTAAAGTTTCGAGTCGACATCAATCGAGTATACTCGTTAACCCAGGTCGTTATCCGGTATGCCGTATACTGTTCCGGGCGGTCATCGATTTCAAGCGCCATGCGGGACAACACCCACGAAAAATTATTCCGATTCAATACATCGATCCCGAATCCCTTGCGTTGTGCATCGATCCCTGCGACATTAAGCACCTCGCTCCCAAGTGCCGGGATCGTCATTCGAAGCGTAAAATCGACCTGCTGAGGATCGACCTCAAAACGATAAGTGGTTTTTCCCGCCATATTAACACCTTAAGTAAAAATTCTCCGACAATCAATCGGTATCCAATTCGTAAATTACGATACCAAAGGAGCCTTTGTAAATATCGAACTCCCGGAGATCTTTTTGTTCATACAAAAGTAACAAAAAAAGCGTGGATCCAGGATTTTTTTCAATTCCATTCAGTCAAAATAAGACCGACTCCTTCGACGGCCAACCTCTTCCCGACTGAAATTTCTATCCTTTTTATCTCCATTTCTCTACTTTTTTTATCGAAAAACGATAAAAATTATTTGAAAATCGAAATTTGATTATTATCTTTGCTGGCGACTGAAGAAATTACCCGTTGTCAGACAGGAGCCGGATACAAAACTATCGAGGAGTACCACCCGCTCAGAGACAGAGGGCACAAAGCAAAAAAAATATAACTACATATATGGATCGGACACAGAAAAAATCCCTTCGCCGACATTTGTTATTCATATATATCGGCTATTTCCTGGCTTTGACCATCGGATTCATACACAGTTTCGTTCCCAACGTCTCATCAAGCTGGTCCGCCGGATGGAATGCCGCAACGGAAGATATCCAAATGCAGGAGAAACACGGAATCGACCAACGCACCTATTTCTTAACGGCCCGGCTGAAAGAGCCAACCTCTGAGCAGTTGATCCCCGCTCAGACCCGGCATGCAATAGAGGCCCGCAATGCCGACGTAACGGTCGAAGCCGAATATACGAGCGCAAACCTCTACGTGAAGACCTCCGACGAGAGCGACCCGGAGTTAGTACGCCAGCTCAACAAGGCAAACTACTCACTCCTGCTCTTCATCCCGGCGCTGCTGGCCAAACTCGCGATCCTGATTCTGGTCGCATTGATCATCAATATCCTGCGGAAATCCGTACGGGACGAGCAACCGCTTCCGACACGAATCATCATCTATTCGCGCATCATCGCCGCCCTGCTGATCCTCTCCGAAATCTGCACTGCACTGGGTGCCTACATCTACCACCATGCCGCCCAAATACTGCTCGAAGGCTCCATGCTGCAAGTCGATGCCACTTTCCCGCTCAACTACTGGAATATTTTTATGGCCATTCTGGTCCTCTTCTCGGCCGAGGTATTCTCCATCGGATCCCAACTGAGCGAAGAACAAAAATTGACGATCTGAGCCATAAACGCAAAAACTATATTTACGAACGTAAGCCGACATAACGGCGCAAACAGGACGAAAAAAAGGACAGTATGCCAATAATCATAAATATAGATGTCATGATGGCCAAACGGAAGATCTCGCTCGGAGATCTGGCCGAACGGGTAGATATTACCCCGGCAAACCTCTCCATCTTGAAAAACGGGAAGGCAAAAGCAGTGAGATTCTCAACATTGGAAGCCATTTGCAGGGAACTGGATTGCCAACCCGGAGACATCATCGAATACCGCCCCGAAGAAAATTCGGAAAAATAAACATACTTTTATTCAATCAACGTTAAAACAAACATCATTATGAAACGGTTCATTCTATTGTTCGTCGCTTTGGTGACAATGACGAATGTAATGGCCCAGCTCAATCCGGGCGACCCGATTCCGATGGATCCCAACGTACGTTACGGGAAACTCGAAAACGGCATGACCTACTACATCCGTCACAACGAAAAGCCCAAGAATTTGGCGAATTTCTACATCCTGCACAACGTGGGTGCCATCCAGGAGGAGGACTCCCAACAGGGGTTGGCTCACTTCCTCGAGCACATGGCCTTCAACGGCACGAAAAACCTGCCCGGCAAGACCATGATCGAATATCTGGAGCGCAACGGTGTCAAGTTCGGCAACGACCTGAATGCCTATACCTCCTTTGACGAGACCTGCTACAATCTGGACAACGTTCCGACGACCAATCCGGGCGTAATCGACACGGCCCTGCTGATTCTCCATGACTGGTCGCACTTCATCACCCTTGCCCCCGAGGAGATCGACAACGAACGCGGCGTCATCATGGAGGAGCTGCGTACACGTGACGGCGCCTCGTGGCGTGGAATGATCAAACGCTTCCAGGCCATCAACAAGGGGACCAAATACGAGACCCGGAACATCATCGGATATCTCGACCAGCTGAAAAGCTTCGACTATCAGGACCTGCGCGACTTCTACAACAAATGGTACCGCCCCGAGTACCAAGGTATCGTCATTGTCGGTGACATCGACGTGGATGCAATCGAGGCCAAACTCAAGGAGCTGATGAGCGACATCACCCCTTCGCCGGCCGATGCTCCCCAGAAGGAGACCTATCCCGTCCCCGACAACGAGGAGCCGATCCTGAATATTTTTGCAGATCCTGAGAACACCTCGTCGCTCGTCTATGTATTCATCAAACGCCCGGCTCTGCCGCACCAATTCAACAACCTGGTTCTTCGCGAGCAAATCGACCTGCTGGATACCTACGTTTCCATGATGGCCGGGAATCGTCTCACCGAAATCTCCATGCAACCCGATGCACCCTTCCTGGGCGGATACATGGCCATCGGCGATATATTGCACATAAACCCGCTGCACGACGAGGTTACATTCATCGCACAGACCCGCGAAGGTGAAATCCTGCGCGGATACGAGGCTCTGGTCTCCGAAATGGAGAAGATTCAACGTTACGGATTCACCCAAGGCGAATTCGATCGTGCCAAAGCTGAACTGCTCAGTCAGGTCGAGACGATCTACGCCAACCGCAACGACCGCGACAACGCCTACTACATCAGCCTCTATCTGGAAAACTTCAAGACCAACAGCGCCATTCCGGATGCCGAAACCTCTTACAACCTGGATAAACAGCTTCTCGAGCAAATTACGCTGACCGATATCAACATGTGGGCACAACAACTGATCACACCGACCAATCAGGTCATCTCGGTTGAAGTCCCCGAGAAGGAAGGCCTGGCAACACCGACCGCCGAGGAGATCCTGAACGTCCGTAACACGGTAATGAACGCCGAGGTAGAGGCCTACGAGGATACGACCGTTCAGATGCCGCTGATCCCGGAGAATGTAAAACTGAAGGGGTCGAAAGTAAAGAAGAGCATCGTCAACGAGGAGATGGGAACGACCGAATGGATTCTGAAGAACGGTGCCAAGGTGATCGTAAAACCGACCCAGCTCAAAGCCGACGAGGTTCTGCTGAGCGTATCGGCCGATGGCGGTGCAGCACTGCTCCCCGATGAACTGGTCATGACGGCTCAGTTCCTGCCTGTCGTATCGAGCATGTCGGGTGTCGGCCAGTTCTCGGCTACCGAGCTTGAGAAGCAGATGGCCGGCAAACGTGCCGGAATCGGTCTGAGTGTCGATACCTACCGTCACGGCATGAGCGGATCGAGCACTCCGAAAGATCTCGAAACACTGCTCCAGCTGCTCTACCTGAACTTTACCGCTCCGCGCTTCTCGGAGGAGGATTTCAACACCACGATCACCACGTATCGTTCGTATGTCGAGAACCAGACTTCGAATCCGAACTACATCATGCAGCGCGAGACCCTCAAGACCCTCTACAACGACAACCCCCGTATTCAAACGCTGACTCCCGAAGCCCTGGATGCCATGACCTTCGAGAGCCTGCCGGAGATTTACGCCACTCTTTATCCCGGTGCAAACGGATTTACCTTCACGTTTGTCGGCAACGTGGATCTCGAAACGCTGAAACCGCTCGTAGAGAAATACATCGGCTCGATTCCCGCAAACAAAGAGGCTCTCTCGTACAAGGATGACGGTGTACGTACGGCGACGGGCGAAGTCGTAACCGACTTCACCACACCGATGATTCAACCTAAAGTATCGGAGATATTTATCCTGACGGCTCCGGTTGAATTCGATATGCACAACGAGCAGGTACTCCAGTTGCTCCAACTGGCACTGCGCACCCGATATACGGAGTCTATCCGCGAAGAGAAGGGCGGTTCCTACTCGGTAGCCGTATACAAAGATCTTACGGATCGCCCGATCGAACAAGGTGTCATGCAGATCGCTTACGATACGAACGAGGAGATGGCTGATGAACTGGCGGAGATCGTAATCGACGAAATCGAAACCATCGCAAACGAAGGCCCCAATACAGAGAATATCGAAAGCTCGCGCGAATACCTGATCAAGGAGTTCAACAGCGCTCTGGAGAGCAACAGTAGCTGGATCAGTATCCTCAATGCCTACTATCGCTACAACCAGAACATGCTGGCCGATTATGTATCGTCCATGAGCAATGTTACGTACGATGAAATTCGCGACATGGCCAAGACGTTGCTCGACAGCGGCAACCTGATCCATGTTACCATGCGTCCTGAAAAGGTTGCAAGCGAAGAGTAGACATCTCTTGTTTCGCAAAGCCGTCCGCCCCGATCTACAGATCGGGGCGGATATTTTTATCATCACAGGAGAACTTTTCCGAAAGAACATCATGAATCCGGATCGAACGGCTGGTTGTACAGACCATCGAAACGCTCATCCTCATCCTCATCCTTGATCGCAAAATCCTTTCTCAAAAGAATTCTCTTTCGTCCCCGGGAACGAACCGTTCACACGCATCGAACAAACGACATTTTTCATAGAATATCTCTTTCCCCGATGGAGCATCCAGGTTCCCAAAGACTACCTCCCTTACGGAGGAGCATCCCGGATTTCATTTCGGTGAAGGAGTTTCTTTCCAAAAAGAGATACGGGATCTCTTTTTTTCATATAACAGAATATCAAAAGACAAAAAGGAGGAGGAAGATTCGGATACCCGAATCTTCCTCCTCCTTTTTGTAAAATCTATGCGAAACTCTTACGGTTATTATTTCACCACGTCACTTGCTCTATTAAGCAGCAACTGGTAAGCTGCTCGCGAATCTCCCGTATCGGGAGCAAATTTCGTATAAATAGCCGTAATGTTTACAGTCTCTCCATTCTTCGGGATCATCTCCTCGCGGAAATCACTGTAACCGCTCGTACGCACAACATAGTTTCCCGGCAGATTGTTCAAATCACCGTAAGTAAACCAGGCGGATCCATAGTAATAGGTCGTACCGGACTTGTGTGCCCACGTTGCATTCTCAATGAATTCGGCCCAGGTAAGCGTCTGATCGACATTGGCCCAACCCGAAGAGTTGACATCATAGGAGGAGCTGTTGGCAAAGTAGTTCGGGAAGGTGTTTTTATATCCCCATCCGGCAGTACCCCACTCGCTGCGAACCCCCTCGAAACGCACCAGACGGCCCAGCGAAGCATCCGTCAGCGAAGCATAATTCGATGCATTCACCACCAGCGTATCGGCCGACGTCATCCCGACGAACTCACCCGACTTGATATGCTGATCGACCAGATACTGATCCTCGATGTTGCCGTTCGCATAACTGCTGTTGCGGGAAGCCACTCCGATACTGATCATCGTACGGTAGTTACCCAGCGTCAGATCCTTCAGTCTCACATAAACGATCTTTCCGGCCGGGTAGGACATATAGTAGTCCTGATAGAGTTTAACCTCGATGGCCGACTGGCTATCCTCGTCATACAGGTACATCGACTTATAGACGTTACCGGCCTCGTCGCTCGAAATCACCTTGCCTCGAATAACGAGATCTTCCGTAATCGTCAATGACTCTCCGATACCTCCTCCGGGATATGCCTCGTTAAAAATCTGCTTCAATTCCGCGATCGAAATGAGCTGATCCGATTCGAAATCGGCATCCGTCCAGACCTTGTTCGGGCCCGGCGTGTCGAAATCATTATAACAGCCTCCGAAAAACAAACTTGCTGTTACAAGAAGCAATATCGTTACTATTTTGTTCATATTCTTACTGTATTAAGTTAAGATGTTAGAGGTCATCGTTAGAAGCGGAAATATACATTCAGGTAATAGGTCGTACCGAACATGTAGAAGTACTTTGAAGGGAACTTCTGGTAAGAAGTCGGATTGCTACTCTTCTCACCGATCCACTGTACACGCATCTGCTCGTAACCACCCGTCTTGATATTCTGGTCGTTCAGGATGTTCTTCACCTCCAAGCTGAATCCGAGCGTATAGCGGCGCTGGATGTACCAGTTTTTACCGATGCTTGCGCTGAGCGTATAGGCCGGGCTGAACTTCTCCTGGCTGCGGAGTGCCTCGATCTCATCGGGAGTCATCGTCGGCAGCAGCACCTCGTCCGTACGATAAAGCGGGTTCATCGACAGATACATGTTGTCGTAGTAGTTGAAATCAACCGAAACGAAGATATTGTTCGAACTACGATACGACAAACCGACGTTCATTGCCGTCTGAGGCGTACTCTCGATACGCATATCTTTCCAATATACCGTACCCGAGTTCATCGGCTGCGCGCTGTTATCGGCAATCTGCTCGTAGTACGGATTCGACGTATAGGTGTACTGACCGTAGCTAATCGCTCCGTTCAGAGAGAGTCCCTGATAGATCGGAATCGACATGCCGAACTCCAGACCGAAATACTGCTCGTCGATACCGCTCATGGCAAAGTTCGTATAGGTCTTCTGTACGTCATCGTAGAACGAGATCACCTTCGAAAGGTCGTTCATCTTCGTATAGTAACCCGACAGACGCAGTTTGTAGTCACCGTAGCGCAGGTTGTACGATGCATCCACACCGTAGATCTTCTCGGTGGTCAAACCGGGGGTTACGGAGTTACGCGTACGCGGCGAAACGAACGCCGACTGGAACGTCGGAGCATTCTCCATGGCGATACCGTTCAGCTCGAAGTTATGGTTAGCGTTGATTGCATACTCCAAATTAACCTTTGCCTTATAGGTAAAGTATTTGAGACGCTCCGACTCGCCCTTCGAGTTGTTGGGGAACAGACCCTTGCGCCACATACCGTCACGCCACATCGAAGTTCCGCCGACCTCCAGACCAAGTCCCAGGCCGAATCCGCCCCAGCGACCCGTATAAGAGCCCCAGACGTTACCCGTGCGGACGTGCGCCTTGTAGTTATAGCTGAACTTGTCGCCCTCGCGTACGGCACGTGCATGGCCATACTGCTCGTAGTAATCCAGATCGTTCTGTGCCGAAATCGGATCGGAGAAGTCGCGCTGTGCGAACTTGTCGACATCGACCCAATAGTCTCCACCGAGCAGATCCTTGATCTGATCGTAGTACGAGGTCTTGTTCACGCGGTAGTTTGCACCGAACATGATCTTGGAGTTATCCTTGAAAATATGGGAATAACTTGCCGTCAGATTCCAATCCAACTGGTCCGTATGGCGCTCCTCGATGATATAGTTCGAGCGCGAGCCAGGGCCGTAGGTAGCCAAATCCTCTGCCGTCTGGAATCCGCGGTTCACGTTGTACATCCGGTCGAAATTGAAGTAGCGGATGTCGTTCACGTTACGCTCCCAGCGATCAGCCAACTGAGCGGCAGCCATTCCTGCAGCCTCCAGGTTGGTGGCATTGAGCAACTGATAGCTCGGCAGGTTGCGGTAGTAATCCGGACGCGGGTCGGGACCTCCATACCACGACAGAGCCGAATAACCATTCTGACCGAAACGGAACGAAGTCGCCAGGTTCAACTGCGAACGATCGTCGATTTCGAACGTGTAGTTGGCCATGACGATCGGCTCATGGTACTCACGGATACGGCTGTTACGCAGTTTCCCTGCCTGATAACCTACGTTGGCGTTGTAATAGTTATTTCCCACCAAATCATAAACCTCCTGCGTGGTCGCCTGCTGAGCACCGCGCTGGGTCGGAGCCCCCATAACAGTCAAGCTCAAACGATGACGCGAATTAAAAATCTTTTCGGCCGATGCGAAATATCCGAACGCATTGTAAAATACACCGTCAACATACGAGTTCCCACCCTGACGGGTCGAAAGAGAGAAGGCATACGACCATCCGTTATCCTGCAATCCTGACGCATAGGTTACCATGGCACGGAAACGGTACGAAGAGTTGCCGTTTACCAAACTTACACGCAAGCCCTGACGGAGCTGCGAGGCACGTGCATTGATGTTGGTCGTACCACCGATACCGCCGACACCATAATCCGACAACGTAAGACCCGTAGTGATCTCCTGGTTGCGGGTTGCCTCATTCAGACCAGTCCACAACGACCAGGGCGAGTAGCCAGTCAAAGCGTCGTTGAAACGGATTCCGTTCAAATAGATGTCCGAATACTGCGAGTCGTAACCGCGCACATTGAAGCGCATCTCGCTGAAACGATACGAAGCGATGTTGTTGAACACATCCTTCGATGCGGAGAGGGACGAAGGCAACGAATAGGCATCGTTACCCGAGTCGAAATCATACTCGGCGAAGACCGAATCATCGATCGCTTCCTGAGCCAGATCGGGCGCCAGAATCACCAGATTCAGATCGCGCATCATGTCTTCAACCCGAACTACGAGCGTTTGATCCTCGAACTCGGGAGCCTCGATCGTCAAAGTATATTCGCCATTCTCCAAACCGTCGAATACGAAGTTACCCTGATTGTCAGTCATCACGTCACGGTCACCCGGTGAAACGACGACTCGTGCGCCGTCGATGGCCACACGGCCGTCGCGGGAAACCACCTTACCCTTCAAACCGCCCGTCTGAGCCAGCGCTCCGAACGACAAGAGGGTAAATACAACAATTAGTAGACTTTTTATTCTCATATCTTATAAGGGTTTATTTACCAATATAGATGTAAACGGGGAAGTGGTCGCTGAAACCGCCCTGGAAGTTGTTTCCCACGAACGTACGCAGCGGATAACCCTTGAACTGCCCCTCTTTCTGAATCATGTAGTTACGTTTGAAAATATTGCCGTAAAACTTCGAATTCGGAGCCTGAAGAATCCGCAACTCACCGGGATCGCCTGAAACGAGATTCTCCGTTACGATAATATTGTCAAAGATATTCCACGCATCGCCATAAGCCAGCGTTCCCAGACCGGCTCGCAACATGGCGGCATAAGGAGCGAAGAAGTCTCCCGGCTCCAGATCCTTGACCTTGCCCTTGGCACCCATGGCTACTGCAATACTCGGATCGGTCGGATCGTCATTGAAGTCTCCCATAGCCACAATCTTCGTAGCCGGATTCAACGCCAGCACCGAATCGGCAATATGGCGCATCTGTTCGCCGGCAGCCACGCGTTTGAACTCCGAAGCATCCTTGCCACCCAGACGCGACGGCCAGTGGATCACCATAAAGTAGAAGGGTTCGTCATCGATCGTACCCCACATGGTCACGATATCACGAGTTCTGAAATCGGGCAGTGAAGGTACATGGAGCCGAATGGGGGCGCTACCCTCCAGTTTGAAAATATCGGGACGATAGAGGAACGCGACATCGACACCACGCGCATCGGGCGAATCGTAATGCACGATACGATAGTTGGCCGGGGCCAGCTTTTTCGTAGCCACAATATCCTCGAGTACCGCACGGTTCTCGATCTCGGAAACGCCGATCACGGCCGGATAGTTCTTGTCGATGGCGGCAATATCGAAAAGTACCCGTTCGATATTGCCCAATTTCTTCGTATACTTGGCCGTATTCCATTTCTTGGGACCCTCCGGAGTGAACTCCTCGTCGAATGTCTGCGGGTCTTTGAGCGTGTCAAAGAAGTTTTCCATGTTGTAGAAAACCACCTTGAACGGCTTTTGCGCGAAGCAGACGGCGAAGACCGCTAACAACGCTATTGTAAAAATCAGTCGTTTTTTCATTGCTCTATTCTTCTATTATTGAATACCCCATTGACTGGGTGCATTCTGTGCTTTAACCACTTTGGCAACCTCTTCGTCGATATTCGGGAAGAACGTAAAACCGGTTATCTGCTCGATCTCGGCGACACTCCTACAGATCTCAGTCGAAGGTTGCGTACTGCTGTAACTCCGCTGCTCAACCCAGAAACCGATTGCCTTCAGCTCGTCAGCCGAACACTCCGTAACCTTTTTCCCGGTCTGGCCGTTTTTCGTGCGCAACAATACCTTGAAATAGTTGGTCGGGACGGGACACTTCATACCGCTCTTATCCGTTGTTGTGGTGTTGGTATCGGCATAATAACACCCCGTTACGACATAGAGCGTATCGGCACACATGTTGTCCCGGACCTTCGTCTCAAGATTGGCCCACATATAACGGTTGAGCGACCCGAGCTGCGGCGTCATGTTGGTCGCATAGAAAGTCTGGGCGTTCAACTCCGCATTGGCCGTACGATCGGCCGAAGGGATCTGATGGCCCCGATCATAGCTTCCGGAATAGGATCCTGCCTTCAAATTGGGCTGATAGTCGTAATCGATCTTCGGATCGTAGGTAAAATTGTCATCCCGGCTGGCCGATCCCCGATAGGCCGTATGCATCGGATAGGCGACCCAATGCGCCACGTGCAGTTCCTTGTCGTAGCAGAGCGAGAAGTTCCGCACATTACGGCCGTCCAATCCGGCAAAATGAGTCAGATAGATATAATTCGGATCCTCCTCTTTGACCGGCAACTCAGCCCATGCTTTCGCGTGCCCCTCCGTATAGGGATCATTCGTCGATGAGGAGGTAAGTTGGGTAAGCGTCAAGGTCTGTGGCGTACCACCGACAAAACAGAACTCGATCGTCGCTTTACGCGCCGAAGATTCACTGTTCGTCTTGTAATATACGTCCAATACATTCATATTGGCGGCCGACTGCACTACCCCGGATTTGGTCGAGGCTGTCGGATCGCTGAGCTTGAACGAACACCACGAGGTCCCCTCAACGATCTCTGCATTCCACTCGGCTCCGAGCGTTCCGGAGATCTGGATCGCCGCCGAACCTTCGCTGGCACTGACCTCGGAGGATGTCCTCCAGGTCGCAAGACCTTGGGACTCGTTCGCATCATTTTCGCTGCACGAAACGACACCCAAAGTAAACGCCACGAAACAGACATAGGTCCAGATGACTTTGCAATATCTTTTCGTCAATATCATGGGTCAAAAAAAGTAGATATTCGAAACCTCTTTAGACGCCAGGCTCTTGGAGGGGAAAATCCCTCCAAGAGTAGCCCAACGTTCTTCTCTTTAAGAAACCTTACTTTTGATACTCGATCGTTACCGACTCAATATACAACGCACCTGTCGTATTATTGTCCAGAGCGAATCCGGTCGCACTCAACGAAGCGGTGTTGAATACATGTTTGTAGAGTCTGTAATCACCCTGGTCGGTATAGCTCTGTTCCGGAGTAACCGTCTGTCCGCCGATAGTCATCGTATAGGATGGATCGTAATATGTCCCATTCGACGGATATACACGGAACAGGATGGTCATGGACTGCATTCCGGAGATTGCGGTCACACTCTCCATTTTTGCCTGTTTGGCGGCATCCGATGCATTACCCTGCATCTGGATGACACTACCCTTCGTTGCAGGAGCCTCGCACAACCTTGCAGCCGAGAACTCGATTCCGTCTACCGTCCAATGGATCCACGTAGCCGGATCGGCAACCAACTGATCGCCATAACCGTTTGCAGGCAGATCCGCATTGTTGGCCTTGATCTCGGCCAAAGAGAACGTAAGCGTTGCGTTATCACCGCCCGTGCTGCCGCCGGCAGCTGCGATCGTAACGGGAACCATCACACTGTTACCGCCAGCCAGGGCAATCGTCAGCGTCTGGTTGACAGCCGTCTGGGCCGTATTGGCTCCGGCCATAACCGTTACTACGTTGGTGTCGTTGTCCACCGTTGCGCTGAGAAGTCCGCTCAGACCGCTTACGCTCAACAGGTTCGAACCCTTGTTCTCAACCGATACGGTGATCGTCTCCTGACCGCCCTCTGCGCCGAAGCTCAGGCTGGTAGGATTAACACCCGTAATGGTCGGAGTCGTCGGAGCGGGGCCTTCCTCGCTGAAGTCGGCCACATCCTGCAGGTTGCGCGGAACGAGCTGGCCTTTACCGCTAAATACGGCAGCCAGGCCGGAGATGTTACCCGTCGTAGCGACGAAAGGAACGTTCTCGAATACGGTCGGATTCTCGGTTGTACTCTTCTTGCAGAAGACCGTGAAGTTCTGGCCTGCAGCCGTGAACGTATGCGAGGTGTTGGCCGTCGTGGTAGCCCATACGCCGCCCGTTGCGATCGAGGCGTTCTCGATCGTTACGGCCATAGCCTGGTATGCTACCAGCTCCGTTGCTGCAATCTTCACCTCGGTAATGGTAGCCGTACCCAACTTCTCGATCTTGCACCAGGTTGCATTCTTATCACCGGTCAACTCATACATACCGCTGTAGTTCTGATATTTGGCCATACCCTTGAGCAGCGTTACACGAACCTTGTCGCCACGAGTCAGCCCCAGCGTCGAAGGCTCGATCTGGCTGCCGTACAGCGTGATACCGTTACCGGCCTCCGTAGCACCCTCGGTAGCGAGAGCCAGGTTGTTGTAGGTGTAGTTGCCACCTGCAACATCAGACATTACCACGGCATCGAAGTAGTAGTCGTTCGCAGCATCGAGCACGGTTCCCGTCTGCATCGGCTCAGGCATTTTGGCGATCAGCTCCGGAATGGTGGTCTTGATCGCATCACCCGGTTCGGGATCAACAGAGCCGCCACCGTTCTCCAGATCAACCTCCTGGCCGCCGTTACCCTCGATCAACTGCAGGTCATCGATTGCAAATACCGATGCCAGATCGGCCGTAAAGCGAATCGACAGCTGGTTGATAGACTCTTTCAGCGTGAAATCAACAGCGAACTGGAGCCAGTAAGGATCCGTGGTATCATCACCACCTATCTTCTCATAGGTCAGATTCTCCACCCACGTTGTACCGTTTCCTACAGCCACATGGAATGACTCCGGTTTGAAGGTATTGTCATAAGAACCGCTATTGTTCTTCGCATAGGCACCACCGAAGACGATACGGAAGTTCGTTTTGCCCGAAGGCAGCGTGATATTCATAATATCGAAGTTCGCAGGCGCGCTGCCGAAGAAGATCTTGTTCTGCCCCGAAGCACCATCGTAGCCACCGCTCTGTTTCGAGGAAGAGCGAACCGATACGTTCGAAGAGGCGTATGTTACCGTCGAATTACCCGAACCCGTTGCATTCTTCCAGGCATCGCTTTGATCGAGGAACGGCCAACGATCGCTGCTGTCCTTCGCAGCCAGCGTCTTATCGAAGTTATTTGAATAGATCGCATCGCCCGAAGGATCCGGAGGAGTTACACCGCCTTTCAGATCAACCTCCTGACCGCCGTTGCCGGTCTGCAGAGTAACGTCATCCAAACGATATACGGAGGAAGTCTTTGCCGTGAAACGGATGTAGAGCGAAGAGGTCGCCTCCTTGAGCGTGAAGTCCGAAGTGGCCAGTACCCAATACGGATCGACCTGATCACCGTCGTTCACCGTGTAGGTAATCGGCGTAAAGCTCGTACCGTCGGCACTCAGGGCAACCTCGAAATTATCGACATTAAAGTTGTTCGTGCTGCGGTCATAGAACTGACCGCCGAAGGTCAGACGCAACTTGGTCTGCTCCGAAGTCAGAGCGATGTTCTTCACCGTAAAGGTAGCCGGAGCACCGCCGAAGAAGATGACGTTCGGACCCGAAGCGCCTTCGTATGCACCCGAACTGCTCTTACCCGAGTTACGGAGCGACGCGTTGTAACCTTCGAACGTTACGCCTTCAGCTCCGGTACCCGTCGTAGTCCATCCCGTATAGTCCGCAACATAGGGCCAGCTCTGCGAATCCAACTGCGCCGTACCCATCGTCTCGTTAAAGATAACGGTGGGAGCCACAATCTCTCCCTGAGCGACCGTTACCACCTGCGTCTGCAGGTCTCCATACGAGTTGTAGATAGCAAAAGTTACTTTGGCCGTACGTCCCTGATTCGACGCAGGCATCGAAACGGCAATGGACGCATCGCCCTCACCTTCCGTTGCCGAAAGGCGTACCCACCTCTGCTCCTCCTCGACGGTTGCACGCCAAGGACGGTTTGTCTGAACGGTAAACACACCGTTCCACTCATCAGCAGGCTGCCCCTCTTCATCAAAAGCCAACGTCGTCGGCGTGACTTCCAGATAAGGAGCGCCTTTGTCCTCATTGTCATCGACGCAACCGGTGACGGTCAGCACAACCGCCATCATCGCCCCGAAAAACAAGTTCCATAAGCTACTTCTTTTCATAAGTAATTAATTTTTAATTAATAGAGTGTTATAAATTAGGTTATGATAGAATCGTTCAAAAGCCCGTTCCGTTGTCTATGTATTCTTTTTGCGGGCCAAAATTACAATATATTTATCATTAAAATCATTACAATACCATTAAATCGCATAGTGCAAGTTTACACATTTTTTATAAAAATTGCAAAAATCCGACCAAATCGAACCATCCCGTATAAAAACATTAAGGCGTGAGGTACTCCCACACGCCTTTCGATTTATGTGGACTCGTTTATCGGATTCGATCGAGCGACCGCACCAGTTTTTCGTCTTTCAGGATAGCACGTGCCGCCAGGAAGTCGAACACGAGACAAACAACCGGGAAGATGAGCGCAACTTTCAATTCCTGGCCATAGAACTCACCGCCAGAGAAGAAGCGGCGACACAGGAAAAAGTAGATCCCCATCATTCCGATCGATCCTATCAGCAACATCAACTCGGCCACACACAGCCGGAATTGCAACATTCTGCGTTTGAAGAGGAAGATGACCACCAACGGCAGTACAGCCGTCAGAACGAGCAATATTCCCAGGTAGACAGTCGACTGCACGATGTTTCCGGCCGCATCCCGCACCCCGAAAGCCGTCAGGAGATAGGTACCTCCTTCATTCGAGAAGCCGGCCAGCGGCAACCACAGAGTCAAGCCGGTAAGGATCACCACGATGAGCAGATATAAGGTCTGAATTCTTTGAATCATAAGTTTCTATTTAAGCGTTTTTTCGATCAAATATTTATTACGTTCGCTGGAGGCACGGTTGATCAGCTCGCCCAGGAATCCTGCCAGAAACAACTGCACGCCCAACACGACTGCCAACAGCGAGAGATAGAACAGGGGTTGATCCGTCACGGCACGCAACGGGAGTTCATGTGCCTGCTTATAGAGTTTGGCCCCGATCACCCACACGGTCGTACATCCGCCGATAAGGAACATCAAGGTTCCGAGACCACCGAAAAAGTACATCGGCGAGCGGCCGAAACGGGACATGAACGAAACGGTGATCAGATCCAGATACCCCTTCACCATCCGCTCCATGCCGAATTTCGAAAAGCCGTATTTCCGGGCGCGATGCTCGACCACTTTCTCACCGATCCGCTTGAATCCGGCCTGTTTGGCCAAAATCGGAATGTAGCGGTGCATCTCGCCGTATACCTCGATCGACTTGACCACTTTCCGTCGGTAGGCCTTCAGACCGCAGTTGAAATCATGCAGTTTGATCCCCGAGACGGTACGGGCCGTCCAGTTGAAGAACTTGCTCGGCCAACGTTTTCCGACAGGGTCGTAGCGTTTTTTCTTCCATCCCGAAACCAAATCATACCCCTCGTCCAGAATCATGTGCCGCAAAGCGGGGATCTCGTCGGGAGAGTCCTGCAAATCGGCATCCATCGTGATAACCACCTCTCCGGCCGCCTCGGCAAAACCGCAATAGAGCGCAGCCGACTTGCCGTAGTTGCGTGCAAATTTGATTCCCTTCACGGAAGGATAACGCCCGCGCAGCGACTCGACGACCTGCCACGAATTGTCATTCGACCCGTCATCGACCAGGATCACCTCATACGAGAGCCCTTCGCCACGCACGACACGGTCGATCCACTCGACCAGTTCGGGCAGCGACTCCTCTTCGTTGTAGAGCGGAACAACAACCGATATGTCCAATAATTTTTCCATCGATGTTTCCTATTCTTCCGACTGGGGACCGAACGGCCGCGGAGCCCGAGCCAGCACGGCAGCCAAAATAAGCGACAAGAGACCGCCTACGAGCAGGTTACCGAATACTGCACTCCAGACCGTCGCCAAAATGGAAGGTTCGGGCATACTCTGCATCTGTTCGAAAGTCTGCGCATAGAAGCCCTCCATCGAAGCCGGCACACCGCCACCCGAAATCGCCTGCGACATTGCGTTGATGTACCGATCCATATATTCCGAATATCCGATCAGGACACTGCGGTATAGGAATTCGATCACACCTTTAATCAAGGCCGCCAGCAGGACCATTGCGATCAGGAATCCGAAGCCCTGGCCGAACGAGAATCCCTCTTCGGGGGCATAGGCTGCACGACGACGCTTGGTGAAATAGTAAAGCATGACGATATACCCCACCGAGGCAATGACCCAAACCAAAGCCATGGCCATCATCAGCGGGAGTTTGCCGCTCAACATGAACGACTGCTCGATGATATAGGCGACAGACATGGCCAATCCGATGATTGCACCATACTTGCAGGCCTCATTCCAAAAGTTCGATTTTACCATTTCGTTTATCTTTTTTCAATATTTCTTACAACTGAAGCTCTCCTTTCCCGTCGCGCAGTACGACCGGGTCCTCATCGGTCAGATCCACCACGGTCGTCGGGACCGTATCGCCCATACCGCCGTCGATCACCAGATCCACATCCCGGCCGTAACGCTCCTCGATCAGCTCCGGATCGGTCAGATATTCCACCTCTTCGTCGTCCAATACCGACGAGGTCAACATCGGCACACCCAATCGTTCGACAATTGCCCGCGGAATCGAGTTGTCCGGAATCCGGATCCCGATCGTATGGCGTTTCTCCAGCGCCTTGTCCGGCATCCGGGAGGAGGTCTCCAGGAGGAACGTAAACGGTCCGGGCAGGTTACGCTTCAGCAGCCGGAACTGATCCTTGTCCACCCGGCAATAGTCGGAGGCCTGGGCGATCGAGTCGAAAACGACCGAAAAAGTGATCAGGTTCTTCCCCTTGATACGACGCAAACGCTCCATGGCACGCGGCGAACGGATCGAACATCCGAAAGCATAGACGCTGTCGGTCGGATAGATGATGACTCCGTCCCTTTCAAGGAGGTCCACCACCTTTCCGATCTCCTTCTCCGAAGGATTCGAAGGATATATTTTCACCAACATAGAGGACAAATATACGAATTTTATTTGATATTGCGCTGATTCAACGCAGCGCTGTACGCTCTGGCGTTGGCCATATGCTCCGAATAGGTGCGTGCGAAATTATGATACCCGTCGAACGTGGGACGCGCACAAAAGAAGAGATAGGGATGTTCCTCGTAATTCAACACCGCATCGATGGCCGCCACACTGGGCATGGCAATTGCCGAGGGCGGAAGTCCCTTATTCAAATAGGTATTATAGGGCGACGGCGTACGCAGATGCTTGTGCAGGATCCGACGGAGCGAAAAGTCCTGCAGGGCGTATTTGACGGTCGGATCAGCCTGTAGGAGCATTCCCTTCCGCAGGCGGTTGATGTATACGCCGGCCACACGGGGCATTTCGTCGGCCTTGGCCGTCTCTTCCGTTACGATCGAGGCGAGCGTCATCACCTCGTCGCGGCTCAGGCCGCTGCGGCGGCGGGCGGCATCGCGCTCCTTCGTCCAGAAACGGTCGTACTCCTTGCGCATCCGACGAACGAAATCTTCGGGCGATACCGTCCAGTAGAACTCATAGGTATTGGGGATAAAGATCGAAAAGAGTTGCAGGCTGTCCGTTCCGACTTCGGCCGCCAGCCGGGGATCGGTCAGTGCCTGCATGAACTGCGTCGAATCGGCATCGAGCTGACGAGCCAAACGTGCAGCCAAATGGGCCCGCGTCTTGGCATAGTTGAGTGTTACACGCACCGGTGTCTGCAATCCCAGTTTGAGCATCCGCACCACCTCGATCACGCTCATTCCCGGCTCCAGCACATAGTGCCCCGGCTTGAAACTCTCCGAGAGGTTGAGTCGGTCGGCATACTTGCCGAAAGCCCACGTATGTCCGACATAAGGGCGCAGCGAATCGAGCAGCCCCGGATAATCGGTACGCGAACTCACATAGAGGTCTCGCGGCTCCTTGACGGCACTGCCATAGAACTGACGATAGAAAGTGTAACCGACGCCGGCCAGCAGCACGACGCACACGACGAGAAGGATGATCCAGGTTTTTCTGCGCATTCCGATTGATTTTTTTGCAAAGATACAAAAAAATCGTACCTTTGTGCCGGGTAAGTCTTATACGACCAGCTCCTACAGAATCCCCCAGGTGAGGAATCAAGCAAGGGTATGTGGTTGTAGCGGTGCGATATAAGTAGCTTACCCTTTTTTTGCCTTCCAACTACATATAAATATAAAATAAGAAGCACGCCCTTATCTGGACGTGTTTCTTGTTTCTGGCAATACCTCTGCCGTTAGAAATTCAATTTCACACCGGCCGTAAAGCTAACCCCATAAAGCGGGAAGCGGGCCCAGTCGTAATAGCGGTTGTTACACAAGTTACGCCCCTCGGCATAAACGGTCACCCGCTTCGATACAAACCAGTTCACATCGAGGCCCAGATCGACCGTAAACGGGATCCGATAGTTCTCGATGGAGCGAACATCGATCCGATGCCAGGTCTGTTTGCCGTCATATATATCTCCGGCGCCCAGATAAGACTCATATCTCAACGAGGAGATGTAACGGATCGACTGCAGGTTGAACAAGAGTCCCACCGAGAATTTAGGATGTGTATAACGGGCCTGAACCGTACCCTCGAACTCCGGCATACAGAGGCTCAGATCCTGATGGTCGGTATAGGTCATCGCACGACCTCCGATCGAGAAAGTAAAGCTGTTGACCGGACGGAATTCGATCTCTCCGTTAAGCGACATGATGTTGAGTCGTCCCTGAGCCAGATCGAAACTGCGATCCACAGGGTCGGAACCCTGATTTACGAACCAGAAATTATGATTTTCGAGGAACGAATACCCGACAAACAACCGATAGTTCAGCTTGTCCTGAATCAGACGGCCGCTGACACCCACCCGCAACGAATAATCCAACGTATTCTTGGGCATCGGCGAGGTATAAGAGGGCATATAGTAGGGATTGATCCGCATCAACTCCTGCAACGAATTGCTCTTCAGACTGCCATCGAGTTCGACATAGGGAACGAATCCGCCGTTGCCCAGATCAAAACGCAGGTGTGCATACGGAACGAAGTTGTGCGAAGCATCTCGACCGGCGATCTTGTCGTAATAATAGTCGAGTCCGAACTCCATATCGACAGAGCGGGCCTGATAGCCATAGCGAAGCGACCCGGAGATAATCCGGTCGTAATAGTTGTAATCACTGCCGGGCTGCTCGGCTACCATCCGGCGGGCACCACCCCAACGGCCCTCGAATCCGGCCCCGAACAGAATCTTGTGGCGACCGAATTTGCGTCCAACGGCAGCGTGCGCCTCGACGTTGGATTCATTCTCGAAGGCAGGGTCTCCGGCCAACCAGTCCAGATCGGACGATACGGTCCTCAAGTCAATGTCTCGAAACGGATTCCACCAGTTGCCGCCTTCGACCTCCACATTGAAATTGAAACGGCTCAAATCGCTGAAATCATCGCCGATTCGGATACGTCCCTGCAAATCTCCGAACATCCGGCGGCTTCCCAGATCAAACGTCGGATAGGACGCACTGGGGAAAATGCCATAACGGTCGAAGATTCGGTTCTCGTAGCTCACCTCTCCCTCCAACGTATGGCGACCGAGGTATTTGCCGGCCACGAGTCCTACCTTGTTGTTCATCCACAAGGCGCTATGATTGTCATCCGGCGTATAAGGGACGCTCTCATATTGACCAATATGGTTGACGTATCCCATCACATAACCGATGTCGGCATTCTGGGACGATACGTAAAGATCCAGCGCCGAATTGAGCGGGTACCCCATACCCAGTTTCAGATAGAACGGCAACGGACGATCGAACTCCCAATAGGTCATCGTAGCCGGACGGATCGTCCGGGTCTCCAACTGCGTCGAGAGCGACAGCGGTGTAATCTCATAGTCGATTTCGGGTTGCATCACCACCGTATCGACCATATTGGGACGAATAGCCAGTTTCGAGGCGTACTCGACACTGGGAATATAAGCCTTGGAAACCTCCACCCGTTTTTCCACCTGGGCAAACAACGTGAGGGGTAGCATCAATGCCGCCAACAGGGATAATATCGTTATTCGTTTCATATTCGTCAATTGAGTTTCTGTATTCTCTCTTTAGCCTGATCGATAATTCCGTCATCGGCGGGGGTATAACCGTCCACGATGCTCTGGTAGGTCGCCCGAGCCTGGAACATATCGCCCTTCTGGACATAAATATCACCCAACAGGAGGAATGATTTGGCCAGCCAGTAGGCGTGAGGCGTACCCTTGTCCGAGAATTCGAAAGTCAGCTTCTCGGCACGTGCCGTATCACCGGACCGGAAGGCCTCCTCGATCACATAATAAGCCGACTCGGCTCCCTCGGGAGTCTGGACATTCGAGCTGAGCCGCCCAAAGATCTTCAACGCCCCCGCTTTATCGCCACGACGATCCAGAATTTTCGCCTTGGCGAACTGGGATTCACGCCAAGCCTTGTCACCCGCAGCCGTATAGGAGGCTACATCGTCGGCCATGGCAAGGATCCGATCATCGTCTCCGGCCGCAATCGTAGCGCTGACATATCCACTCATGGCAACTCCCTTCGCCGCAGCCGTACTCTCCAGATCGGCCAGCTTGCGATAGGCATCCGCCGACTCCTCGTAACGCTTTTCGGTCCAGGTCATCGACGCAAGCGTCTTGAGCGCACGTACGGTATATTGATTGCGTCCGCCGTCGACCAGTTCGGAAAGGGTCTCGATCGCCCGATCGTTGTCTCCCGTCTTGATATAGCAATCGCTCAGGAAGTAAAGTGCATCGTTCGTATAGTATCCCTTGGGATAGCTGTCCAGATAACTGCGCAGGGATTTGGCCGCCGTCTCGGACTCTCCGGCCAGGTAAACCCTTCGAGCCGCGGCAAAGGTAAGCGAATCACGCGACATAGCAGTCAGGTCGCCCTCTACCCCGCTCTCCTCGGCATACGCGAAATATCCGTTGGCATCGCCGTCCGAAACATAGATGTCGCGAATACCCTGCAAGGCATCCTTCGCCTCGGAAGATTGCGGAGCCGCTTTTACGACCCGGTCATAAGCGGCCAGCGACTTCTGCTTCTCGCCCAGGTTCAGATAGGCCAGACCGAGTTCCGAATAGGCTGCCGTCCGGTAAGGCGATTCGGGCTGGGTCTGAACAAACGATTCGAGGACCTGCACGCCGTCCCGATAACGCTCCTGTGCAATAAAGGTTCGTCCCAGTTCATACGTTGCATCGTCCAGATAGTCGCCCGTTCCCCCACGCACGATCTGCTGCAGGATTGAGATTTTCTCCGACGTACGTCCCAAAATACCGAGCGTCACAGCCCGTTGATAGCGGGCGTAATCGGCACCCGCACCTCCGGCAGAGACAGCCTGCCCGTAATAATTCAAGGCCTGATCGAACTGGCGGTCGCTATAATAAGTATCACCCACGCGATTCAACGCATCGGCCCGATAAGCGTCCGCCTGCGGATGCAGATCGAGGAACTTGCGGAACGCCTCCCGTGCGCGCGGCATATTCTCCTCCGAGAAGTAGCAATAACCCGAATTGTAATATGCCAGCGCATACTCCCGCTCCCCTTTCGGTGCACGCTTCAGATAGGCTTCGTAGTCGCGTAAAGCCTTGTCGTAATCACCGCGACCGTAAGCGATCTCTCCCTGCCAGAACATCGAGAGCGCCACATAGCGGGGGCTCACCCCGATACGCGAAGATTCGATCAGATAGCGGTTGGCTGCACTGGCATCACCCTGTTCATAGGCACTCAAGCCCCGGAAGTAGGTTATCTTCTGTTTGGCGGCCCGCAACTCCCCGTCCGGATCGGGATAAGAGGAGATAATGTCATAAGCCGCATCGTAATTGTGTGAATTGTAGTAGGCCGCCGCAAGCAACTCGCGCGCCGTCCGGGTCCGCGAAGAGTCCGGATAACGCTCGACGTAGCGGGTAAGGATCTGGATCGCCTCGTTGAAGTGGCCGCCGCCGAGTTCATACTGCAACTTTCCGTAGTTGAACAGCGCATCCTCGGCGATCTCCGCATCGAAATCGGCATTGGAAGCCATGGCGAACGACTGCATGGCCATCTGCTTGTCTCCCTCGCGCAGATAACAGTCGGCCAGGTGGTAGGAGGCGTTCTGCGTCAGCGCATCATCCGCGCCGCAAGCCTGACGCAGGTAATCGCGCGCCTCGTCGTAACGGGCCGTGCGATAGAGCGAGAAGCCATAAATGTAATTCTCTGCACGTCCCATGACACCGCCCGTCCGGGCATAGGCATCGAGGTTGTCGAGCGGTTTGGAGTACTCGCCCAGACGGAACCACGACTCGGCCATCACGCGGTAGAGATCGGTACGCTGACGCGGTGCGGCACGACGGATCAGATCCTCGCCGTTCTCAACTACGTAGCGGTAATTACCCTCGCGGAATTCGATCTGCAACAGATAGTAGGGAGCGACACTGCCATACGCTTCGCTCTTGAGCAGCCGCTCGAACCCGCTCTTGGCCCAGCTGTAATTGTCCCGCGAATAGGCGATATAGGATTTATAGTAAAGTGCATGGTCGAAATACTCGCTTGCCGGGCTGATCCGGTCGAAATAAGAGAGAGCCTTGTCATAATTATCACGGATGAACTCGATGTATCCCATCCGTAGATCGTACTGTTCGCGCTGGGTACGGTTCAGGGCCTTGTAGTTGACCGATTCAAAAACCCGGTAGGCCTTGTCGTACTCCTGACGACTGCAATAGAGCAATCCGAGCGAAAAGCGCAGATCATTATTATAAATGGACTCCGGATAGCGTTTCATAAAGTCGGACATCATCGCTTCAGCCTCTGCACTACCCAGTTTCATGGCGCAAACAGCCAATCGGTAGTCGATCTGCTGCAGATCGAAACGGCTGTCGGGTTGGATCCCCTCGCGAGCCTTCAACAATTCATATCGGGCATCCGTCCAACGGCCATGGTCGAACAGCGAGCAACCGCGTTGAAGATGGGCCGAAGCATCCGGCATGAGCGGCTGTCCGACGGTATCGGTAAAAGTCAAAAAGGCAAAACCGAGGGACAAGCCCAACAATATTCTCTTTTTCATATCATAACAGCTACTGACTCTCGAGGGTCGTCATGCCGGGTCTGTTCCTCGACATCCGCCTTCTAAAAAACAGGGGAAAAGCGACTTCCCTACACAAAAAAACGGGTGTTCCGGCAAGGCTCGCCTATCCTTCGACAAAGATAGACAATTTTCAACAATGGCAAACGATCGGGCCCGATTATTGCACGATCTGGAAAAATCAATAACGCTCAAACCATATGATCCAACAAGTAACCCTTCGAATGACCGCTCCGAAAAGCTATGTTTTCACGGACGGCCGAACACTCGACCAGCTCAACCCCAAAGAACTTCTGCTGGCCTCGACATTGATCTGCACAGGAATTACCGCCATGGCCATCCTGGAGAAAAAGCGGGTAACCCCCTCTCTTCTGGAGATCAGTCTCTCGGGAACGCTGGACACCGACACCGTACAGACGATCAGTGTCTTCACTTCGTTCCAGATGACCTACCGCGTCGCCTGCAAGGATGCAACCGAACAGGCACGGGCAAGTCAGGCAATCGACCTGACCCACGAAAAACATTGCGGAGGCATCCGTATGCTCGAAAAGGTAGCTCCGATTACCCGTGAGGTAGAGATTACGACTACGGAGCAGTAGTAACAAAAGAGATGGAAACAGCCCGGAGGAACATAAAGATCCTCCGGGCTGTTTTGTTTATTACGACACTCGGTTATTCAATATCGCGACAGTTCCGTTTATCGACAATCACCCCGTCTTCAAGCACCACCACACCGGTCATGGCCCGCAACATGGTCTTCATGGTCGAAGCGTCGATATTATAGCAAGGCACCTCGATCCCGCCTCCGAACGAACAGGTTTGACCGGGTTGCAACGCCTGCGGTGTAATGCAAACGACCTGCGCCTGCTCCTCCTCCGCGCGACCAATTAAAAGCCGCAACCGTTCACTGCATTTGCGACCGACCCGGTCAAAGGTGGTCACACAAACCAGATACAACCGCCCCGGAGTCGACAACACCTGAAGGGTTACATCATCCGCTCCGTCGCGCAGGGCAAACTCCTCGATGAGCGAGTGCATCGGCAGGGGCTCCTCCGACACTTTCGTATCGACCCACTCCCATTTGCTCTCATCCTGCCATTCGGGATCCTCGATGGCGAACTCACGAACTTCACCGCTCTGTTTGTTGCGGTAAACCAGCACGGTCTCCACCTCTCCCTGAACTTCATCGGTGGCATCCTCCATCTCCTCCAGAATATTGACACCCACCTTATAGGGAAGGAAGTCGATAAGCGGCAGATGGCGATAGCAGTACAGACCGATTCCCATCGTAAAGAGGAAGAAAAAGACGGTCAGTATGATCTCCCGAAGATTGAAGTTGAATACCCTGTCATGCCGGTAATAGGCCCATACGACCGCCGACATGGGCAGCAGAATGAGGTTTTTGAAGAAGGTCTCCCAGGGGGTCAGTTTGATTGCCTCGCCGAAACAGCCGCAATCCTCGACCGGGATCAGCGTGGCACTCAACAATGTCAGCAGCGTAAAAAAGGCCATCGACGCCAATGCAAAGATCGAGACGAGGCGGATCCTCACCTTGAACAGGAGCATACATCCCATCATCATCTCGGCCCCGCACAGCCAGATCGAGAATACCATACTGGCCGGAATCAGCGACTCAAATCCGTAGATCGAGAGGTATTCGTTTATTTTGATAGAGGTTCCCCACGGATCCACCACTTTCGTAAATCCGGACACGATGAAAACGACTGCCAACACAAGGCGGCAGCTGTGCATCAGAATACGCTTGAAACGGCGGCGGGAAGAGACGTTCTCCATCATTACTTGATAAGCGGTGCTATTTCGGCCCGGATTCGGGCAAATATCTCATCGGGGGTGGACATTTCGCCGGCAGCATTCCGGCAATCGATCACCTGCAGCCGGTCATCCTCCCTGGCGGCATCGAGATAGACCTCGCGCACACGGCGCTGCAACTCGAGCGAAGCCTCATGAATATCCTCCGCCCCTTTCAGGTACTCCCGATCATTGCCTTCGCGCGCCTCGGAGAGTTTGCGTTCGGTAAACGAGAAGGGGACATCCAGGAACAGCGACACATCCGGACGGGGAATCGCATAATATTCGAACTCCAGATGAAGGATCCAACGGCGGAGTTTGTCCCGACTCTCCTTGTCAGGCAGTTTGGCACACTGGAACCCCACATTCGAATAGACATACCGATCAAGCACCACAGCATCGCCCGCATCGAGCCACGCGCGAATCTGCCGGGCGGCATCGGCACGGTCTCCGGCAAACAACAGAGCCACCAGATAGGGATCGACCTGATCGACCGTTCCCAACTCGCCTCGCAGGAAGCGGGCAATCAGTTCGCCGTAGATCGGGGCGTCGAAACGCGGGAAATGCAGGTAGTGGCTATCTACGCCACGTTCCTTCAACAAACGGCACACCCGCTCGACCTGCGTCGATTTGCCGGCTCCGTCCAACCCCTCCAGTACGATCAACATATCTCTTCGTTTGATTTTATTTCAACATTCTCACAGCACGCTCGACACCGGCCACCAAAGCGTCCGCCTCTTCGAGCGTATTGTACATCGCAAACGAGGCGCGGCACATACCCGTTACCCCAAAGTGGGTCATCACCGGTTCGGCGCAATGCTGGCCGGTCCGAACGGCAATTCCCAACTTGTCGAGAATCATACCGATATCATAAGCATGAGCCCCCTCCACATTGAACGAAACGATCGCACACTTGTCGGGCGTCGTTCCGTAGATCTTCATGCCCGGGATCTGCATCAACCCCTCCGTTGCACGCTGCAACAGGGCCCGCTCATGCGCCTCGATCTCCGAAAGATCGAACTGACGGAGGTAGCGGACAGCCTCGCCCAGCGCGATAGCTCCCACAAAATTGGCCGTACCGGCCTCGAACTTGAGCGGCACGGGGGCATAGGTCGTTCGTTCGAACGAAACCCGGTCGACCATGTCGCCACCACCCAGGAAGGGAGGCATATCCTCCAGCAGGGCCCGTTTCCCATAGAGAACGCCGATACCTGTCGGCGCATAGAGTTTGTGTCCCGAAAAGGCATAGAAGTCGCAATCGAGTTCCGCAACATTCACCCCTCCGTGAACGACACCCTGACAACCGTCCACCACGACGATCGCACCGGCCCGATGGGCCATCTCCACGATCGGGGCCAGGTCGGGACAGGTTCCCAACGTATTGGAGGCCTGCGTCACGGCGACCACACGCGTACGATCGTCGAGCAACTCCGGCAACCGCTCGATCATCAGACGCCCCTCGTCATCAAAAGGCAGCACACGCAACTCGGCACCCTTACGCCCGGCAGCCAGCTGCCAGGGAACGATATTCGAGTGGTGTTCCATCTCGCTGACCACGATGTTGTCGCCCGCCCGGAGATGCTTCTCGCACCAGGCATAAGCCACCGTGTTGAGCGACGCGGTTGCTCCGGCCGTGAAGACCACCTCCTCCGGAGCCGCAGCCCCGATATAGGAGGCAATATCCCGACGGGCAGCCTCGTACATCTCCGTTGTCTCCTCCGAAAGGTAGTGCACCCCCCGGTGGATATTGGCATTCCACTCCCGATGCAGACGATCGACCATACGGATCACGCATTCGGGTTTCTGTGCCGTCGCACCGCTGTCCAGATAGACCAGCGGCTTATCGTAAACTCTTCGTGCAAGGATCGGAAAATCCTGCCGAATCTTCTCTACGTCCCACATAAGACTATATTTTATCGAGTCGCTCTACCACAGCCTCGGTCAAAGCCTCCCGCAGGGTCTCAATACCGCATCGGGCCACCACATCGGCCGCAAATCCCTCGATCTGCAGACGGCGGGCCTGCTCCTCAGCCAATCCGCGCTGACGCATATAGAGAATCGCCTCGTCGTCAATCTGACCGACCGTTGCACCGTGCGAACAGCGCACGTCATCGGCATAAATCTCCAACTGCGGTTTGGCATCGATCCGTGCCGTCCGGCTCAACAGAATATTGCGGCTCTGCTGCTGGGCGTCGATACGCTGAGCGTCGGGTGCCACATAGACCAGTCCCTGAAACTCGCCGAGCGCCTCGCCCGAGGCAACACCCTTGATCAGCGAGCGGCTCGTACACTCCGGCATCAGATGGTTCGTACGCAGATTTATAACGCAGCGGTCATGCTCCATGGCCAGGAAGAGGGCATCCAGTTCATTGGAGATCTCCTTCCCGTTCAGATCGAACCGTAGCATGGCATTGGCTCCGGAGAGCTGGAAAAGCGTCATATGATAACGGCTGCCGGTCTGCTGATCGACCTGCAATTCGGCAAAAGCCTCCGCCGCAAACACCTGTACGACCTCCAACGAAGCCCCTTCACGAAGGGAGATCCGAATGTCGGACTGCTTCGGTTCGGTATGCAGAATCACCACCCGATGCAACTGGGCTCCTTCCACCTCGAGCGTGAGCTTGTCGGCATCACGCACCACCCACGGACGCGATGCGTCGCACCTGTCAGTGAGGTGTAACTCGCGGCTCTTGACCGGCTCGAAAGCCGCACCGCTGAAAACATCCGTCCACATAACCCCTACTCCTTATAATCGTTGATCAACCAGTCGTATCCCTCTTTCTCGAGTTTCAGCGCCAAAGACTTGTCGCCCGAATAGATGATCCGACCTTTGTAGAGCACGTGTACGAAATCGGGCACGATGTAGTCCAGCAGACGCTGATAGTGGGTAATCACCACCGTTGCGGTCTGCGGCGTGTGCAGTTTCGTCACACCCGTACCCACGATACGCAGCGCATCGATATCCAGACCGCTGTCCGTCTCATCCAGAATAGCGAGTTTCGGTTCGAGCATCGCCATCTGGAAGATCTCGTTCTTTTTCTTCTCACCGCCCGAGAAACCCTCGTTCACCGAACGCGAGATCAGTTTCGAATCGAGCTCGACCACGGCGCTCTTCTCGCGCACCATCTTCAGGAACTCGGCAGCCGACAGCGGCTCCTCGCCCCGATACCTGCGCTGCTCGTTGACAGCCATCTTCATGAAATTGGCCATCGAGACACCGGGGATCTCGACCGGATACTGGAATCCGAGGAAGAGCCCCTGGCAGGCACGCTCCTCGATCGGCAGCGAGAGCAGATCGTGTCCCATGAAGGTAGCCGAACCACCCGTTACCGTAAACTTCTCGTTTCCGGCCAGCACCGAAGCCAGCGTCGATTTGCCCGAACCGTTCGGGCCCATGATGGCGTGCACTTCACCGGCATTGACTTCAAGGTTGATCCCCTTCAAAATCTCCTTGCCGGCAACTTCCGCCCGTAAATCCTTAACTGAAAGCATATTTTGAGTTTTCATCTTCAAATGAGTTTATCCTACCGATCCCTCCAGGCTGATGGCCAGCAACTTCTGCGCCTCAACCGCGAACTCCATCGGCAATTTGTTCAACACCTCTTTGGCATATCCGTTTACGATCAGACCGACTGCCTCCTCGGTCGAAAGGCCTCGCTGGTTGCAGTAGAAGAGCTGATCCTCGGAGATCTTCGACGTGGTCGCCTCATGCTCCACAACGGCCGTCAGGTTACGGCTGTCGATCACCGGGAAGGTGTGGGCTCCACACTTGTCGCCGATCAGCAGCGAATCGCACTGCGAATAGTTACGGGCATTATCCGCCGCCTTGGCCACCCGCACCAGACCGCGATAGGAGTTCTGGCTGCGTCCGGCCGAGATACCCTTCGAAACGATGCGGCTGCGGGTATTGCGTCCCAGGTGGATCATCTTGGTACCCGTATCGGCCTGCTGGAAGTGGTTGGTCATGGCCACCGAGTAGAACTCCCCGACCGAATTGTCCCCGGCCAGGATACAGCTCGGATACTTCCACGTAATGGCCGAACCGGTCTCGACCTGCGTCCACGAGAGACGGGCATTCTCGCGGCAGATGCCGCGTTTGGTGACGAAGTTGTAGATTCCACCTCGTCCCTCCTTATCGCCCGGATACCAGTTCTGGACCGTCGAATACTTCACCTCGGCATCCTTCTCGACCACGATCTCGACGATGGCCGCGTGCAACTGATTCTCATCGCGGCGCGGCGCGGTGCACCCCTCTAGGTAGCTCACATAAGCCCCCTCGTCGGCCACAATCAACGTACGCTCGAACTGACCCGTTCCGGCCGCATTGATGCGGAAGTAGGTCGAAAGCTCCATCGGACAACGCACCCCCTTCGGGATGTAACAGAACGATCCGTCCGAGAAGACAGCCGTGTTGAGCGCCGCGTAGAAGTTGTCGGTATAGGGAACGACACTGCCCAGGTATTTCTGAATCAACTCGGGATAGTCCCGAATCGCCTCGGAAATCGAACAGAAGATGATTCCCTTCTCAGCCAGCGTCTCCTTGAAGGTTGTCTTGACCGATACGGAGTCCATCACCGCATCGACGGCAACCCCCGAAAGGGCCATCTGTTCCTCGAGCGGAATACCCAGCTTGTCGAAAGTACGTTTGAGTTCGGGATCGACCTCATCCATCGACGAGAGTTTCTTGGCCGGCTTCGGTGCCGCATAGTAGATGACCTCCTGAAAGTCGATAGGCGGAATGGTCAGATGCGCCCACGTCGGGGGAGTCATCGTTTTCCAGTGCCGGTAAGCCTTCAGACGACGTTCGGTCATCCACTCCGGTTCGCCCTTTTTAGCCGAAATCATGCGGATAATCTCCTCGTTCAGACCGCGCGGGATCGTTTCGGTCTCAATATCCGTCGTAAAACCGTATTTATACTCCTGGGTCTCTATGGTTTCCAGGATCTCTTTATCTTTATCTTTATCTTTTTCTGCCATTCTATTCTGAATAATCGTACAAAAATACAAAAAATTTACGAATCCTCTATCAATACGTCGGTTTCGCCTCTTTTATTGCGAAGACACGATCTCCGGGATGTAAGGCTCGTCCCGATTCTGAACAAATGACATCTGAATTTCCTCCTCTTCATGACAGACACACATTTTCGCCGGTTTTATTTTGGATGTATCCAAAAATATCCTATATTTGCACCACTCTTACAACAAAAGAGGGTCAGGAGAGTTGGGTGAGTGGCTGAAACCACCAGTTTGCTAAACTGACGTACGGGTTTCCGTACCGGGGGTTCGAATCCCCCACTCTCCGCAAACAAAAAAGGTGTAAATCTCGCAAATGCTTGATTTACACCTTTTTTTATATAAAACAAGTTTGGATGATTTGTATTATTCCGCTTTGGGATCTAATCTGCCATTATCATTCCACTCTCCATAAAGAATACCTTTTCGGGTATTTTCGATAAATTTACGCAGGCGGCTCCTGAAGAGTTCCGGCTGATTCCTTTTTATTTGAATCGTATCAATTCTGACCTTCCTGTAAAGTTTCGGGAGTTGGAGAAAATTATTCCATACTATGAGATCCGACTGCAATTCGCTTAGGATTTCACTATCTATCACAAACCCTTTGTCTGACATATCCGGTAAAACTTTCCTTCCAGCATCTGTCATCAAGCCCAATCTCTCCATTCTTCTACATCGCTCTTTATTTAGTTCAGACCAATTACTTTTGGGCTTTCGGGGACAAAGTTTCTGTACTGTCGTATTATCAGGTAGCTTCTTGGTGGTACTGTCTATCCAACCGAAACACAAGGCTTCTTCTACAGCATCTATATACCAGAAAGTCCCGTCCTCTTTTGGTCTTCCCCGCTTTACCACGACCCAACATTCGGTCGCTTTATTGTGATTCTGCAGAAACCATTCACGCAATTCTGTCCTTGATTTTACTTTCAATAGATTATGTATTTCCATTTGTAGAATTATGAATTCTCCAATAATGCAATAAAGATAATAAAAAGCAGCAGCCATAAATCCGTTTGACTACTCCTTTCTTCTGAATTTAAACGATAAAAAAAATACAATTTGAAATACCTGCCTTTTCTCGTTTTTTCTGTTGGGGTTCGTAGGCTTTGTAGTCATTTAAAGCTGTCGCTTAAACCATTCGCCTATTGGCAGCCTATTTATTGTCATCGACCAAATTTATTTTTTCCCTCAAATATCATTCCTTAATGTCAAACTTATGTCGTTCGCGATCGGGGAAAAAAGAACCGGAGCCTTTTTTCATTCAGCTCCGGTTCGTATCGTTTTACTCCCACTCGATCGTTGCGGGTGGTTTGGAAGAGATGTCATACACTACGCGATTGACCCCGCGCACCTTGTTTATGATGTCGTTCGATACGGCAGCCAGGAATTCATAGGGCAGATGTACCCAATCGGCCGTCATACCGTCGGTCGAGGAGACGGCACGCAGCGCCACGCAACTCTCGTACGTACGCTCGTCGCCCATCACACCGACACTCTTGACCGGCAACAGGATCGCTCCCGCCTGCCAAACCTTATCATACAGACCCCACTCACGCAGCGAGTCGATATAGATCTTGTCCACCTCCTGAAGGATATGCACCTTTTCAGGGGTAATATCGCCCAGAATACGGATCGCAAGGCCCGGTCCGGGGAAAGGATGGCGACCGAGGATCAGCGGATCGATACCGAGCGACTTGCCCACCCGGCGAACCTCATCCTTGAAGAGCAGACGCAGCGGCTCAACCACCTTCAAATCCATCTCCTCGGGGAGTCCGCCTACATTGTGGTGCGATTTGATCATCGCAGCCGGCCCCTTGACCGATGCCGATGCAGACTCCACCACGTCGGGATAGATCGTACCCTGTGCCAGCCACTTCACGTTCTCGATCTGCTTGGCCTCCGCATTGAATACCTCGACGAAGTCGCGTCCGATGATCTTACGCTTGCGTTCAGGATCGGTTACACCCGCCAAATCGCCCAGGAAACGGTCGTGGGCCTTGACACCTTTTACGTTCAGACCCATGCCCTTGTAGGATTCAAGCACACTGTCGAACTCATCCTTGCGCAGCAGACCCGAATCCACGAAAATACAATAGAGATTCGTACCGATCGCCTTATGCAGCAATACGGCAGCTACCGAAGAGTCTACACCGCCCGAAAGGCCCAGTACGACCCGATCGTTACCGAGTTTCTCGCGCAACTCCCGAACGGTAGTCTCTACGAAACTCTCCGAAGTCCAGTCGCGTTTGCAACCGCAGATGCCGGCCACAAAGTTCTTCAGCAACTCGATGCCATCGGTCGAATGATACACCTCCGGATGGAACTGAATACCCCACGTCTGCTCACCCTCGACCCGGAAAGCGGCCACACGGACATCCTCCGTGCTGGCGATAACCCGATACGAAGAGGGAACCGACGTGATCGTGTCGCCGTGCGACATCCACACCTGCGTAGGCGACGGCAACCCCTGCATCAGGGGATCACCCGCCTCTACGACCGACAGCATGGCACGACCGTATTCGCGGCTCGGGGCAGGCTGCACCTCACCTCCGTAGAAGTGAGCCAGATACTGCGCTCCATAGCATACACCCAGCAACGGCAGATGCCCTTTGATCCGGCTCAGATCGGGATGCGGCGCATTGGCATCGCGCACCGAAAAGGGGCTGCCCGAAAGGATTACGCCCCGGACCGAAGCATCCAGTTCGGGAATCTTGTTGAAGGGATGAATTTCACAATAGACATTCAGTTCGCGCACCCGACGTGCGATAAGCTGGGTATATTGCGAACCGAAGTCCAAAATAAGGATTTTTTCCTGCATGTATGTAGGTGTTTATTTATTTTCTTATCGGACGATTATAAGACCCGGACAAGCGCATCTCCTCCGCAAAAGCATTCTCTCCCACCTTGCGGATCCGCTCAATGCAGCCCCTGCGATCGGAACGGAAGATCAAACCGAAAAGTTTGCCCATGAAGTTACTGAACTTCCGGCATTCGTCCAGCGGTATCAACGTACACTGGGCACAACTCTGCCATCCGTGTTGGATGCAACACGTGCGAACTCCGCACCATGTCGCCTTCCCGTTGGCATGGCACCCCGGACAAGAATCTTTGACGAATTTACGGCACGTTCCGCAAAACAAGCCGCACGCCGCGATTTCCGGATTCATTACCATTTGGATTTATCGCTCGCTGCTGTAGTTAGGAGCCTCGCGCGTGATGGCTACG
Organism: Candidatus Alistipes avicola; assembly: GCA_019118565.1. Classification (GTDB taxonomy): domain Bacteria; phylum Bacteroidota; class Bacteroidia; order Bacteroidales; family Rikenellaceae; genus Alistipes; species Alistipes avicola. Next base: position 42,304 of record DWYR01000005.1, on the reverse strand, counting down.
TCGTGCGGGTGGCTCTCCTGCATACCCGAAGAGGTGATGCGGATGAAGCGGGCGTTTTTCAGGGCCGCAATATCGCGGGCACCGCAATAACCCATACCGGCACGCAAACCGCCGATCATCTGGAAGACCGTCTCGCTGAGCGCACCCTTGTAGGGCACACGTGCAACGATACCCTCCGGCACCAGTTTGTTGAGGTTACCCTCGTCCTTCTGGAAGTAACGGTCAGCCGAGCCTGCCTTCATGGCATCGATCGAGCCCATGCCACGGTAGCTCTTGAACTTACGGCCGTTGTAGATGATCGTCTCGCCCGGAGCCTCCTCCGTACCGGCGAACATCGAACCGATCATCACGCAGTCGCCACCGGCAGCCAGAGCCTTGACAATATCGCCCGAGTAGCGCAAACCTCCGTCGGCGATCACCGGAATATCGTATTTGCGGGCAACGCTCGCCGCGTCGTAAATAGCGGACAGCTGCGGTACGCCGACACCGGCAATGATACGGGTCGTACAGATCGAACCGGGACCGATACCGACCTTGACACCGTCCACACCTGCATTGATCAGGAACTGTGCAGCCTCAGCCGTAGCGATATTGCCGACTACGACATCCAGATCGGGATAGGCATTCTTCACCTTGCAGAGCAGGTTCACCACATTGATCGAGTGGCCGTGAGCCGTATCGATCACAATGGCATCCACATTCTCCTCGACGAGTGCCTTCACACGATCCATCGCATCGGGCGTTACGCCAACTCCGGCAGCCACACGCAGACGGCCCTTGTCATCCTTGCAGGCATTGGGGTTATCCTGGACCTTGGTAATATCCTTATAGGTAATAAGACCGATCAACTTGCCGCGATCATCCACTACGGGCAGTTTCTCGATCTTGTTGCGCAACAACACATCGGCTGCGTGCTCCAGTTCGGTGTTGTGCGTCGTGATCAGATTCTCGGAGGTCATCACCTGCTCGATCTTGCGCGACATATCACGCTGGAAACGCAGGTCGCGGTTCGTCACGATACCGATCAGATTCTGATCCTTATCGACCACCGGAATACCACCGATCCTGTTCTCCTTCATCAGAGCCAATGCATCACCGACAGTCTCGTCTTTCGAGATCGTGATCGGGTCGTAGATCATACCGTTCTCGGCACGTTTTACCTTGCGCACCTGAGCAGCCTGCTCTGCGATGGTCATGTTCTTGTGGATCACACCGATACCTCCTTCGCGTGCGAGAGCGATCGCCAGCGGGGCTTCGGTTACCGTATCCATGGCGGCAGATACGATCGGGATGTTCAGTTTGATATTTCGCGAGAAACGGGTCTGGACATTGACCTCCCGCGGCAACACTTCAGAGTATGCAGGCACCAAAAGCACATCGTCAAACGTCAGTCCTTCGGCTTGCACCTTCTCATTGATAAATGACATAGGATTGAGATTTTGTTGCCTGCAAAAATAATCATTATTTTCGGAAAACCTTGTATCCGGTGCAAAAATACCGAAATTTAATCCGCTCGTAACAACAAAAAGCCGGCGCGTCTTTCAGACGTCGCCGGCAAGATGATGAACAACCGGTCACTGCTATCAATACTGCTCGGATTCGTTGGGGAAGTCGCCCGACTTGACATCCCCCACGTAAGAGGTGATCGCACCCGTCATGACCTCATGCAGGTCGGCATACCGACGCAGGAACCGGGGCGAGAATCCGTGGTTGATACCGAGCATATCGTGGATAACGAGCACCTGTCCGTCCACCCCGTTGCCGGCTCCGATACCGATAACCGGAATCTTCAACTCCGAAGCGACACGGGCACCGAGTGTAGCCGGAATCTTCTCCAGGACGAGTCCGAAGCACCCCGCCTCTTCGAGCATATGGGCATCGCGGATCAACTTCTCGGCTTCGTGTTCCTCCTTGGCGCGAACGCTGTACGTTCCGAACTTGTGGATCGACTGCGGGGTCAAGCCCAGGTGCCCCATCACAGGGATACCGGCTGAAAGAATACGCTGCAACGACTCGCAGATCTCCACACCGCCCTCGATCTTCACGGCATCGGCCTCGGTCTCCTTCATGATCCGAATGGCTGATTCGAGCGCCACCTTCGAGTTGCCCTGATAGGTTCCAAAGGGCATATCCACCACCACGAGGGCACGCCGCACGGCCCGCACCACCGACCGGGCATGATAGATCATCATATCGAGCGAGATGGGCAGCGTTGTCTCATATCCGGCCATCACATTGGCCGCCGAATCGCCAACCAGGATCACATCGACCCCCGCTTCATCCACGATCCGGGCCATCGAATAGTCGTATGCCGTCAGCATGGCGATCTTCTCGTGACGTTGTTTCATCTCCGAAAGACGATACGTCGTAACCGCCCTTACGTTACTTTCTACAGACATAATTTTTCAATTTAACGCAGCTCGCCACCTCTGTCTGGAGAGACGAGACCTTATACATTTTCCACTCTCATTCGGATCGGCCCTCTGTCAAGCCATCCGATAAACGGGGGCAAAATTAACGCTTTGGACGAACTTGCCAAAAAAAGTGCCATAAAACGACTCCCCCGGCCACCGACACATTGACCGAATGCTTGGTCCCGGCCTGCGGGATTTCGATGGACCCGTCACACAGATCAACGGCCGCCTGCGCAACACCCTCCACCTCGTTTCCGAAGACGAGGGCATACTTCACACCCGGTTCGGGATGGAACTCATCGAGCATACAGGCCCCTTCGACCTGTTCGACCGCATAGAGCCGGTACCCCTCCTCCCGCAAGGTTTTCAAGCACTCTGTCGTCGATTCGCAGTAGTCCCAACGCACCGTCATCTCGGCCCCGAGCGCCGTTTTGTGGATCTCGCGATTGGGCGGTGTCGCCGTAATTCCGCACAATGCAATGCGCTCAACGGCAAAGGCATCGGCCGTACGGAAGAAAGCCCCGACATTCTGCATCGAACGAACGTTATCGAGTACGACCGCTACGGGCATCTTCTCCTGGCGGGCGAACTCCTCGACCGAAGGACGCCCCAGCTCCTCGTTGGTAATCTTTCTCATCTGCTTAACTTGCGTATTTTCACGGGGCAAAAGTAAACAAATCCGGATATTTTACCTAAATTTGGCGATTATTTGAACCTTTGCGACAAGCAGACGCCCTGCGAGAAGAGACCCGCAACAGCCTCCCCGCCCCGTATGCCCCGCAACACTGCGTCAAATCCGCCTATGAAGCATCTTGTACTTCTGTTCGCATTTCTTTTGTCGGGGCTCTGTGCATCGGCCCAGGAGATATTCATCGGAGCCGACTTCGACACGCGTTTCGACAACCGTGAAGATTCGGGCTGTCTGATCGACGACTCGGGGACCTACTTCGGACTGCGACTTACGCCGAAAGCAGGCCTCATCTGGGCCGAAAAGAACCGGCTGGTCGTAGCGGTCGACCTGTTCCAGCACTTCGGTGACGACCACAACTTCCTGAGCCGCGTCCGTCCTCAGATCTACTACCAGTTCGATGCTCCGAAAGTGCGGGCCCTGGCCGGCATATTTCCCCGTTCGCTGCTGCTCGGACGCTACCACTCGGCCTTCTTCGACAGCGCCTATGCCTTCTACAACAACCGCATACAGGGACTCGGTGCCCACTACCTCAACGACGAAGGCTCCTTTGTCGAATTCTATCTGGATTGGGAGGGAATGCAATCGGCCGATACCCGTGAACAGTTCCGCATCCTCTCGGCCGGCGAATACAAATGGTCACACTGGTACGCCGGCTACACCCTCTCGGTGATGCACTTCGCCAAAAGCTCCACCCCCGACCCGGAGATACCGGGCGAACTGCCCGAAGGGGTTGTCGACAACATGCTGGTCAATCCCTACGTCGGCTACCGCTACACCGGACGCTACGAGTTCAACGCCTCGCTCGGCTATCTGCAAAGCCTACAGCGCGACCGCCGTACGGAACAGGGCTGGGAGACCCCGAAGGGCGGACGGATCGAGCTCTCGGTCAAACGCTGGGGTGTCTTCATAAACAATGCCCTCTACGTCGGTGAGAACTTGATGCCGTTCTGGGACATCTACGGATCGGCTCTCTATGCCAATTCGACCTTCTACGGCACGACCAGGGATTTCTACAACCGGACCACCATCGGCTACGACCGCCGTTTCTTCAACGATACGGTAGGTGTCTATGCCGGTCTGATTTTCCAGTATGACGGCCAGTCGATGGGACTGCACCAGGTGGTGCGGCTCTCGGTCAACCTGCAAAAAACGGTCTATCGCCCGAAGAAATAACCACCCGGAAGAAAAAAGTTGTAATTTTGTAAAAATTATCATATAGCTGCTATGGCAATCGAAACAAACGACACCACCATCAAAGAGAAACCGTCGAATTTTCTCGACGAGATTATCCAGGAGTCCATCGCCAAAGGCGAAACACGCGTACAGACCCGTTTCCCGCCCGAACCGAACGGCTACCTGCATATCGGACACGCAAAAAGTATCTGCATCAACTTCGGACTGGCACAGAAATACGGCGGCAAATGCAACCTGCGTTTCGATGATACCAACCCCGTAAAGGAGGATGTGGAGTACGTGGATGCCATCAAACGCGACATTCACTGGCTCGGCTTCGACTGGGCGATCGAACGATACGCCTCGGACTACTTCGACCAGCTCTACGAATGGGCCGTTGCCCTGATCAAGAAGGGGCTCGCCTACGTCGATGACCAGACCCAGGAGCAGATCCGCGAGACGCGCGGTACGGTAACCGTACCGGGCAAGGAGTCGCCCTGGCGCAACCGTTCGGTCGAGGAGAACCTCGACCTGTTCGAGCGGATGAAGAACGGTGAGTTCCCCGACGGATCGAAGGTCCTGCGTGCCAAGATCGATATGGCACACCCCAATATGTTGTTCCGCGATCCGATCATGTACCGTATCCTGCACGCCGAACACCACCGTACGGGCAACAAGTGGTGCATCTACCCGATGTACGACTATGCACACGGCCAGTGCGACTCGATCGAGCAGATCACCCATTCGATCTGTACGCTCGAGTTCGACGTACACCGTCCGCTCTACGACTGGTTCATCGAGCAGCTCGGCATATATCCCTCTCACCAGTACGAATTCGCGCGTCTGAACCTCACCTACACGATGATGTCCAAACGACGCCTGCTCAAACTGGTACAGGAGGGTGCCGTCATGGGCTGGGACGACCCCCGCATGCCGACCATCTGCGCCCTGCGACGCAAGGGATACACGCCGGCTTCGGTGCGCAACTTCGCCGAGATGGTGGGCGTTGCCAAACGTGACAACGTGATCGACCTGGGCAAACTCGAATACTGCGTGCGAGAGGATCTGAACAAGGTTGCCGAGCGTCGTATGGCTGTACTCAACCCGCTCAAGGTGGTTATCACCAACTACCCCGAAGAGAAGCACGAACTCTTCACGGCGATCAACAACCCCGAGGACGAGAGTGCCGGCACCCGTCAGGTTCCCTTCTCCCGCGAGATCTACATCGAGCGCGACGACTTCATGGAGGTACCCCCCAAGAAGTACTACCGTCTCAGCCCGGGTAACGAGGTACGCCTGCGCTACTCCTACCTGATCAAGTGCGAGGAGGTGATCAAGGATGCCGAAGGGAACGTAATCGAGCTGCGCTGCACCTACGACCCGATGTCGGGCAACGGCTCGTCGAGCGACGGCCGCCGCGTGAAGGGTGTGATCCACTGGGTTTCCGTTCCCGATGCCTTCGAGGCGGAGATCCGTCTGTTCAACCCGCTCTTCACCAAAGAGGATCCGGACGACGTACCGGAAGGCGGCAGCTGGGAGGACAACCTCAACCCCGATTCGATGGTCGTAACCCGTGGTTATCTCGAGCCTTCGCTCAAGGAGGCCCCGATCGGACAGCCGTTCCAGTTCGAACGCGTCGGCTATTTCTGCGCCGATACGGACTCGACACCGGAGCACCCGGTATTCAACCGTACCGTTACGCTGAAAGACTCCTGGGCCAAGATCAACAAATAGACAAGCCACAAAACAAAAATGGCCGGATGACAGATCATCCGGCCATTTTATATTTATGAAAGGCATTATCGTTTACGCTCGATCCGACGGAACGGCAATGCCAATACACCGAAGAACGCTTCGCCGAAGATGCCGCTCGACATCTTGGAGATACCCTCCGTACGGTCTACGAAGACGATCGGCACCTCAGCGATCGTAAAGCCCATCTTCCAGGCCGTATATTTCATCTCGATCTGGAATCCGTACCCCACCATCTCGATCCGGTCGAGATTCATCGTCTCCAACACCTCGCGGCGATACCCCACGAATCCCGCTGTCGCATCATTGACCGGCATCCCGGTGACGATCTTCACATAGCGAGAGGCGCAATAGGACATCAGCAGCCGCGACATGGGCCAGTTCATCACCGTAACCCCCTGCGAATAACGGGAACCGACCGCCACATCCGCCCCACGCTCCAGTTCGGCAGCGAGGCGCAACAGATCATCCGGATTGTGCGAAAAGTCGCAGTCCATCTCGAAGACCGCATCGTAATCACGCTCCAAAGCCCAGCGGAAAGCCGTAATATAGGCCGTACCGAGCCCCAGTTTCCCGCTCCGCTCGATCAGAAACAACCGATCGGGGAACTCCGCCTGACGCTCCTTTACGACAGTCGCCGTTCCATCCGGCGACCCGTCGTCCACCACGAGCAGGTGATAACCGCCCTCGAGCGACATCACCTTCGAGATCATCTTCGAGATATTCTCGATCTCTTCGTAGGTGGGTATGACAACCAGCTTTTTCATCATAACAAATTGCCGAATCTCTTCCGGCCTAAAAGATAACGCAAAACAATTGATCCGTAGTATATTCCGACCGGTCTTCCAACCGCACGGCCACGGATATTCCGCCGCTTGGCGGCCAACATACCATGCCAACGGAGAAAATCCCTCCAGGCACGCCCTACCGCCTTGAAATGAGCCGTACGCCCCTGCAACAGGTATGAAACGGCGGCCATCAGGTCAAGCCACGGACGAACGAGAGCCACCACGATCCGCTGACACGGAGTTGCACACTTATACAACATCGCCAGGTTGTTGCGATGGTTATAATAGACTTTCGACGGAGAGGTCGAGGCGAGCGTACCGCCTCCGAGATGATAGACCCGGCTGCGGGGTTCGATCCGAATCCGGTATCCGGCCAACTGCATCCGCCAGCAGAGGTCGATCTCCTCCATGTGGGCAAAGAAATCCGCATCGAATCCGCCCAACTGCCGGAATAGATCGGCCCGACAGCAGAACGCGGCTCCCGTAGCCCAGAATACATCGCGCGGATCATCATACTGCCCCTTGTCCTGCTCCACACACTGAAGCACACGCCCGCGACAGAACGGATACCCGAACCAATCGATGAACCCACCCGAGGCCCCGGCATACTCAAATTGAGCCGGCTCGGCCAGGGATAACAGTTTGGGTGCGACGGCCGCCACCTGAGGATCTCGGTCCAGTATCTCCAACAAGGGTTGCAACCACCCTTCCGGAGTCTCCACATCCGAGTTGAGCAACACGAAATAGTCGGCCTCGACCTGTGCCAGCGCCCGGTTATACCCGCCGGCATACCCGTAGTTCCGATCCAGCACGATTCGCTCAACGGAAGGGAACTCCCGCTCCAACACGGCAAGCGAGTCGTCCGTCGAGCCGTTATCCGCAACAACAACCCCTACCCCGGGTGCCGCCGTACGGATCACCGAGGGGAGGAAACGGCGCAAAAACCCGGCACCGTTCCAGTTGAGTATCACGATTTTTGTTGTTCGCATTCCATGCGGGCCAAGTCGGCCGGCGATTTGTGTTTCCATCGTTTGTGCGACCACATCCACAACTCGGGATGCTCGCATATTTTCTGTTCGAGCCGCCGAACGTAACGTTCCGTAATCTCGTTCGGTTCGACCTTCTCCTCGCCATCGTAGATCAGTTCAAAGTTCATCTCGTAATAACCCGGTCTGATCCGGCGCAACCAGGTAAAATAGACCGGCAGATTCAGACGCAAGGCCAATTTTTCACCTCCATCGAAGAAGATCGTATCCCGGTTGAGAAACCGGAACCAGTGGCTGTCCGGATGACGGGGCGGATTCTGGTCGGAGATCAGGCCGAGCACCATGTTTTTCCCGTCGATACCCTGCTCGTAATGCCTCAAATAAAACAACAGCGCATTCTTCATCGTAACCGGATAGATATTGGTCCGACAGCGCAGCCGCTTATACAACTCATCGAAGACCTTGCTCCGGAGCGGATGATAGACAGCAACGACCACCTGCGAAGGATCGACCATTCCCCAGAATGAGCAATATTCCCAACAACCCAAATGGGCCGTCAAGGCGATCCAGTTCCGACCGGCCACCTGTCCCTTCTGTTTCTCGAGATCCTTTACAACCACCACTTCCCGGCATTTCTGCTCCGAAAAACCGGCAATACTGAGCGTATCCACAATAATCTCGGCCAACGTTCTGTAAAATCCCCGCCGAATCGCATGCAGTTCCGCATCGCTTTTCTCCGGGAACGAACGACGCAGATTTTCGGTTACCACCTTATAACGGTAACGGAGAAGTCGCAATATGGCACAAATAAAATATTCCAACACGTGATAACGCACCCAGTAAGGCAGTGCAGCGAAGATCCGGCAGAAAGCCCACAGGCTCTCCAAACCCACCTGCTGCCCGAAAGAGAGATCCGGAGTCGGACATTTTACGGCACTCTGCTTACTCATTCGCCTTCGGATCTACGAACAGTTTGACATTCTTGACCTTCGTCCGCACCGAAAGCCAGCGACGAAGGGTATTCTCCTCGATCGGACGCATATGGTCCTTGGGAGTAACGACACAGATCAGCACCGTATCGAGCGCCTTGCCCGACACATCCCAGATCATACCCTTGGTGAGCGACATCGACTCCACGTTATCGATCAACGTGCCGACCTCTTTCGAAATATCGCCGATATCGACATTGGTCACCTGATAGCGAGCCAGGCGGGAGCGCATCTCGGCCAACTGGGCGTTTTTCTCATCGAGCAACTCGGCATACCCCGACTGTAGCGACTGCAGATCGACCTTATCCGAACCGGATGCCTGACGAACCACCAGTTCTGCACGTCGAAGCCCGTAGTTAAACAACTGTCCACGAGCATTCTCAACCACGCTTTCGTCCAAAGGCTCTCCCATTAAGAGCAGTTCGATACGGGGAACGTCCCGTCCACCATGATAGGTGCGTGTAGCCTCGACGACCCGTGTATGGGGGAAGTTAAAGACCTGGCTGATGTATTTATCGGCCTGCGCCTCGAAGATCGAGACCCGCACCATGCGGAATCCAATGATGACACTCGGAACGAACGTCGCCACGGTAATAAAGAACATCACCCGTTTTACGAAACGTTCCCGTTTCCGATCGAGAAAAGTCTTTTTCTCATACTTCATGAAACGGGTGAATATATAGGTAGCCAAAGCGATAAAGACCGTGTTGATAAAAAAGAGGTAAAAAGCCCCCAGAAAGAACTTCATCTGACCGGTCGCCAAGCCGTATCCCGCCGTACAGAGGGGCGGCATCAGGGCCGTAGCGATCGCCACACCCGGGATGACGGTCGAGGTGCGATCCTGACGCGACTGCGCCACAGCACCCGCCATACCGCCGAACAGAGCGATCAGCACGTCGTAAGTGGTCGGCGTGGTACGCGCCAGCAACTCGCTGCTGGCATTACCCAGCGGAGAGATGAAAAAGTAAACGGTCGCCGTGATGATCGCTACCACAAACATGAGCACGAAGTTGCGCGCCGACTTCTTCAACAGGTCGAAATCGTTGATGCCGACCGAGAATCCGATACCCATGATCGGCCCCATGATCGGCGAGATGCACATGGCACCGATGATGACCGCCGTCGAATTGACATTCAAACCCAACGAAGCGACGAGCGCCGCACAGATCAATACCCAGAGGTTGACTCCGCGGAACTCCGTTCCCTTGCTGATATTGGCCGTAATCTCACTCTGGGCGGCCTTGTCATCCTCCAAACTGAAACGATCCTTTACCCAGGCCCGAAATTCGGACCAGGCGTGCGTTTGTCTGGGGGTCTGTTGGTTTTGCTCTTTGCAATCCATATCCTAATCTATTCGTTTTCGTTATCTTCCTCTTCCTGCTGACTCCGGGCCGGCTTGGGTAATCCCCCCAGCACGATTACAAACTCCCCCTTCGGGGTGTGCTCCCGGAAATAAGCCGCCACCTCTGCGACGGTCCCGCGTACGGTCTGTTCGAATTTTTTAGTCAGTTCGCGCGACACGGAGACCTGACGGTCGGAGCCGAACAGTTCGGCAAACTGCTCCAATGTCTTAACCACCCGGAACGGCGACTCATAAAAGATCATCGTACGCGTCTCCTCAACGAGCGACTGCAGCAGTTTGTTGCGTCCCTTCTTCTGCGGCAGGAATCCCTCGAAGCAGAAACGGTCGCACGGGAATCCGCTCTGCACGAGTGCCGGCACGAATGCCGTGGCTCCCGGCAGGGTTTCGACCTCGATTCCCTCCTCCAGACACTTGCGTACCAGCAAGAATCCCGGATCGGAAATACCGGGCGTTCCCGCATCGGAGATGAGTGCGGCACTGCGACCTTCGGCGATACTCGATGCAACCATACCGACCGTAGCGTGTTCGTTGAACTTGTGGTGGGAATACATCTTCTTCTCCAGCCCCAGGTGTTTGAGCAGCACCGAGGAGGTGCGGGTATCTTCGGCCAAAATGAAATCGACCTCGGAGAGTACCTTGACCGCACGCAGCGTAATGTCATCCAGATTGCCGATCGGAGTCGGCACGACGTACAGTTTCGCCATGTTATGACCTGAATTACGAGAGTTTGCGATCCAGCAGTTCCATCAACAGTTTAACTCCGTCGGAAGATGGATTCCAATCGTAGTGTTCCGAAATAAAGACGATGCAGTCATCCAGATCATCAAAGGCATTCAAACAGTCGATCGCCTCTTCATAACGACGCTGGTCTCCATCGAACAGGTCGCGGATCAACAGGAATTTGTCGTTGATACCAATTGCCTGTTTCAAATCCGTAATCTTCTCCCGACGAACGATCTCGGAGGCCATATCCTCCACCGCAGGCATCGTATCGGCCAGCGTATGCACATCACTGCCGATCACCTCGCCCAAAACGGTCGTATGACCTGCCACATGACTGACCGGACGTTCAATAGGCTGTTCTACCTCAACCGTATCTGACACTTCCGGAGCACTCTCCATCGGCGCATTCACAACCGGGTCCGGGTCTATCGGGATAACTTCAATTACCCGCTCTTCGACCTCCTCCGTAACGACGGCTGCCGGCTGCTGAGGTTCGATCTTTTGCGGCTCAGCAACCCGCTCCTCAACGACAGCCTCTGTGTGATTGCGCTTGGGCTCTACAGGACGCGGCTCATTCGGTACACTCTCCTTCCTAGGCTCCGTCTCATACAGGGACATCAGAACGCGCCGCTTCTCACGATGGCGCACAACCAATCCCTCCGTATCGAACAGACTTCCCAGAAGAGGGCTCTCCTCTCGGGACTGAGGCTCTTCGGCTACCGGTTCAACCGGCTTCGAGCTCTTCTTCTCCTCTTCAGGCTCAGGAATCGACACCTGTTCCGGTTCTGACTCTGGCTCAGGTTCTGACACCGCGTCAACTGAATCATTGGTAGATTCCCGCTGAGACTCGGTCTTCTCGGAGGGCATTTCAGGGAGAGGCTCTGCGATCGGTTCCGGCTGCGGCTCTGCTTCCGGCTCTATTTCCTGCGAAACGACCGGCTCGGGTTGTTCTGCGACCGACTCTCGGAGACTCTCTTCCGCCTTCAGATCAACCGTTGCGGTCACAGCCAGCGGCTCCATGAGCATATCATCCAAATCGATGCTGATCTCCGGATGTGCAGCCGGCTCTTCCGGCTGAGATTCAGCCTCAGTACGATGCTCCGTCTCCTCGAAACGGATCATCTCATACAACGACCGGAGCTTATCCAGCACCAAATCCCGCTCTATGGCGGGTATATCCTGTGAGGTCTCCCATCCGTCGACCAATCCACTCAGACGGGCCAGTTCCTCCTGAATTTTCTTAACCTCCATAACAATCGGTTTATAGCAGTCAAAGGTACGAAAAAATATCCGTTTCGGCGAATGATTACGACCGCTTTATACGAAAATCAGAATGACACATTCGATTGATTTCACTATTTTTGCTTTTGGAATGCGACAAATGCTATTCCAGAGAGCAAAGAATAGCCTCCCGGCTCATTTAACAAATAACAAAAAAGACGAAACGCACGATGGACATTCTGGAATTCCGACGCTACTGCCTCTCCCTGCCATTGGCCGAAGAGTGTACTCCGTTCGATGAGACCACTCTCGTTTTCAAGGTCGGAGGCAAGATGTTCTGCTACACGGACATGGTCCAATTCGAATGGATTGCCGTAAAGTGCGATCCGGATGAGGCGATCCTCCTGCGGGAGCGTTATCCCGAAGAGGTGCAGCCTGCCTACCACAGCAACAAGCGCCACTGGAACGGCATCCGTACCGACGGCGATCTGCCCGACCGTTTCATCAAGGAGCAGCTGCGCAACTCCTACCGGCTCGTAGCGGCAAGCCTCAGTCCCAAATCCCTGCGGGAAGAGGTCGCTGCCTGCATCGAAAAAGCCGGGCTCCCCGAAGAGTAGCCCGGCTTTCGATCCTTTGACGGAGATCCATCCTATTGCGGTTGTTTCATGACTCGCAGCCAGCGTCTGTAACCGGCTACGCCCATCACCAGATAGATCAGGTAAAGTGTTGCTGTAACCGGAATGTCCTTATATACATAAAGTGCTACGGTAACAGCATTTACGACAATCCATATCAACCACTGCTCAACATATTTTCGGGAGAGCATCCAGATACCGATGATACTCAACGCCGTGGTCAAACTGTCCCAGAACGGAACGGTGCTGTTGGTAAAGGTTACGAGCACCCAATAGATCAGCCCATGTACGGCGACATAGGCCAACGCCAGCACCGGCCATCGACGGGCTGGCGTATGCACGATGGCACCGCCGTCTTTCCGTTTCGGCGCCCGGAACCAGACAATCCAACCATACAGCCCGGCCAACAGATAGTAGACGTTCATCGCACTGTCGGCATAGAGTCCCGCCTGGTAATAGAGCACGCCGTGAACAACCGGCATGACCATTCCCACGAGCCAAAGCCAGATATTGGCCCGATACTCCAGCCACAGGTAGAGCATTCCGAGTACGAAGCCCACGATCTGCAAAACGAGTTTCAAATCCATGAATCCAGCCTTTATTAGAAGCTAACGGTTACGTTGGCCAATACGTTCAACATTGCCTGCGGGAAGTAGAAGGCCTCATCCACCCGCACGCCATCGACGATCGAGGAGTAGCCGTATCCGTTGTTGCAGTACTCCGAATTAAAGAGGTTGTTGACCTGCAACCCGACACGGATCTTCTTGGTGCGAGCTGTCGAGAACTCGTAGCCCAGATTCAGGTTCGTAAAGCAGTAGGCATCGAGCGAGAGGGCATCAATACGGGCATTGGTCATGTACTGGCTGCTGACATACTGGGTCTGCAGCAGGGCGCTGAACCCCTTGACGTGGAAATCGAACATCACTCCCGCAATCACGTCGGGAGAATAGGAGAGCGTCGAGGTTTTCATGAAGATCTCCTTTTCACCCAGGTAGTTCCAGTCGGCATCGTACTCCGAAATATGCTCCGTATAGTTCTTGATCCGGTTCTGGCTGAACGTTGCGTTCGCCCCGAGCGTAAACCAGGGGGTAATCTCGAGAGCTGCCGTCAGCTCGATACCCCGGCGGTAACTGTCGGGGATGTTACGCACCAGCGCCTCGCCCGTATCCGAAAGTTCACCCGTAGCCACCAGCTGATCCTTATACTGCATATAGTAGAAGTTCACACCGGCCTCGAAGCGGCTGTTGCGGAACAGGTAACCGAACTCCCAGTCGTTCAAACGTTCCGGCGAAGGGTACTGGTTCTGCTTGGTATCGGTGAAGTTGCTCCGGTTGGGCTCCTTCTGTGCCACCGAGAACGACACATAGATCTTGTGGTTGCGGGCGAACGAGTAGTTGATACCCGCCTTGGGGTTGAAGAAGTGGTACGTACGGTGGATATCCAGTTGTTGCAGGGCCGAGGTTACGCTGTTGAAATTATCGTTCGTGCCGGTGATGTTATGGCGGATCAGACGGTACTGCATATCGGCAAAAATATTCAGGCCGCAAGCTACCTCCCAGTTCGCCTTCACAAAGAGGTTGCCATCATATTTTGTCGAGGCATTCCGGTAGTACTCGAAACGGCCGAAATCGGGAGCTTCGATCACCGACATCACATCTCCCCAGTGCCGGCCGTCATAGACACTGGCCGCCCCGCCAATCGAGAGCTGGAACCGGGAAACGGTATAGTTGGCCGATGCAACCACTCCGCCGAAGTGGTTGTCCATCAACTTGCGACGGATCAGGTTACTCTCCGTAACCGTAACGGCCGGGTCATCCGTTGCAATGGGAGGAATGCCGTACTCGCTCAGGTCCTGACCGTTTTTATACTGGTTGTAATACCCCCTGCCGTAGGTGTAGTGTCCCGTCACGTTGAGCGACCAGCGGTTATTGAACTGGTGGGTGACAACCAACTGGTTGTTAATCTGCGTGTAATTGTCGATCTGATCGTCATAGAAAGAGATCGAACCGTCGGCATGTTCGATCAGACCCTGCGAATTATAACGGCGGTTGGTCTGAAGTTGCTCCTTCGTAACACCGTCATAGGCCAAACCGACCTTGGCCACACCGCCGAACGAAATAAGTTTGACGATCGTACTGTTATCGTAATAACCGGCCTGGAACATATAGGCACTCAGATTCGTACTGGCCCGATCGACGTAACCGTCCGAGGAGATGTGCGAAACCCGCGCATCGATGATCCAATGCCGACCCAGCAGCCCCGAACCGATCCGCAACGACTGTTTGTTGGTGTTGTACGAACCGTAGCTCATCGAAGCCTCACCCGAAAACTCGTTTGACAGGCGTGCCGTCGTCATATTGACCGATCCGCCGAAAGCGCCCGTACCGTTGGTTGAGGTGCCGGCACCACGCTGCACCTGGATCGAACCGACCGAAGAGGCCATATCAGGTGTATCATACCAATAGACGGCATGGCTCTCGGCATCGTTCATCGGGACACCGTTGGTCGTAATGTTGATGCGCGAAGCATCGGCACCACGCAAACGGAAAGCCGTACCGCCGATTCCGTTACCGGCATCCGAAGTAGCCACCACCGAAGGTGTCATCTGCAACAGCGACGGCATATCGGTACCGAAGTTCTGACGGGCGATCTCCTCGCTGTTCAGATCGGTATAGGCCACCGGCGTCTTGCGGTCGACGCGCGTAGCGGTTACCTCGATCTGCTGCAATTCATAAATACGCGTTGTGTCGGGACCTTCGAAGTCCGCAGGTCCCTGCGCGCGGGTCGGCACCACCCAAAACAAGGCAATGGCCGCCAAGGAAAATAGCATCCTTTTCATGGTTTTAACTTTTTTAAATTAAAAGAACAGAAAAGGGGTATGTCTTCTCGATTATGCATCCCGGTCTCGGCATTACCCGTATCCGGTACAATGGGTATAATCTCAGCCTGACAGTAAGGCACCCCTCTTGGAATACGGCCGCAAAAGTAGTATTTTAATCTGAATTTTCAACGAAAGCACCCAAAAGAATCCCCTACAGCAAAGAGTCGGGGCGAATCGCTGCATTGCGATTCGCCCCGACTTATGAAATAAGCATATTATCAAAATGTTCCGAAACGATAGACGGTTTTCTGCACATAGAGCCGTCCCGGCTCCAGCAGCACCGAAGGGAATTCCGGATGATTGACTGCATCGGGATAACCCATGCAGGCCACCACGACCCCATCGTGATCCCGGTAACGTCCGCCCGACTTGTTTACCGGACACCCTCCAGCCAAACGGTTGCCCGTATAGAGCATTGCTCCCGGTTGCGAAGAGAAGATCTCCACCTTGCGTCCCGACCGCTCGTCACGCAGCTCGCCGACTTCGGTCAAGATGTTGGGTCGCCAACCATCCAGCGGGAAGAAGTGCTCATACCCGCGCAACATCCGTATCCGGGCAAAATCGGACTCCATGCCGTCGCCCAAGCGTCGCAACGTACGGAAATCGACCGCCGTATCCGCCACATCGAGCAGCGCTCCGGTCGGGATGCCGCGGTCGTCCGTTTCGAGCAACCGCGATGCATTCAGCCGCAACTGATGGTCGAGCGTCGAACCGCTCGCATCGCCCCCGAGATTCAAATACAGGTAATCGGTCAGGTTTACCGGAGTCGTCCGGTCGCTCTGAGCCACATAGGTAATCTCCAGCGTATTCTCCTCGTCGAAGTCGAAAGCCACCTCGACCTGCAGGCCACCCGGATACCCCGAATCGCCCTCTTCTGAGTAGATCGACATCACCACGCGGTTCGTTTCGACGCGGCTCTCCCACAGGCGGTCGGCCAGGCCTTTCACGCCGCCGTCCAGATGGCCGGCTCCGCTGTTCACCTCCAACCGATACTCTTCTCCTTCGACCGTCATCACCCCATAGGCAATACAGCCTGCTACCCGGCCGATGCTCTTGCCGCAATGGGCCGGATCGCTGAAGTAGCTCTTGAAATCACGGTAACCCAGGGCTACATCAGCCAGGTGTCCTTCACGGTCGGGAACCTTCACCGAGATGATCGAAGCCCCGATGTTGCAGAGCTGCACCTCGGCACCCCGATCGTTTCGCAGCGTATAGAGAACGACCACCTCGCCGTCCGAGGTAGCGCCCCAGATATGCTGTTCGATCTCCATCGCCTACTCGATCGGTTTAAGGTTCTGCAACAGGCTGTCGATACGACGGAGTGTCTCCTCCTTGCCGATAAACGATGTCACGTCGTACATACCGGGACCTTTGCCGGCTCCCACCAGCGCAAGGCGCAAGGTATTCATC
This sequence comes from Candidatus Alistipes avicola, assembly GCA_019118565.1. GTDB lineage: Bacteria > Bacteroidota > Bacteroidia > Bacteroidales > Rikenellaceae > Alistipes > Alistipes avicola. The sequence continues at coordinate 25,278 of DWYR01000005.1, read as the reverse complement.
ACCTGTCCCATCGGATAGCCCTTCTGCTCGATCCAGCCGTGTACGATCCGCTCGGTATTCTCCAGCGAGAAGTCATCGATCGAGGCCAGCACCTCGCGCAGTTCGGTCAGGATGCGGGGGTTGTCACCCTTCCAATATTTCCGGGTCTGCTTCTCCTCGTACTCGGCAGGAGCCACGAAGAAGAAGGAGGTAAGATCCCAAAGATCGGTAATGAAGGTAGCACGCTCCTTCATGATGCCGGCAGCTCGTCCGGCCAGCTCGTCCGACACCTCGATACCGTGCTCACGCAGGATCGGCTGAAAGAGTGCGGCCAACTCCGCATCACTCTTATGGTGCATATACTGGGCGTTGAACCATTTGGCCTTGTCGGGCTGGAAACGGGCCCCCGACTTCGAAACACGCTCCAGCGAGAAGTTGTCGATCAACTCCTGCATCGAGAAGATCTCCTGCTCCGTTCCGGGGTTCCACCCGAGCAGCGCCAGCATGTTGATGAAGGCCTCCGGGAAGTAACCGTCCTCACGATAACCGCGGGCCGTCTCGCCCGTCGGCGAGGTCCAGAAGAGCGGGAATACGGGGAATCCCATCTTATCGCCATCGCGTTTCGAGAGTTTGCCGCCACCGGTCGGCTTGAGCAGCAGAGGCAGGTGAGCGAACTGCGGCTGCACATCACTCCATCCGAAAGCACGGTAGAGCAGGTAGTGCAACGGCAGCGAAGGAAGCCACTCCTCGCCACGGATCACGTGCGAAACCTCCATCAGACGGTCATCCACAATGTTGGCCAGGTGGTAGGTCGGCAGCGCATCGGCCGATTTGTAAAGCACCTTGTCATCGAGAGTCGAAGTGTTCACCTCGACGTGTCCGCGAATCAGGTCATCCATCTTCACCACCTCGTTTTCGGGCATCTTGAAGCGGATCACCCACTGATCGCCGCGCGCGATGCGTGCCTCGACCTCCTCGGCCGGAAGCGAGAGCGACGTAGGCAGTTTCTCACGGATCGTATAGTTATAGGCAAATGTCTCGCCCCGCTGCTCATACTCCTTGCGCAGCGCATCGAGCTCCTCTGCCGTATCGAAGGCGTAGTAGGCCCATCCGGCATCGACGAGCTGTTTGGCATATTTGAGATAGATATCCCGGCGCTCGCTCTGACGATACGGGGTATGAGGGCCGCCGACACCGACACCCTCGTCGATCTCGATACCGCACCATTTGAGCGACTCGAGGATATACTCCTCGGCTCCGGGGACGAAACGCTGCGAATCAGTATCCTCGATACGCAGGATCATCGTTCCGCCATGCTGACGGGCAAACAGGTAGTTATAAAGCGCCGTACGGACACCGCCGATATGCAGCGGTCCGGTAGGACTGGGGGCAAAACGCACCCGAACAGGTCTTTCCATAACAAAACTTCAGTTAGAATTCTGTATCTTTTTGTTTGATATAGAATTGATATAATTTTCTTCCTATTTTATCTTTTTTAAAAGTTCGTTCATGTACAATAGGGATTGTAGTCAACCTTATTTTAGAAATACCATTTTGGAAATGTTCAAGTTGATCTTCTGAAATTGCAAATTGTGCTATCGAATGTATTTCAGTAATAGGAATGACCATATTCCCAGAAATAATACCAGTAGATTGGCTTCCATTATCGACCAATGTCCCATCTAATTTAATGATCTCTCCATCAAAACTTTTAAGCTGCATTGTCGACTTCTCAGGGAACATCATTCTATCAGATCGAACTTTTGCAATAACATAATAGTTCGAATCCTGTTTAACTACACTATAACTAACATAACACCCCTCTGCAGCAAAAGGTTTATAGCTATAACTAACAGTCTGACTATATGCCTTTAAAACGAGAAATAATGATATTATTAGCAATAAACTGATTTTGCATTTCATTTCATTGTCCCGTTTATTATCACTATTTTACCCGATATTCGATCCGCATCGTAATGCGAGCCTTCTTCTGGCGGCTGGAGGTATTGAACGATCCGCCGGCCGAGAACTCCTCGTTGGTATTGGCTCCAGTAATCTGAAAGACACCCATCCGCGCCGATGCGACACGTCCGATCTTCGCTCCGGCATTCGCAGCGATCTTCTCGGCACGGGCACGGGCATCGGCCGAAGCCTTCTCGATCAGAGACAGCTTCACATCATCGAGCTTCGTATAGTAATAATCCGGCTGACGGGCCTCGATCGAGACACCCTGCGCGATCAGCGAGGAGATCTCGCGCGAGATATTCTCGACGGCATCCACATCCTTCGACTCGATGGTAAACGACTGCGAGAGCTGGTAGCCCGTAAAACGCTGGCCGACCCAGTTCCCCGCACTGTTATAAACCGACTCGTACTGCTTGTTCACATTAACGAACTGGAAGACGACCGACTCCGGAGCAATGCCTTTCGAAGTAATATAGTCGTAAACCTTCTTCTTGCTGGCCTCAATCTGAGCATAACCCGATTCGACGTTGCTCGATTCGGCCGTAATATAACCGTTCCAAACGATCAGGTCCGAGGTAAATTCCGTCTCGCCCAATCCCGTTACGACAATGGTCTCCTGCGCATGATACTTGTACATATAGGCTCTCGCAAGAAGCCACGCACTGGCAATGATTGCCACTCCGATAATGATATACTTCCAATACGCTTTCATAACCGAAAATTTTTTATCGTGTTAAACAGCTATACATTGAACAGGAAGTGCATGATATCGCCATCCTGCACGACGTACTCCTTTCCTTCGATTCCGATCTTACCCTGATCGCGGCACGCCTTCTCGGACCCGAGCGAGACGTAGTCGTCGTACTTGATCACCTCGGCCCGGATAAAGCCCTTTTCGAAATCGGTGTGGATAATACCTGCCGTCTGGGGAGCTTTCATGCCCCGGCGAAAAGTCCAGGCACGCGTCTCATCGGCTCCGGTGGTAAAGAAGGTCTGCAGGTCGAGCAGTCGGTAAGCCGCCTTGATCAGTCGTGCCACACCTGACTCCTTCAGGCCGATCTCCTCAAGGAACATCTGCCGTTCCTCGTACTCCTCCAACTCGGCGATATCGGCCTCGGTAGCCGCCGCCACGATCAACATCTCGGCGTGCTCGTCGGCAATGGCCGCCTCAACGGCACGCGTATATTCATTGCCCGAAACGGCACTCTTTTCGTCCACGTTGCAGACATAAAGCACCGGTTTGTCCGTCAGCAGATTCAGGTCCGCCACCAGTTTGCGGTCCTCCTTCTCGAGCTCGACCGTACGGGCGCTCAACCCCTGCTCCAGCACCGACTTGTACTGCAACAGAATCTCCACAGCCCGTTTTGCCTGCTTGTCGCCGCCTACGGCTGCCTGTTTCTGGATCTTACCCAGTCGGTTCTCGACCGTCTCAAGATCCTTGAGCTGCAACTCGGTATCGATGATCCCCTTGTCGCGTACCGGGTCGATCGAGCCGTCCACGTGGGTGATATTGTCATTCTGGAAACAACGCAACACGTGAATGATCGCATTCGTATTGCGAATATTCGCCAGGAACTTGTTTCCCAGACCCTCGCCCTTCGAGGCTCCCTTGACCAGACCGGCAATATCGACAATCTCAATGGTCGTCGGTACGACCCGCTTCGGGTTATCGATCTCGGCCAGACGAATCAGGCGCTCATCCGGCACCGTAATAACCCCCACATTGGGTTCGATCGTACAGAAAGGGAAATTGGCTGCCTGTGCCTTGGCGTTCGACAGGCAGTTGAAAAGAGTGGACTTGCCCACATTGGGCAGACCCACGATACCGCATTGTAATGCCATTGAATATCTCTTGTTTTTAAATTATCCGTTCGATCGTCGTACACTCCTGTCACACAGCGTTATACGACTACAAAACGACAACAAGGCGACCCCGTTCAAACCGACCGGGCCACTTCCTGTCGTCAGCCTTTTCCGCAAAGGTAGTAAATTCCCGCTTAGTTTCTCTCGCTCCGGCAGTTCCGATGCAATTTTTACCGGGATATTACATCCGGACTCTCTCCAACAAAAAAAGAGCCGGAAGCTCTCGATCCTTCCGGCTGCTTTTTTAAGAAATCCCGTCTATCGCGGTATGGTATAGGAACAGAGCGGATAGCTCTCCCGTTTGAGGAACTCCTCCGAAACGACAATCCGGATCGCCCGCGGCAATACGCTGAACTCTACCGGGGTCTCACCGAGCAGCTCACCATCCAGTTCAACCGATATTTCAGGCGATGATTCGATCCGAATCTTACTACCCCGCTCCTGCAGGATGTGTCGGATTCGGTAAATGCCTCCGTTGAACAGATAGCGTATCCGGAAAAGGATGTGCCAGAAGTGCACCGGACGAATGAGCGATACATCGAAAAGTCCGTCGTCAGGCACCGCCTGAGGCAACTGCTGGACACCTCCGCCGTTATACTTGCAGATACCGATCGCAATGCTCATCAGGAGGTTGTTATACACCAGCCGGTCGTCGATCCAGAGTTTGACTCCCGTCGATTTGTAACGGAAAAACGTACGGACCACACTCCACCGGTAGTACCACTTGCTGCCATGCCCCTGCTTTTTCTTCATGTGGTTGTATTTCTTTACCACCATCGAGTCGAACCCGAGTCCGGCCACATTGACCATATAACGTTTCTGGCGATAGTGCGCCTCTTCATACGAGACCACACCCACGTCCTGCAGGAACGAATGGCCGGCCCGAATAGCCCGGATCGCATTCTGATAGCGGAGCGGAATACCGAAGTTTCGGGCCCAGTCATTTCCGGACCCGACGGCTATCACGGCAAGCAACACCTCGCGGGGATCGACCACCTGTTGGATAAACAGGCCATTGACCACCTCATGCAGCGTTCCGTCGCCTCCAACCACAATAATACGGCGGAAACCCTCAGTTACGGCCGTAACCGTAAGCTCCGTCGCATGGAACTTATGTTCGGTAAAGACCGGTTCGGTCGCAATACCCTCTTCGCGCAAATGTTTGGATATTTGCGGAAAATGGTCAAGCCCGCGGCCGCTGCCGGCCACGGGATTGACGATTACAAACCAACGTTGGTTGTCGTTTTGAACAGATGTCTGCTCCAAAACGCAATTACTTTTGAGGAATATTCTTCAACGTATCGGTCAAGAACTCATAGAACGTCTCCACCGAAGCGATATTCACCTTCTCGTCGGGCGAGTGGGGATACTGGATCGTCGGACCGAACGAAATCATATCCAGCTGCGGATAGTTCGTACCGATGATACCGCACTCCAGACCGGCATGGATAGCCGTTACGAGCGGCTCCTTGCCGAACAAGGCCTTGTAGGAAGCCTTCATGGCTGCCAGAATCGGAGACTCCATATTGGGGTTCCAGCCGTTGTATGCACCGGTCAGCTCAACCGTAGCACCGGCCAGTTCGAAGACGGCCGAGATAGCCTCGCCGAGTTCGTCTTTCTCCGAATTCATCGAACTGCGCAGCAGGCACTGCAACTTGATCGTCTCACCGTCCGAAACCACACGGGCCAGGTTACTCGAGGTCTGTACCAGACCCGGCATAGCAACCGACATCTTACGTACGCCGTTCGGGCATCCGACGACGGCACGGATCAGATTCTCTGCCACCTGTGCCGGAATCATATCTGCCGGAGCCGCCGTATCGACCACCTCGATCAGAATCGAATCCTCGATTCCCTCGAATTCGGCCTTAACCGTCTTCTCGAACTCCTTCGTCTCCTTTTTCAGCGTCTCAAGATCCTGAGGACGGATCATCAACGTAGCCATCGCCTCACGCGGGATCGCATTACGCAGGCTGCCTCCATCCACCGAGCAGAGCAACATCTCCATCGACTTCTTGGCCTGACGGATCAGACGGAACAGCAGTTTGTTGGCGTTGGCACGCTGCGTTACGATCTGGATACCGGAGTGTCCTCCCTTCAAACCTTTGACCACCAGCTGTACGGCCGTAAAACCGTTGGCAGGAACCGGCTGAGCCTCATAACGGAACGTCATGTTGGCATCCAGACCGCCGGCGCAACCTACGTAGAGTTCGCCCTCCTCCTCGGAGTCGAGGTTCAACAGAATATCGCCCTGCAACAGACCTTTCTGCAGACCGAATGCGCCGTCCATACCGGTCTCCTCGGTCGCCGTAAAGAGTGCCTCGATCGGGCCGTGCTGCAGCGTATCATCCTCCAGTACGGCCAGAATCGACGCTGCACCGATACCGTTATCAGCACCGAGGGTCGTCCCGTTGGCGCGTACCCACTCGCCATCAACGTGTGCCTCGATCGAATCGGTCAAAAAGTCGAACTGCTTGTCGTTGTTCTTCTGGGGAACCATATCGAGGTGGGCCTGCAGCACAACACCCTTGCGGTTCTCCATACCCTTCGAAGCCGGTTTGCGAACGTATACGTTATGCGCTTCATCCTCCTTGCACTCCAAGCCGAGCCCTTTGGCTACGCCCATTACATAAGCACGGATCTTCTCCTCATGGTGCGAGGGGTGGGGAATTTTACAGATTTCAGCAAAATGCTTCCAAACCAACGCAGGTTTCAAAGCGCTCAGATTCTTATCCATAATCAAACTATTTTTTAGTTGTTAGTAATAATCGATTACTCTCATTTCTCAAGCGGAGCCGTCTCCTCGGCCTCCTTCCGGCGATCGAACGCCTCGACAATCTCCTTCACCAACGGGTGGCGCACAATGTCCCGTTTGTCGAACTCCACGAATCCGATTCCGGCTACGCTGCGCAAAATATCCATCGCACGGGTCAGACCGCTGTCGCCGCGACGCGGCAGGTCGATCTGCGTCACGTCGCCCGTAACGATAAACTTGGCACTGCGGCCCATACGGGTCAGGAACATCTTGATCTGCGGCAGGGTCGTATTCTGCGCCTCGTCCAGAATGACGAACGCATTGTCCAGCGTCCGGCCGCGCATATAGGCCAGCGGCGCAATCTGCACGGTTCCCTCCTCGAGGTACTTCTGCAGTTTGGCCGGCGGAATCATATCGTTCAGCGCATCGTAAAGGGGTTGCAGATAGGGATCGAGCTTCTCTTTCATATCACCCGGCAGGAAACCGAGCTTCTCGCCCGCCTCGACGGCCGGACGGGTCAGGATAATACGCTTAACCTCACGCTCCTTCAGTGCACGGACCGCCAGAGCGATGGCCGTATAGGTCTTTCCCGAACCGGCAGGCCCGATGGCAAACAGCAGATCGTTGCGATCGTACATCTGCACCAGTTTCTGCTGATTGACCGTCCGGGCCCGGACGATGGTCCCGTTGTTCCCGTACACGATCACATCCTTGTCGACCGGAACCTCCTGCTCGATCGGATTGCCCGAAAAGGCCTGCTGGATCACCTCTTTCGAGATATGGCCGTATTTCAAGTAGTAGGCAATCAGTCCGTCCAGCCGTTTCTGGAACCGCTCCGACTCGCTCTTCGAGCCAAGGACAGTCAACGCCGACCCGCGTGCAATGATCTTAAGGTGGGGATGGAGTTCCCGGATCTGATCCAGAAAGAGGTTCTGCGGCCCGTATAACTCCCGGGGATCGACACCCTCGATCTCTATTTTCTTATCAACGGATTCTGTCATAGGCTAAAAAACCACGCCAAGACTCAAGGCCAGCGTGTAAGAACTTATCTTGAAGCGATAGACCTCGTCGGTCGGATAGACACAACTCTTCGAACCGAACTGGCCGTAATAGCGGAAATCGATCAGGGTCCGCGCCCCGATCTGAATTCCCAGCCCGGCCATATAGGAGACCGAAGGGCGCAACCGACCGAAATTCATATCGGCATTTCCGTCCGAGAACTTACAGTCGTTCATCAGTGTAAACACAGGTCCGGCATTGATCCGCAGGAACGGAAGAGCCCGCAACGAAAACAGGAGCGGCACATCGACCGAATTGGTCTTGACCCGTTTGGTACCGAGTTCCGCATGGTGGATCTTGACCGTCTGGCGCATAAAGTTCACCTCGGGTCCCACGGCAAAATAACGGAATTTGAAAGCGATCTCGATACCGGCCTGCCATCCCACCACATTATCCACGTCGAACTCCGGACCGGGGATCGAATAGCGGGGAAAGTTCACACCCGCCTTGATGCCCCATTCGAGTCCCTTAAGAGATGATCCGCGTGACTGACCGGATGCCGGAATACTCACGGCACACAGCAACAGCACTGCAATCAATATCCTGTACCCTCTTTTCATATCTTCTTCCTATCGGATTTACGTTTCAAAACGGTCGCTGCCCAAAGCAGGTAGCATACACACAGCGTCGGCCAGATCAATCCGGCCTGGGAATAGCCGACAGCTCGGATTAACGCCCCGCAAATCGGACCGGAAAGCGCACCGGCCGAAATAGCCAAAATCATCAGCCCGGCCACTTCATTCGTGCGATCCAATGCACTCTTGGTCGCCACGGCATAAAAGGTGGCAAAAACACAGGCCATCGTAAAACCCAACACTCCTGCCAGAGCATAGACAGCCGCATCGGCTTTTACGAAAAAGAGCCCGAGACACATGGCCAGCGCCAGCAACATGTTCCATTGCAGGTACTTCACATCGACCACACGTGTCAGGATCCACGCTCCGAGCAGTGTACCGACAATACGGCAGGCATAGTAACCGGTTATGGTAAAGATCGAATTCGGATTATCGATAAGCCGCCCCGAAACGAATCCAACACCCACGTCAGCCGCAATGAAGCAGGCTACACCGAGCGTACAGATCAATACGGTCCGATTCCCCAACAGGCGGAAACATTCGGCCAGCCCCACGGTATGCTCCGCCCGTTCGGGCTCCTGTACGGAGGTCAGTTGCAACCATACCCCACCGAGAATCGTCACCCCGGCATAGATCGGCAGCAGCAGACGCCAGTCGCCGAGCCAGACACTCAGTGCCGTCATAACGGGGGCAAGCAAGAGCAACGCCGTATTACGGAAAATCTGACCGACGGTCAGATAACTGGTCATACGCTCTTCGGGCACGATGGTCGCCAGCAGCGGATTGATCGCCACCTGGATGGCCGTATTGCCGATACCGAGCAGACCGAAACCGATGAAGTACCACTCCAAACCGCTCCCGACTCCCGCTACATAGGGGACCAACAATCCGACAACAGTGAACGCGTAGCCGATCATCGCCGTCGCCTTGCGCCCGATACGGTTCATCAGCGCGGCGATGGGCGTAGAAAGCAACAGAAACCACAGAAATACCATTGACGGCAGAAAATTCACAGCCTGCTGTTGCGCTTCGGAGAACTCCTCGCTGATTTTACTGGTCACCGGCGCAACCATGTCGCAGAATCCCATGATAAAAAAACCCATCAATACGGGAGCCAGCAACCGTCTGTCTACTTTTTTATGCATATTCGTAGTCTTTCAATCAATCCCTTTTCCGTTCGACCGGGACTTCGGGGGAATCCGCATGTTCCGCATCCCTGCACAAACAACCGGACAGTCCTTTCGATCGCACGTTATTATATTTGGTCAAAGTTACGCTTTTTTCGGAAGAAAACGGTCACCCCCGGCTATTTTTTCATAGAAACGCCTTCAACAGTACACTTGAAGCTGTTTTTCATTCGAAGCAGAATTTGATTTTTCGATATTTTTTTCTTATCTTTACCTAAAAGTGGGGATCCAGTCGCCATACCGTGCACGAAACATCCACGGACGTTCCGACTCGAACCTTCGACGGCGGGAAACAAAAAACGAATCGCGGCCTCCCCACTCGAATCGACCGCATCAAAACTTACCTTCCTTATGAACCTGCTGTTCTCCGGTATAACTCTCCCACTTGAGGATCCGATCCTCAAGTTCCTGCTGATCCTGGTCATCATCCTGGCAGCGCCCTTGCTGCTCAACAAACTGAAAATACCCTATCTGCTCGGACTGATCATAGCCGGAGCCGTGATCGGTCCCCACGGGCTGAATCTCGTGCTGCGAGACAGCAGCATCATCCTATCGGGAACCGCCGGACTGCTCTACATCATGTTCCTTTCCGGACTCGACATGGATATGTCCGACTTCAAACGGAGCAGCCGACAAAGCCTCGTCTTCGGACTCTATACTTTCTGCATTCCGCTGGCACTGGGCATTCTGGCAGGATACTACATTCTCGGATTTTCGATCTACTCGTCGATCCTGCTCGCGGGGCTCTTCGCCTCCCAGACCCTGATCGCCTACCCGATCGTCAGCAAACTGGGCATCGCCCGCGACAAGGCCGTGACCATCGCCGTCGGAGGAACAGTCATCACCGATACGCTCGCACTGCTGCTTCTGACGGTCATCGTCGGCATGGTAACGGGCAATGTGGACGATATGTTCTGGTGGAGACTGGCCATCTCGGTCGTTCTTTGCGTAGCGATCATCATCCTGCTCTTCCCGGTCATTGCCCACTGGTTCTTCAAGCACTGCACGGACAACATTTCGCAATACATTTTTGTCCTGGTCATGGTCTTTCTGGGGGCTTACCTGGCCCATCTGGCCGGACTCGAACCGATCATCGGCGCCTTCCTGGCCGGGCTCGCACTCAACCGGCTCATCCCGCGCACATCGCCGCTGATGAATCGCATCGAATTCGTCGGCCACGCCATCTTCATCCCCTTCTTCCTGATCGGCGTGGGCATGCTCATTGACTACCGTGCCTTCTTCCGGGATTGGGAAAGCCTGAAGGTCGCCGCCGTCATGATCGTTCTGATCACGGCCGCCAAATACCTGGCCGCCCTCCTGACCCAAAAGACCTTCCGTCTCTCGGCCGACCAGCGCACCGTAATCTTCGGCCTGAGCAGCGCTCACGTCGCCGCAACGCTGGCTGCCGTCATGGTCGGATACAACATCATTCTTGGTCATACGCCGGACGGAGAACCGATCCGATTGCTCGGCGACAGCGTCCTGAACGGTACGATCCTGATGATCCTGGCAACCTGCACCATCTCTACTTTCGCCACCCAGCGCGGGGCCCACAACATTGCCGTCAAAGGAATGCGGACCGACGACCAAGAAAACGAGAAGCAGAACGAACACATCCTGATCCCTATCTCAAATGAGGAGAGTGCAGCCGAATTGATCGCTCTCGGGAACCAAATCAAATCCCCGAAAAATCACAACGAAATATACGCCTTGCACGCTATCGACAACAAGGCCGGAGATACCGGACTGGAAAAACGGGGCCAAAAAGTACTCGAAACCGCAGCTTCGATCGCCGCAGCTTCGGACATCTACCTGCACGAACTGCTGCGATACGACGTAAATATCTCGAATGCAATCGCCAGTGTCGCCAGAGAACGGAACATTACCGATATTATCATGGGACTTCATCGGGACAAATCTCCGTCCGTGTTCATCGGGAAGATTACCGGAGACTTGTTAACCGAAGCCAACGTAACGACCTACATTTACAAACCGGCACAACCGTTGACCACCCTCAAACGGCATATCGTAATCATCCCCCCCGAAGCTGAAAAAGAGGCAGGATTCCCCGTCTGGCTGCAAAAGATCCGCAACCTCTCGCAAAACGGAGGGGTCAAAATCGTTATTTACGCCTCGCAAACCACGCTGCACTACCTCGAACCGCTGCGCCGTCGGAAAAAGACAGAGGTCGAGACGGTACTGTTCAACAATTGGGACAAACTACAGCATCTGCTCCGGGAAATTCACCGGGACGAGTGTCTGTGGCTGGTCATGAGTCGACGCGATCGAGTCTCCTATCATCCGATCATGAGCAAAGTCCCCTCATACCTGGATTCTCATCTCCAGAAAAACAGTTTCGTACTGATCTATCCAATGCAAGCCGGTACGGGCGGAGGCCGCTATTTATAATCCGCCCCCCGACTTTACATCGCATTGTACAGAAGCAAAACTCATTCCCGCGTTTGGTTTTGCCTACGATTTACACTATCTTTGTCGCCGAAAATTCTTCTCAAGTCCATAACCGGGAAGAGGTACTCGCAAGAAAAATATTTCGGCAGGACGGACAACAAATCCGCACCGCCCCAAAACAAACCATACAATGAGTCTTGTAGCAATCGTAGGACGCCCGAACGTGGGCAAGAGCACGCTGTTCAACCGTCTGGTCGGTCAGCGCAAAGCCATCGTGGACGCAACGGCCGGCACCACCCGAGACCGCCATTACGGCAAAACCGACTGGAACGGTCGGGAGTTCTCGGTAATCGATACCGGAGGTTATACGGTCAACTCGGACGATGCCTTCGAGGAGGATATCCGCCGGCAGGTAATGCTCGCCATCGATGAAGCGGATGTCATTCTCTTCCTGGTCGAGGTAAATACCGGAGTGACGGATCTCGATGCCATGATGGCCGAGATTCTGCGCCGAACGGCTAAAAAGGTCATTCTGGTCTGCAACAAGGTCGACAACTACGACCTGATCTACTCCTCGCATGAATTCTACTCACTCGGACTGGGAGACCCCTATTGCATCAGCTCGATGAGCGGTAGCGGTACGGGGGACCTGATGGACGAGATTCTGCGCCGTCTGCCCGAAGAGACCAAGAAAGAGGAGGAGGAGAACCTCCCCCGCATTACGATCGTCGGCCGTCCGAACGTGGGCAAATCGTCGCTCACCAACGCCTTGCTGGGAGAGGAGCGAAACATCGTCACGCCGATCGCCGGTACAACGCGCGATTCGATCCACTCGCGATACAACAAATACGGACTGGATTTCTATCTGGTCGATACGGCCGGAATGCGCAAGAAGGGCAAAGTAACCGAAGATCTCGAATTCTACTCGGTCATGCGCTCGATCCGCGCCATCGAAGAGTCGGATGTCTGCATCCTGATGCTCGATGCCCAACAGGGCCTCGAATCACAGGACCTGAACATCCACAACCTGATCGTACGCAACAGAAAGGGATGCGTCATCGTGGTAAACAAATGGGATCTGGTCGAAAAGGGCAACAACACGATGAAGGAGTGGAAAGAGTTTCTGGAGTCCAAACTCGCCCCGTTCAACGACATTCCGATCATCTTCACCTCGGTATTGAACAAGCAGCGCATCCTCGACGTGCTGCAGACCGCCATCCGCGTGTACGAATCCCGCAAGCGGCGAATCCCGACCTCGGCGCTGAACGACTACCTGCTGCCGATCATCGAGAACACGCCGCCACCGGCCACCAAAGGCAAATACATCAAGATCAAATATGCGATGCAGTTGCCTACGCCGACTCCGCAGTTCGCACTGTTCGTCAACCTGCCGCAGTACATCAAGGAGCCCTATCGCCGTTTCATCGAAAACAAGATCCGCGAAAACTGGGACTTCTCGGGTGTTCCCATCCAGATCTACTTCCGGCAGAAATAGTCCAGAATGTCTTGAAACTAAAAACTCCTTACCTTTCAGTGTAAGGAGTTTTTCTTTTGAGGCTCTTGTTCAGGGAGATATTTTGCTTATTTTTGCCCTCACACAAAAAAAACAGACCTCAAATGAAAAAACTGTTTTTCTCCCTTTTGACACTCATCGTACTCGGCCTTGCAGGCTGCGACAAAGACAGCGACAATCCAATCTGTTTGAAAGGCTACGAGGAACCCGTTTTCTTTTGGGGCGCATCGAAAACAACGGTTCGGATCGAGGCTCCCTACATACTGTTGTCGGTCAACGAACTGGCCATCTATTTCATCGGAACGGGAATCGTCGAACAATATGTCTATCTGTTCGACGGAGGTGTCTATTCCTGTGGAGCCATCGTCCTGGAAGCACATACAGAGAGCCTCAAAGATTTCCTCTCACGCAAGTATGTGTTTCAGGAATACACCGAAGGCATGTACGTCTACATGAATGCAGACCAAACGCTACAGATAGGTCTCTATCCGATCGGCGGAGGCTTGATCGCAGTCGAATACATGCCGAACGAGCCGAACGAAGCGGAGGCCGGAAACGCCTCCGTATCGGCAAAGGCAACTTCCCGCACCCTGGGGCACCTCAGACAGATCCCGGAATAATAATAAAACTCCTCTCCGGAGGACCCCTTGAAAGAGAACAAAAGCCGGGCAACCTGAGTTGTCCGGCTTTTTCAGTGGAGAATACGAGGCTCGAACTCGTGACCTCTTGCATGCCATGCAAGCGCTCTAGCCAACTGAGCTAATCCCCCATAGCGGGTACAAATATAGCATATTTTTCTTAAAAAACCACTCCGGGAGCCATTTTACAAAAAAAAAGAGCGACTCTCGTCGCTCTTTTCCGTTCTTCTATGCCTGCGGAGTCGATTCTCCGCCCCCGCTGCGCCGGCGATTCCGGTTGCGCCGGCGGTGGCGATCCCGCGACCCGCGGTTCCCTTCACCCCGGCCGCCCCCATGGCGCGACTCGGTATGCTGAGCCTGTGTTGTCTCCGACGAGGAAGCTCCTGCAGCTGGCTTCGAATTAACCTCCTTATTCCGTCCTCCTCGGTTATTTCGGCCTCTACCCCGTCCCTTTCGCCCGGTGAAAGCCGACGGGTTGTATTTCGGCCCCTCACCCACCTGCTCCGGCAAAGGCAATTTGGGCACCTCTCGCTCGATAAACTCCTCGATCCGATGGAACTTGCCCTGCTCCTCCTCGTTCACGAAGGTGACCGCACGGCCCGTCGCACTCGCACGGGCCGTACGGCCGATTCGGTGAATGTAATCTTCGGGATCATGCGGCACATCGTAGTTGATCACCATGCCGATGTCCTCGATGTCGATACCGCGAGCCACGATATCGGTAGCCACCAGCAGGGCGATCTTCCCGTTCTTGAAGTCGAGCATCACCTGCTCGCGCTTCTCCTGATCCAGATCCGAGTGCATCGCTGCCGCGTTGATCTTCATTCGTTTGAAGGTATAGACCAGCTCCTTGACCTTCTGCTTCGACGAAGAGAAGACGATCACCTTCGTATCGACCGGTTGAGAGAAGATCGTACGGATGATCTCAGGCTTCTGACCCTCGTAACAGATATAGGCTCCCTGCTCGATCGCCTCGTTGGGTTTCGAGATGGCAATGTTCACCTCGGCCGGATCGTGCAGGATCTGTTTGGCCAGCTGACGGATCTTCGGAGGCAGCGTTGCGGAGAACATAATCGTCTGGCGCGATTTGGGCATGTAGGAGACAATCTGCATGATGTCGTCGAAGAAACCCATGTCGAGCATCCGGTCCGCCTCGTCCAGAATGAGGCACTCGACGTGCGACAGGTCCACCCGGCTGTTCAACAGGTGGGAGATCAACCGGCCGGGGGTTGCGATCACCACATCGGCACCCATTTGCAGGCCCCGTCGCTGCACATCCCAATCCTTACCATCGCCTCCACCGTAAACTACGGCCGTCGAGACCGGCATAAAATAGGCAAATCCCTGGAATTGCTGGTCGATCTGCTGCGCCAACTCACGCGTAGGCACGATAATGACCGACTTCACCACATTCCGCTCGTTGCCTTCCAACAACAGCCGATTCAGCAGCGGCAGCGTATAGGCGGCCGTCTTGCCCGTTCCGGTCTGGGCACATCCGATGATGTCGCGCCCTTCGAGAATAATCGGGATGGTCTGCTCCTGCACAGGCGTCATCTCCTCGAAATTCATGGCATCCACGCCATCCAAAACCTCGTCCTCCAGGTCGAGTTCGTCAAATCTCATATCTTCTTTCTTTCTCTTTACTAATCCAAAATTCTACATCTCACGCGGGCAGGTACGCTCGATCAACTCACCCAAAAGGGTCGCCGAAGAGGAACCCGTAACCCGTACCCGTGCATAGTCCCCAATCCGGCAATCCCCCCGGTCGAAGACCACCACCTTGTTCTGCGATGTGCGTCCGAAAAGTTGTGCATCGCTCCGTTTCGAAACACCCTCGATCAGGATCTCGAACTCCTTGCCTACATCGCGGGCATTGCTCCGGGCCGACAGCTCATTCTGCAAGGCGATGATCTCGTTCAGACGCGCGGTCTTCACCTCGTCCGAAATATCATCCTTCATGTGGCGTTGGGCAAAGGTGTTGGGGCGCTCCGAGAATTTGAACATATAGGCAAATTCATAACCGACCTCCCGCATGAGCGAAAGGGTCGCCTCATGGTCTTCGGGCTGCTCGCCGCAGAATCCGGCGATCAGGTCGGTCGTAATGGCACAGTCGGGCAGGTAGCGGCGAATGGCAGCGATACGGTCCAGGTACCACTCGCGCGTATATTTGCGATTCATCCTTTCGAGCATCCGTGTCGAGCCGGACTGGGCCGGCAGGTGGATGCACCGGCAGATGTTCGGCATCGAAGCCATCACCTCCAGCAGGCGGTCGCTCATATCTTTCGGATGAGAGGTGGCAAATCGTACACGCAAAAGCGGAGAAACCTCAGCCACCATGCGGATCAATTCCGGAAATCCGACCTCTCCGAAACGGTAGGAGTTGACATTCTGTCCAAGAAGCGTCACTTCGCGATAACCGTTCTCGAAAAGGCTGCGCACCTCCGCCACGATGGTCTGCGGATCACGGCTTCGCTCAACGCCACGCGTATAGGGAACCACGCAATAGGAGCAGTAGTTGTTACAGCCGCGCATGATAGCCACAAAGGCACTCACACCGTTCTTGTCGAGGCGCACCGGAGCAATCTCGGCATAGGTCTCCTCGGTCGAGAGCAGGACGTTCACCCCCTTGCCTCCGGCTCCGGCCTCCTGCACCAGTCGGGGCAAATCACGGTAAGCATCCGGTCCGGCTACAATATCGACCGCATCGTCACCCTCCAGGAGTTTCTCCTTGAGGCGTTCGGCCATACAACCGATAATACCAACCAACAGGCCGGGTTTCTGGCGGCGGTAGCGGCGCATCTCGCGCAAACGGCCCCAGATACGCTGTTCGGCATTATCCCGGATCGAACAGGTGTTGATCAGAATCACATCCGCCTCGTCGATACGATCCGTATAGACATACCCTTCGCGCTGCATGATCGAAACGACGATCTCCGTATCGCCGACGTTCATCTGGCATCCGTAGGTCTCGATGAAGAGTTTGCGACCGGCTCCCTGCAACGGACGCAACGTATTTATTTTCATTTCACTCATAATTCAAATCCGTGTGAAGATTGCAAATTTACGTAAAAAAACGGGAATCGCCCGCTGCGACTCCCGTTTTTTCCAATCGAATCTCTTGATAAAATCTATTGTGCCTGGATCGTTCCAGCCTCCGGGAAAGGTTTGAACCCTTCGCCATACGTATCGTATGCGTCGGTAACCACCACGAACGCCTTGGGGTCGATCTCCTGGATCTTGCGCTGTACCAGATGGACCTGTTTACGGTTCACTACCAGGAAGATCATATCTTTCTCCTTGTCGGTATACATACCGCGAGCCTTGAGGAACGTTGCACTGCGATCCAGATCCTCGATCACGAACTTCTTGAGCGCAGCGTGCTCATCCGAGATGATAAAGAGCAGTTTGTCGTACGATGCACCGTCGAGCGCATAGGCGATGACTCGCGATGCGAGGAAGATCGTTACGAGCGAATAGAGCGACAGCACCCATCCGGCACCTTCGCCGCTCGCCGAACCGAGACCAAAGCCGATTACCACCAGACCGGCCAGCACGACAACGCTGTCGGCAATAAAGATACCGGTCGAGAACTTGATGCCCGCATACTTCTGTAGCAACATACCGACGATATCCGTACCGCCCGTAGTCGCCTGCGTACGTACGACAATCGCCTGACCGACACCGATCACCACCGAACCCATGATGCAGGCCAGCAGCAGGTCGTTCGAAAGGTTAACCGAACCTCCCAGCAGGTACGCAGGATCAAGGTTGATGCCATCGGCCGTAAATGCGGCATCGGAGTAGACCAGTCGCGTCATGATATTCATATAACCCGGCGTAAAGAGCGCCGCAGCCACCGTCCGGGCTCCGAACTGCCCTCCGAAAACGAGAACCGCCGTCAGCATCAGCGGAATATCGAACATATAGCCGAAGGTTCCGACCTGAATCGAAGGGAAAATATTGTGCATCACGATACCGGCACCGTAAACACCGCCAGGAACGATGTTATAGGGGTTGATGAATAGCACGAATCCGCTACCCATGATCATACATCCGATCAGCAGTTGTATCCAGGAACGCCACCAGGCCCATGACCCCATCGGTTCCAGTAAGGCTCTTGTATTCATATATATAAATGGATTATAAGAGTTAAAAACCGTTTTTTTGATGTGCAAATATACGCAAACCTTTTCTATTTTCCATTCAAACCCGATTAATTCGACGAATCGGGCCCGAATAAAATATTTTCGCTATATTTGCCAAACGCGAAGTCTGTCGGAAGATGCAAAGTTTTATCTCGAATCCCAGCGTCTTCAGAAGATCTCCCGCTATAAAAATTATTAACCCTAAACCGGCTTATTCATGATTCTGACATACTATTGCGTCATTACGATGATTATCATCGCATACCTCCTCGGATCAATACCGAGTGCGGTATGGATCGGGAAAAAATACTACGGCATCGATATTCGGGAACACGGCAGCAAAAACGCAGGAACGACCAATATGTTACGCGTCTTGGGGCGACGCGCGGCTCTTCCGGTTTTCATCCTCGATTTTCTGAAAGGATTTGTCGCTGTTACACTGATCGAAATACTCAAATACGATGCCTTTATCTCCGACATGTGGTTGATTAACCTCAAAATCATCGCCGTATTTGCAGCCGTACTGGGACATATATTCCCAATCTTCGCCGGATTCCGCGGAGGTAAGGGGGTCGCAACGCTCGTGGGAGCTATCACGGGAATCTACCCCCCGGTCGTCCTGCTTTGCTTCGCCGTATGGGCCGTCATTCTGGTCATGACCCACTACGTATCGCTGGCCTCGATGATCGCCGGATGCTGCTTCCCGATCTTTACGCTGGCCTCCCCAAAAGTAAACCACTCGATCCCTTTCGTGGTCTTCTCGTTCGTCACGGCCGTCCTGTTGCTCTATACACACAGAAAAAACATCATACGACTCAAAAACGGCACCGAATCGAAAATATACATCTGGAAACCGCGAAAAAAAGATCAAAAATAACATTGCCCTGCAAAGAACGATCTGTCCGCCTGACAGATCGTTTTGCCCTATATTTGCAGACAGCGAGAAAACGAAGAGTCGTATTCGCGGAATATCACGAACCGAACCTCTCCTGTCTCTCCTAACAAAAGACACTCGTATCGAACCCTGACTCTGAAAATCATGTTACAAGAGAATCTTATCAGCATTTACGAAAATAGTTTTCGTGACAACGCCGAGCTTCCCGCTCTCACCGACTACTTCAAAGACGAAAACTTCACCTATCTGGAGATGGCGGCCGAAATCGCCAAGCTCCACCTGCTGTTCGACGAGGCCGGCATTCATCAAGGCGATCGAATCGCCCTGATCGGACGAAACAACACGCGCTGGTGCATCACCTACATCGCTACGATCACATATGGAGCCACGATCGTACCCATTCTGCAAGATTTCCATCCCAACGATGTCATCCATATCATCAACCATTCGGAAAGCAAACTGCTTTTTCTGGGAGACACCTTCTGGGATGCAATCGAAGAAGAACAGATCCGAAAAATCGAAGCCGTCTTCTCGCTTACCGATTTCGAAGTCGTCTACGAACGCCGCGACCCGAAAAAACTGACCGATTTCCAACACAATCGGGAAAAACGTTTCCGCAAAGCCTTCCCCAAAGGATTCTCGACCGAGTGCATCCGCTATCCGAGAATTCCCAACGACCGGATGGTCCTGCTCAACTACACGTCCGGCACAACCGGTTATTCAAAAGGCGTCATGTTGACTGTCAACAACCTGACCGGTAACGTGATCTTTGCCCGTGACATGACCAATAGCGCAACCGGACTACATTACTTCCAACGGGCCGGACGGACCCTCTCGTTCCTCCCTCTGGCTCATGCTTACGGCTGTGCATTCGATTTCCTGGCCCCGCTCGCCGTTGGCGGACACATCACTCTGCTTGGGAAAATCCCCACCCCAAAAATCTTGATCGAAGCAATGCAGGTCGTGCGTCCAACGGTCATTTGCTGCGTTCCGATGATCTTAGAGAAGATCTACCGAAAGCAAGTCCTCCCGTTGCTCGAAAAAGGACCGATGAGCATTGCCATGAAGATTCCGCTGCTCGGTTCAGCCATCCGCTCCGCAATCCGAAAAAAGTTGATGGATGCCTTCGGCGGACAAGTCAATATTTTCATCGTCGGAGGTGCCCCGATGAACCTGGAAACCGAAGCATTCCTGCTCGACATCAAATTTCCGATGACAGTCGGGTACGGTATGACCGAGTGCGCCCCTCTGATCAGCTTTACCCCTGAAAACGAATTCAAACCCACCTCCTGCGGCAAATACCTCCACGGATTGCTGACGGTCAAGATTGACTCGGAAGATCCCGAACACAAAGCCGGAGAGATCCTGGTCAAAGGTGAGCATGTGATGCAGGGATACTACAAAAACGAACAGGAGACAGACAAGGTCCTGGACAAGGATGGCTGGCTCCACACGGGCGACATTGCAACCATGGACCCGGATGGGACCCTCTACATCCGGGGACGTTCGAAAACGATGATTCTGGGAAGTAACGGGCAAAACATTTACCCCGAAGAGATCGAAGACAAACTCAACAACATGTATCTGGTCCTGGAGTCTCTGATCATCGAACACGAAGGAAGACTGACCGCTTTGGTCGTACCCGACTTCGAACAGGCCGAAATGGAAGGAATCGAAAAAGAGGATATTCCGACCATCATGGAGAACAACCTGAAAGAACTCAACAAGCTGTTGGCCGCCTACGAACAGGTGGCAAGTATCACCGTTTATCCTACCGAGTTCGAGAAAACACCCAAACGAAGCATCAAGCGTTACCTGTATAACACATCCTTGCTCAACAAATAGAGGGCCCCATCCGAAAAACTTTCAAAAAAAACGGTCATCCGAAATTTCGGATGACCGTTTTTCGCGGAATCTGAAGCCAATGCTCCGAAACACATCGAGTCCATCCCTGTCGATAATTGAGAAGCGACGCTCTTTGAAAAATATTTTCGTACATTTGTCTTCATGAAATTCAGCAAAAAACAACGAATCGGCGAGAACCTGCTCTATGTATTGGTTTGGACGGCAATTATCCTTGTCCCGGTACTGAATTCCCAAATGCTGGGAGGCATACACATCAGTTTCGGAAATATCCTGACCGCATGGCTGAAAATCTCACCCTATCTGCTGATCTTCATCATCCACAATGGATTGATCGCACCCAAACTGCTCATCGAGAAGCACCGTTACATCTGGTATCTGGTTGCGAACTTGCTCACCATCACCGCCGTATTTTCGTTGGTGGCAATCTATGAACACTTCCAATCGCTTCTGACTCCCGACGACAACGAGCCTTATATCCTCTACGGGAAAGCATCGTTCACCGACCTGGCCATCTACTGGAACATCCTGCTCGGTTTCTTCATGACGGGTCTGAATGCCGCCATCAAGCTCCTCTACCAATCGCTCAGCAACGAGCAACAAATGGAAGAACTCAAACGGAAAAACCTGGAAGCCGAAATGGATTACCTGAAGTATCAGATCAATCCTCACTTCTTCATGAACACGCTCAACAACATCCACGCGTTGATCGACATTGACACCGAATATGCTAAAACGGCCATCATCGATCTTTCGAAAATGATGCGATACGTACTCTACGAATCTGGGAACCAGGCTATCTCACTCCGGAGTGACATCCAATTCATCAAGAACTACATCGACCTGATGCGCATTCGCTACAGCAACACGATCGATATCTCGTTCGAGTATCCGGAGAGAATTCCCGATCGAATTTCAATTCCGCCGCTGCTCTTCATCGTATTCGTGGAAAATGCCTTCAAACACGGAGTCAGCTACAACCGCCCGTCGTTCATCCATATTCACATCTCCTATACGGAGAATACGGTAACCTGTATCGTATCGAACAGCCGCCACGAGCGACCGCAACCCGAACATCGGGGAATCGGACTGGAAAACGTCCGCAAACGACTGAATCTGATATACGAGGACGCCTACACACTCGCCATCGACGAGTCGATGCCGGACCTCTACACCGTTCAACTCACAATTCCCGTCACCCATGATGCTTAAATGTATTGCCATAGACGACGAACCTCTCGCCTTGCGGCAGTTGCAGGGGTACGTCTCCAAAATCAATTACCTCAGCCTCGAAGCTGCCTTTACAAACGCCCTCGAAGCCGAACAGTACCTTGCATCCCACCCGATCGACCTGATCTTCGTGGATATCAACATGCCCGATCTGAACGGAATAGACCTTGTACGCTCTCTATCGAATCGTCCGATGGTGATCTTTACCACCGCCTATTCGGAATATGCCATCGAAGGATTCAAACTGGACGCGATCGACTATCTGCTCAAACCTTTCAGTTTCGCCGAATTCAACCGTGCTGTCAGCAAGGCGCACTCGCTGCAGGAGTTGATCAACTTCCGCAAAAATACCTCCGAAGAGATCGAACCGTCCGAGGCTACTGCTCGCGACAGGGAATTCATCTCGATCAAAGCCGATTACAAAACGACCCTGGTACGTATCAGCGACATCGTTTATTTGGAAAGCGAAGGTGAATATGTCCGACTGCATCTGGACAACCAACCGACTATCACCACCCTGTTCCGATTGAAAAATATGGAGGCTGCACTTCCTTCGGATCTATTCATGCGAGTACACCGCTCCTACATCATCAATCTACAGAGAATCAAGGGATACGTAAAAGGGCGTGTCTTCCTGAACGACACGGAGTATATCCCGATCGGAGAGAACTATCGGGAGACCTTCCAACGCTACATCAAGGAGAAGTACCAGAACCTATAAGCCCAGCGAAGGGAATCCGGAGAGCGGGATATAACGCCCCTCCCGGAACTCGAAACAATAGTGTCGCATCCCGTTTGTCAGAATGATATAACGGGCATCAAGGACCGAATTGTAGCGAACGGCCTGGGCGAAAGTCTTCTCGTCGATCACCACATCGGCCGCTTTGCATTCGGCCAACAACAGCGGATGCCCGTTCTCGTCAACCACCACGACATCTGCCCGTTGAGGAGAGCCGTTCAACGCCACGGCATACTCCTGTACGATCCGCAAAGGATGCGCCCCACAAGAAGAGATCAGATATTCGATCAGATGACGACGCACCCACTCTTCCGGAGTCAATACCAGATACATCCCTCGCAACGAATCCCAAACGAGAGTCCTCCCCTCGCGCAATACGATACGTAATTTTACGGCCGGGAAACTGAGTTTGGGAAGATCGGACTTCATTTTGAGAAAAAAATTAGTACCTTTACCGAGTACAAATATAGGAAAAGTCGAGAGTAGAGACAAATTAGAGTTAGATGGTAAAAAACTCCGATTTGATTATCCCGAGACACACCCTGTTATTCTACGGATCTGCTTGGATTTATAGCAACGAATAAACATCCTGTTTTAACAAAAGAACGAGTTTATGAAGGGTATTCTGACACTGGCCGCCATCTCCCTCCTGGGAACAGCCGCCGCACAAAACTACGGCTCTCCGGAACTGACCGAGATCGGTAAAGAGCCACCCCGCACCCCGTTCATCGTCTATTCGACAGCCGAAGAGGCGGCCGCCGGATCGCACGACACCTCCAAATACCTCACCCCTCTTACGGATTGGACCAAACAGACCTCCGAGCTCGGAACGGAGTTCTCCACACAGTTTACCGTACCGTTCGCCTGGGTAAACAGGCAAGTGTTACTACACATCGGATGGGCATCGTCCGATTACGAAATCAAGTTGAACGACAAGGTCGTCGGATACTGCCAAAACGGATCTGCTCCGGCTGACTACAACTTAACCAAGCAAGCAGAAGAAGGCATCAATCGTCTTACCGTCACTATTCTGGATAACCCGACCAGCGCCCCGTTGGAAAGCTACCGCAAACCGACAACGCCCTCCTTGGGCGAGTGTTACGTAATGACCCAGCCCACCATCCGTATCCGCGACATCTTCACCCGCACGCAGAAGGTCGGCGACAAATACAACGCCGAGATCGGGATCGTGGTCAAAACCGATGCACTGAACCCCAAAACGGCCAAAATTCATTATGAGCTGCTCCCTCCGGACACAACGGTAGCTACCTACGGCAACGAAACGATCACTCTCGATATGCGCCGTGAAGACACGATCCGCATCGTGGCATCGATTCCCGATACGATGCTATGGAGCTTGCGCCGTCCGACCCTATACACACTAAACCTCAAAACCCAAACGGAAGGACGCTATACGGAATACACCTCCTTTAAGATCGGATTCCGACAAGTCGACATCATCATGAACGAATTGGCCGTCAACGGAATAGGAGTCGATCTAAAAGCGATCCCACTGGGCGAGTCGATTTCGGCAGGCAAACTGCGAGAATGGAAGCAAAAGGGGTATACCTTGGTTTTCCTTCCTCCCGGAGGTGTCGCAAGAGAACTCTACGATCTCTGCGATCAAATCGGCATCTACATTGTCGAGCAAGCCTCGATCGACACAAGCAACTCCGGACCGTCGATTCGCAAAGAAGGGAATCCCTCGAACGATCCTGTCTGGGGAGAAGCCTTCCTCGGACGCATCGAAGACAGCTATCACACGTCGAAGCTGCATCCGAGTGTCGTCATCTTCTCGATCGCCAACAAATCGGCCAACGGCATCAATCTCTATGAGGGTTATCTACACCTCAAATCGCTCGAAAAGGATCGACCGATAATCTATCCTGATGCCGAAGGACAATGGAATACGGACGTTCTGCTCCTCCCTGAACAGGAATAAAGAAATTATCCTGTCACAATATCTGAAACATCCGGAATTCATATGAATTCCGGATGTTTCAGATTTATACGTTCCATTCCAGATCTCCATTCCGCTTCAAAAAACAGCACGATCTCGGATCCTCGGTCTCATTCCGTTCGGAATTCTCGCAGAATAAAACAAGGGAGTATTTCGATTCTCTTTCAAAGGCAATATTTCTATTCTTTTTCTCCATGTTCGGCAAAGCGATTTACCGCAGATAACCCCACTCCCCGACAACCGGGGAAAAAAATTCGTCACCCAAATTCAAATTAACCGGATTCGTCCGACATTCTACAAGACGAGAATCGGCTCTCTCCGGGATAAAATACCACAAAAAAAGGGAGAAGAACCTGTGGTTCTTCTCCCTCCTATCTTACATCGGATCGATCAAATTACTTCAAAACATTGATCCGTGCCATCTCAAAGCCTTCTACATCTGCTACAGAGTGCTCCGATCCGGAGTTCGTTTTCACGGCGGCCTCACGAGCCTTGATCTCCTG
>DWYR01000004.1 GCA_019118565.1 Candidatus Alistipes avicola | reverse complement strand
TCACTAACGCCGATGGTACTGCGTTACGCACGTGGGAGAGTAGGTAGCCGCCTCTTCAAGGTCAGATCGAAAGGTCTGACCTTTTTTTATGTGTATGGGTTTGGGTGAAGAGGGGGCCTGGTTTGGGAACGTCTGACAGATATACGTATTGCACGTACTATATCAAAGATGCAGTTGTAAGGAGGCAGTAGATCCGGATTAACGGACTATCCGCTCGATAGGGACAGCGATATTCTCTTCGAGCGACAGCATGGCATTGATCAGGATGGCGTATTTGAACCGTGAAAGGTCGTCGGGTGTCAGATGTTCCGCACGGATTCGGCCCTCATGGAGTAACCGCTGTCGACTCGTCCCGTTTAATAGATAGGTGTCCGGTGTTATATAGTTTTGTCCGTCAAAGAAGACGAGATTGCTATAACTGGTATCCGTAATTGCTCCGTTACGAACGATAATGATCTCGTCGGCGGATTGACGTTGCGCGCGAAGTTCTTGCAGATGTTGTCGATCTGCATATTTCAAGTGATAGTCGAGATGGGGATCTGCATCTACCAGGCGAAGGGTGTGTATGATGCGGGGGGTATAAGGTTCAAAAGTGATCTCTTGAATCGTGCGATCATAGATCACCCGGCATTTTACCACCCCTTTGCGATACTGATCCGGTATCTCTATCGAATCGAATTTGATACTCCACGCCTTCCCGAAGATCTCCTCGGTCGTTTTTTCCATGCGCCTTTGATGAAACTCTGGATGGGTAAATTTACCCTCTTCGATGCGGAGTGTTTCGATAAATTGCTGCTCTTTCATGCCTGATGGGGAATGGGTAGATAAATTTTTTCCAATATTTCGTCGTATTCCCGTTTTGGATCACTGTGGATTGTGATCCCGCCGCCACTTCGGAAGTAAAACCGTTCGCCCTCCTGTTCGATGTAGCGGATCATGACGGCTGTATCGAGTTTCTCCCCGTCGAAGTACCCGAATACCCCGCTATAGAAGCCTCGTTCCTGTTGCTCTGCATTGCGAATCAGTTGCAGAGTTGCCGGTTTGGGGGCTCCTGAGATCGATCCTGCGGGTAGCAGCCGGAAGATCAGATCGCCTAATGCTTTCCGCCAACCGGGGCGAAGATCGCCGACAACTTCCGAACTTGTCTGTAGAATCTCTCCCCGCAGGGTCTGTACGTGCTCCACGTAGCGGAATCGTTCGACGCGGACATGATCGGAGACCATGCTCAGATCATTGCGGAGCAGATCGACGATCGTATAGTGCTCGCACATCTCTTTGTAATCCTCCATCAACTGTTTCTCGGCATCGGGCAGAGTCGCATCGATCGTCCCTTTCATTGGGTACGTATGGATCCGCTCATCTGCGATACGGATAAAACATTCGGGTGAAAAACAGACGAACTTTTCCGGAATCCATATTTTGTAACGCGCCTTGCTGCGAAGGAAAATCTCTTCGAGCGAGAGATTGGTTCGAATCGGAGTCCGTTCGGTCAAGTTCGTGAGAAAACTGTCGCCCCGTAACAGACCTCGATGGATAATCTCGAACTTTTGGAGATAGGCTTTGCGATCCGAGGAGATAACGGTTAGTTCCGGAGTATGTGACTCGTTGTTCATGTCATACGGCGGAATGTTGCCGATCCCGTTGCAACAAAACAGAATCTGAGGGTTGGTTTGTGGATCTTCGAGAAAAAATCCGTTTTTCATTTCGAAATCAATGCCGAAAAGAAAAGAGTTCCCTGTTGCTGCACTTTTGTTAATCGTTTCTCGTACGAGTTCCGCGTTCATGGTCGGGTCGAAAAATAGAGTTTATCGTTTGCAAAGGTATAAAAAAGGTTAATTTTGTCCCCTATGAAACGTATATTGGTGATCGATAACAACGATTCGTTCGTTTATAATGCCGTCCAGCTGTTACGGGAGGCTGTGGCCGATGTTACGGTGAGACGCAGTTGCTGTGTGGAGTTGGAGACGTTGGCCGATTATGATGGGGTCGTTCTCTCTCCCGGACCGGGATTGCCTTCCGAGTCGGAGGGATTGATGGCATCGATCGAGGCTGTTGTGCGCGAAAGAAAACCTGTATTGGGAATTTGTCTGGGCCATCAGGCGTTGGCTGAACATTTCGGGGCGAGATTACTCAATATGGAGGCTCCGTTGCATGGACATCCCAGTCAATTGACGGTGGTGGACCGAAAGGATCCGATGTTACAAAATCTGCCGGAGCCGGCTATTGTCGGGCGCTACCACTCCTGGGTTGTTGATCCGGCTACGATGCCTGACGTGTTGCTGGCGAGCTCCTACGACGAACAGGGAAATATCATGTCTTTTTATCATCGAGAGTTTCCCGTATATGGCGTACAGTTCCATCCGGAATCCTATATCTCCAATTGTGGCGGGCAGATTATCCGTAATTGGCTCGATACTTTCTGATTGCAAGTTGGAAATCAGTGCTCTTTTCGTGAGCAGTCGGTGCATACACCCTTGATGACGTAGTTGATCGTCTCGGCCGAGAAACCTTCGGGAAGTCCGACGTGCGGGATAGCTACGCTGCGCAGGCAGAAGGTACGGTGGCAGCGCGTACAGTAGAAGTGGGTATGCAGATCGTCGATTTCACAGTCGCACTCGGCGCTGCAGAGGGCATATTTGAACGAGCCCGATCCGTCGTCGATTCCGTGTACGACGTGATGGGCCAGAAAGAGTGTAAGGGTACGGAACAGGGTCGATTTATCGACCGTATCGAGTCGCTCCTCCAGATCGGCGAGACTGAATGCCCGATCGAACTCGGCCATCGTGCGAAGGATGAGGAGCCGAAGAGCAGTCGGACGTACGTCGCGTTTCTCCAGCAGTTCTATCTGTTTGTCTTTCTCCATATCTTGCAAGATAATCATTTAAATCGGTGGGCGGAAACTCTTACCACATTTAATACGGCCAACAGGGTAACTCCGACATCGGCAAAGACAGCCTCCCACATATTGGCAATACCCGCAGCTCCGAGTGTCAGGACGACTGCCTTGATACCGAGTGCAAATATGATGTTCTGCCGGACGATGCGTCGTGTGAGGTGCCCGATCCGAATGGCGGTCGGAATGCGTGACGGCTGGTCGGATTGAATGACCACGTCGGCTGTTTCGATCGCTGCATCACTCCCCAATTGTCCCATTGCAATGCCGATATCGCTGATCGCAAGAGCCGGAGCATCGTTGAATCCGTCGCCGACAAAGGCGGTCGTATGGTCGGAATCTCCTTTCAACTCCTCCAGGATGCGCATCTTGTCTCCAGGCAGCAGGTCGCCTGTCGCTGTGGTTGTCCCAAGTCGCTCCCCAAGTTTCTGGACCAAAGACTGGCGGTCTCCCGAAAGGATGCGAATATCTCCTATTCCCAGGGACTTCAGCTCGGAAACAGCGCGGGCTGCATCGGCTTTCGGGGTGTCGGCAATCAGAATGTACCCCGCGTAGCGCTTGTCGATGGCACATACGACAATAGTCTCCGGAATAGTATTGATCTCGGTCGGGTAATTTATTGCAAAGCGATCGAGTAACCGGGTATTGCCTACCAATACCTCCTGCCCTGAGATTGTCGCCCGGATGCCGTATCCGGCAGTTTCGGCTGCATTTGTCTGAGGTTGGAGTTGAATCCCCTGTTCTTCCGCGTACCGTATGATGGCGCGGGCAACGGGGTGGGTGCTCGTCTGTTCGGCCGAAGCGATGGCCCGTATGAGCTGTTTTTTTTGCGAATCATCCGTGGAATGTACTTCCGTTACCTCGAAGCGTCCCTCGGTGAGGGTGCCGGTCTTGTCGAAAATTACGGTATCGACGCGGGCAATGGTTTCGAGACTATTGCCTCCCTTGAAGAGAATACCTGCCTTGGAGGCGATGCCGATTCCGCTGAAGTATCCTAACGGGACACTGATAACCAGGGCACAGGGGCAGGAGGTTACCAGAAAAACCAGTGCACGTGAAAGCCACTGGTCAAACGAAAAGACAAAAGTGGGGTGAATGAGAGACCATAGCCAAGGCAAGGCTACGATCAGCAGGGCCAGTCCGGTTACGATGGGGGTATAGATCCGGGCAAAACGGCGGATGAAGAGCTCGGTGCGAGCTTTCCGAGAGGAGGCCTCCTCGACCATCGTAAGGATACGCGAGAGAGCACTTTCGCCATAGGGGCGGGTCGTGCGAATGCGGACCGGGTTTTCTGCCGCGATCATGCCGGCCAGCACCTCTTCGCCCGTGTGGATGGTTCGTGGGATACTTTCGCCGGTCAGGGCGGCTGTATTGAACGGTGCATCGTCGCTCAAGAGTGTCCCGTCGAGCGGCACCCGCTCTCCCGGACGGACCTCGATCGTTTGGCCGGGCAAAACTTCGGCTGCGGGGAGAGTGCTTGATCCCTTGTCGCTCCACAGGGTGGCCTGGTCCGGGCGTATATCGACCAGTTCGCGGATATTCTGGCGAACGCGTCTTACGGCTCTCTCCTGCAACCCCTCTCCGATCGAATAGAAGAGCATGACGGCAACACCCTCCGGGTACTCCCCGATGAAAAAGGCTCCGAAAGCGGCAATACTCATCAGTGTATGTTCGGTAAAGAAGTCTTTGTTGCGGAAACCGTCCCAGGCTTCAAGTAATACGGGTAGACCCACCGGCAGGTAGGCGGCCAGATACCAGCAGAGGCGTATGGCGGGCAGGGAAAAGAACGGAACTTCCGTATATTGCAGGATCAGACCTGTGATGAATAACAGGGCGGAAACGGATGCCCCCCAAATGTTCTGGGAGTGGGTATGGTCATTGTGTGCGGCGCAGGCCCCGCTTCGACAACTCCTTTCTTCAGATTGGTTCTTCATGCTTCAGTCGTTTTCATTAAACCCGAATTGCGGAAGGTTTGACAGTTGGGAGCCGGAATCTATTTACTGATTTCGGAGACTTTCTGCCTTTTCTGTTTACAAAGATAGTCGATTCTTTATGCAACCCGGTTGCAAAAGGGGTAGAACGTAGCGTGTTATTTCCCTTGCAATGTTATTGTATTGTTTGAAAAAATATATCTTTGTAAAAGAGATATTGAAATCTATCTATCTTTCTTTAGGGAATGAACTTTTTTAAATTCGATCCTGTCTTTAAACAGACCCTTTGGGGCGGTGAGCGTATTCTCTCCTATAAGGGGATCTCTTCGGATCGGACAACGATCGGTGAGAGTTGGGAACTCTCGGCGTTGCCCGGCTCGGAGTCCGTTGTCTGCGGCGGGGAGTATGCCGGAACCACTTTGCCGGAGTTAATCGACCGGTTGGGGCCCACGCTTGTCGGGAAACACAATTACGATCGGTTTGGTCGCGATTTCCCTCTCTTGGTGAAGTTTATCGATGCCAGGGACGATCTTTCGATTCAGGTGCATCCCGATGACAAGCTGGCACAACGTCGGTATGGACGTAACGGAAAGACAGAAATGTGGTATGTAATCGATGCCGAGCCCGGGGCCTCGTTAATTTCCGGTTTTTCCCGCCCGATTACGATGGACGAGTATGATCGCCGGGTGGCTGACGATACCCTCCCTGAAGTGTTGGCGCGTCATTCCATCACGGCCGGTGATGTCTTTTTCCTTCCCGCAGGCCGGGTTCACAGTATTGGACGAGGGGCTTTGATTGCCGAGATTCAGCAACCATCCGATGTTACCTACCGAATCAGTGATTTTGGGCGTGTCGATGCTGCGGGTCGTCCCCGTGAACTGCATACCGAACAGGCCCGTGAGGCGATTGATTTTCTTGTTGAGTCGGATTATCGCACGCGATACGTACGGCGAGAGAATCAGGAGGTGCGGTTGGCTTCAACCCCCTATTTTTCTACATCGTTGTATGAGGTGGATCGTCCTATCGCTTGCGATTGGTCGCCGCTTGATTCGTTCGTCTGCTTGATCTTTATAAAAGGGAAGGCTTGTTTGCTTGACCGGCATGGGAGTGAGACGACTCTGCATCAGGGCGAGACGGTGTTGATTCCCGCCTTGTCATCCCAGGTGGAGATGATTCCTGAGGCCGACGGGGCAACTTTTCTTGCTTGTTGGGTTTAAGTTGAGACAAAATTCCGCGGATAAACAAAAAAGCAGGAGACCCTTATAGGTCTCCTGCTTTTTTGCGTTCTGGACAAATTACCGTTTGGAAGCAAGCTCCTTGTGGAGTCTCTGTGCCGGCGCCTGGTCGGGCAGGGCGAGAATAGTCTCGGCCTTCGAGGCTGAAAGATCCCGTACTACGACAGCATCACGTTTCATCGCCTCATACATCATCGGAATGACTGAACTTGGAATCTTCGTGACTGTCGGAGTTACGGCTGCAGTCGAGGTGCCGCCGATGGTGATTGCTCCTGTGTAGGTGAACTTGAAGGTCTCCTCGCGCAAGGTCTTGGCGTCGAGTGTAATCACATACTCGTTTGTGCCCTGGTGTGCGATATTGAGCGTCCCGCTTCCGAACGCAACATTGGAACGATTGCCTTCGGCATCATAAGCACGGCCTTCCGATCCGGTGCTCCAGATCAACCCTTTGCGCTCCTCGCCGAGCGTGTATTCACCTTCCGGTACACGTCCGTCAGCACCGGGTTCCGTCGCTGCGTAAACATACAGAACGGCACAATGTCCTGCCTCCTGGTTCACCGGATAGATCCCGTTGTAGCTGCCGGCCATTTCGATGTCGCTGAACGAGAGCAGGTAGTAATAATAGTCGCCGAGTCCGTCGTTCTTCTTACCATAGTAATAGGCCGACGGAGCATATAGGGCGGTGAAATTCACGTTACCGATCGCCGGGCCGACCACCTTGTTGTCTATGGGCAGTTCACCCGAATAGCTCCCCTTGATGGAGAAGTTGTCCGAGGTGGTGACATCGAGCGTGATTGTGTAGCGACCGTTTGCGTATGCGAAGTCGATCGTACCTCCCGTGAACAGACCGTAGGTAAGGATGCTGCCGTATTCATCCTTTTTGCCGATATTCGAGCCGGCAAGATAGCCGCTGAATAGATAGCCTGGTGTGAAGGTCCCTGCCTCGTAGGAACCTTGATTACCTGCATTGTATGAGCCGTCTGGAATAACGGGGTTGAGAGCGCTGGCCGCTTTTTCCGTGAAGAGCTCGATATTGACAAACGTGCTTTCCGACTCGTCGGTTGCCAGGCGGATCTGATAGCTGTCGCTCTCGGCGTTCTCCGTATATTGGTCGCCGAGGTAGGTGCAGGAGGCTACCGTAAAGGTTTCGTCGATGTTGCCGATGAGTGTCTCGGCCCGGTTCTCAAAAGCGAGGGGCCCCTCGTAGGTGAAGTGTACGGATGACTCATCATCCATCACCAGGGTTCCTTCGAGTTTGTAATCCGAGCCTGTTCGGGTTACCGTAACGGATCCGGACGAGCAGGTATAATCGGTTCGTTCGGGCGTTTTGCCGGTTAGGAAGTAGTATGCAACGTCGGTGTCATCGGGACAGATCGTCATTTTGTTGTGTGCACCGCTCTCCGAGAGGGTATAGGTACCTTCGGGAAGGATTGCATTGTCGTCATCGGCTGAAACGTCTCCCCAGAAATCGAGCCGGATCATCCATCCGTTGTCGAGAGCCGTGGTTGGATCATCCTTATCAACGGTCGTCGTGCCGATCGAAACATAATAGTTGCCGATCCCGTTGTGGTCTGCCTGCCCATAGTAGCGGGCATAGAAAAGCGAGGCGTTCTCGATCTCCTGATTGCCGCCGATACTGCCTGTCTTGTTCGAGAGGACCATCCGACCCGTATAGCTTACCTTGTAGCGCGTTCCCTGTTCGTCGGTTACATAAGCGGTAATCGTATAGTTATCCTCTGAGGTGTCAATCCGGATTTCACCTGCCGTAAGGCTAATGGCCTCTCCTTTGGGGTAACCTTGGTCGTCGGTTTGTTCTATCTTGCTGTAACCGGCACCACAGGTGAATTCAGCTCCGGTATCTTCCGTGTCGAAGCGATAAATACCCGAGGGAACCTGTGCATTCATTACGTTTGCGCTCTTTGTACCGTAGAGGTCGAATTGGAATGCATATCCGGCGTTGGTTGCATATCCGTAGTCGTCGTATTCGATGTTGGAGACGCGGATCATGTAGTTTCCCAGCGTTTCGTCCGTAAAACTCTTGTAGTAGCCACCCAAAGCGGAGGTTCCCTCGATGAGGAGGTCATACTCCGGTTCTGTGGAGCTCATAGTCGTGAACTTCAACTCCGCGATGTCGCTGTAGATCGTTGTATTGACGGCAACGGCATAGATGCAGTAATTCTGTCCCGGAGTCAGATTTGAGAGCGTGATTTCAACAGGGCTTTCCACAGCAACCTCTTTGCCATTGTTGAAGATGGTCTCCGGAGAGGGGGCGGTTGGTGCCTCCTCTCCGCTCTGTTCGATGCAAAGATAAGCACAGCGTTCGGCATCATGGGCCTGTATGGTAAATACCGTGGAAACGTCGGTAACGGTTCCTGCCTTCAGCGTGACGGTCGGACGGTCAGTAGGGGGATCCTCCGTATTATCTTTGCTACACGAGGTCATACCTTCGCATAAAAGAGCGAAAAGAGCGAAAAGAATTGAAAGTTTTTTCATAAGAAAACTCTTTTGCGTTTGTCCGTTAACGCTGTTAATATGATTGTGTGTTGATTCCGGCATTCCGAGAAGATTCGGACGTGGAGTCTCTCGGCCTGATAAGTGGCTGGATCTCCTCTTGTCGGAGTGCTGAATATTGGGTCTCTATCCTAAAAAAGAACGGATTTGTTTCCGGAGCTAATTTTACAGATTCCTTCGGGTTTTTGATGCGTAAGACGGCTCAGTCTGGCCGGCTCTCTTCCGCGGGAGCGACCGAGGGCGGTATGACAAACAAATGCAGCGATAATTCTGCGGGTGATCTCATCCTGCAAGAAAGCATACCCCCTAAGATCATAGAACTTTCGGGGGTATGGGTCAAATCAATTGATTTTGAAACAGAGCAAGTATTGGGTGTATTATTGTTGCGGGGTAACAGTATGCTTGATCAGTTGCCCCAAGTTGCCTTCGCTGTCTTCCGCAATGATGCAGAAGGTAATCTCCGTTCCCCAGTCGATGGGGGTGGCGACATATTCTGAATCTACATATCGGCTGTCGTTATTCGGATTAGTCAATAAATTCACGATTTCCGTGTCGGTAAACGTATTTCCGAAAGCATCCGTAGGCACCCCGTTCTCGCTCAGCAGGGCTTGTGCGTACCAATGGGCTGCTTCGCTGTTGGGGGACATATAGACGTATACGGCAGCCATCCCGTCGTAGCCTACTTCCGCGCCGTCGATGATCTTCGTCTCCGTGATTTCAACGGAGGCTCCTCCTCCCGTATCAGGTTTCCCCGTCTTGAACTCAAAGATTGTCAGAGGAGTCGTGATGCCTCCCGCATAACCGAAGGCAAAGCAAACGTAATCCGTATCGGAGATCAGCGCCGTACTTCTGTCCATCCGTTGATCCCCTTCGTATACGCCCATCCCGCCATACTCGACCACGTAATTCATGAACTCTTCATCCTTGCCGATATACTCGCTGTACTGCTCGTATTTCATGACTCCGGCGATATAGGGTTCATCCTTTGCAGAGGGGACGATATTTAAAATGGCTCCGCTTTCGGTTTGCTCGACCAAGGTGATCTCGAAAGTCATATCGGAAGGAACGACCACTGGCAGTGTCTGCGAGGCATATGATACCTCGGTTGTCCGCTCTCCGAGATCGCTGACCCCGAATACGACTACCGAATAGGCAACTCCCGGAGTCATGTCCGTAATATTCATATCTTCGAACGTGTTTGCCGTTAATTCGCCAGAATGCAGGGAACTGTGTGCTGCCCAGTCGATTCCTGCAACATCTGCCTGGCGGATAAATTCGAGAGCAATGGCATCCGCACCCTTCTCGTCGATCATTTCGGTCGGGCATATGCCGACATAGTATCTGGTCGACGGGTTGTCCGGAACGATCGTAAAGGTCATTTCCGTTTGCAGTACGACATCGAACGTGATCGTAAATTTACACTCGTCCTGAATTTTGAACTCCGGGGTTGTGAAATCCGATCGGGTTACGGCGGAGATTACGGTCCCGGCTTTTTCGTCGATTCCGAATGCAAATATCTGATAATCCGTAGCTGGATTGAGGGTGTTGATCCGGATCAGATCGTCGGCATAAGACAAAACGTCGGCGAGCGATCCGTTCTGATCGACGTAATTCCGGTAATATTCCAGGTCCTCGTTTACCAGTTCCAGGGCATAAGCTGTCAACACCTCATCGTCGCTGTATTTTTCATCGGCCACAGCTTTGTCGAGTATGTTCCAGGTATAATATATGGTTTTGTCGGAGGGGAGGACATCGATGGTAACGCCCGTAGAGGTCATCTGCCGGAGGTTGAATTCGAAGGAGACATCTTCGTTCGCCAACTGGGTAACCGGCACGGAAAATCCTGCTTCGCCGTACACAACGGATATGGATCCGTTTCTGGGCCCTCCCGTGTCGTTTGGGGCCACATCAAAGCCGATCGTTCCCTCTCCGTATGTGAAGTTGCCGATCCATTCTTGCTTGGTTGATGCTGAAATTTCGAATCCGGCGGCCGGATTGCTGATAGAGTAGGCGATTTCATAATGACCACCGTTCACATCTGCCGTTACAGATTTGGTTATCTGTTCTAGAAGAGGCTCTACGAATTCTTCTTCGTTGGTGCTGCAAGAAGTGACGACAGCACAGGCCAGTACTGCGATAAGGGAAGCGATAACTCTTTTCATAGCTGTCTCGATTTTATTGAACGTACACAAATATAGAGTCTAATCATCACAAAAAAGTTAATGTAGTTTCATTACCTTAGAATCTTTTGATGTATCTTTACATTCAAGAATAATATATCGGTATGGATATTAAGTCGATCAGAGAGCTGTTGAGAGAGGAGGGGACCCTCAAACCGTCGGATGAAATAATCGACAGATTCCTCTCTTACACAGAAGAAATCACCCTCCGGCCGAAAGAGCGTTTGATAGATCATGGCAGCATAAATACCAATATCTATTGTATTAAGGAGGGGATCTTGAGGTTGTTTCATATTGAGGAGTCCAAAGAGGTAACGTACGGATTTGCAACTCCCGGAACCATTATTTTGTCCCTCCATTCCTATTATAGGAGGCAGCCGGCTTTTATCATGGCGGAGAACTGCAAAGCGGAGGCGAAGGTGTTGCGAATGCCCAAAGCCCAGTTTGACCGATTGGTGGAGGAGTCGCATGAGTTTTCGCGTTGGATGTTCAATATCGCGATGGGGCAGTTGTACTCATGCGAGCATAAGTTGTTCCTGATAAACGGGACGGCAAAAGATAGGTATCTGGCCGTGGTAAGGAACCGGCCGGATATCATAGAGGCGGTTCCGAGCAATGTAATTGCCTCGTATCTGGGCGTAACGCCCCAATACCTGTGTCATTTGAAACACGAACTTGCTGCGGGCAGATTATAGTTCGCGGATGGACGGAGATAAAAAGGCAGTCATCATAAATTCATGACCGCCTTTTTTGCTTGGATAGATTTGATAGATTCTTGATCTGAGAATTGTGCGTGGGGGCTGTCCCATCAAAAGTCAACCGGCCACCAGGCCTCCATCGACCAGATAGTGGGATCCGGTGCAGAAGCTCGATGCGTCCGAAGCCAGGAAATAGACCACCTCCGCTACCTCTTCCGGTTTGCCTGCACTTCCACGCATATAGAGAGC
The DNA here is from genome assembly GCA_019118565.1 of Candidatus Alistipes avicola. Classification (GTDB taxonomy): domain Bacteria; phylum Bacteroidota; class Bacteroidia; order Bacteroidales; family Rikenellaceae; genus Alistipes; species Alistipes avicola. Next base: position 64,498 of record DWYR01000004.1, on the reverse strand, counting down.
ATTCTCCTTGCGCCAATAATCCTCGATGCTGCAGTGGTTTTCTTCGGCAAACTTTACAAAGAGGTTGTCTACCAGTGGTGTGCGGATTGTGCCTGCGCAGACGGCATTGACGCGGATATTTTTGGGTCCCAGGTCGATGGCCAGGCTTCGGGTGATCTGCCCGAGGGCACCTTTGGTCATTCCGTATGCAAAACTGTGCGGCTTGCCCACGAACCACTGGTCCGAGGCATTGATTACGATTGAACCGCCGCCTGCCTCGATGATCGAAGGAATCGCTTCGCGCAGCGTGTTGACGGTGCCATAGATATTCGTTTGGATCATCAGGTCGAGTTCCTCATCGGCAATGTCGAGAATGGTGTTGCAACGATGGATGCCCGCATTGGCAAAGACGCTGTTCAGTGTCCCGAATTTGGCAACCGTCTTTTCAACCGCATTGTGAATGTCGCTTCTTGTGCGGGTGTTGCCTTCGATGAAGAGCAGTCGGTCGGGGCAGTTGAGTTCTTCCACAAGCACGTGAGCCGCCTGTGTGTTGATATCCATAAAGCCAACGTTCCAGCCCTCGGCTATAAACTTCCGTACAGAGGCGGCACCGATTCCCGTAGAACCGCCGGTAATAAAAATGGTCTTCATATTTTAGGATGGTAGTTTATGTCCGTTTCGTAGTTCTGTGATTGTCCTATAAAGGATACAGGTCTCAAAGGATTCAATTTTTTTTGCCGCCTCCTAATCTTTACAAACTTATGAAAATCATTGAGAAATATCAAATTGTAGGACAATAATAGGAAGAAATAACTGTCAGAGGAAATAGGCGAAGTCGAAGCTAATTGTTGGGTTCGGGAGATAAAAAAGAGGACGAATCTGAAAATTCGTCCTCTACAGTCGCCTTGTGCGGATAAAGGGACTCGAACCCCCACGCCTCTCGGCATCAGATCCTAAGTCTGACGTGGCTACCAATTACACCATATCCGCATTGCGCGCATCGATTGCGATGCTGTCGCGGACAAAGATAGAAAAAAATAGCGCTTTCTGAAAAGCCCGTCTCCTAAATTCTTTAATTTTGGTTACTTTTGTGTCCATAACTCACAATTATGCCGCAGAAAATAACCCTGACATTGACACCCAGGCAGGCTGCCGATCCGAATTTTTACACTTCGCAGGCGGCCCGGCGTATCGGGATCTCCGACAAGGAGGTCGCTTTGGTTCGTGTCGTGGGACGTTCGATCGATGCCCGGCAGCGCCAGGTCAAGGTCAATTTGACCTTGGAAATCTATGTCGATCGGGAACCTCAGCCTGATCCCGTCCATTTCGACTATCCGTCCGTTTCGGGACGGACCGAGGTAGTGATTGTCGGGGGTGGTCCTGCCGGTTTGTTCGCCGCATTGCGGTTGATCGAATTGGGGTATCGCCCGGTGATTCTGGAACGGGGGCGGGAAGTTTCGACCCGGAAACGGGATATTGCCCAGATCAACCGTAACGGAGCGGTGAATCCCGATTCGAACTATGCGTTCGGAGAGGGCGGAGCCGGAACCTTCTCGGATGGAAAACTTTTTACCCGCAGCAAGAAGCGGGGCGACTATAATAAAGCGTTGCAGACCCTTGTCTTTCACGGGGCAACACCTGAAATTCTCTATGAGTCACATCCCCACATCGGTACCGACAAACTGCCGCGGGTGATCACCAATATCCGCAAGACGATTCTCGATGCCGGCGGTGAGTTTCTCTTTGAGGCTCGCGTAACCGATCTCAAATTGCGGGATGGACGTATCGTGGGTGTCTTTGTCGGTGATACGCTTTACGAAGGGGCGGCCGTCGTGCTGGCTACGGGCCATTCGGCTCGCGACGTGTACGAATTGCTACACCGTCGGGGTGTCCGTCTCGAGGCCAAGCCTTTTGCCATGGGTGTGCGGATCGAGCATCCGCAGGCCTTGATCGATTCGATCCAGTACCACACTCCGACCCGCGGTGAATACCTGCCGGCGGCAAGCTATTCGCTTGTCAGTCAGGAGTACGGCCGAGGAGTCTACTCCTTCTGTATGTGCCCGGGCGGTGTGATCGTCCCGGCCTTGACCGATGCTGCGGAGTCGGTGGTCAATGGTATGTCGTCGAGTTTGCGTAACTCGCCCTTTGCCAACTCCGGTCTGGTGACGGAGATCCGTCTGGCGGATTTCGAGCACCTGCGTGCGGAGTGGGGTGAGCTGGCCGGATTGAAATTCCAGGAGCAGTTCGAACAGCTGGCACGCCGCGAAGGAGGTGAACATCAGGTTGCCCCGGCACAGCGGGTGGCCGATTTCGTGGCCGGGCGATCGAGCAGCGGACTTCCGCGCACGTCGTTCAGTCCGGGTATGATCCCGTCGCGATTGGACCAATGGATGCCGGAGTTTATTTCCGAAGCCTTGCGGGCCGGAATCACTACATTCGGCCGTCGTATGAAGGGTTTTGTTACAAACGAGGCGCTGGTTGCCGGCGTGGAGTCGCGCACGTCGACTCCTGTACGTATCCCCCGCGATGCCAACTCGTTGATGCACCCTCAGGTCGAGGCGCTCTTCCCGACCGGAGAGGGTGCCGGATATGCCGGAGGAATCATTTCGGCGGCGCTCGATGGAGAGCGGGTTGCCGATGCTGTTGCTAACTATTTAAAACGCAGATAGATGGAAAAGAGAGAGGTCGCGGTGGTCGTGCCGATTTACAAACCCCAGTTCTCCCCCTATGAGGCTCGGTCGGTCCGGCAGACGGTCGCCGTGCTGGGACACTATCCGATCATCCTGTTGGCCCCTGTGGGGTTGGATCTTACGATGATTCACCGTGAATTCCCCTCACTGGAGGTCCGCGAGGTCTCTGACGAATGGTTGGGACGTAAGAACGGGATTGCGGGCTATAACCGCATGATGCTCTCGGCCGACTTTTACGATCTTTTCCGCGATTTCGAATATATACTCATCTGTCAGCCCGATGTCTGGATCTTCCGGGATGAACTTTCCGACTGGTGCCGGAAGGGATACGATTGCGTAGCGGCCCCTTGGGTGCGTCGCAGGGTATACAATCTTCCGTTGCTCAGACAGTGGCTTGCCCTTCGCAGATGGTGGTGCGCTTCTCGCGGACGGATGATCCGCCAGATGATCTATGGCCGGATCGGCAACGGTGGTTTGTCGCTGCGTCGGGTGGATCGTTTCAGGGAGGCTTGCCGTAAGTATGCTTTGCAGATCGAGCAATACTGTGCCCTCGGCAGCGATCTGGGAAACGAGGATGTCTTTTGGGCTCTTGTCCCCGAGGAGTTCCGCTATCCGACGCAGGAGGAGGCGTTGCGTTTTGCTTTTGATACCAATCCGAAGTATTGCTACCGGATGTGCAAGGGACGACTGCCCATGGGATGCCACGGGTGGTTCAAGCCGCGCAGACTCCGATTCTGGGAGACCTTTATTCAGCCAGCGGACGCGGCGTGCGGCGGCGGAACGGGAAGGTAACCCAATAGGCCAGCGTGTTGATGGCCTTGTGGAAGAGGTATTTACCCACTCCCTTGCGCTTTTGGTCATTGACCATCAGTACCGTCTTGTAACAGATCTTCAGATGGTTGTGATGGGCCCATACACCCAGTAGGCGCTCACTCAGATAGCCCATGACGCGTCCTTGTACCGGATCGTCCTGAATCTCGATGCGGCGCTCCACTTCGAAGAGAATATCGAACAGCCAGGTCGAGTAGGCATCGAACAGCCGGCGGGGCATCACGAACATGTTGAAGTGCGACAGCAGGTTGTTGCGCAACATCATCTTGTCGAAATCCTTGACATAGTCCGGATATTTCTCTTCGATGACCTGACGGGTCGTCAGCAGATCCTGTTCGATATGGCAGCGGCAGTAGTCCGTGTAGAGGTTGTAGGGGTAGGGTTTCGGCCGCCCCATGACGATGTCGCAGTGCTTGAAAAGCTCGTCGAAGTCGGGGGTTTTGTGCTCTTTCGAGAAGAACTCATCCGAACGGACGGTGCGGAGTGAGCAGATCGAATTGCCCTCGAAATCGAAATAGCGGCGGTAGTGGTTCAGCCCGACGAAATCCGCATCGCGCAGATTCTTCCAGGCCCAATAGTGAGCCGTCAATTCGCAGTAGTGGCGGTTGCGGTCGCTGATGTTGTCTCCCGTGTTGTCGCCCACGGCGAACGGAAGTTCTCTCTTTGCAATGGCCCGGCCGACCTGTACGGGTTGGTAGGGCGGGTTCTGAAGGCACTGGTCCTGCTTGTGGGCGCAGACCATGATAACGGTTTTGCTCATTATTCTATCGTAAGGTTGAGGGCGCTTTCGATCACCTTGTCCATATCATAGTAACGGTACTCTCCCAGACGGCCTCCGAAAAGAACCTTCGGGTCGGCATCTGCCAGGGCCTTGTAGGAGGCGTAGAGTGCCGAGTTGCGGTCGTCGTTGATCGGGTAGTAGGGCTCGGCTCCATGTTCGTAAGGGGCCGGGTATTCGCGGGTGATGATCGTGCGGGGTTGGTTGCCGCCCGGTTCGAAATGTTTGTGTTCGATAATGCGGGTGAAGGGAACTTCACGTTCGGTATAGTTCATGACAGCGACACCCTGGTAGTTGGGCACGTCGAGCGTCTCGTGTTCGAACCGCAGCGACCGGTATTCCAGTTCGCCCAGCTTGAAGTCGTAATACTCGTCGATACGTCCCGTGAAGACGATTTTGTCGCAGCAGGACTCCCAACGGGCACGGTCGGCGAAGAAGTCGGTCGAGCATTTTACTTCAATCCCTTCGAGCAGTTTTTCGATCAGGACGTTGTAGCCGCCGATCGGAATTCCCTGCCAGCGGTCGTTGAAGTAGTTGTTGTCATAGGTAAGACGTACCGGCAGCCGCTTGATGATGAAGGCGGGCAGCGACGTGGCATCGCGACCCCACTGTTTTTCGGTATAGCCTTTGACGAGCTTTTCGTAAATATCGGTACCGACGAGCGAAATGGCCTGCTCCTCAAGGTTGCGGGGCTCGGTGATACCCGCTTCACGGCGCTGCCGCTCGATCATTGCCTGTGCTTCGGCCGGAGTCTTTACGCCCCACATGGCGTAAAAGGTATTCATGTTGAAGGGAAGGTTGTAGAGCTCTCCCTTGTAGTTGGCTACCGGCGAGTTGATATAGTTGTTGAACTCGACGAAACGATTGACGAAATCCCATACCTCGCGGTTCGAGGTGTGGAAGATGTGGGCTCCGTAACGGTGTACCCGGATGCCCTCCTGCTCCTGGCAATAGACGTTGCCGCCGAGGTGCGGACGACGTTCGATGACCAGCACTTTCTTGCCGGCACGGGCTGCCCGGTAGGCTGTAACTGCGCCGAAGAGACCGGCACCGACGATCAGGTAATCGTATTTCGACATGATATAGCTTGGTGTTAAATGTGTATGAGTCGTGTGAGTCTGCGTTGCAGATGTGCCGAGAGTGAACCGAGGGTGAAGATCCATCGGCTGCGCTGGGCTACTTTGCGGTCGCGCCGATCTTTGAGATAGGCGGGGTTGAATGCTTGCAGGTAATTTTTGCGGGCATTGCGAGCTGCTTGTATTGCCTGTTGCAGTTCTTCTCCGCTCTTGGAGGCGGCGACTGCCTCGCAGGTCTGCTGTAGGTAGATGCGTGCTCCGAGGTAGCGTCCTTCCGCGGTCGGGGCTACCAGGGCGAACAAGTCGCGCAACTGATTTGCTACACGAAGAATTACCTCGGTAGGTTTGCGTTTTTTCGAGAGTCCGCTTCCCAGTACCCGATAGTGGTAGGGTGTTTTCTGGTTGATGACGATACGGGAGATGTATCGCACATATTCCATCATGAAGAGTTCGTCTTCACGGTGAGCCAACCCTTCGATGAATCGAAGATGATTCTCTTCGATGATACGTTTGACAAACAACTTGTTGACCGTGAATCCCAATCCGTCGCATCGGCGCAGGGCAATGATTGCCTCGACGCAAGCTTCGTTACGGAGATCCAGAGCCGGGGCTGTAAAATATCTGTCGGGATGGGAGTCGCGATGTTGAACTATTCCCGTAACGGGGAGAGTTTGCTCATCCATTCCAGCGTCGATGAATTGTTGAAGGTAGTCGGGATCGACCCAGTCATCCGGATCGCAAAAGGTCAGATATTTTCCGCGGGCGTTTTCAATACCTACATTACGGGCAGAACTCAACCCCCCATTGGGTTTGTGGATTACTCGAATACGGGGATCTTCCGCAACATATTGGTCGCAGATCTGCGGAGAGGAATCTTTACTGCCATCATCAATGAGTAGAATCTCGAAATCCTGGAAGGTTTGACGCCGTAGGCTATCGATACTACAGCGCATATAGGCCTCCATATTGTAGATTGGAACAATGACTGTAATGAGCATGAATCGGCTAACTCTGGTTTAATCTTACAAATGTAGCTTTTTTTTCTGTTGTTCCGAATTTTGCCATGGGAAATCATCTCCCGCCAGTCAGAAGAAAAACTTTGGGGAAGTGCGAAGTCGCCATCCGCTTTGCAAACGGGCTCTTCTCTCTCCGGAGATAGAACAAAAAACGACCACATCTCGGATGCAGTCGTTTCTGGTAGTGGATAGGGGATTCGAACCCCTATGTCGTGCGTGAGAGGCACGTATCCTAGCCCTTAGATGAATCCACCATCGTATTGATTTGGTGTCGCAAAGATAGCGACGATTTTCGTATTTACAAATTTTTTGCGATAAATCTGTGATTTTTTTTTGCAGAAACCCTGTTACTGCGGCATTTTATATACCTTTGTTTTATATAACCTTCTTTATTTGTTATGAAACGCGTTGTTGTTTTTTTACTCGTTTTGGCGAGTTTGGCTCTTGGTTCCTGTCGTCGTGCGACGGTCATGCCCGAGTTCGATGTCGTTGTATTGGATACCGTCATAACCGATAACGATTATGCCTGTACGTTCCAGTTTACCTTTACTTCCATTGCCAATGCGGACAAATCCCCCGCTTTACAGGCCATTCAGGAGGCCAATCAGCTCTATTTTTTCGAACGGGAGGATGTGCAGGGCGATGTGCAGCAGATGATGGAGTATTCCATTGCCCAATTCATGTGTCACAACCAGATTCTGGATGAGAACTATGATTTGGAGGATTTGGGAACTCCGAACTGGCGCTCCGAGATGGAGCTGATCATCGAATCCGATGCCCGAATCGTCGACAGCCTGTTGGTCTATTCAATCAGTCGTTCGAGCTATACGGGTGGCGCTCACGGAATGTATACGCTTTCGTGGCACAACTATTCGATTGCAGGCGGGTATGAGTTGGCTCTGTCGGACCTCTTCACCCCCGAGCAGCAGGAGTCGCTGCTGACGTTGATCAAGCACAAGCTTTATGAGCAGTTCGAGGCTACGGGTGATGAAGATCTGGCGGCACAGGGACTCTTCCCCGAGTATATTGCCGCTACCGAAAATTTCGAGGTGTCCGAGGATGGAATCACTTTCTATTACAATCCTTACGATATTGCCGCTTATGCCTTGGGGCGTATCGAAGTGCATATATCGGGAGAAGAGTTGAAAAACTTGTAGTGCAACATCTCGATTCCGAGTATCCTTCGAAATCTTATACTGAAAAATAATGAAGACCCCGGGTTTCCCCGGGGTCTTCTCCCATCAAAAATTAACCCTAAATTATCCCTTCGGAAGAACCTCCGAAAGAAAGCAATCAAGAAAATACAGTTCTGCATCGTCCCCGATCACCTTCCTCATCAATAGATCGTCTTCAGAGATAGAACTTGAAATATCCGTTATGTCGATTTCCATCATAAGCACCCGCTTTTTTACCTTCCTTGCATTAAAAAAACGTAGGGCGCTCGTGTTTATTGTATCCCGTTTAACATAAAACGAGATTTTTTTCCTTAATCATTCTTCGCAGATTGATAAGAGCGTATCGCATACGTCCCAGTGCGGTGTTGATGCTCACATCGGTTTGCTCGGCGATCTCTTTGAAACTCAAACCCGAATAGTAGCGCATCATGACGACCTCGCGTTGTTCTTTGGGTAAGAGGTCTACCAGGTTGCGAATGTCCTGCTCGATCTGCGAACTTACCAATTCGTCTTCAATCGTCTTTTCGGCGAAACGCAATGACCCCAGAATATTATATCCCGTATCGCTTTCGTTGACCTGCTTGTTTTGCTTGCAGGTTCGGAAATAGTCGATTACCTGATTATGTGCGATTCTGAGAATCCACGACAAGAACTTTCCATTGTCAATATAACGGCCTTCGTCGATAACTCGGATCGCTTTGATGAAGGTCTCCTGGAAGATGTCGTCCGCCACATTGTCGTCTTTGACCATCATGTAGATGTATTCGCGAACACGACGCTTATGACGCTCGATCAAACTGGAAATGGCACTCTGATCACCTGAAAGATACTGATTAAGCAATTTTTGGTCGCTTAACACTTGCATGTTCATACTCTTTCCTATCTAAAAATGGTTATAAAGAGTAGAATGTTTCGATAGGCAATCAGTTTATTAGTTCTTTAAATTATAAGGAATCCTTACACCTTACACATCATTCCGAAGCGCAAGTTAAAAAAATCCTTTGAAAAAAACAAATTTTTCTTTTCAAGGCAATTCCTCATTTTGTTGTTCGTTATTGATCTTTCAACAATTGTGCCGTTGCTATTTCCCCCGTTTTTCTCTGCTTGAAAGAGAAGGGCATGGTCCTGGACTCTCCTTTGGGAAAGACTTACTTTTTAGGTTCTACGTGGATGGTAACCAGTGTGTTGTCTCCGAATTTCTGCTTGAGTTTTTGCTCGATATCGATTGTCAGTTGATGTGAATGACAAACTGTCATGTCCGGGTCCACTCGAATGTGTACGTCGATGGCGATGGTCGATCCGATGCGGCGTGTACGTAAATTATGAGGTTCACTTACCTCCGATGAAGAGGAGATGATCTCCCGAATCTCTTGCTCTGTTTGTGTCGGCAGGGCTTGCTCGAGCAGCTCTCCCAGCCTGTCACGGATCATCTCGTACGCGATTTTGAAGATGAACAGAGCGACCAGCAAGGCGGCGATCGGATCTGCGATTCTCCATTTTTCCCCCAAGAAGTAGGCACAGCCGACTCCCAACAGAGTTCCTACCGATGAGAGTGCGTCGCTGCGGTGGTGCCAGGCATTGGCAATAACGCTCGAACTGTTTATTCTGCGACCGACCAGAACCGTATAGCGATAGAGGATCTCTTTGGCAACGATCGATACGACTGCTGCGATTAAGGCGATAGCTCCCGGTCGGGGTAATATCTCGCCCGCTATGACACTTCGGATGTTCTGGATGCTGTTGAGCAGGATGCCGGTGCCGACGGCCAGCAGGGCCAGGCTGATTAAGATCGTGGCCAGAGTTTCGTATTTGCCGTGTCCGTAGTTGTGATTTGCATCGTTGGGTTTGGTCGAGATGCGGGCGAATCCGAGTACGACCAGGTCGGTCGCCAGGTCGGAAAATGAGTGAACGGCATCGGCAACGATTGCCCCGCTTCGTCCGACGATGCCGGCAATCAGTTTGAAAACCGATAAAACGATATTGACGACCATCCCGATTCCGGTAACCCGGTATATCTCTTTTTTCCGTTGTATGGCAGAGTCCATGTCTTTATGTGGTTAAAGTTTTTTCTTGCATTTTCCGCTCCAGGTCAGAATATCGAGCCGGATGGCGGCCGTACGGTGAAAGGATTTCTCGGCATACTTCAATCCGATCTCCTTGTCCTGGGGCGAGTATTTCTCCAGAATCAGCTCCAGGGCTTTGTGGCGCTCCTCGTCCGGGAGATCCGTATGGGCTCGGCAACAGAGATGGACGCTTTCGTAGGCTGTCGTAAATTTGGCCGGTTGTATCTCGGTTCTACCGACGATGCAAAACGAAACATCGGGATGTTGCCGGATACAGTCAAGCTTTTTTCCTTCGGGCGCGCAATGGATATAAAGCGAAGAAGTACCATCCCAGGCGTAGTTGATCGGAATGCCGTATCCTCCCCCGTCGGGCAGTTGCATCGAAAGGAACCCGTACTCCGACTCTTTTAACAGCTTCAAGGCCTCTTGATGGTCCAACAACCGATCTTGCCGACGTATTTGGTCGTTTCTATATTCCATTTTTCTGCGATCGGAGAAGAAACAAGGCGGAGTATGAATATTTCAGACCCCGCCTTATTTATAAAAATAGTTGTTGCTTTTAGTAACTGCGGGCAAAAAGGACACGGCGGTGTGATGGCTTGCCCGAGAAGACGCACCGACCTTCCTCTTCGGGTGCATCGAACGGGATACAACGGATCGTCGCTTTGGTCGCCTCCTTGATGGCAACTTCGGTCTCGACCGTGCCGTCCCAGTGTGCCGAGATGAAGCCTCCCTTGTTTTCGAGTACGTCGAGGAACTCTTCCCATGTGTCTACTTTAGTGATCATCGAATTGCGGAATTCGAGCGCTTTGCGGTAGATGTTTTGCTGTATGTCTTCCATCAGAGCAACGACACGATCCGTAAGGCCCTCTTGCGGAACGACCTCTTTGGCCAGCGTGTCGCGGCGCATCAGTTCGATCGTGCCGTTTTCCAGATCCCGGGGACCGAGTGCCAGACGAACCGGAATGCCCTTGAGTTCATAATCGGCGAACTTGAATCCCGAACGTACGTTGTCGCGGTCGTCGATCTTGACGCTGATACCGCGGGCACGGAGTTCGTCGGCCATTTCGCGCAACTTTGCAACGATCGTCTGCATCTGTTCTTCTCCGCGGTAGATCGGGATCATGACTACCTGGATCGGAGCCAGTTTCGGCGGCAGAACCAGACCGTTGTTGTCCGAGTGAGCCATGATGAGCGCACCCATCAGACGGGTCGAAACACCCCATGACGTTGCCCATACATATTCGAGTTTACCCTCCTTGTTGAGGTATTGTACGTCGAATGCTTTGGCGAAGTTCTGGCCCAGGAAGTGCGAAGTGCCGCTTTGCAGTGCCTTGCCATCCTGCATGAGCGCCTCGATTGTAAGCGTATCGACCGCACCGGCGAAACGCTCGTTGGGCGATTTGTGACCGACGATCACCGGCAGGCTCATCCACTCCTCGGCGAACTTCTCATATACGTGAATCATGCGGGTTGCCTCCTCGATAGCCTCTTCCTGGGTGGCATGAGCCGTATGCCCCTCCTGCCAGAGGAATTCGGCCGTGCGCAGGAACAGACGCGTACGCATCTCCCAACGAACCACGTTGGCCCACTGGTTGCACAGGATCGGCAGATCCCGATAAGATTGGATCCATCCTTTATAGGTGTTCCAGATAATCGTCTCCGAGGTGGGGCGAACGATCAGCTCCTCTTCGAGTTTGGCATCGGGGTCGACCACCACGCCTTTCCCATCCGGATCGTTTTTCAGACGGTAGTGGGTTACGACGGCACACTCCTTGGCGAAGCCTTCGACATGGCTGGCCTCTTTCGAGAAAAACGACTTGGGAATGAAGAGAGGGAAGTAGGCGTTTTCATGCCCTGTCTCCTTGAACATTTTGTCCAGCGTCGCCTGCATCTTCTCCCAGATGGCATAGCCATAGGGCTTGATGACCATGCACCCGCGCACCGCCGAGTTCTCGGCCAAACCGGCCTTTACTACCAGGTCGTTGTACCACTGCGAATAGTTGTCCTCCGCCTTGGTCACGTCTTTGAGTTCCTTTGCCATTATCTGCGTAAGTTTTTACGGTTAATCGAAGCGCAAAGTTAGCAATTTAAGTAGAATAAGACAAATGGGCGGGCGGAAAACTTCAATCGGAGGGGAACGTTGCCGCTCGGTCACTGCTCCCCGCTCGACTCTGAGGAAGGCAGCCCCGGATAAAACGACGCGGCAACCTCCCGAATGGGGGATTGCCGCGCAAAGTTTTCGCTCTCCGTGTGCGTTGTTAGAAACGGAAGCTCATCGTAAGGGCCGCCGTGTGACGGTTCATCTTCGTTTTGAAACTGCGGGAGGCGTTGAGCCCCTCGGGTGCCTCGAACGAGTAGAGCTGGTACTCGGTGTAGTTGGTGGTCGAGTAACTGTAGGCGAAATCGAGGCCGATACCCGGGGTGAGTAGAATGCCGATACCGGCCGCTCCGTACAACATCTGTCGGGTCATCGGTACTGCCGTGATCGCCTTTTCATCTTTCAGCATGGAGCCCATGTAGCCGAATCCGGCTCGGAGAGCAAGCATCGGCAGCGGTTTGAATTCGGCTCCGACGCGGAGAAGGTTGGCTCCCTTGTACCAGTCACGGAATGTATTGTTATAACTCTCGTTGCTGATGGAGGCCGGATTACTCTGCATGCGCATGCCGTTGTACCAGTCTCGTTCGTAATCGATCGAGATCAGACCCCGGTTGCCGAAGGCATACGAGATGCCGAACATCAGGCGGGTAGGTGTGGAGAACTGCCAATTGAAATTATCTCGATCCTCCAGAACAGGGGTGTAGAGCCAGGCTGTCGCAACCCCCTGAGGGCCGACCTCTATGTTGTCCGGATTATCCAGATTGACCAGTCGCATTTTCGAGTCGGCGTATCCCTGATAGGTCCGATCCACCCAGAAATAGGTCGGGGTGTGGAAAGCCACGCCAATGCGCAGGTTCTGGAACGGCCGGTAGATCATGCCGAACTTGAAGTTCACGCCGGCACCGTCCACGACAACCTCTTGGTTGAAGTTCGAGTAGAGGAGTTGGTAGTCCAGGTTGGGATCGATGCCGTCCCCCGGATAGTAGTAATCCTCGCCGTAGTAGTAGGTCTTGCGCTGGTGCAGGGATTGGATGCCGAGCGTGGCGCCGATGTAGAACTTGTTGGAGAGGTTCATGCCGAGCGACAGGTCGTACTCACCAACCGACCCGGTGCTGACTACGGTCGTGTAGTTGCTGATCGCAACGTCGTTGCCGATCCAGGAGGGATACCAGCCGGTCCCGTCCACGTAATCGGTCATACCGGTCTTGTAACCCAGAACCGCCCCCCAGAACTGCGTGTTGACGTTGCTCCATGCGGCATCTCCTCCCAATTGATCCTTGGAAATGCCTCCGTATTGCAACATCATGGAGAAGACATCGGCCAGCGAACTCTGGTTGCCGTGCGTCTGGAAGGAGTACTGGTAGTTGAGGTCCTGAATGCGGTTGTAGCCGAATCCGAGGTTGATGCTGGCCACGGTCCCGCTCCCCTGATAGACGTTGGCCGTGAATCCGAAGTTGCCCAGGATAAATCGATTTTTGCCGTTACGTTCGTAGGGTGAGGCATCGGTGGTCGAACGTTGGAACACCATAGCCGGAGTGATGGATATTTCACCTCGGCGGTACATGCCCAGGCCGGCCGGATTGATGGCCATCGAGGTAAGGTCGCCCCCTAGTGAAGTGAAAGCTCCCGCCATGGACATCGAACGGGCCGTGCCGAACGAGAAGTCCGTTTGAGAGAGTTCGTAGATGTCGGCCGGGGTGACTATGTCGTGATCCAGAAGCAGTCCCTGATAATTCTGAGCCGAGGAAGATACGACCGAAAACAGTGCTGCGCCTGAAAGCATTAGGATTCCGATGCGTTTGATCATATGGGTGTGGTAAATTGTTAACGGGTTGTGTGAAACGAATTTTTAATTATCTGCCGTAGGTCCGGCCACCGCCGCCACCACCGCCGCCGCGGGAGAAGCTGCCGCCCGAACTGCCCCGGAAGGACCCGCCTCCGAAGTTCGAGTTGGAGGGAGCCGAGTAATTGCTGCGGTTTGAACTGGTGCCTGTACTGACGCTGTTAGAGGAACTGCCGCGGAACGTGGAGGAACCTCTCGACGAACTGTTGCCGCGAAAACTGGAGCTACTGGAGTTATTGCTCGAACCGTTGTTCGGACGATAGTTATTGGAGTTGTTCGGTCTGCTGAAATTTCCGCTGGCCGATCCGCCCCGGAACGAGGAGGAGCCGACATTGCCCGACGAGAACGACCCTCGACCGACCGAAGAGCCGCGGTAACTGTTGTCTCCGTAGAAACGGTTGCCCGAGCCGCTGAAGCTGCCTGAGGGGAGTCGGGGGTTGTCCGGGTTACGGCGATAGTTGGGGCGGGTTGCCACATGACCCGGGTAACCCGGATGGCCCGGATGGTGTGGGTGATCTCCCCACCAGCCCGGCCCGTAACACCAGTAAGGGGGATAATACCAGAAGGGATCCCAATAGGGATAAAACCATGGGTAGGAGCTGAACGGGTTGTAATAAAATCCGTAGTTCCAGGTCCAGTAGGGGTTATGCCATCCGTAGTAGTAGGAGTAATAGGGGTTGTTGCGCCATGTAAAGTAGACACTGTTGTAGTCATAGACGCTGGCAGATCCCAACCCGAAGTTTAAGTAGGTGTTCGGCGTATTCCACGTGTCGAACATCGAGGTGATGTATTTGGGCTCGACCCATACCTCGTCACCCAGTACGATGATGTTGTAGTAGGCCGGATCGTAGGCCGAGATGTATTCGAACTGGCTGTCGGTCCGGATCTTGTCGTAAGTGGAGGTGGCGTTGCTGTTGGGGGAGTCGCTAAAGGCCCGCATACGACGGGCATAGGCGCTGTCGTAGGTGTCGGCTAATACGTCGCTGTTCGTCCCGTTCGAGGAGAAAAGAGCGGCAATGGCTGCCTGACGAGCTTCTTCCTGGGCCTGACGCTTTTCTGCCTCGGCCTGTCGTTGGCGGGCGATGGCCTCTTGATCCGTCACCCCGTACATGTCGTCAAGGGCGTATGCATCGCTCTGGTAGAGGTAGGTGGAACACCCCGTTGCCAGCGTGAGTAGGGCGAGGAGTCCTATTTGCAGAATTTTCGTTTTCATGCTGTTCGGTATTATTACAGGAGGTCTCTTTTTACTGTTTTAACGAAAATCGAACCAATTTTATTATGATGCGGTATCTTCTACAAAAATAGGAATAAAAAGGGGATTCCTTTTCGGGCCTTTTCTCTTTTTAAGAGATTTTTTTGAAGAAAGTGAATATTTTGCAGAAAAAAGGTTATATTTGCACTCCGATTGTCCGATTATCGGGCGAACGGACCGGGAGAGATGCCGGAGTGGTCGATCGGGCCGCACTCGAAATGCGGTGTACGGGCAACTGTACCGGGGGTTCGAATCCCTCTCTCTCCGCGAGAAAGGTTGTAAATCGAGTATTTGCGAGATTTACAACCTTTTTTATACCCCCAAGTCAAAATCCGAATCTGTTTTATTGAATCATCTAATAATTGAGAAGAGTTGTGTAAGTCTACATGCATGAAATAGGCCCAATTAACTTTATATTACAAGACTATAAATTCAGTCTATATTTTGCTGAATAGGCTACCGTTATTTATGTGGTCCCAATAAAAAAGTATTCTTATTTACAAAGAGAGCCATTTATATGAAAAACGGGGATCTGATAAGTATATATCCTATTTTTTGCAACAAAAAGCAATATCTAGATTTACTGCTCTTGGCCGATGAGCAAGAGTCCATGGTTGATCGCTATTTGGAACGTGGAGAAATGTTTGTCCTGACAGATGGTAATGAGGTTAAAGCTGCATGCGTTGTAACAGAAGAAGGCAACGGTATTTACGAAATCAAAAGCATTGCTGTCTATCCACAGTTCCAGCGTCAGGGATATGGGAGAAAGTTGATATTCTTTCTTTTGGAACATTATAAAGCTCGATGTCATACCATGTTTGTAGGAACCGGAGACTCTCATATAACCATATCTTTCTACAAAAATTGCGGATTTGTATATTCACACCGGATCCCCAACTTTTTCACCGATAATTATGACCATCCGATTTTTGAAGAGGGTAAACAATTAAAAGATATGATTTACCTGAAAATAAGTAAACTCGGATAGTTGCCCCCTGTAGGAGATCTGTGTGTTTACGCCTTATATAACGAGCGGCTGCCCGATAGGCAGCCGCTCGTCTTTTTATGGTATATCTGATCTGTGGTCTACATGATGATCTCTCCACCGTCGATCGTCCCTTGATCTCCCCAACCTTCGATTGAGAAGCCGTCGATCGTAATTTTACCCTCTTTGATCGTCAGGTTGACGGTCAGTTGTTTGCCTCCCTCCAACTCCTCGTATTGAGAAGCAAGGTCTCCCAAAGAGAAGGTTTTGCTGCTAGCCCCCGCCGTTACTTCCAAAGAGACATCGGCCGGTTGCTGCGGAACGATCAGGAAGACTGCTTCGTCGCCATTCTCCGTGAACGTGGCTTTGTCGGATGAGCTGTTGTCCAGCGTGCCGGTCATAAGGTCAACCGTACAGGATGATTTTGCCGTGCAGTTTGTCTGGATCTGGTCTACAGCAATCTCCGAATCTTCGGTGAACCGAACGACCAAACGGTGCATCGCGTGTTTGAATGTCAAGGTAATAGGTGCTTCCGTACCTACGGTAATGCCTGATTTATAGGCCCAAAGAAGGTCTTTCTCTTCGGCCGTCTTCAGGTCGAACGCGAATTTTCCCTCGTTCAGGGCCTGGATTGGATAGCAGGCTGAGAAGGTGACGGTCTGAGCATCGGAATTCAACTGGAGGTCATTCCAGAGCAGTGTGGTTTGTCCGATTTGGTAGTTACATTGACTTGCAGAAGCATCGGGGGCAAAAACCAGAAGCGAGAAGGTGTCACCGGGGGCGAAGTTGCCGCTTCCGTCTTCGTTCAGAGAGGGCGAACCTATGTTGGCCGGCTCCTCGATCGTTGTTTGGATCGAGATCTTCTTGTCGGTTGTTGACGTTACTTTGTCTTTGCTGCATCCACCCATGAGTAACATGGCCATAAGGGCAAAATATGCTTTTTTCATCGATTCTTCTGTTTTTATGAACTCTTAGTATTGAAAGTCCCTCTGTTTCTTCAGTCGAGATCTCGTTAAAAAACGTCGCAAAATACATATTATTTTCATACCAAACAAAGAGCCTTGGTGCAAGATGTTTTTTGATTGTGTAAATATTTGATATCCATTGTATTTTGCGGTGAGGAGCATGTTGATTGTCTTTCAATGATTCTTGGTTCGAATGTTGGCGGAATGGATGTTTGGAGTATCTTTTGTATGATCCTGAAACTTTGGAGTGAAATATGGGAGAGAGAAAATTTGCCCGCATCCGGAGTACTAACCGGATGCGGGCAAGTTCGTATTAAAAAAAGTCGATCGATTGGGTTTATTCCCAGAACCGGAAGAAGTGATGAACTGGGCCGTGCCCGCGTCCGATCTTGTACTCGGCTCCGGCGGTAAGGGCTGCCGTGATGTACTCTTTGGCGCGGATGGCCGCTTCATCCAGCGAGTATCCGAGGGCCAGATGGGCTGCCAATGCCGACGAGAGGGTACAGCCCGTGCCGTGCGTGTTCGGGGTGTCGAGCCGCTTCGACCGCATCGGGGTTAGTTTCCCGGTCTCGGCATTGTAGAAGATGTCGATGAGTTCGGCATCGTGCAGATGCCCCGCCTTCAGCAGAACCGAGACCTTGCCGTTGCCGGAGAGTTCACGAGCTGCGTCTGGCAGTTCGTTCTGATCGGTAATCTTGTGTCCGAGCAGAATCTCCGCTTCGGGGATGTTGGGGGTGATGACGCGGACGTGCGGGATGAGCTCGTCGCGCAGGGTGGAGATCGCCTCCTGCTGTAGCAGCGGATCACCCGAGGTGGCGACCATCACCGGGTCGAGGACGATGTTGCGGATCTCGTATCCGGCCAGGGTTTGTTGTACGCCCCGGATCAGCTCCGAGGAGTGGAGCATTCCGATCTTGATGGCATCGGTCCCGATGTCGTCCAACACGGAGCGGATCTGTCCGATGACAAAATCGACCGGAACCGGATGGACCCCCGTAACACCTACGGTATTCTCATCCACGACAGCCACGATGGCCGACGTTCCGAAACATCCGCAGGCCGAAAAGGTCTTCAAGTCGGCCTGAATGCCTGCACCGCCGCTCGGATCGCTGCCGGCGATGGTCAGGGCTCGTTTGTAGGTTTTCATATTTTCCATTTTTCGAGTTGCCATGCGCTCTCCCAGAACATCCACTCCATGCGGGTGCAGCGCACGAAAATATCGGTCATTCTTTTTTGCCGCTCCGGGCTGACCTCTTCGGCCAGTTCGTCACAGATGCGGACGGCCAGTTCCGAGGCCTCGGCAAATTGCGGGTCGGCGTAGGTGTCGATCCATTGCCGATAGGGATTCGGTTGGTCATGCTGCCGTTTGAGAATCGTCTCCCCGACGCGTTGGTAGACCCGGAAGCAGGGCAACAGGGCCGTCGCCTCCAGTTCGACCGGGGCGGTGGCCATGCTATCCTGCAGGGCGGTGTAGAGCAGGCAGGTGGGTGAGATCTGCTCTTCGGAGAGCATCTCCCCCTGTAGGAAGACGGCGTGCAGAGCCCGCTCCACCTCGATGCCGTCCGTTGCAAAGCGCAGGAAGGCTTCGGTGTGCTCCTTGCGGTGCAGCCGTGAGGCTACGTGGGCAAGTCGCCGGGCATATCCCTCCAGATAGAGGGCATCCTGTTGCAGGTAGAACCGGAACCGCTCTTCCGAGAGCGTCCCTTCCCCCAGTCCGATGACGAACGGGTGCTCGATGATCTTCTGGTAGATCGGCAGGGCAGCCTCCCAGGCCGCATCACTCCATTTTCCCATGGTCTTGTGCAATTTAATAAATGAATGCTTCGGATCTTACCGACGTTTGTAGGCGGTAACGGCTACATAGTCGCCGCGATCGAATCCCTCGACGGGTTGCTCTTCCTGTCGGTTCGAGTAGAGCGGATGTGTCGTGAGGGTCTGCGCATAGGTCAGTTCCTCGAATCCGGCCTTTTCGAGCAGTTCGATCTTCTCGGCCGTCGTGCGCCAGTTGGCTACCTCGACGAATTCGATCGGATAGGGGTCCGGCGGGAAGACACCCGTGAGCAGCGGATGGTCCCACGTGCCGAGGGCCTTGGCAAGGTTGTACATGATACCGTAAGAACTCTCCTTCGGTACGTCGATCAGCACGATGCGTCCTCCGACGGGGAGCGCTTCGTAGGCCTTGCGAACGACGCTTGCCAGATCGCCGATGTAGCTCGGCGTGCCGTTGAAGAGCAGCGTGTCATAATCGCCCTGTCCGAAATCGGCCTCCTCGGCTGTCGCGATCGTTACGTGAAGACCTCGTTTGCGGGCGATTTCAGCCATGCCGGTCGAGGGTTCGATACCGTTCTCGATGGTGATGCCGTACTCTTCGCGGAGAATCTTTTCGAAAAGTCCGCTGCCGCAACCTACCGAGAGGATGCGGCCGGCATTCTTCAAGGTCGAAGCGACCAGATTGACTTCCGAGTAGAGGACGTTCCGGTTGTTCAGGAACCAGGCATCGTAGGCGGATGCATACTTGTCGAATCCTTTTTCCATATCGTTAAAAATCAAAGATGTTCGTTTGTAATGTTTTCAAATCTATCGTAAAGAGCCGTCCGTCGAGCGGTTCGCCCGCGCCGGAGAGCAGTTTGATCGCCTCAGCCGCTTCGATCGCGCCGATGATTCCCGGCAGCGGTCCCAATACGCCGCTGCTCGAACGGGGCAGGGCACAGAGAGCCTCACGGTCGGGATAGAGGGCTGCGTAACGGCTCTGGCGGCGGTAGTTCATCACGCTCGCCTGGCCGCAGAACTCGCCGATCGAGCCGTAGATCCAGGGCTTCCCGCAGGCGGCGCAACAGTCGTCTATCAGGTAGCGGGTGGGGTAGTTGTCGCAGCAGTCGATCACCAGGTCGTACGCCGGGATGATCTGTGCAGCATTTTCGGCGGTAATCCCCTCCGGATAGCAGTCGAAACGGGTTGCCGAGCAGAGGGCGGCAAGCCGCTGGCGGGCAGCAGCCACTTTCGGCTCTCCGAGCTGAGCTTCCGTGTAGAGGATCTGCCGGGGAAGGTTGCTCTCCGAGACCGTGTCGGGGTCGGCCAGACCGATGCGGCCTATGCCGGCTCCGACCAGGTAGGGAGCAGCTGCCGAGCCGAGTCCGCCGAGTCCGACGATGAGGACGGCCGCGTCGTGCAGACGCAGCTGTCCGGCCGGACCGATCTCCGGCAACATCGTTTGTCGGGCGTAACGTTCGCTGGACATCGTTAGTCGAAGATTTTGTCCCAATCCTTCCAAACCACCTCGTACCCCTCCTTGCGGATGTCTCTTTCGACCTCGGAGGGGGTGCGCTCGTCGCTTACGGCGAACTGTTCGAGCGATTGGGGATAGGTGACGTACCCTCCCGGATCGGTCTTCGATCCGGCACTCATCGACGTTACGCCGAGCGTGGCCATGTGGTTGCGGAACGCAGCGCTTTCACGCGTCGAGTAGGAGATATCGACATCGTGGTCGAAGATGCGGAAGGCGAAGGTTACTTGTGCCAGCTCCTTGTCGCTCATGATCACCTTCGGTTGGAAGTGTCCCTCCGACGGGCGCATGCGCGGGAAGTTGACGCTGTAGCGCGTCTTCCAGTAGTGTTTGCGCAGGTAACGCAGGTGCAGGGCCATCATCGTGACATCGGTGCGCCACTCCTCCAGACCGATCAGTACGCCCATGCCGATCTTGTGGACACCAGCCTGCCCCATACGGTCGAAGCCGTTGACGCGCCACTCGAAGTTCGACTTCATGCCGGCCGGGTGGTAGAGTTTGTAGTTGTCGCGGTGGTAGGTCTCCTGAAAGCAGACCACGCCGTTCAGACCCGACTCCGTGAGACGGGCATACTCCTCGGCCGCCAACGGCATCACCTCGATGGTCAGGTTGTTGAAGTAGGGACGGCAGATGTGCAGCGCCTCTTCGATATAGTCCACGCCGGCCGCCTTGGGATTCTCTCCCGTGACGAGCAGCAGGTTCTCGAACGGTCCGATTTCACGGATCGCCCGGCACTCCTGTTCGATCTGCTCCGGGGTCAGGATGACGCGGGCAATGGCGTTGTGGCGGTTGAAGCCGCAGTAGACGCACGAGTTGGTGCAGGAGTTGGTGATATACATCGGGATGTACATCGAGATGGTCTTGCCGAACCGCTCCTGGGTATATTTGCGGCTCAGCCGGGCCATCGGCTCGATGTAGGCGGCTGCAGCGGGCGACACGAGCGCCATGAAGTCGTCGAGCGTGAGGTTCTCCTTGCCGAGAGCCGTCTCCACGTCGGCCGGGCGCTTCGACTGGATGCGCTCCAGCGTCTCATTCCAGTCGTATTGGGCTAATTCTTCCGAAAACATAGGTCGTCGCAAGTTTTAGTCGAGGAACGAGGTGAGCGGTGAGCTGGCTTCAGCCGAACGTTTCTGGGCACCCAGACCGGCTTCGAAGGCCTCACGGCCGGCTACGACAGCCTGTGCGAAGGCCTGTGCCATACGGACGGGATCTCCTGCAACGGCGATGGCCGTATTGACCAGCACGGCGTCGGCTCCCATCTCCATGGCGGCAGCGGCGTGCGACGGAGCACCCAGACCGGCATCGATGACTACCGGGACGTTGCTCTGCTCGATGATGATCTCCAGCAGTTCGCGCGTAACGAGACCCTTGTTGGTGCCGATCGGGGCAGCCAGCGGCATTACCGTGGCGGCACCGGCCTCCTCGAGTCGTTTGCACAGTACCGGGTCGGCCTGGATATAGGGGAGTACGACGAATCCCAGTTTGACGAGCTGTTCCGTTGCCCGGAGCGTCTCGACCGGATCGGGGAGCAGGTATTTGGGATCGGGGTGGATCTCCAGTTTGATGAAGTTGGTGCCGAAGGCTTCGCGGGCGAGCTGGGCGGCCAAAACGGCCTCCTCGGCATTGCGTACTCCCGACGTATTGGGCAGAAGTTGGATTTCGGGGCGGCGTACGTGCGACAGCATGTCGTCGTTCGGGTTGCTCATGTCGATGCGTTTCATGGCTACGGTAACCATCTCCGATCCCGAAGCGACGATCGCTTTGGCCATCAGGTCGTTCGAACTGAACTTACCCGTTCCTACGAAAAGGCGCGAACGGAACGTCCGTCCGCCGATAACTAAATCTTTCATTGTCTGTATGGTGTTAAAAGTTCCATGATTTTTCGAGTTTCTTCGGCCGGTTGCTCGGCTCCGAGCAGCGTTCCCGAGAGGGCGACGCCCGAGATGCCGGTCGCCATCAGGTCGGCGATGTCGGCTGCCGTGATGCCGCCGATGGCCACTACGGGACGGTCGATGCCGGCCTCGCGGCAGCGCGCAAGGATCGTGCGGTATCCCTCCAGTCCGAGGATCGGGCTGAGGTTGCGTTTGGTCTGGGTAAAGCGGAAGGGCCCCAGGCCGATGTAGTCGGCCCCTTGGGCAGCGGCCCGTGCGATATCTTCGAAGGTATTGGCCGTCGCTCCGATCAGTTTGTCGGGTCCCAGCAATTTGCGGGCTTCGGCTACCGGCATATCGTTCTTGCCCAGGTGTACGCCGTCCGCGCCGAGCTCCTTAACTGCATCTACCCGGTCGTCGAGCAGGAAGGTCGCCCCGTATTGGCGGCAGAGGCGTCCCACCTCCCGTCCCACGCGGAGGAACTCCTCCGTCGAGGCATCCTTCATGCGAAGTTGGACCCAGCGGCATCCTCCCCGGAGGACTGTCTCGGTCCCCTGGATCTCATCGTATCGATCCGTATGGTGTGTAATGAATTGCAACATGATTTTATCGGTCGTTAAATTTTCGGATGGCTTGCAGGGTCCGCCGGAGCCCTTCGGCGCTCGCGTCTCGCCAGATGCAGCCGAGCAGTGCCGCTCCGCCGAATCCGTAATCACGCAGCGTGGGCAGGTATTCGGGGCGGATGCCTCCGAGCGCCACGATCCGGCGATTGATGATTCCCTGTCGGGCAGCCTCCCGTAACTGTTCCGGCGTAAAGGCAGCCCGATAGCCGCTCTTCGAAATACTGTCGAAAATAGGGCTTAGAAAGAGGTAATCCTCCTCAGGATGGGTCGCGAGCTCCTCCAGTGAATGGCAGGAGCGGCTGACGATCCCCTCGAATCCGAGAGGGGGCTGAGGCGATCGGGCGTTCAGGTGTACACCTCCGATCCCGTATTCCAGAGCCAGCTGCTGGCAGTCCTGCAGCGAAAGGCGCGGATGATAGGCCGCCGGGAGCGACTCGATCAGACGGCGCATCTGATCCGGGTTGGCACCCGGTTTGCGCAGGTGTAGGCGATCGATCCCCTCGTCGAGCAGTTGGCGGATGATACCCCCCTCACCTGCGATGAACGGGGTGTCGGTTATGACGATCAGGCGCATCATCCTCCGCAGACGGCGCTGATGATGGTGATCTTCATTTGATCCTCCACCGGGGTCGAACCCCACTGGCTGCGCGGGATGACGCGGTTGTTGATGGCTACGGCCGTCCCTTCGGTCGGGATGCCCTGTTGTTGCAGCAACTCGGCCAGCGAACCCGGCCGGTCGGTGGCAATCGATTTGCCATTGATGAATATTTCCATGGTGATACCGTAATTTACAGAGATGTCCGCGAAGAAAACTACGGTCTATGAACAAGTCCTTTCGACGGTATTGCCCGCATCAAGTTCATAGGGTATGATCTCAGCCTTTCCGTGTCCTCTCGGCAAGGCACCCCTCTTGTGTAATGTGCCGCAAATATACCAAAAAAGTGGAAGAAGGACTACGTTGAGCCGATAAAAAATACACGGATCTCTCCGCCGGTGCGGAAAAATCCGTGTAATTCGCTTTTGAAGGTTGTTCGTTAAATCTCCTGTTCGTGGGCCGTTACCTCGTCGATGATGCGCTTTACGTCGGCCACCTTCAGCCGGCCATACACGCGCGGTCCGACCATGACCACCGGGGCCAGGCCGCAGGCTCCCACACAGCGCAGCGAGTCAAGCGAGAAGAGGCCGTCGGGAGTCGTGCCGCCCACGTCGATGTTGAGCAGGCGTTTGAATTCATCGAGCACCTTCTCTCCACCCCGGACATAGCAGGCCGTTCCCATGCAGACCGAGATCGGGTACTTGCCCTTCGGGGTCATCGTGAAGAAGGAGTAGAAGCTCACGACACCATAGACGCGCGAGGCCGGGATTCCCAGCTCGAGAGCGATCAACTCCTGTACCTGCTTGGGCAGATAACCCAGTTTGTTCTGCGTGTCGTGCAGAATGTTGATCAACTCGCCCGGATCGTTGTGGTGGGTCCGGCAAATGGTCTTTATTTCGTCGATTCTCCGCTCGGAGAGGCATATCTTTTCCATACAGTGTTGCTATTTCTTGTTGGGGATCGGTTCTACGACCGGTTTGCGGTCAATGTAGTGGGTATGCAGCAGCCGGTGCGAAAGCTCGCCGCAGGGCTTGCCGAGAAACTCTGCGTAGAGTTGCCGGATCGCCGGGTTCTCGTGCGACTTGCGGATCGGTTTACTGCGGTCCTCGGCGTAGAGCGAGGCGGTGCGCTGTTTCAACAGAGCCGCATTGCCCCGATGGTAGGGTTGTCCGCCGCCGTTGATGCAGCCGCCCGGACAGGCCATCACCTCGACCGCATGATAGTCGGCCTCGCCCGCGAGGATCTTCTCGACCAGTTTGCGGGCGTTCCCCAACCCATGGGCGATGCCGATGCGGATCGGGGTGCCGTCGAAGTCGATCGTTGCCGACCGGACCCCTTCAAGACCTCGTAACTCGGTGAAGTCGATTCGTGGCAGTGGCTTTCCCGTGTGCACTTCGTAGGCGGTGCGGACTGCCGCTTCGATGACGCCGCCCGTAACGCCGAAGATCGCACTCGCACCGGTCGATTCTCCCAACGGTGAGTCGAAGTCGCTTTCGGGCAGTTTGTCGAAATCCATATTGGCGTAGCGGATCATGTGGGCCAGTTCGCGGGTGGTGATCGAGATATTCACATCCGGATCTCCCTCGCTGCTGAATTCGGGCCGCGCGGCCTCCGACTTCTTGGCTACGCACGGCATGACCGAGACGACGATCAGGTGCCGGCGGTCGATTCCGAGCTTCGGGGCCAGGTAGTTCTTGGCGATCGCGCCGAACATCTGCTGTGGCGATTTGGCCGTGGAGAGATACTCTCTCAGCTCGGGAAAGTGTTTCTCTACAAAGGAGACCCAGCCCGGACAGCAGGAGGTCATGATCGGAAGACGTGCCTGCCGGTTGCCGGCCAGATGCTTTTCGAGGCGCCCGAGCAGTTCGGTCCCCTCCTCCATAATGGTCAGATCGGCTGCGAAATCGGTGTCGAATACGTAGTCGAATCCGAGCTGGCGGAGTGCCGTGGCCATTTTGCCCGTGACGCTCTCCCCCTCCAGTCCGAAATCCTGTCCCAGAGCGACACGGACGGCCGGAGCTGTCTGCACGACGACCGTTTTTGTGGGGTCGGCCAGCGCCCGCAACACCTCTTTGATATTGCTGTTCTCGGAGAGGGCGTTGGTTGGACAGACGGCTACGCACTGGCCGCAGTTCACACAGTTCGACGAGAGGATCGGGTCGTTAAAGGCCGTGCAGAGCACCGAGGTGAATCCGCGTCCGACCACCGACAGCGCTCCGACCGTCTGCATCTGGTTGCAAACCGTCTCGCAGCGGCGGCAGAGGATGCACTTCTCCATGTTGCGGACCACCGAGGGCGAGAGGTCCTGTAGCGGTTTGGTGGTCTCTCCCTTGTATTTAGCTTCGCGGACACCCAGATCCTTGGCCATGGTCTGCAGGCTGCAATAGCCGTTTTTCGAGCAGGTGAGGCATTCGTTGGGGTGGTCCGAGAGGATCAGTTCCAGAATGGTCTGGCGGGCGTTGATGACGCGCGGTGTGTGGGTCCGTACGACCATCCCCTCGGTGCAGAGCGTCTTGCAGGCCGGAGCCAGGTTCTTGCGCCCCTCGACCTCGACTACGCAGATGCGGCAGACACCCGGATCGTTCTTGCATCCGAATTCGTGGAGATTCAGGTAGCAGAGCGTCGGGATGCGGATACCGATCGTGGCGGCCGCCTCGACCAGGTTGGTCCCTTTGTCCACTTCGAGCGGACGGTTGTCGATCGTTAATCTTATCTTTTCCATGCGAATCGTGCTTGTGAGGGGTTATTGGATACTGATCGCGCCGAAGCGGCACTTCTCGAGGCAGGTGCCGCACTTGATGCAGCGCGACTGGTCGATGGCGTAGGGTTGTTTGGGAATGCCGCTGATCGCACCCGGCGGACACATGCGGGCGCAGAGTGAACATCCCTTGCAGATCCTCGGGTCGATTACGTAGCTCATCAGGTCGCGGCAACGGTGTGCCGGGCAGGTGTGGTCCCTGACGTGGGCGACGTATTCGTCCCAGAAGTTCTCCATGGTCGAGAGCACCGGGTTGGGGGCGGTCTGTCCCAGGGCGCAGAGCGACGAGTCGCGGATCACGCTGGAGAGGTTGCGCAGTTCGTCGAGATCCTCCTCCCGCCCCTGGCCGCGTGTGATCCGTTCAAGGATCTCGAGCAACCGCTTGTTGCCGATGCGGCACGGGGTACACTTGCCGCACGATTCGTCGACGGTGAATTCGAGGTAGAATTTGGCCACCGAGACCATGCAGTCGTCCTCGTCCATGACGATCATGCCGCCCGATCCCATCATCGAGCCGCACTGCAGCAGATTGTCGTAGTCGATCGGCGTGTCGAGGTGCTTTTCGGTCAGACAGCCTCCCGACGGGCCTCCGGTCTGGACCGCCTTGAACTTCTTGCCGTTCTTGATACCGCCGCCGATCTCGAAGATTACCTCACGCAGGGTGGTTCCCATCGGTACCTCGATCAACCCCACGTTGTTGACCTTTCCGGCCAGCGCGAAGACCTTGGTTCCCTTGCTCCGCTCCGTGCCGATCGAGGCGAACCACGCGGCTCCGTTGAGCAGGATGGGCGGGATATTGGCGTAGGTCTCGACATTGTTCACATTGGTCGGGTAGCCCTTGTAGCCCGATTCGCTCGGGTAGGGCGGCTTGACGGTAGGTTCCCCCCTTCGTCCCTCCATCGAGTGGATCAGGGCGGTCTCCTCACCGCAGACGAAGGCCCCGGCACCGTAGCGCAACTCGATGTCGAAGGAGAAGTCCGACCCCAGGATATGGTCGCCCAGCAGACCGTATTGGCGTGCCTGCTCGATCGCCTTGCGCAGTCGTTCGATGGCCAGCGGGTATTCGGCCCGGATGTAGACCAGACCGTGCGAGGCACCGGTGCAGTAGCCGTTGATGGCCATCGCCTCGACGATCGAGTGGGGGTCGCCTTCGAGGATCGAACGGTCCATGAAGGCCCCTGGGTCGCCCTCGTCGGCGTTGCAGACGACGTATTTGCGTTCAGAGGGGGTGTTGCGGGTGATCTGCCACTTCAGACCGGTCGGGAATCCGCCTCCGCCGCGTCCCCGCAACCCCGAGTCGATGATCTGCTGGATGACCTCCTCGGGTTTCATCTGGAGCGTCTTGCTCAGGGCGGCATATCCGTCGCGGGCGATATACTCCCCGATATTCTCGGGGTCGATGAATCCGCAGTTGCGCAGGGCGATGCGCATTTGCGGCTTGTAGAACTTCATGTGTTTGCTGTCGGGAACGTGCTCGCCCGTGTCGGGTGCCGTATAGAGGAGCCGCTCCACCTTACGACCCCGGACAACGTGCTCGCGGACGATTTCAGGGGCATCTTCCGGCTTGACCGAGACGTAAAACGTGTTGTCCGGAATCATCTTGACGATCGGACCCTGTTCGCAGAATCCGAAACAGCCCGTGCGGATCACCTGGGTTTGGTCGGCGGCGCCGGCCTCTTCGAGCGCTTTGCGCAGCGCCTCGATGATCTGTTCACTGTGCGAGGCGCGGCATCCCGTACCTCCGCATACCAGAATGTAGTTGTTGAATCTTGCCATTGAGATCGAAGTGCTTGTTAAAGATCGGAAGATCGGATTACTCCGTGACAATCCCCTCGACGGACTCTCTTCGCCGGATGACTCTTTCGACCAGCTCCTGTGCGCGTTGAGGGGTTATCTTCCCGTAAAGGGCGGGGGGCTCTCCCGGAAGGGAGATTTCGACGACGGGAGCCTGTTCGTGGTGTCCCAGGTCGCCTGTTTTCGTGACGATACCCCGGATACCCCTCTCTTTCAGTGTGTCGATAAAACAACTCTCGAGTCGGTCGGCTCCGGCCGCCAGGCTGCGGTCGTCCATCGAGATGCGGATCTGTGGATAGCGATCCGGTTGATTGCTGTTCTCCCGGATCTCCATTTCGCTGCACAGTCGTTCGCGCAGGCGGGCCAGATCCTCCGGAGTGTTGATTCTTTCCATGTTTTTTCAAATGTTGGATGGTCCGTATCAGAAGTTTCCCAACGGTAAAATCCCGTTGCTGGAGGTTTTTGTATTTCAAATATAGAGATTTGTTATTTAAATAACAATACTAAGGAAGAAGAATAGCTGTTTTCTGACGAAAAATCGGGGAAATCCGGTGTCGTTTGGAATGGTCGGAAAAAAATATCCCGACCTGTCGGGTGGTCGGGATCTGTGTTTGTGAGAATTGTGAAGCTATCGAACGATCAGTTTTTCAGCATGAGGGATTGCGAGGCCAGAAAGTCGTAGAATGCCTGCCGGTAGTTCTCCGAAACGGGAATATACTCTTTGCCGAATACGATCCGTCCCCGTTCGATGATTTTTATTTTGGAGGGCTGTACGATGAACGAACGGTGTACCCGGATAAATCGGTTGGAGGGCAACTGTTCTTCGAGTGCTTTCAGGCTCATGAGCGAAACGACGGGATATGGCTCGTCCTCGACGAAGATCTTGACATAGTCTTTCAATCCCTCGACATAGAGGATCTTTTCGAGTTCGATTTGTCTCAGCCGGTATTCGGTTTTGACGAAAATCGTTTGCGGCATGTTTTCAGTAGGTGTTCCCGCCCCTTGTTGCGAGCGCTCTTTCATCTCGAACCAGTCGAGAGCCTTGTTGGCTGCTGTCAGGAAATCGGGGTAGCTGATCGGCTTGAGCAGGTAGTCGACCGCGTTGACCCGGAACCCCTCGAGGGCATACCGGTCGAAAGCTGTCGTGAAGATAAGCCGTGTCTGAGGTGGCAGCATTCGGGAGAGTTCCATGCCGCTCAACTCTGGCATCTGGATGTCGCAGAAGAGCAGGTCGACCGGGTGCGCCTTGAGTGATTCGATGGCGCTCACACCGCCGTAGTAGGAGCCTTGCAGATCCAGAAACGGTGTCTTTTTGACGTAGCTTTCGATCAGTTCGACAGCCAGCGGCTCGTCGTCGATAATGGCGCAACTCAGTTTCATGCCTCTCAAAGTTTTATCTTCAGGAGCGTCCGGTAGTCATTACCCACCTGGCCGCACTCCAATGTGTAGCGTCCCGGATAGATCATCTCCAGCCGTTTGCGGAGGTTCTGTAGCCCGATGCCCGATCCGCTGCGATCCGTTGCGGTTTTCGGAAAGTAACTGTTCTCGATCCGGCAGGTCAATTCGCCCTCTTCTTCACGAATATCTATGTCGATATGCGAGGGATAGTCGTTGCTTACACCGTGCTTGAAGGCATTTTCAACCAGCGAGATGAAGAGCAGCGGAGCGACGGGAGTCTGCGACCCTCCCGATGGCAGCGAAACGTTGCACAGCACATGACGCGGCAGTCGGATACGCATCAGGTCGATGTAGTTGCCGATGAAGTTCAACTCGTCCTTCAGAGGAACGGTCGGATGACTGCTGTCATAGAGCACATAGCGCAATAGACGGCTCAGGTCGTGCACGGTCTGTTGTGCCTGATCGGGATTGAGCCGAATGAGCGAATAGATGTTGTTGAGTGTGTTGAACAGGAAGTGCGGATTGAGCTGGCTCTTCAGGTTCTCCAACTCGGCTTCGGTGCGGCTGCGCTCCAGTTCCCGACGCGTGCTTTCGGCGCGGTACCATTGCCGGGTCATACGGATGGCGACACTTACTCCCACGACCAGCAGGTAGAGCATGGCATTGCGCAGGAAGAAGAACATTACGTCCTGCCAGGGACGTTCCATGGGTGGGCGGTGGCGTCCCGGTCCGGGGGGCAATCCATAGCGGAACAGCAGGTGTACCAGCACCATGACGGCAATGATGAGCAGGATATTGCAAAGCAGGAAGCGTCCGATACGTTGGGAGAAGAGATACCGGTCGATGAGTAGGTAGAAATTCGTATAGAAAACGATCATGAACGAGAGAGGGACTACCAGGAATCGCAGATATTCGGGCATGGTCATGATCGGTTCACCGCCGCTCATGACGAACAGCGGCGTGAAGATTACGACACCCCAGGTTGCCACATGCACCCAAATACTCAGGTGCTGCGATTGTTTTCTACTCATCATAGCAAATATACGATTTATTTCCGCTTATTCGTAACGCAGTGCTTCGATCGGATCGAGTCGGGATGCCTTTTGAGCCGGATACCATCCGAAAAAGATACCTGTAATCGAGCAGACGGCGAACGAGAGGAATACGCTCCAGGGCTGGATGTAGATCGGGAACGAGGCGAAAACCTTGACCAGCACGGCGGCTCCGATTCCGACCACAATACCGATCATGCCACCCGTTACGCTGATCAGGATCGATTCGATGAGGAACTGGGCCAGAATATCGCGTCCCTTGGCCCCGATACTCATGCGTAGTCCGATCTCCCGCGTGCGTTCTGTGACCGACACGTACATGATGTTCATGATGCCGATACCACCCACCAGCAGCGAGATGCCGGCTACGGCGGCCAGCAGCAGCGTCATGATGTCCGTGGTTGAGGTTAGCATCTCGGACATCTCCTGTTGGGAGCGGATCTCGAAATCGTCCTCGTCAGTCTCCTTGATCTTGTGATTGCGGCGCAGGATCGACGAGATCTCCTCGATCGCTTCATCCGTGTAGTCTTCCGTCAGCGCCGAGCAGATGATCGATTGCAGGTGGGTGATGGCCAGCATTCGTTTCTGGACGGTGGTGTAGGGGGCCAGGATCAGATCGTCCTGGTCCATGCCCATGCTGTTGTAACCCTTGCTTTCGAGTACGCCGATGATTCGCAGCGGAATTTTGCCGAAACGGATCACCTTGCCGACTGGATTCTCCCCGTTGGGGAATAGCTCATCCACGACCGTTTTCCCCACGACACACACTTTGGCGGCCGTCTTGACATCCTGCTCGGAGAAGATGTCTCCGTCCTCGATTTTATAGCGGCGAATATCCATATACTCCGGGCTGATGCCGTAAACGGTCGTCGGGGTATTGTTCGCCCCGAAAATCGCCTGGCCGGCACTGTTGACCGAAGGTGATACATAGCTTACATAACGGGTCTGGTTTTGTATATCCTCGAGATCCTGCAACTTGAGCGACTCCATGTCGTCGGCATCGAGTCGTACGCCGCCCCGCCGGTCGCCGCCCGGATAGATCATGATCATGTTCGATCCCATCTCGCTAATCTGGTTCTGAATGCTTCGTTTGGAGCCCTGCCCGATGGCGAGCATGGTGATGACGGCCCCCACGCCGATGATGATTCCGAGCATGGTCAGGAACCCTCTCATCTTGTTGTTGCTCAGAGCCTTGATCGCTATCTTGAAAAGATTGACGAGATTCATGGTTAATCCTCCGTTTTAGGCAGCGAGGCCAGTGTGTCGGCCGCGCTGAGAATCCGTTGGTTCGAGGCATCGCTCACGATGTGTCCGTCGCGCAGGGTGATGTTGCGGCTGCTGTATTTGGCAATGTCGGGATTGTGCGTCACGAAGATGATCGTACGCCCCTGTGCGTGCAGCTCCTGGAAAAGGACCAATACCTCGAAACTGGTGCGGGTATCCAGGTTACCTGTCGCTTCGTCGGCCAGAATGACGGCCGGGTCATTTACCAGTGCCCGGGCAATGGCTACGCGCTGCATCTGTCCGCCGGACATCTGGTTGCTCTTGTGCAGCAACCGATCCCCCAATCCTACGCTACGCAGGGCCTCTTCTGCCCGGCGGTGACGCTCAGCGGCTGAATAGGTAGAATTATACATCAATGGCAACTCGACATTCTCGATGGCCGTGGTTTTCGGAAGCAGGTTGTAGTTCTGGAAAACGAATCCGATCTTGCGGTTGCGGAGCGTGGCCCGTGCGTTTTTGTCCATCGAACGGACGGCCACTCCATCCAGATAGTATTCGCCCGAAGTCGGGGTGTCGAGGCAACCGAGCGTATTGAGCAGGGTGCTTTTACCCGATCCGGAGGTTCCCATGATGGTCACGAACTCTCCCTCGCCGATCGTAAGCGAGATTCCGCGAAGGGCATGGACCGTTTCATCGCCGACGATGAAGTCTCTCCGGATATTTTCCAGCCGAATTACCTCTTTCATGATCTTACGCTGTTTATTTTTTCTTGTTGTTTCGTCCCGGAGGGGTCGGCATGAATGGATTGCTTTCAGTAGGGGCTGTCATCTCTTTCGGCGAGAGGCTGATGAGTTCCGTTGCGACAATATCGTCATCCGATATGCCCTCCGTAATTTCTGTCATATCCCCGCTCGATGCACCGGTGCGTACGGCTAGGGGGATGAGAACTGTACCTTGCTTTACCCAGACTTCACGCTGATCGGGGGCTAATTCGATATTGTCCTCCACGACCGAAAGATCGAGCGCTTCGAGCATCTCCTTGTCGGGAACGAAGCGCAGGGCACGGGTCGGGATCGCCCTGGCATTCTCTTTTTCGAGCGTAAAAATCGTTACGTTGGCCGTCAAACCCGGTTTCAGCTTCAGGTCGGGATTCGGAGCATCGATGATCACCTCGTAGGTGACGACGTTCGATTCGGTGGTCGCTTCCAGTCGGACTTGCTGTACGGTTCCCGTGAAGGTGTCTTCGGGATAGGCATCCACCGAGAACTCCACGCGTTGCCCGTCGGCCACCTGCCCGATGTCGGCCTCGTCCACGTCGGCGACCACCTGCATCTGGGTCAGGTCGTTGGCGATCGTAAAGAGGGTCGGCGTCTCGAATCCGGCCGCTACGGTCTGCCCCTCTTCGACGGCACGGCTGATTACCACTCCGTCGATCGGTGAGGTGATGGTCGCATACCCTAAATTCCTTTTTACCTTCACCATGGCCGCTTGGCTCTCTTCATAGGCGTTTCGTGCCGTTTCGTAGCGGTAGAATGCCTCGTCGTATTCTGCGTCGCTGACCAGTTCCTTTTCATGCAGGGTCCGGGTGCGGGCGTAGTTCTTGGTCTGGTATTCGTATTCGGTTTTGCTGCTTGCCAATTGTGCCTGTGCCGATTCGAGCTCGGCTTGAAGGGTTACTTTATCCATTTCGGCGATCAGTTGTCCGGCCTTTACGTGATCGTTATAATCGGCGTAGAGTTTGTCGATAATGCCCGATACCTGCGTACCCACGTCGACCTGCGTGACCGCCTCGACGGTTCCGGTGGCCGTTACCGAATTGCTGATCGTGATACGGCTGACGGCTGCGGTCCCCAATTGGATTCGCTCCTTGCCGGAAGGGCGTACGATGAGCCAGACGACGATGCCGACAACGACGATCGCCACGGCTATGAGAATGTTCCGTTTTTTCATGGGTTCGAATGGTTACTGTTTGGTCAATAGATCGCACTTACCGGTTTTCCCTGGTAAATGTTGAGGATTTCGATGCTCATCAGGGCCAGGTATTTGGTCTGTAGTACCTGCTGGCGGGCAGTCGCAAGGTCGTTTTGGGCTGTGATCAGTTCGACGGTGTTTTTCATGCCCACACGGAACTGTTCGCTGGTCAGGTCGTAGCTCTCCTGGGCATATCGCTGTTTTTCCAGAGCGGAGAGATACTGTGCCTGTGCCGAGGTGGCATCCAGATAGACATTCTCGACGTCACGCAACAGATCCTTTTTCAGGCCGATCCATTCGAGCTGGCTGGTGTTGTAGGCGATTTTTGCCTTGTTGAGGGCCGTGCGATTCTTGCGATTGGAGAAAATCGGAATGTTGATGCTCACCCCGATGTTTTCGTTAAACCGGTTCCAGATCTGACTGCCGTTCTCGAAACTGTTGTTCGACATGTGACCGGTTCCGATGCTTCCCGATAGGGTTATGGTAGGAAAGAATCCGGCACGTGCGCTTTTTTTGTCCAACTCCGCCAGGTTGACAGCCAATTCACCGCGTTTGATTTGCGGCATAATCTCCAATGCTGCCTCATACACCTTGTCTTTCGCTGGCAGAGCGGCCAACACTTGCTCTTCTTTAACCTCCGGCACGGCCGGATTCATTTCCTCCATAATATCTAACTCGAGCAGTTGCTTGAGTTGAAGTTTGTAGTTGTCCAGAGCCGTTTGGGCCTCGACGACCTGATATTCGTCGTTGACGTACTGACTTTGCAACTGGGCATAATCTACGCGGCTGATCGAACCGGCTTGCCACATCGCTTCGGCCCGGTCACGCTGGGCGCGGGAGGCATCGGCTGTACTGCGGTTGATACGGACAGCGTCGGCTGCATACAGGCACTGCATGTAGGCTTCGACGATGGCGATACGAATATCGTTTGCCGACTCATCGACCGATAGTGCGTCGATTTGATTTTGTACCTCCTGTTGTTTGACTGCCGTTCTCAGACGCCCTCCCTCGTAGAGTGTGATCCCTGCCGTCAACCCATATGTCCCCGTATAACTGTTTTTGCTCTCTGCCTCGGCCGACGGGTAGTTTGTGTAGCTCTGCGAAATCGATCCGGACAACGAAGGAAACAGTGCCGCACGAGCCTCTTTCGTGTCTTCAACGCCCGACAGATAGGTGTTTTTGCTCTGTCGAAGCTGGATGTTGTTTTCGAGGGCGTAGTCGAGGCACTCTTGCAGCGTCCATCTCTTCGTAACCTCTTGCTCTTGCGCTCCTGCTTCCTGGAGTCCGAGCAGGAGGATGCAAAGCAGTATCGGCAAAGGTCGTTTCATAGGACTTTTTGAATTTCTCTACCGTAAAAGTAGAGAACTCGCTCGCACGATACAACTTAAATGGATGTACCGTTCCGATTTATCGACCGAACCGCTCGATTTGCCGACGAAATTTTCGAGAAATCGGTCGAAATAGCCCTTTTTTAGAAAAACGGAGGCTCCTTAAAAGAGCCTGCCGTTTTGCTTTGCAGGTCCTGTAAGCCGGGTTCTGTACTCCGGTTGCCCGGAGTCTCCATCATTTATCTAGGACGCCGGTCTCCCGACGCCTCAAGCAACCTACCCCCCGGCATTGGGCGAGCAACCCTTAATTGCCGGTATACATGGTCTTGCAACCCACGAGATGTACGGACCGGAGCGTATCACTACCTCCGCGGTGGGCTCTTACCCCGCCTTTTCACCCTTACCCTTGCGGGCGGTCGTTTTCTGTTACACTTGCTATACCCTCACGGATATCAAGTCGTTAGCTTGCGTGGCGCTCTGTGTTGCCCGGACTTTCCTCCCCTCGATGGACGAGCGGCGATGGAGCGTACCTGCCGGTGCAAAGGTAGTAAAAAAATCGGGATCACTCTGCTTGTTCGGAAAGTTCGGTCCCGATAGCTGTTTTTTGCCTTCAGAATACCGTTTGTGCGGCGATAGAATCTATCTGAAGATATTGAATCGACGCAGGCGCGGATTGTGGCGGTCGAGCAGCAGGAATTCCAGCAACAGGAAGACCAGTGCTGCGGCAATCAGGTACTGGAACTGCTCGTTGTACTCTTCGAAACGGAGCGTGGCCAGCTCTCCCTTATCCAGATTGTTGATCGTCTGGATGATTTCGTCCAGACCGAGCGACTGGTTGGAGGAGCGGATGTAGGCTCCGTCGGTGATCTCGGCGATCTGCTCGAGCAGCTGTTCGCCCAGTTTCGAGACGACCATCTCTCCGTTTTCATCCTTGATGAATTCCCGTCCGATCTGGATCGGAGCACCCTCCGGGGTGCCGATACCGATCGTAAAGATCCGGATTCCCTGCTCCTTTGCACGCTCTGCAGCCTCGATTGCTCCTGAATCATGTCCTTCGCCGTCGGTGATCAGAATGATGACCCGGTCATGGGAACTCTCGTTGTCGGTTTTGCCTTTCTCCGAAAATGAGATGGTTGCCAGTGAGAGAGCCTGTCCGATATCTGTCCCCTGTGTCGAAACCGAGGTCGGCGAGATCTTTTTGGCGAACGCCTTGGCCATCCGATAGTCGGAGGTGATTGGCAGTTGGACGATGGCATCTCCTGCGAAGACGATCATGCCGACCCGATCCTGCTCCAGTCCGTCGAAAAGTTTGTCGATGGCGTATTTGGTCCGTTCGAGACGGTTGGGCTGGAAGTCTTCGGCCAGCATCGAGTTCGAGACGTCCACGACCAGCATCATCTCGATTCCCTGACTCTTGACTTCACGCAGTTTCGAACCGAACTGCGGACGGGCCAGTGCGAATCCCAACAACAGGAGGGCACAGCAGAAAAGCATGAGCTTGAGTTTACGCCTGCCGGATGAGGCATCGGGCATGAGTTCCCGAACGGTGGCGATTTCGCCGAACCGGCTCAGACGACGGCGTGTCAGCCGCTCGGCGACGATCCACAGCAGGATCAGCAGCGGAATCAGCCACAGCAGCCAGAGGTATTCTGTATTTGCGAATCTGAACATTACGAAAGCGGTTTAAAAAGAAGGGTTTTCAGCAGCATCTCGACCACGAGCAGGAGAAATCCGGCCAGGGCCCAGAGCAGATACTCTTCGGTAAAGGTGGTGTATGCCGATATTTCGACCTTGCTCTTTTCGAGTTGGTTGATCTCGTCGTAGATTGCCTTCAGTTTGTCGTTGTCGGTGGCGCGGAAATAACGGCCTCCGGTCTGGTCGGCAATCTGTTGGAGCATCTTCTCGTCGATTTCGACCTTCATCTGAACGACGGTCGGGTTGCCGAAGAAGTCGACGGTCGGGTAGGGGGCCGTCCCGCGGGTCCCTACTCCGATCGTATAGACGCGGATACCCTGACTGCGAGCGATCTCGGCTGCCGTGAGCGGGGCAATCTCCCCCCGGTTGTTGGCACCGTCCGTCAGCAGGATAATTACCTTGCTTTTGGCATTGCTCTCGCGCAGGCGGTTGATGGCCGTCGCGATGCCGTTGCCGATCGCCGTTCCATCCTCCACGATGCCGCTGCGAAGACGCCCCAACATGGTTTGAAGTGCGCCCTGGTCTGTCGTAAGGGGACTCAGCGTGAAGGCCTCCCCGGCGAATGCCACCAGTCCGATCCGGTCTCCCTGCCGGTCGGCGATGAACGAGCCGGCCACCTGTTTGGCCGCTTCGATCCGGTCCGGCTTGAGATCCTGTGCCAGCATCGAGGTCGAAATGTCGATGGCCATGGCGATGTCGATGCCTTCGTTGCTGCTGGTCGAACCCTCCTCGACCGACTGGGGCCGGGCCAGGGCTACGATCAGTGCGGCGATGGCAGCGCACCGCAGTACGAACGGCACATGACGCAGGTAGTAGCGCAATGTGCGGGGGGCTTTTCTTACCCCTTCGATGGTCGAGATGCGGATGGCTGCGCCTCCCTGCCGCGTACGGTAGATGTAGTAGAGTGCCATGAGCGGAATCACCGCCAACAGCCACAGCAAATATGGATTGGCAAAATGCATATCTTCTTCGCTTGTCGTTTATTCGTTACCAGTTCTTGCCTCCGCGAACCACAACCCGGGCCTTCTCCTTGAGCTTCTCCTGGGTCTTGTCCTCCTGGGCCTGGATGGCATCCAGCATTCGCTCCTGCTCCTCGGGGGCAATACCCTCGCCGGGACGACTCTTGCCGTTTCGGTCGGATTGCTGGGGCTGATCCTGTGGATTATCCCCCTGCTGATTCGGATCATCCTGCCCGTCCTGCTGATCTTGTTGATTCTGTTGATCCTGCTGGTCCCGGTTCTTGTCCTGCTGTTGATTCTGGTTCTGGTCTTTATTCTGATCTTTATTCTGGTCCTGTTTATTCTGATCTTGTTGCTGATCCTTGTTTTGATCCTGATTCTGCTGTTGTTGCTGTTCCAGGAGCCGTTTGGTGTAGGCGTAGTTGTATTTGGCCTCCTGATCCGAAGGATTCAGCCGCAGCGAGTTCTTGTAGCTTTCGAGTGCCTCCTGCAACTTCTGCTGTTTGAACTGGGCGTTACCCAGATTGTAGTAGGTCTCGGCACGCTCCGTTTCCGTGCGGGTCGAATCGAGCGCCAGCTGCTGGAGTCGCTTGGCGGCCTCCTCGTATTTTTCGGTACGATAGAGTGCGCTGCTCAGGTCGTAGCCCGCTTCGAAATTCTCCGGGGCATACTCCAGCGCTTTCGTGTAGTGCTCGATGCTCTGCTCGTAGCGCTCCTTGGCATAATCCCGGTTCCCTTTGCGGACTTGGCTGCGTTCGGGGTATTTCTGTGCCGAAACGCTGCCGGCAACGAGCAGCATCAGGGCGGACAGTATGATCGTTTTTCGCATAAATATCCTATTGTTGGGGCTCTTCTTCGTCCTCCTCTTCGGTTATCTCTTTCGGTTTGGTCTCCTCGACGAAATAGAAGGCTTTTAGATAGCAATCTTCGTTCTGCTCGGAATCGGGCATCGCCTTGGCAAACTTCACAAGGTCGGCACTGCGCAGGATCGTGTTCAGATCCATGACGCTCTTTTGCGGTAGTTCGTAACGGCGGACTGCCTGCAGAATCTCGTCCGAGGTCATCTCCATCGCTCCGAATCCGTATCGTCCGGCCAGGTAGGTACGCAGAATGTCGGTCAGAGTCGAGTAGTATTGCTTATATCGACCGCTCTGCCACAGTTTCTGGCTGTGGAGCGTCTCGAGTGCCTGGATGGCCACTACATGCGGCGGTTGGGGCGGAGCCGGCTGGAAGATGTCGCGGAATCTTTTGCCGTAACGTTTCAACAGGTGGTCGGCCAGCAGAATGGCTCCGGCGAGCAGGGCCAGCCCGAGCAACGCCCACCAGACGTATCCGGCAATTTCGGCATATTTGAACGGCAGCGTGCGCTGCGGCTTGAGGTCGTAGATCGATTGTGAGGTCGAGTCGATCTGGAAGGTGCCCACGTGCAGGCGAAGCGAATCGGCGGTCGAGAGGGTATCCACGATGTTTTTGTCCAGGTAGAGGGCCTGGGCTACTCCCATGTTGAAATCTCCCTCCTCGAAAGCGGCCAGGGTGTAGCGTTTGCGCAGCACCAGCTTACGTCCATCGCGTTGGAGTGTGTCGACCGGATGGGACTGGTAGATCTCCAGTCCGCTCTCCGGAGCGGGTGTGTAGACGGGAAACTCGACGACCTGTACCAGGTCCCGCTCCACGTCGATCACCACATCGAAACGGTCTCCGATCATGATGCTGTCGGGTTCGACACGCCCCGTGATGGTCGGTCGGGCGGCCTGCAGCGTCGAAATGCCTCCTGCCAACAGAAGTATGATCAATGCGGTTTTTACCCTTTTCATCGCTCTTTGAATAGTTTGATCAGTTCGGCTACGTAGTCGTCGCCCGTCGAGACTTCGGCTACGTCGATGCGGTTGTGCTTGAGCGTCGAGAGGATCTTCTCGCTCCGCTCCTGCCAGACGCGGGCGTAATGTTCCCGCACGCGGGCCGAGGAGCTGTCCACCCACACTTTTCGACCGCTCTCGGCATCCTGTAGCTCGAGGATCCCGACGTTGGGTAGTTCGGCCTCCCGACGGTCCCAGACCCGAATGCCTACGATGTCGTGTTTGCCTCCGGCGATCTTCAGGGCATCGTTGAGCGCTTCGAGATCCCGCTCCGGATCGAGAAAGTCCGAGAGCAGAAAGGCCGTGCAGTGCTTCTTGTTGACGTTGGTCAGGTAGCGCAGCGCCTCCGAGATGCGGGTCTTCTGCGATTGGGGCTGGAAACCCACCAGTTCGCGGATGATCGCCAGAATGTGGCTGCGTCCCTTCTTGGGCGGGATGAATTTCTCGATGCGGTCCGAAAAGAGGATACAACCCACTTTGTCGTTGTTCTGGGCGGCGGAGAAGGCCAGCACGGCGGCGATCTCGGTCTGGATGTTCTTCTTCAACCGGTCGGTCGTGCCGAACATGCGCGATCCGCTGACATCCACCAGGAGCATCATCGTCAGTTCGCGCTCCTCTTCGTAGATCTTGATGTGGGGTTTGCGCGAACGGGCCGTGACGTTCCAGTCGATGTCGCGCACGTCGTCCCCCAACCGGTACTCCCGTACCTCGGAAAACGACATGCCGCGTCCCCGGAAAGCCGTATGGTACTTCCCGGCGAAGATCTCGTTGGAGAGTCCCCGTGTCTTGATCTCAATCTTGCGGACCCGTTTCAGGATATCGTTTTCGGTCTCCTGCATCGTACTACGGAACGATTACGTTGTTCAGAATATCGGTGATGATCTCCTCCGAAGAGATGTTCTCCGCTTCGGCCTCGTAGGTGAGTCCGATACGGTGGCGCAGCACATCGTGGCAGACGGCACGCACATCCTCCGGAATCACATAGCCGCGGCGACGGATGAAGGCGTACGAACGGGCCGCCTTGGCCAGAGAGATCGAGGCACGCGGCGATCCGCCGTAGGCGATCAGCGACTGCAGGCGTTGCAGATTGTATTCGGCCGGTTCGCGCGTGGCGAAGATGATGTCGATGATATACTTCTCGATCTTCTCGTCCATGTAGACCTCCTCGACAATGCTGCGCGCCTTGACGATGTCCTCCGGTGAGATGACCTTGTTTACTTTGGGAAGTCCGCCCCCCTGCAGGTTCATGCGCATGATGTCGCGTTCCTCCTGTTTCTGCGGATAGGAGATCTTGGCCTTGAGCATGAATCGGTCGACCTGTGCCTCGGGCAGCGGGTAGGTTCCCTCCTGTTCGAGCGGGTTCTGGGTCGCCAGTACCAGGAAGGGCTCGGGCAGCGGGTAGGTCTCGTCGCCGATGGTTACCTGCCGCTCCTGCATCGCTTCGAGCAGGGCCGACTGTACCTTGGCCGGAGATCGGTTGATCTCATCGGCCAGCACGAAATTGGCGAATACGGGACCTTTCTTGACCATGAACTCCTCGTTCTTCTGCGAGTAGATCAGCGTACCGATCAGGTCGGCAGGCAACAGGTCGGGGGTAAACTGGATGCGCGAGAAGTTGGCATCCACGGCTTTGGCCAGCGTGGTGATCGCCAGGGTTTTCGCCAGTCCGGGTACGCCCTCCAGCAGGATGTGCCCGTTTGAAAGCAGACCGATCAACAAGGTATCCACCAGGTGATTCTGTCCGATAATGACCTTGCCCATTTCGCTGCGCAGGGTGTCGACAAAGACGCTCTCGCGTTCGATTCGCTCGTTGAGCTCTTTGATGTTGATGACTTCACTCATTTTTGTTCGATATGTTATTTTTTTGATATTCTTGGATTCGAAGTGGTATTTAAGCAACGCTGCCTCGCTGAAATTATTGCAAAATAGTAAAAAAAATCGGATTTTACAACCCGTTGTTGCCGAAACCTGCGGCAGGGAAGAGCGGCTTGTAATTTTTTTGCTTGAGATGTAAAAAGTTCCGTGCCTGAGTTACCCGAATCGGAGGATATTTGCGATACGTTGTTTTATCTTCCTTGCAAATTGTTTATCTTTGCCCTTCATGGAATCGAAGATATTGGATGGGCTGAATGCAGCCCAGCGCGAGGCGGTGGAGAACTACGACTCCGCCTCGTTGATCATAGCCGGGGCCGGTTCCGGCAAAACCCGGGTGCTGACCTCGCGGATCGCCTATATGATCGAACAGGGGGTGGCTC
This sequence comes from Candidatus Alistipes avicola, assembly GCA_019118565.1. Taxonomy (GTDB): domain Bacteria; phylum Bacteroidota; class Bacteroidia; order Bacteroidales; family Rikenellaceae; genus Alistipes; species Alistipes avicola. Next base: position 23,082 of record DWYR01000004.1, on the reverse strand, counting down.
CGTATCATATTTTGGCCCTTACCTTTACCAACAAGGCGGCCGAGCAGATGCGCGAACGGATCGCCCAGATGTTGCCTGACGGCCGGAGCCGTTATATCCGGATGGGAACCTTTCACTCGGTCTTCTCGCGTATCCTGCGTGAAAACGCCGACCGGATCGGCTTCCCCCAGACCTTTACGATCTACGAACCGACCGACTGCAAAAGTCTGCTGAAGACCCTGGTGCGGGAGCTCCAGCTTCCCGATGAGAAATATAAGCCCAATATGCTTGCCTCGCGGATCTCCTACGCGAAGAACTGCCTGATAACCCCCGGAGCCTATCTGGCCAACACGACCCTCGCTACCGAGGATCGGCGGTTGCAGATTCCCGAGTTCGGAAACATCTACAACCTCTACTGCAAGCGCTGCAAGCAGAACGGTGCGATGGATTTCGATGATCTGCTGTTGCAGACCAATATCCTGCTCCGGGATTGTCCGGATGTGCTGGCACGCTATCAGGAGCAGTTCAAATACATCTTGGTCGACGAGTATCAGGATACCAACTATGCCCAGTATGTGATTATCCGACGACTGTCGGAACGTCACGGCAATGTTTGCGTAGTGGGGGACGACGCACAGTCGATCTACTCCTTCCGGGGGGCGAAAATTGAGAACATCTTTTCGTTCAAGAAGGATTTTCCGGGAGCAAAGGTCTTCAAGCTGGAGCAGAACTACCGTTCGACCCGTACGATCGTCGATGCGGCCAACTCGGTGATCGCCCGAAATTCGAAACGGATGGAGAAGCACTGCTTTTCGGAAGGAGAGGTGGGCGACAAGATCCGCGTGCTGCGGGCCTATACCGATCGAGAGGAGGCCGAACTGGTCGTGGGCGATCTGCGCGACAGGATTCGCGAGTCGGGCAGCTCGTGGTCTGAGGCGGCAATCCTTTATCGGACCAACAACCAGTCTCAGGCACTTGAAGAGGCGTTGCGCCACAAAGGAATTCCGTATCGTATCTACAAGGGAAACTCCTTTTATGAACATAAAGAGATCAAGGATCTGTTGAGCTACATCCGATTGGTGATCAACCCCCTCGATGATGAGGCCTTCCGTCGGATCGTTAATTATCCGGCGCGTGGAATCGGTGATACGACCGTCGAACGGATCGCACAGTTGGCCCAGTCGCGCGGTCTTTCGATGTGGGAGGCTGTCGATGCTTTGGTTGCAGAACCTGTTTCCGATCCCGTCCAGAAGGCTATTGTCCGCAAGGTAACCGATTTCGTGACGCTGATTCGCGAGTTGTCGCTTGCCCGTGCCCACAAGGGGTTGTATGAGTTGGGTCTTGAAATTGCGACCCGCTCGGGAATTATCGGACTATATCGAAACGAAAATACGCCGGAGGCGACCAGCGCCCTGGACAATATCGAGGAGTTGCTCAATTCGATGCAGCTGTTCCATGAGCAGCGCGAAGCGGAGATACGGGCCGGAGAACGGCAGGAGGATGAGCGGGCAACCATCGAGGAGTGGTTGCAGGGAGTGATGCTGATGACCGATATGGACAAGGATGATCCGCAAGACCGGGATAAGGTGACCTTGATGACTGTTCATTCAGCCAAAGGTTTGGAATACGAATTCGTCTACATTGTCGGTCTGGAAGAGAATCTTTTTCCCTCTCAGCGGGCTGCCGAGACCCCCGATGGGTTCGAGGAAGAGCGCCGTCTTTTTTATGTGGCTTTGACGCGTGCCAAGAAACTGGCCACTCTCTCCTTTGCCGAGATGCGTTTCAAATGGGGCAACATGGAGTTTTCGCGTCCGAGCTGTTTCTTGCGCGAGATCGATCCCCGCTATCTGGAGATGGAGCCCGATCCCGAACGTCGGGAGTCGATCCAGCGTCCGGTGGACCGTCGGGAGGGATCGGCGCTGGATGAGCTGCGCCGCCGTTTCGACTATCGCTACCAGCAGAAACCGGCCGATGCACCCCGCCCCGTCACCCGTCCGGTGGTGGTGCAGCCAACCCCTTCGACCCGCAACATGCGTAGTCTGGGAGTTCGTCAGGCCGGCGATTCGCTGACTCAGGCCCCGGCTGCCGGCCGATGCGGCGAGTATGCCGTCGGAGACCGGGTGAATCATCTGAAGTTCGGAAAAGGTGTCATAAAACGGATCGAAACGCTTGCGGCCGATCATAAATTGGTCGTAGAATTTGCAGATTTCGGAGAAAAAACGTTACTTGCAAAGTTCGCTAAACTGACAAAAATATAGAATATTCTGTAAAACAGTTAGTTATATAGAATAATGACTCTGAAGGAGCGATACGACGGCGTGATCGCCTGGTTTGAAGAGCATGTGCCCGTTGCGGAGAGCGAGTTGCAGTACCGTTCGCCGTACGAGTTGTTGGTGGCCGTCATTTTGTCGGCACAATGTACCGATAAACGGGTCAATATGACGACTCCTGCTCTGTTCGAAGCATATCCTACTCCGCAGGCAATGGCGGAGGCTTCGCCCGAGGAGATTTATTCCTATATCAAGAGTATTTCTTATCCGAACAATAAGGCGAAGAATCTGGCGGGCATGGCTCGTATGCTCTGCTCGGAGTTCGACGGCAAGGTGCCGAGCGATCTGAAGGAGCTGCAACGTTTGCCGGGTGTGGGACGCAAGACGGCCAATGTCGTGGGAGCGGTGATCTGGAACAAGGAGGTGATGCCTGTCGACACCCACGTATTCAGGGTTTCGAACCGCATCGGTCTGACCCGCTCTCGAACTCCGCTCCAGACCGAGCTGACCCTGGAGAAGCATATCCCGTCGCACTTGCTCCCCAAAGCCCATCATTGGTTGATTTTGCACGGACGCTATGTTTGTACGGCGCGCGCTCCGAAGTGTGCCGAGTGCGGAATCTCCGCCTGGTGTCGCAAGTATGCTCAGGACAATAAACATCGAATCCACAACATTTAATTTAATACACTTAACTTTAACCTTTATGAAAAGTTTTTATGCTGTTTTACGGTGTGTGGCGTTGTCCGCATTGCTCGTGGCAATGACTGCCTGCACCAAAGACGAGAAACCCAAAAATTTCAATCCGACTCCTCCTCCGCAAACCGCTAACGAGGAGATCAATATGTTCGTAGACGCTTATCTCCAAGCGTATTATCTTTGGAACGAAGAGTACCAAACCCTGACGTTGAATTACGACCAGTCGTATGACAATTTTTTGACGAACACTCTTATGAGCATGAAAACCAATACGTTCGACAAAAAAATGCGCAACGGCTACTGGCAGCTCTACTCTTATATCCAGAAACTCAGTTCGGCTGGATATAATTCAGTCTCTTCGCGTGGAGTAGGCCATGGAATTTCCAAGGAGATGTATTATGGATTCGGATTCATGAAATTCGTGGCTACGGAATACCAGGCGGAGGATGGAATGGCTTATGCGCTTGTCGTAGAGGGCGTATATCCCGATACTCCGGCGGCCGAAGCAGGCATTCATCGAGGAACGACTATTTTGAAAGTCAATGGGCAGTCCTTGACTCGCAGCAATATCCAGAATTATGCCAATACGTTGATCTATCCGACCAACAACAAGACGATCGAATTGACGCTCAACGACGAAAATTCCGAACCGGTGCAAATTACCTCCAAGGCGATTTATGAAAATCCTGTTCTGTGTTCGAAGGTGATCGAACAGGGCGGGAAAAAGATCGGTTACTTGGCTTATTCCGGATTCGAGGCCGCCTATGACGATGATGTATTGAGCGCTTTCGAGTCGTTCAAGGCTGCCGGGGTGAACGATATGATTCTCGACCTGCGCATGAATGGCGGCGGTCATGTCATTACGGCCAAAATGATCTCGACTTGCATCGGCGGTAATGCTTGTCAGGGGCAGGTCTTCCAATATTATCGTTATAACGATGCCCGTATGGAGACACCCGAAGCCACGGCTACTCAGACCAATATGACGTACGATTCTTCGAAAAAGCTTTTCTATGAGAAATTTGCATACGATGAGGCTTATTTCGGCGTGGATTTGAAACCCTATGCCCTGGATCTTCCGCGTGTTTACGTAATCGTGTCGAATAATACGGCTTCGTCGAGCGAAGCGGTAATCGGTTCTTTGAAAGGTGTTGGTGTTGACGTTATTCTGATCGGCTCTACCACCAACGGAAAGAATGTCGGCATGGAGCCTACCTCTTTCACAACCAGTACCGGACAATTCTACTTGTGCCCGATTACGTTCCAAACTTACAATGCCATGGGTGATTCGGTCGATCCGAACGGTATTGCACCGAACTACCCGGTAGACGACTGGGGATCAAACGGATATTCCGATTTCGGAGAGGCTGCCGATCCTTGCATTGCTCAGGCTTTGACGTTGATTACCGGAGAGGCCCCTGCTTCGCTATCGCGCAAGGCGGTTTGCGGACTGAATCTGAGAATGGATCAGAGCATCAATCTTCCGAATGCTTGTGGCCCGAAAGGTATGTTGATGCTGCCGCGTGAAATGCCGTTGAACAAATAGAGACTACAATCTCTGATCATTGTCGCCCGATCTGCCTTAAGCAGATCGGGCGATTGTTTCTCGACCTTTCGGGGAAGAGGGTGTCGATCTATTTTTGAGGACGTGGTATATAGGTATGATGCAGAACAAGACCGTCGTCCGACCGAAGTCGAGATCGACGGCCTTGTCCGGCATTTGTGGGAAGAAGGGCTCTCTCTATCCTTTGTCTTTTTTCAGATCGGATTTGTCGGTCTCCTTCATCCGTCCTTGAAGAGCGAGTCCGGACTTGTGTTTCGTATAGAGTTCATCGATGATTCCGTCCGAAAGTCCGATTACAGGGACATAAATGTAAGTGGAACGAGTTATCTCTGCGATGGTCAGAAAAATATTGCCGGCGGGAACGATGACATCCGCACGGTCTTGCTTCATGTTATATTCTTCCATCCGTTCTTCTACCGAAAGGGGTTGTAATTTCTCATAGAGAGCCTTCAGGGAGGCGACCGTCATTCTTGGATAACGTTTGTCGCGGTGCTCTGCCATTTTGAAGAGTCGGTTGATATTCCCTCCCGATCCTATGAGATTGATGTCCGGATAAGATGCTGCGAGATCTTTCATATCCCGGCGCAACCTGTTCCATTCGCTTTCGAGAACAGCTCCGTTAAGGATTCTGACGGTCCCGATATTGTATGAGCGCGAGCAGACAAGGACTCCGTCTGTGAGCAGATTGATCTCCGTGCTGCCACCCCCGACATCTACATACATGAAATTACCTTTATGCCCCTTCATCGTTTCGATGTGATTGTTGTAGATCATTCGGGCCTCTTCCTGTCCGTCGATAATCTCGATTCGGATTCCCGATGCTTTTTCGACGCTTTTGATGATCTTCGATCCGTTTGCGGCATCCCTTATGGCAGAGGTCGCACAGGCACGGTAGTCGGCGACATCGTATATTTTCATCAGGTGTTTGTAGGCTTTCATCAGCCGGATGAGATCCTTGTGCTTGCGTTCGGATATCTCTCCGGATGAAAATACATCGAACCCGAGCCTTAACGGAACTCGGAGAAGCAGGACCTTGTTGAAAACGGGGAGGGTGTCTGGATTGTTGAGTCGTTTGATCAGCAGTCGGACCGCATTCGATCCAATATCTATGGCGGCATAAGTGACTCCTGTCTCGATATACTCGACAGTTTTGTTATCGTTTTTTTCTTCGATCTCTTCCATGATTTTTTGTTTTTTTGGAGATGGACGGCCTGTTTTTTGGGGCTGATCCGTATCATTGCTTGATCCTTACTGTGCTTCCTCTTTTTCGAGGTTGAGATAATAGTCGTAAAGTGCTTTTTGGGAGCCGGTTGGCAGGGGATCGTCGCAGCTCCACGCTGCATTCTCTCCGGTCCCGTCGACCAGGCGTCCCTGACGAGTGTCGCGAAGGGCGTAGTCCACGATGCGAATCATCTCTTGCTTGATGGTCGGATCGTATATGGGGGTTATGACCTCGATTCGATTGTCGAGATTGCGGGGCATCCAATCGGCCGATCCGATGAATACCTCATCCCGTCCTCCGGCACCGAAGACGAAGATTCTGGAGTGCTCCAAATAGCGGTCGATGATTCCGTTGATGCGGAGGTCGTATTGGGGGGAAAGTTTCGATGGGATGAGCGAACAGTTGCCTCGGACGCAAAGACGAACCTCAACCCCGTTATAAGCCGCTTCGTAGAGTTTTTCAACCATTATGGGGTCCGTGATATGGTTGATCTTTATTTTGATATAGGCCGGTTTCCCCGCTTTGTGGTTTTTTATTTCGTTGTTGACCAGGGAGAGAAAGCGACGTTTCATATCGTTCGGAGAGACCAGTAGTTCCTTGAACCGAACGGGGATATAGGGCTTTTCAATGAATTGGAACAACTTGGCGACTTCGTTGACGATGGGAGAGGCTGCTGTCATCAAGATACAATCGGTGTAACTTTTTGCATTTCCTTCGTGGAAATTTCCAGTACTGATGCAGGCGATATTCGCCTCTTTTTTCATCTCGATATGCAGGACCTTCGAGTGCACTTTCAATCCCTCGACACCGAATACGACCTTTACGCCGGCATCTTGAAGTTTTTGGGCCCAGACCATATTGGACTCTTCATCGAATCGGGCTAATAGCTCGATGACGACGGTCACTTTTTTCCCGTTCCGTGCAGCTCCGATGAGAGCTCGGACAACTTTGGAGTCTTTGGCCAATCGGTACAACGTGATTTTGATGCTCTTGACTTTTTTATTTACAGCCGCTTCGTGCAAAACCCGGATGAACGAATCGAAACTGTGATAGGGAACATGCAGGAATCGATCTTGGAGGTGTATCTTGTCCAGAATACTTCCGTCTCCGTCAAAAGAGCTGCGGATGATCGCCGGCATGGAGGCGAATTGCAAATCTTTTCTCCCGCAGTCGGGAAAACGCATGAGGTCTTTGTGGTTCTGGTAGCGACCGCTCTGGATGACGGTGTCCGTTTTGTCCAGATCCAGTTTGGTGAGTACTTTCCGAAGTAGGTCGTTCGGCATATTCCCGTCGTATACGACACGGAGCGGCTCCCCTTTTTTGCGGGTTTTTAGCCCTTTGGATATTTTTTGAAGAATACTGTTCCGTTGGTCGTTGTCGATCTCCATCTCGGCATCCCGCGTGAATTTGAAGGTATATGCTTCGAATGAAACGTAATTCAATCCTTCGTATATGGTGCGTAAAGAGCATCTGACTACATCGTCCAGATACATGATGTAGCTTCTGCCCTCTCGGTCCGGGAGTCGGACGAAACGTCCGCAGCTCTGTACGGGGAGTTCGAAATAGGTATAGTCGTAACCGACCTTCCCGTTTTTTGAAACTTTTTTTGCTTTGACGGCCAGATAGATGCTCTCATCCGTTTCGTAGTCGAGATGTCTGACGGAGGAAAACCAGATCGGGACGATCAGTTCGTCGATCTTTTCCCGGTAATACCGGCTGATGAAGGCGAGTTGTTCCTCGTCGGCTTCGGTATCGGAAATCAAGAAGATGTTTTTATCGGCGAGATCCTGGCAAACTTGCTTGACCGCGACCTCGTAGTCCTTGTTGTATTGGTTATTTAGCTTGTTGATATGCTTTACGACATTTTTCGCAAGTTTGGACTCGGTGTTCGCGGATTTGTCGTCCCACTCGGCAACTCTGTTCTGGGAGGCTACCCGTACCCGGAAAAATTCGTCCAGATTGTTCGAGTATATTCCTAAAAACGACAATCTTTCCAACAAAGGTACCTCTTCCCGGCAAGCTTCCTGCAGGATTCTCCGGTTAAAATACATCCAGCTAATATCGCGTTCCAGATAAGGTCGCTGTCCCTTCTTTTTTTCCATGTCTATTGTAATAATATTATAAGTATGACAAAGAAAAGAGAATCTTGTTACAAAAATATTAATTTTCGCGAGGAAAGAAAGGGCCTTTGACGGAAGGATCGGGGGCTTGTCGGATGATCCTCTTTCGGCCGGGGAGCTTTCGTTATCGGCAACGGATTGCTTTATTTGCCTGAATTTTGGTGAAAGTTCGAGAGTTCTTGTTATATTTGCATATATGGAAATTCGTCAAGAAGATCTCAAACAACTGAGCGGGTTGCTGGCCAACCCCCGACAAAATATCGTAATCGTGTCGCATACCAATCCCGACGGGGATGCGGTGGGTTCGTCATTGGCCTGGCGCGATGTATTGGAAAGGATGGGACATAGAGTGACTTGCTTGATTCCCAATAAATACCCTTATTTCCTCGATTGGATGCCCGGAATAGATACGGTGGTCTCTTTCAAAAATGACGAGACCGGACTAACCCGGCGTGTGGTGGCGGAGGCCGATTTGATTTTTTGCCTCGACTTCAATGCGATCTCACGACTTGAAGGACTGGGCGAAGTGATCGAGACCAATACGACGGCTCGTCGGATTTTGATCGATCACCATTTGTCGCCGCCTCCCGGATTCGATCTCTCTTTCTCTTATCCCGATGCTTCAAGCACCGCGTTTGTCGTCTATTCGATGATCGAAAAAATGTTGGGGATAAAGGCGATCACCAAAAATATGGCAGAGGTGTTGTATGTGGGGATGATGACCGATACGGGTAACTTCTCGTTCTCTTTCCTTACGCCAGCACTGTATCGGGCTGTTGCGGTTCTGGCGGAAACGGGGATTGATATTCCCTCCATTCACAATAACGTATACAATGCTTATACGGAGGGGCGTGCCCGGCTGTTCGGTTATGCAATCAACCGGAAGATGGAGGTGATTCACGACGGGACGGTCGCCTATATGTCGTTGCTTGAGAGCGAGATGCGGCGGTTCCAGTTTCAGCCGGGCGACAGCGAGGGCTTTGTCAACTATCCGCTGACGATCAAACGGATGAAACTCTCGGCGATCTTCATCGCCCATCGTAAATTTATTCGGATCTCGCTTCGTTCGCGTGGCGGGGTCAATGTGGATCTTTTTGCCCGGAAATATTTTAACGGCGGAGGTCATCGCAATGCCGCCGGAGGCAAGTCTTTCGTTTCGATGCGGGAGACGATCGAACATTTCAAACGTTCGATCGAGGAGTTTGCTGCTGAGGGTGGCTTGGATTAATCGCGTCTGAATCTTTCTCCGATTGGATTCCTTGACGACTTTTCGTGAGAGAATATTTTTTTCTCTCCGAGTGTTTGTATTCCTTTTTTAGAGGTCATTGCCCGTTAATAAAGAATCGTAAAAATATCATGGAAAATATTTTGGAATTCAAATCTTTCCGATCACCCTCCGATGCCGGATGGGAGGAGGCCTGGAAGTTGTATGAGGAGTCGTTCCCGCGCAAGGAGATCCGGTCGCTTGCCGATCATCTGCGGGCTTTGGAGGATCCGCGCTTTACGGCAGACGGGATCTGGCTCGATGGCGAGTTCGTCGGGCTCTTCTACTATTGGCATGCCCCCGGATATGCCTATGCCGAGCATTTTGCGATTCTTCCCACGATGCGGGGTGTCAATATCGGAAGTCGTGTTCTGGCGGAGTTTTGCCAGCGGTTCGGACGTGTGGTGCTGGAGATCGATCCGCCCGAGACGGAGATTGCCCAACGCCGCCAGCGTTTCTATGAGCGAATGGGCTTCATTGCCAATGACTATCTCTACATTCACCCCTCTTTCCAACGGCCTTGTGAGCCGCATCAGTTGATTCTGATGAGTTACCCGGAGCCGATGACCGAGGCGGAATGCCATGCCCTCGAACAGTTTGTCCGCAATCCGGTTTTGCGCTACTCCTGCCACGGGGAATAATTTACTCCTTTCCCAGAACGTCCGGTTCTTTACCGGACGTTTTAATTTTGTAATTAGCATCGGCAGCTAACCTAATCTGCCTTTCCGCTTCGGATGTAGATGAAAAAAGGGAATTATCTCAAGATAATTCCCTCTCCAAGAGCTGTTGACGAGGATTGAACTCGTGACCTCTTCCTTACCAAGGAAGTGCTCTACCACTGAGCTACAACAGCAACATCGTTGTCGATAACGTGGTGCAAAAGTATACAACAAAAATGAATTTGCAAAAAATATTCACGACTTTTTTCCTTCGGCTCGTTTGTCCATTTAATGGAAATATGGGAAAATGGTTTCAGATTGAAATAAAATTACGCATGAAAGAGCACAACTAACAATCAAATTGCTATCTTTGTGCAACGAATTATAACATAAAGCGTATGAAACGAATCTTAATAGTCGGGGCCGGCGGCCAGATCGGTTCCGAATTAACGGTTTACCTCCGTAAAATCTACGGGAACGATAATGTAATCGCAACCGATGTTCGTGAGTGTCCTGCACTCGCAGAGTCCGGTCCGTTCAAAGTGTTGAACGCTTTGGATGCAACGGCTATGGCTGAGTTGGTTTCGAGCCAGAAAGTCGATGCGATCTTCAACCTGGTAGCCCTGCTCTCTGCAGTAGGTGAGGCGAAACCCCAGACCGCATGGCAGATCAACATGGGTGCCTTGCTGAATTCGCTCGAGGTTGCACGTCTTTACAACTGTGCACTCTTCACGCCCAGCTCGATCGGTGCTTTCGGTCCGACCTCTCCCAAGGATAAGACGCCGCAGGATACTGTAATGCGTCCGACGACGATGTATGGTGTCTGCAAGGTTTCGGGTGAGATGCTGGGTGACTACTACCACACCCGCTTTGGGGTCGATACCCGTTCGGTACGTTTCCCGGGTCTGATCTCGAACGTTACGCTGCCGGGTGGCGGTACGACCGACTACGCTGTCGAGATCTACTACGAGGCTATTCGTTCGGGTCGTTTCACCTGTCCGGTTCCGGGCGACGTTTACATGGATATGATGTATATGCCCGATGCACTTCGTGCCTGCGTGGAGTTGATGGAGGCCGATCCTGCGAAACTTGTTCACCGCAACAGCTTCAATATCGCTTCGATGAGCTTTACGCCGGAGATCATCTATGCCGAGATCAAGAAGCGCATGCCTGAGTTCACGATGGATTATAACATCGATCCGGTGAAAGAGGCTATTGCGAAGAGCTGGCCGAACTCGCTCGATGATACTTGCGCTCGCGAGGAGTGGGGTTGGAAACCCGAGTGGGATCTGTCGAGCATGACCGACGACATGCTCGAGAAGATTCGTCTGAAGAATCTGAAATAATTGATTCAATACAAAAAGAGAGCGGGAGTGCAATCTGCATTCCCGCTCTCTTTGTTTGCTGCGGAACCGGTTAGAAGTTGTAACCAACGCTCAGCGTCCAGGTACGGTTGCGCATCATGATGCCGTCTACGTCGTTATGCCGGAAATTGACGAATCCGCCTTCATATCCGACACCGAGATAGAAGTTCCGGTAGGAGAATCCTACTCCGATCCGGGCGCCGAAGTCCGAGCGGCTCAATGCACGATCCGAACCGAATACATCGGTTTTGAGCTCTCCTATTTCCGTCTTCTGTATCATTTTGCCGTGTACGCCGAGCCCGTAATAGAATCCGACGAACGGGATAGCCTTGAAGCCGAATCCGAGGTCAAAATGGTAGTTGAGCATGACTGGAATCTGTAGGTACATCAGTCGGAGTTTGTCCTGATTGCTGCTGAAGCCCTTGTTGTGGAGCATCAGCCCGGCCTCCAGGTAGAGCGGTGTATCGCGGACGAGCAGGAGCTGATCCGTAACGCCAATATGGAACGAGGTGCGCAGCGGGGCAAGCCTCATCGTCCCGTCATTGACCTTCATCGAGACTTTGCTCATGTCCAGACCGGCCCGGATGCCGATGATGTTTCGTTCGTAGTGCTGTGCCGACACAGTCGAGAAGAGCGCGAGGCTGGCCAGCAGACAGAGTAATGTTTTTTTCATATTCAGATGAATTTGAGGTTATAAAATTCCATTCGTTAAGATAAAGGTAGAAAAAAATCTCATTGGAGAATCATATTTCCGCTATTTTCTCGTTTTTATTAAATGAGTGATAGATAAATTGTTATTTGGCTAACAAATTCTCTGTAAAAAGCATTACCTTTGCGGGATGAAGTATTCGACTTCCGACTCAAAGAGATAAGAAGTCTTTGGTGAAAAGGTAGATAAGAGAACTTCGCAGAGCCCATATCGGATCAGCCATATATTTTGTGGTAGAGTAGAGTCGGGCGATAAATTGAATGAGAACATTTAGAGGGATTTATAAAACTAAAAAATTACAGTTATGCAAATTGTAGAGATTCATGCCAGAGAGATCCTCGATTCGCGAGGAAATCCGACGATCGAAGTAGAGGTAAAAACCGTATCGGGTGCTTTCGGCCGCGCCGCTGTTCCGAGTGGTGCATCGACCGGTGAGCACGAGGCGCTTGAGTTGCGTGATGGTGACAAGAGCCGTTTCCTGGGTAAAGGTGTCGAGAAGGCTGTTGAGAACGTGAACAACATCATCGCTCCGGCCATTATCGGAATGAACGTAACGGATCAGGTAGGCATCGACAAGACGATGATCGAGTTGGACGGTACGCCGACCAAATCGAAGCTGGGTGCCAACGCCATCCTGGGTGTTTCGCTGGCCGTTGCCCGCGCTGCTGCCGACTATTTCGGTCTGCCGCTGTATCGTTACATCGGTGGCGTGAATGCCAAGACGCTCCCCGTTCCGATGATGAACATCATCAACGGCGGTTCGCACTCGGATGCTCCGATCGCTTTCCAGGAGTTCATGATCCGTCCCGTAGGTGCTCCGACCTATCGTGAGGGCCTGCGTATGGGTGCCGAGGTATTCCACAACCTGAAGAAGGTGCTGCACGAGCGTGGCCTTTCGACGGCTGTAGGTGACGAGGGTGGTTTCGCTCCGGCACTGAAGGGTACCGAGGATGCGATCGAGTCCATCATCGAGGCGATCAAGCGGGCCGGTTACAAACCGGGTCGCAAGTGCGAGGGTGGCGATGTTTCGATCGCCATGGACTGCGCATCGTCTGAGTTCTATGTAGATGGCGTATATGATTATACCAAGTTCGAGGGTGCCAACGGTGCAAAACGTACTTCGAAGGAGCAGGTTGAGTACCTGAAGAGTCTGGTTGCCAAATATCCGATCGACTCGATCGAGGACGGTATGTCCGAGAACGACTGGGATGGTTGGAAGATGCTGACCGACGAGTTGGGCGGCAAGTGCCAGTTGGTAGGTGATGACCTGTTCGTTACCAACGTGGATTTCCTGCGCAAGGGTATCGAGATGGGGTGCGCAAACTCGATCCTGATCAAGGTAAATCAGATCGGCACGCTGACCGAGACGCTCGATGCCATCGAGATGGCTCACCGTGCCGGTTATACGTCGGTTACCTCGCACCGTTCGGGTGAGACCGAGGATTCGACGATCGCCGATATCGCCGTGGCTACGAACTCGGGTCAGATCAAGACCGGCTCGATGTCGCGTTCGGACCGTATGGCCAAGTACAACCAGTTGCTCCGCATCGAGGAGGAGTTGGGCGATACGGCTATTTACGGCTACGCAAAGGTTGCCCGCAAATAAGTCGGGTTTATCCGGATTTGACAAAAGGTCGCTGCTCGATCAGAAGCAGCGACCTTTTTTTATAGTTTGCCGGATAAAAAATCCGCCTGCTTTGCAACAGGCGGATTTTTTTATTGGCAGCAATCGGGTTAGACTGTCATGATCTCCTTCTCTTTCTGTTCGATCAGTGCGTCGAGCGACTTGCTCATCTTCTCGAGCAGCTTTTGAGCCTGAGTCTCACCGTCTTTCGATTCATCTTCGGGCATGCCCTCTTTCTGGGCCTTTTTGAACGCCTCGACAGCGTCACGGCGGGCATTGCGCAGGCTGATACGAGCCGTTTCGGCCTCCTGGCGTACCTGTTTTACCAGATCCTTACGACGCTCCTCGGTAAGGGGCGGAATCGACAGGCGGATCTGCTCGCCATTGTTCGAGGGGGTCAGACCGATGTTGGAGTCGATGATCGCCTTCTCGATGCTGCGGATCAGGTTTTTGTCCCAGGGCTGGATCAAGATCGTTTTGGCATCGGGTACCGTAACGCTGGCGGCTCCCGAAATCGGAGTCTGGGTTCCATAGTATTCCACGAAGATTCCGTTCAGTACCGTAGGCGACGCTTTACCGGCACGAATGTTCAGAAGTTCCTCTTCGAGGTGGTCGACAGCTTTCTGCATGCGTGCAGAGGCTTCGGAAATAATAGTTTTGGTATCCATATGTCGGTTGTTTTTAGTTGTCCGATTTGAGTTGTGCCGCGATCGTTTCGAGGAACTGGTTGAACTCCTCCTCGTCATAACCGACCGTCAGGGCGATTACCTTGCCGTCGCGGCCGATCAGGAAGTTACGGGGAATGTAGTTGCTTGCGTAGAGCTTGTAGATCTGCTGCTCGGGGTCAAGACCCATCGGGAAAGTATACCCCATCTTCTCGCGGAATGCAGCAACTGTCTCGCGGGCCTCACCACGAGAAATAGGCAGGAAGACGAAGTCTCCGTCCGGACGGACAAAGCGGTCGATTACATCCTTCTGAACGCGAGAGAGTTCGTCGCGGCAGGGTGGGCACCACGTTGCCCAGAAGTTGAGCAGAACGACTTTCCCCTCGAGGCTGGCGAGTGTGAAGGTCGTGCCGTCGAACATCTCGACCCGGAAGTCGGGAGCTTTGTCGCCGACCTTGACAAGGGTCGTGTTTTCATCGGTCTCCTCCTCGGCTGTCTGTTCCGTCGTAGCCGTCGGATCGTTGTTCGGCTGTGTCGCATCGGGACTCGGCAGGAACCACATGAGGGCGATAACGACAATCAGCAGCAGTACGAGTATGAGCAGTCGTTTGTTGTTTGCTTTTTTACGTGTAGCGGTCATAGTCGGTAGTTTTTACAGTTTGACAAGAGTGCCGATCTGTTCGCCGGCCAAAACTTTTCCCAGATTCCCGGGAGTATCCATATCGAAGACGATCACTTGCAGGCCGTTTTCGCGGCAGAGCGTGAAGGCGGTCATGTCCATGATCTTCAGATTGCGCTGATAAACCTCCTCGAAGGTAATTTCGTCGAACTTTACAGCTGTCGGGTCTTTCTCCGGATCGGCCGTATAGATGCCGTTCACGCGTGTGCCCTTGAGCATGACATCCGCTTCGATCTCGATGCCGCGCAAGGCCGATGCCGAGTCGGTCGTAAAGTAGGGATTCGACGTTCCGCCGCCGATGATGACTACGTAACCCGCTTCGAGGTATTCGAGCGCCTTTGCCTTCGAGTAGTATTCGCCGATGGGCTCCATCCGGATCGAGGTGAGGACTTTGGCCTTTACGTCGTTATCCTCGAGCGCCGACTGCAGGGCCAGCGAGTTGATGATCGTGGCGAGCATGCCCATCTGGTCTCCCTTGACGCGGTCGAATCCTTTACGGGCACCCTGCAGCCCCCGGAAGATGTTTCCTCCGCCGATGACGATGCCGATCTGCACGCCCGTCTGGAGCGCCTCTTTAATCTGCCGGGCGTAGGAGTCGAGCACTTCGGTCGAAATGCCGTATTTTTGAGGACCTTGCAGGGATTCTCCGCTAAGTTTCAGAAGTATTCGTTTGTATTTCATTTTCGGATCAGGGTTTAGTTACGCGAAGATAAGAAAAATTTGGGGAAATGCAGTACCGACGACCTATCTTTGTAGAAGATCGGATGTGCCTTGGACAAATTTGCAAACGAGTTTGCGTTTGTTTCTCGGCTTTTCCGTATCTTTACGGAAAATAGGATGCGCCTCGGACAAATTTGCAAACAAGTTTGCATTTGCCGTTCGGCTTTCACTATCTTTGTGTTCCCATGAAACATTTGGAATATACACTTCTGAATCGGATCGATTCCCCGGCCGACCTGAAACGGTTATCGGGGGTGGAACTTCGTCAGTATTGCGACGAGTTGCGTCAATATATCATCGAACAGTGTGCCGCCAATCCCGGGCACCTGGCATCGAGTCTGGGGGCGGTCGAACTGGCTGCTGCTCTTCACTATGTCTATAATACTCCTGAGGATAAGATTGTTTGGGACGTGGGGCATCAGACCTATGCCCATAAGATCATTACGGGGCGTCGGGAGGCCTTCCGGACAAACCGTAAGTTGAATGGTGTCAGTGGGTTCCCTCGTATGTGCGAAAGCGGGTATGACGCTTTCGGCGGCGGGCATGCCTCGGTGTCGATTTCGGCGGCGTTCGGTATGGCGAAGGCGGCCGAAATCAAGGGGGAACATCGCAAAGTAGTTGCCGTCATCGGCGATGGAGCCATGACGGGCGGACTGGCTTTCGAGGGGTTGAACAATGCCGGAGCCAGCAAACAGACCGACCTGCTGGTTATTCTGAACGATAACAACATGGCCATCGACCAGGCTACCGGGGCACTGAAAAACTACCTGCTCCGGATCTCCACCTCGATGCACTACAATGCCGTCAAACGCCGGCTGTGGCGCGTGATGTCCTCCCGCACTCCGCATCTGTTGCGGCTTTGTCAGAAGATGGGCAACGCGGTCAAGCAGGGAATTCTGCGCAACAGCAACTTCTTCGAGAGCCTCAATTTCCGCTACTTCGGTCCGATCGATGGACATAACCTGACCGAGCTGGTGCGGGTATTGACGGCCATGCGCCGTATCGAAGGGGCCAAACTGTTGCACGTAATGACCGTGAAGGGCAAAGGATACAAACCGGCCGAGTGTAACAAGTCGGTATGGCACGCTCCCGGAAAGTTCAACCCAGAAACCGGCGAACGGTTGTTGAGCAAGACGACCGTTGCCCGCTACCAGGATGTATTCGGGCAGACGCTGCTCGATCTGGCGCGTCGGGATGAGCGGATTGTGGGAATTACCCCGGCCATGCCTTCCGGCTGTTCGATGGATCTTATGATGCGCGAGATGCCCGACCGCTGTTTCGACGTGGGTATTGCCGAAGGGCATGCCGTAACCTTCTCGGCAGGATTGGCAGCAGCCGGACTGCGTCCGTTCTGCAACATCTACTCGAGTTTCATGCAACGTGCCTATGACAATGTGATCCACGATGTGGCGATCCAGCGGTTGCCAGTCGTGCTTTGTCTGGACCGGGCCGGTCTGGTCGGTGAAGATGGTGCCACCCACCACGGAGCATTCGATCTGGCCTATTTCAGTACGGTGCCCAATCTGACGATTGCCGCGCCGATGAATGAGCGTGATTTGCGCAATCTGATGTATACGGCCCTGCAGGCTGATCATCCCTTTGTAATCCGCTATCCGCGCGGAAACGGAGAGGGGGTTGCCTGGCGGGAGGAGCCTTTCGTTGCCCTGGAGATTGGCCGAGGCCGCCGATTGCGAGCCGGAGAGGAGGTCGCCGTGCTGTCGATCGGAACGGCCGGTAATCGGGCTGCGGAGGCGGTTGCACAACTCGTGGCGGAGGGGGCGAATCCGGCTCATTACGACCTTTTGTTCGCCAAACCGCTCGACGAGGAGTTGCTGCACGAAGTCGGACGTAATTTCAAACGGGTGGTTACGGTCGAGGATGGAGCCGTGCGCGGTGGAGTCGGAGAGGCTGTTGCGGCCTTCTTCAGCGATAATGGGTACTCTGTCCGGGTTAAATCGCTCGGAATTCCCGACCGATTTATCGAACATGGTTCGGTTCCCCAGTTGCAGTCCCTTGCCGGGTTTGATCGGGAGTCGATCTGTCAGGCATTGAAGAGTTTTTATTCCGAAATAAAGAAATAGAAAAAGCCCTCGATTTTCGAGGGCTTTTTCTATTGGTTTGTTATTCGATCTCCCGGCGGTTCATCAGGGCATGGGTGATGGTCAGTTCGTCCACATACTCCAACTCGTCGCCGAACCCGATGCCCCGGGCGATCGAGGTAACCTTGACTTGGGGGTATTGTCGCAACCGGTTCAACAGATAAAAGAGCGTTGTCTCGCCCTCTACCGAGGTCGAAATGGCCAGAATCACCTCCTTGACTCCTCCCTGTGCGATCCGATCCATCAGCAGGTCGATTTTCAGATCAGACGGAGCGATTCCCTGCATCGGAGAGATAACACCTCCCAACACGTGGTATAATCCCCGATATTGCCGGGTATTCTCGATCGAGAGTACGTCGGCTACCTGCTCCACGACACAAACAGTCGAGTGATCCCGCTCGGGATTGGCGCAGATCGGGCAGATCTCCTCGTCGGAGAGGTTGTTGCAGTATTGGCAGTGTTTGATATCCTGGCGGAAGCGGTCGATGCTGCGGGTCATTTCACTGACCGATTCCGGTTCCATTCGGAGCAGATGAAGTGCGAGCCGGAGTGCTGTACGGCGTCCGATGCCCGGAAGTTTCGACAGTTCGCCGGTAACGTCTTGAAGAAGTTTCGACACGGTGTTTCGGTGTAGTTAGAGCGGATGATCAGATTGTTTCGAGTTTGGCACATTCCATCCATCCCTTCTTGCCGTCGGCGATGGTTATCTCGCACCAGTTGTCCAGCCGGTTCGAGATCTCGACCATCGTGCCTTCGTGCAGGATGAACAGATCGGAGGCCGACGGGTCGGGAGAGCTCTTGATGGCGACAGCCTCGCGCATGATGATGGCTGAACTGCGGGCGATCGTCTCGCGTCGGTCGGCTGCTGCGAACGAGGTGGTCAGAATCAACAGCAGGAGCATGACTACCGTACCGTAGAATCCTACTTTCCGCCAGATGAGTCGGCGCGAAAGCAGGTAGAAGAGGACCGATCCGAGCATCAGAACCAATACCACCAGCGAGAGGAGTGTCCAGGCATTGCCGCTCATCAGGTGACGTATGCTGCGCATCCAACTTTTGACGAAGAATTCGGGAATGGCCTCGATGTTGTCTTTTGTATTTTTCTCGGCTACACGAAGGTTGTATTGTATGTCTTCGTTGCCCGGATTGAGACGAAGAGCCCGATGGTAATTCAGGATGGCTTCTCCGACTCGATGCTCTTTGAAGTAAGCATTGCCCAGATTAAAATAGAGTTTCGAGGAGACGTATCCATCGGCAAGCAGCTCCTCGTAGAGCTGTATAGCCGTGCGGAAGTCGTTGTTGATATAGGCCGTGTTGGCCTGTTCCCACAGACGTTCGGGGGCAAGGTTTGTTACATCCGATGCCGTTTGTTCTGCAATCTCAGCGGTTGCGACGGCTGTCGTATCGGCCTTTTGAACGGGTTGCCCCCATGCCGTGATGCCCCATAAGGCAAGAACAATCAGAATGATATATCGTTTCATGGCTCTCAACGTTTGATGGTGGATTCGATGCGGGAGATCAGGTCGAGTCCCTCTTGGTATACATCGCTCATCCGGGCTGAAGCGACCGGCGAATATTGCGCCTCATCGCAACGGGAGATCAGATCGGAGAAGAGTTGTGCCTCGTTTGTCAGGTCTCCCCGCTTGAAAAGCTCTTCCCGTACGTTCTCTTTGGTCAGGTTGGCTACCGGGATGTTCAGCTTGTCGCTCATGTATCCCCACAGTGCCCGCAACATCTCTTCATAGAAGGCGTGCTGGTTCTGCTGTTCCATATAGGTCTTGGCCACGCGGAAGCGTTGGATGGCGACCTTATTGGCCCGACGGCCCCGAATCAGCGCAGCGTTCTGGCTGTCGCGAATCTGTTTTCGCAGGGCGATATAAGTTCCTGCGAAAACAATGAGGATTACGCCGAGCAGTCCGAAGTAGAGTCCACTGAAGAGTAGCGGCTCGCGCTGGGTGTGGAGTCGGGGATTGTTCAGTCGGATGAACCGAATATCCTCGCAAAGCATCTCTACATCCTCTTTGGAGAGTCGACGGTTCGCCGTGTAACTTTCGCCTCCACTTTGATCCGGGGTGATCTCGAGTCGATAGGTTGGGGAGGTGAGGGTGACATACTCCTTCCGTGCCGGGTTGAAGTAGGTAAACAGGATCGAGTCAATGCGATACTCTCCGTCGGCGCGTGCAATGAAGGGGTATTCGAACTGGCGATACCCGGTTGTCCCGTTAACGGAGTTCCGTAGCGATTCGGTTGTCTTGACGTTGTACTGCTCGAAGGAGTTGGGCAATGTCAGACGAGGGGCCTGGATAAAGGGAAGGTTACCCGTTCCGGTGATCTTTACCGTGAAGGTCCCGGCTGAGTTGGCGGCCAGTTGGTCGGACGAGACGGAACTTTCCATCGAGAATCGGCCGACGGCTCCCGTGAAACTGCTCGGAGCACCCGCGGGCAGCTCCTTGACCTGGATGTTTACCCGAGGGGTTTGTAATTTACGACGTACGTTGTATACTTCATGGCCGCCTCCGAAGAAGGGGTCGGCCAGACGGGCGTTCTGTACGACGATCTGGGCAATGGCCGTAATCGAGGCCGGGTCGATCACAAGCGTTCCGGCCTGCTGGGGATAGAGCAGGCACTCCTTGACTACGGTCGATTCATAGACCTTTCCGTTCAAGGTCTCGCGCTGCCACTGGGCATTCGAGACGTCGATGTCCTGCGTCCAGAATCCGTTGAACGAGGGGAATTTGATCTCCTCGAAACCGACGATCGGAACCCGGCGGTAGAGTTTGAAGGTTGCCAGTAGAGGTTCTCCTTTGTAGACCGATTGTTTGGAGACGCTCAGACGTAGCATTAAATCATCCTTACCGATACGTTCCTGAGCTTCGGCTTGCATCTCCGGGCCGGACGATGTGGTGGATCCAGTTTGCGGCTGCGGGGTCTGCCGTGCAGGTTGATCGGTCACCTCGATTGTCAGCGGTTGGGTCGAGTAACTTTTTTTACCGACGGAGATCGACGCACGGTCGATGGTGAAGTTGCCGCTCTGCTGTGCAAGAAGCACATAGGTGATCGTGTAATTGATGCTTTTGGTCATTGCTCCGTTGATGACCTGGATCGATTGGCCTCGCGAGATGGCCGGTCCGGCCAATACGTCGAATCCGGTAAAGTCCGGGGCTTGGAACGAATTGTCGTCGGGTTCGGCATTGAGCGAGAACTCTATGCGGAAACTCTCTCCGGCCGATACGATCATCGGGGCGTTGGCACTGAATGAAACTTCGTCGGCTCTTGCAACAGAGCCGACGAAGATTGCAAGAATCAGCGCAAAAGTCGCTTTGCAGAAAAAAACTTTCATTAAAAATCAGTTTCCTTATCGATCCTATAACGGCAGGATCAAACCGTTTAGTGTTTGAAATCCGCGAAAAAATCGTTGCCTTTGTCATCGACGATGATGAAGGCTGGGAAGTTCTCCACGTAGATCTTGCGGACGGCCTCCATACCCAGTTCGGGGAAGTCGACCACTTCAACCGATTTGATCGAATCCTTGGCCAGAATGGCTGCCGGACCGCCGATCGAACCGAGGTAGAAACCGCCGTGTTTTTTGCAGGCATCGGTTACCTCCTGCGAACGGTTGCCTTTGGCTACCATCACCATCGAACCGCCGTGTGACTGGAACAGATCGACGTAGGGGTCCATACGGCCGGCCGTCGTGGGACCGAAGCTGCCCGAAGGCATTCCCTTCGGAGTCTTGGCCGGACCTGCATAGTAAACAGGGTGTTTCTTGAAGTATTCGGGCATCGGTTTGCCTTCGTCGAGCATCTGTTTGATGCGGGCGTGGGCGATGTCGCGAGCCACGATGAGCGTACCGCGCAGGTTCAGGCGGGTCTTGATCGGATATTTGGTGAGGATCTCACACACCTTGTCCATGCCTTGATCCAAGTCGATGTCGACTGCCGGAGCCATGCCGGGAGCCTGTTTCGGAAGGAAGCGGCCCGGGTTTTTCTCCAGTTGCTCGAGGAAGATACCCTCCTCGGTGATTTTTGCCTTGATATTGCGGTCGGCCGAGCAGCTTACGCCGATGCCGACGGGACAGGAGGCCGCGTGGCGCGGTGCGCGGATCACCCGCACGTCGTGAACGAGGTATTTGCCGCCGAACTGAGCGCCGATACCGCTTTCGCGGCAAATCTTGAGGAGTTTCTCCTCCCATTCCAGGTCGCGGAAACAGCGGCCACCCTCGTTCCCGGAGGTGGGCAGCTCGTCCAGGTAGCCGGCAGATGCCTTTTTGACGGTCGCCAGACACATCTCGGCTGACGTACCGCCGATGCAGACAGCCAGGTGATAGGGAGGACAGGCCGACGTGCCGAGGTCTTTGATATGGGTGCGGAAGAACTCTTCGAGCGAACGGTCGTTCAGCAGAGCCTTGGTCTGCTGATAGAGGAAGGTCTTGTTGCCCGAACCGCCACCTTTGGTAATGAACAGGAATTTGTATTCGTTGCCTTTGGTTGCATAGAGATCGATCTGTGCCGGCAGGTTGGTGCCGGAATTCTTCTCGTCGGTCATGGAGAAGGGGACGACCTGAGAGTAGCGCAGGTTGCGCTCCTTGTAGGTCTCGTACACGCCGCGCGAGATGCACTCTGCATCATCGACACCCGTATAGACATCCTCGCCCTTTTTGCCGATGCAGATGGCCGTACCGGTATCCTGGCAGGTCGGGAGTTCGCCTTCGGCCGCAACGACCTGGTTCAACAGCATCGTGTAGGCGACGAATTTGTCGTTGTCGGAAGCCTCGGGATCGTCGAGGATCTGGCGGAGTTTCTCCAGATGGGAGGCGCGCAGGTAGAAGGAGACATCGTTGTAGGCCTCCTTGGCCAGCAGTTCGAGTCCTTTCGGGTCGATTTTCAGGATGCGGCGTCCGTCGCACTCGACGACCTTGACATAGTCTTTGGTCAGCAGTCGATACTGCGTATTGTCCCTTTCGATCGGGAACGGTTCTTGATAGATGAATTCCGACATGATTGTGAGTACTTTATTTTGAATTGAAATTTTGCCAAATATGGACAAATTTACAAAAAACAAATCAGAAAAAGAGTCCTTGTCTGCTTTTTTTTGTCAATCTGTTTTTTATGCCGGACCGAGGCGGTTCTTTGGAAAATATTGTTTAGCTTTGTATAAAATGTGAAAACGAAACGATTGATAATTTAAAATATTGTTTTAAATCTACTGTTTGTTTATGGTATCTTACAAGGAATTGGGCTTGGTGAATACCCGCGATATGTTCGCCAAGGCAATCAAAGGTGGCTATGCCATTCCCGCTTTTAACTTCAACAACATGGAGCAGATGCAGGCGATCATCCAGGCTTGCGTCGAGTGTTCGTCGCCCGTGATCCTGCAGGTTTCGTCGGGTGCGCGCAAGTATGCCAACCCGACCATTCTGCGCTATATGGCCCAGGGTGCCGTCGAATA
>DWYR01000025.1 GCA_019118565.1 Candidatus Alistipes avicola | reverse complement strand
AAGTGATTTATTCCACTATACCAAATAATCTTAAAAAAAACAGATCCATGACCTATCCTGTTATTCCGGAGTTGTACGGTATCGTAGCTCAAAGACTTCTGGACGAGATCGGCGGGAAGAATTACTATTCGGGCTCCTTTTCGTTCGATTACGGATCGAAAGAGTGTCGTTTTATAGCGAGTTTGATCATTTATCGGCACACGGAACGTTTTCCCGAAGGGGATTTCGATCGAATCGAGGATGTAGTTCCCGTTTGGTGGGAATTCCACACTTTTGATGCCGAAGGTGAACACCCGAACGATTTTTCGTTCTCCGAGTTGAAACACTATCTTTTCTGATTCCGTCAGACAACTCCCGAAGATCGCTCAGTCCTACCTTGGAGCGGCGCCTCCTGCGATCTTCTTTTACTGTCCGCTTCCTGCCTGCAGCGCCGTGCCTCGGGCGGACAAATTCAAGTGAATATAAATTGGCTTGTCGAATCCCAATATTTTTGACAATGGGTGAATCTTATTGTTTTGCTTTGGATCGGCATTCGTAAGCGAGTAATCGCATCCTATTTTTTATATGTATGACATCATGCAGGATTTATCCCCTGCACCCGAATCGGGCGCGGGGGATAATCCCTCTTTTTGTGAATTTGCCACGGGCGTCTATCCCTTTCTGGAATTACAATGGTTTCATCGAACCTACTATCGGATTCTGGAGGCCTTTGCCGAAGGGCGTGTCCGCCGTTTGATTGTGACGATGCCGCCCCAGCACGGCAAGAGTGTCGGGGCATCGACCCTTTTGCCCGCCTATCTGCTCGGACGCGATCCCGATCTTCGGTTGGCAATTGCCTCCTACTCGGCCTCGTTGGCCTCGAAATTCAATCGCCGCGTACAGCGTATTATTGATTCGTCCGAGTATGCCGCCTTTTTTCCCGAGACGACTATCAAGCACGGAGCGCGGCCGCCGGAATACCTGCGTACCGCAGACGAGGTCGAAATCATCGGCCATCGGGGCGGTTTGTTGTCAGTCGGGCGCGAAGGCTCACTGACCGGGAACCGGGTCGACTGCTTTATTCTGGATGACCTCTACAAGGATGCCATGGAGGCCAATTCCCCGATCATTCGGGAGAACTGCTGGGAGTGGTATACGTCGGTGGTCAAGACCCGTATGCACAACTACTCGGGAGAGTTGATTGTCTTTACGCGTTGGCATGAGGAGGATCTGATCGGAATGATCTCTCAACGGGAGCCTGTTGTTGATCTTATGGCCTGGACCCAGTTGGAGCGACCTTCGCCGGAGGGGTGGTTGCATCTTAATTTCGAGGCGCTCAAGACGGGCGATCCGACCGAGATCGACCCCCGACAGCCGGGCGAGGCGCTTTGGGAGGCTTGGCATGGTGTGGAGTTGCTGGAGGCCAAGCGCCGGCTCGATCCGTTGCGATTCGAATGTATGTATCAGGGACGGCCTTCGGTGCGTGATGGGCTGCTCTACGGGGATAATCTGTTGGAGTATGATCTCCTGCCGCACGATGTGGTACGATGGGGAAACTATACGGATACGGCCGATACGGGGGATGACTACCTCTGTTCCATGTCGTATGCGGTTGATCCCGACGGACTGATCTATATTACCGATGTGGTCTATTCGCGAGAGCCGATGGAGGTGACTGAACGTTTGGTGGCCGATATGTTGCGGGATTCGGGGACGCGTGTGGCGATGGTGGAGAGCAACAATGGCGGACGGGGGTTTGCCCGAGCCGTGCAGGCGCTTGTTCCGCAGGTTCGAGTGGAGTGGTTCCACCAGGCGGCCAACAAGGAGGCGCGTATCCTGTCGAACGCGGCAACGGTGATCCATACGGTGCGCTTCCCGCGAGGGTGGGCGCAACGCTGGCCGGAGCTGTATGCCCATCTGAGTACCTATCGGAGGGTTTTCCGCAGTAACCGCTGGCACGATGCGGCCGATGTGCTGACCGGAGTCATTGAGCGGGAGATACAGGGCCGCAACACCCGTATCCGAAGTATTCGTTTCTTATGAAAAAAAAGCCCCGCATCACTTTGATGCGGGGCTTTTTTTATTTCTGTTGAGGTGTTCCGATCAACTCTTCGGCCCGCTTGAGGGCTGCGTTGATGTTGGGGCAGATATTCTCTTCGCCCAGCAACAGGTAGAATCCCGATTTATGCAGGCCCGTATGCACTTTCTCGTTTACACCAGACAGGATGATCTGCGTATCCTCTTTTTTCGACGTACGGCAGAGCATCGTGAGGTTGTGGATACCGGTCGAATCGATGAACGGCACGCGGCGCATTCGGATGATTCGTACACGGGGACGGTCCTTGATGCGAATCATCTGCTCCTCGAACTTGTTGGCGATTCCGAAGAAGTAGGGACCGTTGATCTCATAGACTTCGACACCTTGGGGGATGATCAGATGCTCATCCTTGGTCTCCATGTCCGATTCTCGACTGGGGTCGATCTCATCGGTAATGACCGAAATATCGGTGGTCTCCATCACACGGCGCATGAAGAGCAGACAGGCGATTACCAGACCGACCTCGATGGCCACCGTCAGATCGATGATGACCGTCAGCAGGAAGGTGATGAGCAGTACGGCCACGTCCGAACGCGGATTGCGCAGCAGGCTGCGGAACGTGCGCCATTCACTCATGTTGTAGGAGACGATTACCAGGACACCAGCCAGGCAGGCCATCGGGATGTATTGTGCCAGCGGCATCAGGAAGAGGAAGATGGCGAGCAGCACGACTGCGTGGATGATACCGGAGATGGGGGTGCGTCCGCCGTTGTTGATGTTGGTCATCGTACGGGCGATGGCACCTGTGGCCGGAATACCGCCGAAGATCGGCGTAACGAGGTTGGCGATACCTTGTGCCATGAGCTCTTGATTCGAGTTGTGTTTGTCTCCGATTACACCGTCAGCAACCGTCGCCGAGAGCAGCGATTCGATAGCGCCCAGCACGGCGATGGTGATGGCAGCCGGAAGCAGTCCCTTCATGCCGGCCCACGAGAGGGCGGGAATTACCGGATCGGGCATCTGGGAGTTGATCGTGAAGCGGTCGCCGATGGTTTCGATCGAGTCGATACCGGCGTAACGACGCAACAGATAGACCGCTACGGTCATTACGATGATCGCCACGAGAGATCCCGGAACTTTTTTGAGGACGCGGGGCGTGATGACGATAATGACGATGCTCAGTACGCCTACCAGGGTGGACCAGAGGTCGATCGTTCCGAAACTTTGGAAGTAGACTCCCCATTTTTCGAGGAAGTCGGCCGGCATTTCGGGGGTTGTGAGGCCGAACAGGTCTTTGATCTGGGTCGTGAAGATCGTTACGGCGATACCGCTCGTGAAGCCGACGATGATCGGATAGGGGATGTATTTGATGATTGTACCCAGACGGAAAACGCCCAGAAGGATGAGGAAGATTCCAGCCATGATGGTCGCTACGGTCAACCCTTCGATGCCGTATTGTTGGATGATGCCGTAGACGATTACGATGAAGGCTCCCGTGGGGCCTCCGATCTGAACGCGGCTGCCGCCCAGAGCCGAGATGATGAATCCGGCGATGATGGCGGTGATGATACCCTTTTCGGGGCTGACACCCGATGCGATACCGAAGGCGATCGCGAGTGGCAGGGCCACGATGCCGACGATGATGCCGGCCATCAGGTCGGCCATGAATTTCTCCCGATTGTAGTCTTTGAGCGTGGAAAGTAATTTGGGTTTGAATTCGATGGTTTTCATTCCGAGATTAAATTATCGACTTGAAAATGAAGTCGCAAAGGTAATCAATATCGGTTGATTTATTCGATCGTACAGCTTATAATTTTTTATCGGGTCTGTTTTTGCCCTTTTCCTCGGGGTGACGGGCCTGGAAGGTCTGGGCGAAACCGTGGGTTGGCTTCTTTGTGTCGAGATAGGGTGAGGTGCGGAGGTAGGGGGAGCTTTTCCGAATCGGGGCCCGGGAGGCAATGCAGAGAAAGACAAGAAAAGCGGCATCCCTCGTGGGATGCCGCTTTTCTTGAATCGAGATCCGATGCTAGATCTTGCGAGCTGTGCGCATTTGCAAGCCTTTGCCTTTATCTCCGATAATGGCACGGATCGAGGTCATCGTCTCTTGCGGACGAACCGAAGTCCCGTTTTGAGTTGCAACACTTGTGCTGATGATCGGGAAGCCGGTCAACTGTCGGCCGGTCGGGATTGCCAGTTCGGCTCCGCGTACTTTGCGTTGCGGCTCTGCTGCGAAGCGAGCTCGATTTGCCTTCATCTGTTCGAGGACGGCCTGACTCAGCGGGCGAGACTGCATCTGACGGTAGAATCTGTTGTCAGACGAACGGCGGTCGATGCGTACGCTCGTAGTGCCGGCGGCCGGCATGGTGAACGACTCTCCAACAACCGGTTCATCGACGATATTGCCATTCACATCCACGCATACGGCAAACGGGATGTAGGTTGTTCCGGGTTCGAGTTCCGTGTAGTCGTAATATGCGCCGGAATACCAAGCACCCAGCCCGGCAATAATCTGAACAGGCGTGAAGGCTGCCGAGTAGTATTCGAACAGTTCGTTGATGTAGTCCGAGAATACCTGAGGCGTTCCGCCGTAGTCGTTGTACTCCTGTTCGGTGAAGATATCCCACATGTAGATCACCGGCTCCTGCGAGGCCGTCACGTCGATCGTTGCCGTCGTTGCGGTCAGGTCGGAGACGCTGAACGTGAACTCCGTTCCGGTCGGATCGGGACCGGCTCCGGCCGTGAAGCGTACTTTCGTTACGGGGGTGGTCGCGCCGCCGTCGTATCCGAAGACTACCAGATAGTACTCCGCACCGGGCATCATGGCCAGTTCGCCGCCGAAGTCGGTCGGAAGGGTCTGGTATTGGCCGGCAACGGTCAGATAACCGATGTAGGCTCCGTACATCTCTTCATAGAAGGCTACGATCTCTGCGTCGCTGGTCATCATGTCAATGTCGTCGGCCAGCGTGAAGGCCAGCAGATAATAGGACTCGGAATCCGACGGGGTGATGGTTGCATTCACACCGCCGGGAATCGGCTCGGCGTTTTCATCAATCGTAATCTCGAACGTGAGGTCGGACATGGCGAGTTCTTCAGTGGTGAATTCGTAGGTCGAGAGTTCCGTCGTAAGGCCGCCGTTGTATCCGAATGCCAGTACATAATATGTGGTTTGGGCACTCAGTCCGGTCATGGGGTAACTGTCCTGACCCTGGCTCAGCATGCCGGAGATACCTCCATAATAGGAGTAAGCCTCATTTAAGGCATCTACCAATCCCTGCAGGTCGCCTTCGAACGAGTCGATGATCTCTTTCTCCTGAACATCGAAGAAATAAGTGTCCTCGTTGTTCGACGGGGTAACTGTAACATTTGCCGAATTGGAGGTGATCTCCGTTACCGAAAATTCGAAGGTCAGATCCGAAGGCTGGGCAGCCGTTGTGGTGACTACTTCATTCTTGATGGTGGACATGCCTCCCTCCGAGGTTACCTTCATGATGGCCATCATCTCCGTTGCGGCCGGAACCATATAGGTGATTCCCAGACCCGGTTCTGTAACCAGCGTGGCCAGCTCTTCTTCCGTAAGATCGGTTCCGTTATACATCATGATCTCGTCGAGTGTGGCTCCCTGATTGAGCACCGATTCGATAGCTGCATTTTCAACAACGAGTACTTTGCCGGATACAGCCTGGGGCGAATAAGCATGGCAGTAGATCATCGAGGAGGTGTTGTTGCCGTCAGCATCGCCTATGTGAACCTCGAAAGTCAAGTCGGGAGCTTCCCCCGTAGGTGCCAGGGTGGAGAATCGCTCCATTTTCAGCGCGGAAGTTACACCTTCTTGCTCATTGTATCCGATGGCATATACGCAATATTCGGTGCCGGGCGAGAGAGGAGCGTACATTTCCAACATTTCGGCCGTATATCCGTCAGGACCTTGGCTCAGGTAATCCGGTATAATATAAGAGGTGACCTCAGCAAGGATCTCTTCATCGTTCATCCCTTCGAATACGCTTGCTTCCGATACATCGAAGTAGTAAGTGTCTTCGTTGTTAGAGGGTGTTACGGTGATGTCGGCCGAGAACAAGGAGATGTTCGTGACACTGATCTCGAAGGTCAGTTCTCCGCCGGGGATCGGGTCGTCGCCGCTTTGGGTGGTGAAGGTCGCCTTGGCCAGAGCCGAGGTTACTTCTCCATCGATGGTGAGTCCGTACGCATAAGCTACATAGTCGGTCGAAGCGGACAGGTTGCCGAACGCAACTTCCTGTTGGCCGCTCTTGAGCAGATTCCCCAGCTCTGCTTTGTTCAGGCTGGCCAGGTCGTCTTGCAGGTAGGCCTCGTCATCGGCGAACTTGGAGAAATAGTCCGCTTCCACAACCGAGCAATACCATGTTGCCGCACCGCTCTGTTGGTCGGGAATAACCTTTACGACAGCCCCCTGGTTGGTAATGTTTCCGACTTCTACGAGGAAACTGTACTCCGCAGGTTCGATCTGGGGATCGTTCTCGTTGTTACAACTGGTCAAGCCTGTTGTCAGGAACAGCATGGCCAGTAAGATTCGTAAGTACATCTTTGCTTTCATAAGCATGATTATTTAGGTTATTAAAGGGTTTATTTTTGGGCTAAAAGCCTTTTGATAGACATGGTTTGAAATTGGTTTGTCATAAATATATATATTTTATTTTAAAGTTGTATACATGCCGGGAGTCAGGATTGTTCGAGATGTTGTGCCGGGAGGGCGGATTCTGTTGCGATTTTTTGCTATTGTCTCGAGTGATGATTACATTTTGAAATCAAGGTTGAAAAAAATAAAAAAAATGTTAAAGAAAAAAAATATTAAAAAAATTATAATTTTTTTTGTGTCAGAGGAAGTTTCCCCCTTTTTTATACAAGAAGCGTCCACGAAACGGCTCGTTCGTGGACGCTTTTATGGTTGAGAGGTGAAGCTACTCTTTTTCGGATGATTTTGGGGGCTGCATTTCAAGATCTTCAATCCGTGCGACCGGTGCGATGTCGAGTTCTGCAAAGTTGCCGTTCATGTAGCGGAAGTATCCCGACAGGGCGATCATGGCGGCATTGTCGGTCGTGAATTTAAATTCGGGAAGGAAGGTCCGCCATCCCCGTTTTTTGCCTTCGGCCGTAACGCCGTTACGCAGTCCGGAGTTTGCCGATACGCCACCGGCGATGGCGATGTCTCGAATATCATACTCTTTTGCCGCCTTAACCAGCTTGTCGAGCAGGATTTCGACGATTGTCGCCTGGAGCGAGGCGCAGAGATCGGCCCGGTTTTTTTCGATGAAGTCGGGGTCTTCGGCAACCCTGTCGCGCAGCGTGTATAGGAACGAGGTTTTCAGTCCGGAGAACGAGTAGTCGAACCCGTCGATGTGCGGTTTGGCGAAGCGGAACGCCTTGGGGTTTCCCTCTTTGGCCAGTTTGTCGATGACCGGGCCTCCGGGATAGGGCAGTCCCATCACCTTGGCGCACTTGTCGAAGGCCTCGCCGGCCGCATCGTCGATGGTCGTTCCGATGATCTGCATTTCGAGGGGCGAGTCGACCCGGACGATCTGGCTGTGGCCTCCGCTGACGAGCAGACAGAGGAACGGGAAGTCGGGATGGGGCAACTGGCGGTCCGGCAGATCCAGGAAATGGGAGAGGATGTGTCCCTGCAGGTGGTTGACCTCCACCAGCGGAATGTCGTGCGAGAGGGCGAGTCCCTTGGCGAATGAAACGCCGACCAGAAGCGATCCGAGCAGCCCCGGTCCGCGCGTAAAGGCGATGGCATCCAGTTTGTCGGGGGTGATTCCCGCCTCTTTCAGGGCGGTATCCACGACCGGAACGATGTTTTGCTGGTGTGCGCGGGATGCCAGCTCCGGAATGACGCCGCCGTATTTGCGGTGGACCTCCTGCGAGGCGATCACGTTCGAAAGCAACGTGGTATTGCGGATGACGGCAGCGGATGTGTCGTCACACGAGGACTCTATGCCTAAGATGGTTATATCCATTGTTTTCGCTAAAAAAGAGATGTTGCAAAGATAGGAATTTTCGCCGGATTGCCAAAAAAATATGCCCTGCGGCAACGGCTTGTCCGGATTCGGGGGCGGTTGTTGCCGGGCGGGGTCGGGCGATGGCAAAACAGAGGCGGCAGGCCCGACAGGCCTGCCGCCCGATGATCGAACGGGATTAATCCGGCTCGGAACTCCTCCGGACAATATCATCAGAAGGCATGGATGGCGCGGACCTTGAGTTCTTGGGTTTTGGATTTGGTACTAGTGTTGATTTTATAATGGCCACCGCCAATATCGGTTGAATAGTATGCGTTGTACCTCGCGTCTTTATTCGAATATTCGGTTGACGACCAATACGATCCCTCTCCCGTATATGCACTCCCTCCATTGCTCGCAAGGGTTGCATTCACTACCTCCATGGTCCCCCGATCCAGAGGCAATAGCTCGTTGCTTGCCGGCAGATACCATCCCGTGGCGTTCGCGGCATTCTTGGCTGCACACCACGCAAAGGCCGGGTAAAGCCCCTCCCATCCGGGTATGGACTGAATGATGGCCTGGTTTCGGGCTCCGTCCTCTTGATCCGTCGCTCCGGTCGGCACCTGTTCGAGTGACCACGCCGCTTGTGTCTCGTCCATCGACACGATCTTCCAACGGGGCCCTTCGGTCCAGAAGACCACGCCCGTTACGCCGTCGATATCGTAGTAGTCGCCTGCCGCAAAACGGTTCTGGTTCACCTCGATCGTTTTGGTCTGTCCGTCGTTGAGCCTTACCCGAACGGTTGCCGTCCGGTTTTTCGACGTGTCGTTGGCCGTGGCACGCACCACGATTGCCGAGGAGGTCTTCGATACCGTGCACCATGTTTCGTCGCTGCTCACGGCGGTGAATTCCGAGGCCGTCGTCGTTATATTCACCGTATAGCTCCCCTGTTGGCGGTCGAAGTTCACCGTCTCGGCAGCAAGCTGGAAATCGTGCACCTTTTGCGTGAATTCGATCTCGGCGGAAGCCCTCCCATCTTTCGTACGCGCCGTCAGAACCACCTTCCGCGGCTGTCCCGTGTTATTCTCTCCGAGGGTAACCTTAAGGTAAATCCATTGGTATGCCTCATTGTACGTCTGGAACTCGATCCGGCAATCCGGAAAATTGGTCGAGAACTCCACCTCGTCGGGGGTCGTATTCGTTATGTGGAGATACGTGTTAAACTCCTGCGCTGCGGAGCTCCACTCATTCATTGGATTATCCGACCATTGCAGGGTCGGCAGCTGTCCCGCAATCACCACCGGCAACTCTATGGGATCGCTGTAGGGGAATTGGATCAGCAGGGAGCCCTCGATCGGTTTGTTCGACGTATTCGACGGGACTGTGAATAGGAAACTATTAGGAGCAAGAGTGCCATCCGGGAGGCGGTATTTGTCGATGTAGCCTGCATCCAATAGGATCGAGATCGACATCGGCTCGATGGTGCCGTCCGATTCCAAAAAGATCGGGACGGAGCCGCCCTCCGCCGGAAGGTTGATTTGGGTCTCGAACACCCTCATCGAGGCCTTCGAACCGGTGAACGGCATCTGGTACTTGACCTCAGCGCCGATCACCTCGTTGAGAATGTTGACCGTGTACTCCTTGACGTATAGCCGATAGAACTGGCCGGTCTGCGTCGAATAGGCTACATAACCCTCTCCCGGAGCCACCGCGACTTTCTCTGTCCAGCCGCTGACGGGAATACGGGTCACATTTCCCAGCCCCGCATCGGCCCCAGCGGAACAAAATAGCCTCCCGTAAAATTATCGGCCCGATCGATGTAGATGCCCGAATCGCAGAGTTCGGTCGAGCCGTTATTGCCATTGCGCATCGACAGGGTCACTGTACCTTCGGGATCGGAAACGCTCTCGTTCGGATTGTTGGGATTGCCCTCGTCGCTCTTCGAACAGGAGATGAGCAGCAACAGAACGGCACCCAATACAGTTACAGCTCTTTGTAGTGTTGCTTTCATGATTGCATGATGTTTTTTCTAGCCCCCCAATTCCCCGAGAGCCGGTTTGTAAAAAAAGAAAAGCGTGGAATTGAAAATCTATTCGTATCGAGACAGGCTCTGGTAAACCTTCGGAACCGAATAAGACACAATCCCACGCCACACAGCGTGACGTGAAAACAATTATGTCTGTTCTCGTTCCTTGTTTTGAAATTTACCAGATTTCGTCTCGAAGAGAACAGCTTTTACGCTTTACGGCGAACTAACATGTAGGCAATGCCTGGACATTGCTGGTACAAAGATACAAAATATCTTTCAAATATCCGTACGGCAGTCCCGTTTTGTTGAGATTCTCTCCGTTTTTTGAACTCCTGTCCATTCGGCGGGCGGAAAGTCGTGCTCCGGCGTGTTTTTTGTCGGCGGATGCTTGTCGCCCCCTGGGGTGAATATGGCGAGTGGGGGCGTTGCGGCTCCCGGCCGGCGGGCGGATGTGGCGAAATGGAGCTTTTTTTGTGCGCTTTTATGTCGGTCTATGCGTGGTTAATTTCCGAAAAATAGTTAAATTTGCAAATTTAAAGAACGATTCGTCGGGATGCGTCGCATGGTGAAGATAATTGGCAAATTGTTGTCGGCGGCTTTGTTGCTGCTGATCATCTTTCCCATGTTCGTTGCGATTCTGTTGGAGATCCCGGCGGTTCAAAATTATGTGGTGCATGAGGCAACGGATCTCATCTCTCGAAAATTGGGTACGCGTGTAAATGTCGATCGGGTGCATCTGGGCCTTTTCTATCGGGTTTCGATTGATGGGTTCTATGTTGAGGATTTCCAGCAGGATACGTTGCTATACGCCGGGCGTTTGAGTGCGCGTGTTTCGAGTTTCGGTATCTTCGGCGGCGGAGTGGTGATCGGACGGGCCTCGTTGAGCGACGGTAAATTCTGTTTGCGCGAGACTCCCGACAGCGTGATGAATATCAAGGAGGTTATCAACGCTTTTGTCGATCCGAATCGGCCCGAAAGCCCCGGTAAATTCATGCTGACGATTCGCGATTTGCAGGTGGACGGACTGGATTTTTGCATCGAACGGCTTGAGCACCGCAATCCCGAGTACGGAGTTGATTTCGGTAGCATGCAATTGCAGGGAATCGAGGCTCGGTTAAAAGATTTCATATTGGACGGTCCCAATATCCATACGCAGATCGATTGCCTCTCTTTCCGCGAGCGTAGCGGTTTCGAGGTGGAGGAGATGAACGGCCGTCTGTTCGTCACCAACGGTTGTCTCAATTTGGAAGATGCGAGGATTCGCACCGAACGATCCGATATTCTGTTCTCTTCGTTTACGATGGTCGGGACCGATTGGAGCCGGTATAAATATTTTGTCGATGAAGTCGATCTTTACGCCGAGGTGCAGAATTCGACGATTTCGTCCGACGACATCGCTTATTTCTCCCCGAAATTGAAGGATTGGCATCTTGAGCTCGGTCGTATTGATGTCAGTATGCAGGGGCCTGTATCCGATTTCTCAGCCTCGATTGCTTCCCTACAAGCCGGGCGCACAACGGAGCTCCGTACGGACCTTTCCGTGCGTGGGTTGCCCGACATCGGGAAGACGAATTTCGAAGTCGAAACCCTTGCCTTGGTTACGACCGGCAAGGATATTGATCGGTTCGTGCGTTCGGTGACCGGTAAAAAAATACCGGCCGGGACGCTCGATATTGTCGATAATGCGGGGAAACTCCGTTTGAACGGTAAATTCAAGGGAGGTCTTGCAGCATTCGATCTGGATGCGGTGTTGACCTCGATGATCGGTCGGTTGGATTGCGATCTGGCCGTTTCTCCCCGTGCAGGGGGCGATCGAGCGGTTCGAGGGCGGATCAAGACTAAAAATTTGCGGTTGAATAAACTGCTGGATAACGATCAGTTGGGGCGTCTGTCGCTTGCCGCGTGGGTGAATGGCGTTGTCGGCAAAGAGTATACCGATGCGGAGGTGAACGGCAGAATCTCTTGCCTGGAGTTCAACGGATATGCTTACGATTCGCTCCGGTTGAACGGGCATCTTCTCAACCGGGAGTTCAACGGATATGTCGAGGCGCGGGATCGGAACCTGAAGTTCGATTTCTCGGGCATGATCGATCTGGACGGCGAACGGCCCCGTTACGATTTCTCGTTGGATCTGGCCGAGGCGGACCTGGTGGCATTGGGCATCAACCGCCGGGATTCGATCTCGTCGCTTTCGGGACGGATGCGGGCGCGGGCTATCGGGCGTTCGCTCGATGATTTGAACGGAATCATCGCCGTGCGCGATGCGGTTTACTGTTTCAATGATCAGCAGTTGAAGGCGGACAGTCTTTTCGTGATCGGACGGAACAATCAGGATAATAAATTCATTCAGCTCCGCTCCGAGTTTATCGATGCGACCTATCAGGGCCAGACTTCGTATAAGGAGGTATTCGCCTATTTGAAACAACACGGACGGGATTATATCCCGTTGCTCGATGATACGCCGGAGAAGCAGACCGAGAATTTAGATACTCTGCTGTTGTCGAACAGTTATTCGGATCTGACCGTCGATTTGAAACGGGTCGGCGCTTTGACCGATGCCGTCCTGCCCGGGTTGCAGGTGGCCGACGGTTCTCAGTTGCATTTGCGGATCAATCCCGTTTCGGATAAACTTACCTTTACCGCTTCGTCCGATTATATCGAACGGGGCAATATGCTTATCACCCGGCTGGGTGTCAACGCCCAGAATAAGGGCGATTCGCTCGTATTCGATGCCTCCACGGAGGATATCTTCCTGGGGGGGCTGCACATGAGCCGGGTCGGAATGAACGGCGGTGCGCGGGATAACCACTTTGCGCTGATCACGGATTTTGCCGATACGGTCAGCCATACTTCGGGACGCTTGGGCTTCCGGTCGGAGTTCGCGAGAGAAACGGGCCCCGACGGTCGTCAGATTCTGATCAACCTGATCCCGTCGTATCTCACACAGGGGGATAAAACTTGGAATATCCGTTGCGACGGCATCACAGCCGATACGGCTCGTGTAAAGATCGATCGATTCCGGATGTCCTACAACGGTCAGGAACTGCTATTGGACGGGGTTGTATCGCGCTCTTTGCAGGATTCTATTTTGTTGACGCTTCGCGATTTCGATTTGGCCCCCTTCTCTAATTTAACCTCTTCGTTGGGTTATACCATTGATGGGCGAACGAACGGTTATGCCAAGATGAAGGCGGTGCGGCGCGACGGGCGGATGCAGGCCGATATCGTAATCGACAGTATTCTTCTTAACGAGATGGAGGTTCCTTCCCTGTGGCTTCGCTCCCGTTGGGACTTTGCCCAGAATCGGGCGGGAATCATCATCCAGCAGCACGAGAGTCTCGATACGCTGGCCGTGGGATTCTATGCTCCTGCCAAAAGGCGTTATTACGTCAGAGCAATGCTCGAGGGGGTTGATCTGGGGGCTTTGGATCCGATCCTGAAAGGGGTGATCGAGAATACCGAGGGTGAAGCAGATGCCCGGATTACGCTACAGGGCGAACCGGGGGATCACGCCATGTCCGGAGAGATTCAGGTGCGGAATTTTGCCACGACGGTCGATTTCACACAAGTTCGTTATACGATGCCGGAAGGGACGATCGAGGTGCGGGACAACCATCTGATCGCAAAGGATATTCCGCTTTATGACCCGTTGAACAACAAGGGATTGTTCTCGCTCGATCTGAATCTGGAACACCTCTCGAATATCTCCTATTCGGTCAACGTCCAGCCGCAGGAGTTGCTGGTGCTGAATACGACCAACAAGGATAATGATCTTTTCTATGGTAAGATCTTTGCATCGGGTGCAGCGACGATTGCCGGCAGCAAGGGTGGTGTCCGTATGAATATCGTGGCTACGACCGAAGATGACTCCGAGTTCTTCATGCCGCTTTCGGGTGCATCGAGTGTGAAGACTTCGGATTTTGTAACGTTTGTTTCGCCCGAGCGGACCGATACGACCGACTATCTGGTCCGCAAGAAGATGCTGTTCCAGCGTAAGAACCGGAAGAAGGAGACGGTCGGCAGTTCGATGGATATTACGATGTCGCTCAATGTAAAGGACAATACGGCTTTCCAGTTGATGGTCGACCCGACAACCGGCAATATTTTGAAAGGACGTGGAAACGGCCAGTTGAACCTGCATATCAATCCGCAGAACAACGTTTTCGATATGTACGGCGACTATACGCTTACCGAAGGGAACTACCTGTTTACCTTGCCGCCGATCGTCAACAAGCGCTTTATTCTGGAGGGTGGCTCAATGATCCAGTGGACGGGCGAGCCGATAGATGCCCGTCTCGATATTACGGCTATTTACAAATTGAAAGCCTCCCTGCAGCCATTGCTCGGAACGTCGGGAACGAACGGGCAGAGCGGTAGTGGCGGTGTGGCGGATCGTTCGGTACCGGTTGAATGTCGATTGCATATCGGCGGCCGATTGACCGACCCGCAGTTCTCGTTTGCCGTAGATGTTCCGGTAGCCGATGTGGAGACGCAGGCTGCCGTTGCCAGCGCCTTGAACAACAACGAAACCAAACAGTTCATGTACCTGCTGCTGTTGGGGAGTTTTGCTTCCGAGAATATGCTTTCGGGAAACTCCGGATTGGGGGCCTCGACCGGTGCAGCTACCGGTCTGGAACTGCTTTCGAATCAGGTCAGCAACTGGTTCTCGACGGACGAATACCGGATCCTGTTCAATTACCGTCCCGGTTCGGAGATTACCAGTGACGAGTTGGACTTCGGTTTCTCGACGAACTTGATCAACAACCGCTTGCTGGTTGAGGTGGAGGGTAACTACATCATGGATAACAAGCAGGCGACATCGAACAACCTTTCGAACTTCATGGGTGAGGCGCACGTGACGTGGCTGATCGACCGTTCGGGAAACTTGCAGTTGAAGGTCTTTACCCAGACGATCGACCGTTTCGACGAGAACCAGGGTCTGCAGGAGACCGGTCTGGGTATTGTTTACAAGGAGGATTTCAACAACTTCAAGGATCTGAAACAGCGGATTCGCGACCGTTTTATAAGTAAGGAGCGTCAGGAGAGACGTAAGGCCCGGCGAGCTGAGAAGGCCCGTCAGAAAGAGGAGCGGCGAAGGGAAAAGGAGGGCTTGCCTTCGCTCGCGCCGTCGGACACGGTGGCCACAGAGCCTGAAAACGAACAGAAAAGTGCGAAATAAACGCGATTTTATCCAACATTGTCGTATCTTTACGCACCCGATCGGGAACGTAAGTCCGAAGGTCCGTCCGATACTCTGAAGGGGATGACCCGACTCCTGGAATCGTCGGTTTTGTGAAGTATGGATACGAAGAAAAGAGTAAAAGGGAAATAACGAATAAATTTTAACGAAACATTATGATGACATTGTTACAGGCCGCCGTGGAAGAGGCGGTAGTGGAACAGACTCGTATGGGTCTTGGTGAGTTGTTTATGAAAGGCGGCTGGCTGATGTGGGTGTTGCTGATTTTGGGCGGCATCACGATCTTCATTTTCGTGGAGCGTTTCCTGGCAATCCGCAAGGCATCGGTTTTCGATATGAACTTCATGAACCGGATCCGCGACTATATCTCCGATGGCAAGATTGCAGCGGCGTTGGATCTTTGCAAGAAGACCGATACGCCCATTGCCCGTATGGTCGAGAAGGGTATCGGCCGTATCGGCCGTCCGATGAGTGACGTGCAGACGGCTATCGAGAATGTGGCCAACCTCGAAGTTTCGCGCCTCGAGACGAACCTTCCGTTGCTGGCAACCATTGCCGGCGGTGCCCCGATGATCGGTTTCCTGGGGACGGTAATCGGTATGGTGCAGACCTTCATGGATATGGCGGCAGCCGGCGGTACGGTCGACATGTCGTTGTTGTCGAGCGGTATGTATGTGGCGATGGTTACGACGGTAGGCGGTCTGATTGTCGGTATCCCGGCCTATTTCGGCTATAACTACCTGGTAGCCCGCATCGAGAAACTGGTATTCCGTATGGAGGCCAACTCGATCGCCTTTATGGATATTCTGAATCAACCTGTTCAAAAGTAGAGATCTATGGCAATCAAACGCGGTTCGAAGGTCGATAAGTCGTTTTCGGCGGCTTCGATGACCGACTTGATGTTCCTGTTGTTGATCTTCATGTTGATCGCAACGACGCTCATTAACCCCAATGCCATCAAACTGATCCTTCCGAAGAGTTCGAATCAATTGAAGGACAAGGCGATGACGACGATCTCGATTCAGGATACGGGACGCGGCTATCGTTATTATGTGGAGACCGAGGAGGTCGGCTCGCGCGAAGGGGTGGAGAAGGCACTCCAGGCTCGTCTGGCCGGGCAGGAGAATCCGACCGTTTCGCTCCATTGCGACAAGAGCGTGGCATTCGACGAGGTGGTGGCCATGATGCGTATCGCCCGGGCGAACAATTTTACGCTCATTGCGGCGACCTCTCCGGAATAGTGTGGAACGATGAGGTGCGGGCGTTCCGTTCGGTTCAGGCGCACCTTCCTGTGAAGTTTGACGATGTATTATTACGATCCAGATAAGAACCATTCCCGTCGTTGGGCGGCCGTAGCAGCCTTCTGCTACGCGTTGCTTGTAACGCTGGCGTTGCTTTTCGTTTCGTTTGATCTGGGGCTCGATCAGCTCCGCCCGGGAGAGGGTATCCTGATCGACTTCGGAACGGATGATTTCGGCGCGGGTACTCAGGATCTTGCGGCAACTGATGTGCAGGCACAGCCTCAGCGTGCGGCGGCACAGGCGGCACCCCGCCAGCAGGCCGAGTATGTAACTTCGGACCGGAGCGATGTCGAGGTGGTGGAGTCCCGCAAGACAAGCTCCCGCCGCGAGGAGGCTCCGGGTGAGACGAAACGCCCCAGCCAGATGTCCCAACCGGCAGAGGAGCCGCGCCAGGTCAATCGCCGTGCGTTGTTCCCCGGCCGTACGCAGGGTAGCACTTCCACTTCGGAGGGACCGGGAACGCAGCCAGGTAATGCTGGCCATGAGTCCGGAGCGCCGCAGGGTAGCCACGAAGGAACGGGCAAGGGTAATTCGGGTATTGCGTACGATCTTTCGGGACGTTCGGTCGTAGGACGTCTGCCCGTACCGCTCTATCCGGGCAATGAGTCGGGTAAGGTGGTGGTTGATGTGACGGTCGATGCATCGGGTCGGGTAACCTATGCCTCCTATCGGGCCGTAGGATCGACTACGAACAGCAAACAGTTGGTCGATGCCGCTATCGAGGCGGCCTATAAGGCCCGTTTCTCGGAGAGTGAGACGCTGACGCAGAGCGGTACGATCACTTACGTATTTACTTTGAAATAAAAACGCCTTATCTGTTTGTGCGGGAAACTTCACGAGGAAGTAAGGTGTAGTTTAACGATGAAAATTTTACGTGCGATAGGATGGTCGATTCTTTTCGGCCTGATGTGGACGGGAGTCTCCGCCCAGGAGTATGAGGGCGCTCACCTGAAGATGGAGAGCGCTTTTCATAACTTTGGGGATATTCCCCGCAAGGGGGGCAATCTGGTCTGGGAGTTCGAATATACGAATGACGGTACGGCTCCGCTTGTCATTGTCCGGACACAGACGACCTGTTCGTGCGTGAAGGTCAGCTTCCCGAAGCGTCCTTTGGCTCCGGGAGAGACAGCCACGTTGCGGGTGGTTTACGAACCGCATAAGAATGAACCCGGAACTTTCAGCAAGGTGATCCAGATCTTCTCCAATTCGGTTACGGGACGCGAACTGGTTACCGTTTGCGGGAATTCCATTGATGCGAGAAAGTTATGACACTCTTATTTACGAATTGTACGATATTGCCGATGACCGGCGAGCAGACGCCCGACGAGTTTGTCGGAGCGGTCGGCGTGGTCGATAATCGGTTGGCGCTGGTAAGTGCCGATCCTGTTCGGATCGAGGCTTTCCGACGGGATTATCCCGACCGGCAGGAGATTGATGCCGCGGGCAAACTGCTCATGCCGGGTCTGATCAATACCCATTGTCATGTGGCCATGACACTCCAGCGCGGCTATGCCGACGATATTCCTCTGATGAGTTGGCTGCACGATTACATCTGGCCTTTCGAGGCAAAACAGACTCCCGATGAGATCGAGTTAGGTGCCGAGTTGGGCATTGTCGAGATGCTGCTGGGCGGCACGACCCTTTTCGTGGACATGTATTGGAGCGAACACCGGATCGCGGAGGCTGTCCGCCGACTCGGTATTCGAGCCATGTTGGGGGCCTGCTACCTGGACGGGAACTGGGATACCTTCCAGGATGACCTGAATCGCCTGATGGCGATTTCGTCCGAGTGCAGCCGCATTCGACCCGTAGTTGCGCCTCATGCCCCCTATTCCTGTGCGCCGGAGACCTTGCAGCGGGGAAAGGAGCTGGCCCGTAACCTTGGACTTCTCTATACGATCCATATTGCCGAAACCCAGGACGAGGTAAAGCAGATTCAGGAGCGCTACGGAACCACGCCGACCCGACACCTCGATGCGCTCGGGGTGCTGGACGACCGGACGATTGGTGCGCACTGTGTACACGTAACCGATGAGGATATCCGGATCCTGAAGGAGCGCGGGGTGGCGGTTGCCCACAATCCGCAAAGCAACATGAAGATCTCGAGCGGTGTCGCCCCGATTGCGCGCATGCGGCGCGAAGGGGTGCTTTGTACGATTGCGACCGACGGTACCTGCTCGAACAACGATTTGGACATGTGGGACGAGATGCGTTCTGCGACTTTCCTGCAGAAGGTCTCCACGATGGATCCGGTGGTATTGCCGGCCTATGAAATTTTGAAGATGGCTACGGTCGATGCCGCCCGTGCGGTCGGTATGGCCGGAGAACTGGGCGTGATCCGCGAAGGGGCGCTGGCGGACTTCATTCTCATCGATCTTTGCAAACCCCACCTGATGCCTGTCCATAATTTGGTGGCCAATCTGGTCTATTGTGCGAATGCCGCGGATGTGGACACGGTAGTCGTCGATGGCCGGATCGTGGTTGAGGAGCGCCGGGTCAACGGGGTGGATGTCGCGGCACTGTGCCGCCGGGCACAGCAGGCGGCCGATCGGATCGTCCGTCGGGTTGCGGAGTCAAAATAGGTCTAATATTGATCTTTTTTGCCGTTCTCTTTATCGGAGAACGGCTTTTTTATGTGGGAAAACCGGTATATAGGGGGCCTTTTTAGGCAAAAAGATCAAAAATATTAGTATATTTGTCCCCATAGGTTTGAAAATAAATTAACCAAATATCAATTCAATCCTCTTAAAACACTATTAAATTTATGTTCAAAGGACAACCTAAAGGTTTGTATGCCCTTGCTCTGGCCAATACAGGCGAGCGTTTCGGCTACTATACCATGTTGGCGATCTTCACGCTGTTCTTGCAGGCGAAGTTCGGCTTCACGGCGACGGTGACATCCAATATCTTCGCCGGATTCCTCGCCCTGGTTTATTTCCTCCCGGTATTGGGCGGTTATTTGGCCGACAAGTTCGGTTTCGGAAAGATGGTGACTTCGGGTATCATCGTTATGTTCATCGGTTATATGTGCCTGGCCATTCCGACGGGTAACGATGCAGGAGGTATCGTGGCTATGGTCGGGGCGTTGGTGCTCATTGCGCTCGGTACGGGTCTCTTCAAGGGGAACCTGCAAGTGATGGTCGGTAATCTGTACGATGATCCGAAATATTCGGCCAAGCGCGATACGGCCTTCTCGATTTTCTATATGGCGATCAACATCGGTGCCCTGTTTGCTCCGACGGCTGCCGAGAAGATCACCGAGTGGTATATGGGCAAAGCGGGATTCTCTTACAACGGTGATATTCCGGCACTGGCTCACCAGTATCTCGAAGGTACGCTTTCGGGCGATGCACTTGCGAAGTTTACGGATCTGGCTGCCGCTCAGGGTGCGCAGTATGCCGATAACCTGACCGCCTTCTCGAACGACTATATCAACTGTTTGTCCGGTTCCTACCATTGGGGATTCGCCGTTGCGTGCGTTTCGTTGATCGTGTCGATGTTGATCTACGTATTCGGCCGCAAGACCTTCAAGCACGCCGATGTAACGGCTAAGCAGGTAGCAGCAAAGAGTGCCCAGAATCACGAGCCGGCTACAGAGTTGACACCGGCCCAGACCAAATCGCGTGTCGTAGCGCTGTTGCTCGTATTCGCCGTGGTAATTTTCTTCTGGATGGCCTTCCACCAGAACGGTTTGACGCTTACGTTCTTTGCCCGTGACTATACGGCGACCAGCGCTTCGGGTCTCACCCGTATCGGATTCGATGTAGTTAACCTTGTGTTGATTATCGTCGCCGTTTATGCTTTGTTCTCGACCTTCCAGTCGGAAAAAGGGCGCAGCAAATTGATCTCGTTCCTGGTAGCGATTGCCGCTCTCGGCCTGCTCGTATGGAAATACCAGTCGATGGGCGATGCTTCGATTGCGATCCTTCCGCAGAAATTCCAGCAGTTCAACCCCTTCTTCGTTGTGGCTTTGACTCCGGTTTCGATGGCCGTATTCGGTATGTTGGCCAAGAAAGGCAAGGAGCCTTCGGCCCCGCGTAAGATCGGTATCGGTATGGTGATCGCAGCCGTTGGTTTCTTGATCATGGCAATCGGTTCGCTTGGTCTGCCTATTCCGAACGATCTGGCTTCGACGACGACCGACTATCGTGTTACGCCGAACCTGTTGATCAGCACCTACCTCGTGCTGACTTTCGCCGAGTTGTTCCTCTCGCCGATGGGTATCTCGTTCGTATCGAAAGTGGCTCCTCCGAAGTACAAAGGTATGATGATGGGTCTGTGGTTCGCCGCAACGGCCGTAGGTAACTACCTGGTGGCTGTGATCGGTATGTTGTGGGGCGGTCTGCCGCTGTGGGTCCTCTGGGGTATCCTCATCGCACTCTGCCTGTTGTCGGCTTTGTTTATCTTCTCGATCATGAAGAAACTCGAGTCGGTAACGAACAACGCATAAATCCACAAGTTTTGAATATGGCGCTCCTTGAAACTCAAGGAGCGCTTTTTTTGTGATGTTTTGTGAAGGATATAAGGGCCTGTTTGCACACTGCCTCCGTATCGGATGGCAAATAGATCACCTTTCTTTCAGAGATTCTCGCAGGCCGACATTTCCCCGATAAATCGACGGACCCGCCTAAACTTTACAAGGGAAACGAAATCCGCGATATTTTTCCTATTTTTGCAAGAAACGCCCCTTCTTTTCCGTGTTTCCGTAAAGAACAGGTCGATCGTGGAATGTGAGGGCTTTGTACGGAATGGGTTTGCGGGTCAATTTTTGGTTTGAACATGATGAAACTGACGTTTTTGGGGACGGGGACCTCGCAGGGTGTTCCCGTGATCGGATGCCGATGCGAGGTTTGTACCTCGAAAGATCCGCGCGATAATCGGTTGCGCACGGCTGCCATGCTTGAATGGGACGACGTGCGCATCGTGATTGACGCTGGTCCCGATTTCCGCTGCCAGATGCTGCGTACCGGGGTACGTCATATCGATGCAATCCTGCTTACGCATGAACACAAGGACCATATCGGGGGATTGGATGATGTGCGGGCTTTTAAT
Organism: Candidatus Alistipes avicola; assembly: GCA_019118565.1. Taxonomy (GTDB): domain Bacteria; phylum Bacteroidota; class Bacteroidia; order Bacteroidales; family Rikenellaceae; genus Alistipes; species Alistipes avicola. The sequence goes on along the minus strand of DWYR01000025.1, from coordinate 142,924 downwards.
TTCGTCGACTATCCGATGATTCATCGGGTCGATATTTTCGGTACGCATCAGACGCTTAAGGCAGTCCGCAAGGATTTCGACTATGCATTTCAGGTGGATAAATACCGGGGTGTTCCGGAGATCGACTTGCGGGAGATCGACCCGGATGTTCCCTTTTATGTAAAGGATAAGCGGATAGTTCCCGTTTCGGGGCACCATTCGCCCCGTTTTATGGTAACGGGATTTCGATTCGGGAAACTGGCCTATTTGACCGATTTTAAGACGATCGAGCAGGATCAGGAGGCAAAATTGCAGGGGGTTGAGGTTTTGATTGTCAATGCCCTGCGCCCCCAACCGCACGATTCGCACTTCTGTCTGGATGAGGCGTTGGCTCTGATTCGTCGGGTGGCTCCGCGCGAGGCCTATCTTACGCATATGTCGCATGAGATGGGACTTCATGCCCGGACTTCGACTCAGTTGCCTGCCGGAGTTCATCTGGCCTACGATATGTTGGAGATAAATGTAAACGATTGATTATATGAAGAGTCATTTGAAAGGTAAAGTAGTTGTGGTAACCGGCGCGTCGTCGGGAATCGGTGAAGCTCTGGCGCGAGAATGTGCCGCTCAGGGGGCGAAGGTCGTACTCGGGGCGAGAACGCCGGAGAAACTACAGTTGATCGTTGGGGATATTCGTTCGAAAGGGGGCGAGGCGGTTTATTGCGTAGTCGATGTAACGAAGCCGGAGGAGTGTCGGAAGTTGATCGACACGGCGGTTACCGAGTATGGAGGGATCGACGTGCTGATCTGTAATGCCGGTTTGTCCATGCGTGCGCTGTTCGACGATGTAGATCTTGCCGTGTTGCACCGTCTGATGGATGTGAACTTCTGGGGGACGGTTTATTGCAGCAAATTTGCCTTGCCGTATCTGCAGGCTTCACATGGATCGCTGGTTGGTATTTCGTCGGTGGCGGGGCTGCATGGGCTGCCGGGACGAACCGGATATTCGGCCTCGAAGTATGCCATGACGGGATTCCTCGAGACGGTCCGTATCGAGAATCTGAAGAAGGGATTGCATGTGATGGTGGCTTGTCCCGGCTTTACGGCTTCGAATGTCCGTTTTTCGGCGCTTACGGCTGATGGATCGGCGCAGGGAGAGACACCGCGCAACGAGGCGAAGATGATGACTCCCGAACAGGTTGCCCGTATTGTGATCCGTGGAATCGAGAAACGCAAACGTCTCTGTCTGATGGAGGCGGAGGGGCGTGCAACGCACTTCTTCAAGAAGTTTGCCCCCGGATTCCTCGACCGGATGTTCTATCTGGTTATGTCGCGGGAACCCGACTCTCCGTTCAAATAACGAGAGAATGGTTTTCGGACAGACTTTCTCAGACAGACTTGTGCGGGGAAATCCTTTTTTATTGCGAAGTCGGATCGAATTGTCGGAATACCAGGCGGCTCCTTGAAAAGGGAACCGCCTGTTCTGTTTTTTATATCCCTATTGCAAACCGATGGAGGCATCGGTTTCGGATATCATGTTGTTGAGCAGGGCGTAGACGGTCAGTCCGGCAATGGTCTTGATGCCGGTTTTACGCGAGATGTTTTTGCGATGGGAGATCACCGTATGGATCGATATGCAATACATGTCGGCAATCTCTTTATTCGTCTTGCCACGGGCAACGGCAACCAGGATCTCCCTTTCGCGATCCGAGAGATCATAACCGTCCAATTGCAGTGTTTTACCTCCCTGTTCGGCGGCGTGACGCAATTTGTGATGAATTTGCGAGGGGGAGTCATAAATGTTGATGCTTCCGTCGAATTCGGCCAGCAGCTCCTCATCCACCATCGAATGACACAGGGCTACGATCGTAACCTCCTGCAGGACAGGGAACGCGTGCCGGACCGGAGTACGACGCAGCGACGGGAAAAGCGACGGGTCGATCAATACCAGATCCGGACCGAGCGTGGCAATACGGTCGATTGCAAGGGCCGGATCGCCCGTCGTCTCGGTATCGAGCATCCGAAAATCGGGAAAATCGGCAAGCAACGTCCGGATACCGGCCGCAATAATTGCCGAAGGCTCCAGAAGCAACACCTTATATATACGTCTATTGTCCATCCTTTTCGAGTTTTTCAACCAAAGGTATCAAAACATGATTTTCGAGCAGCGTATGTTTCAACAGATCCTCCTCAAAGCGGAAAATCTCAAACAATACGTCGATTCGCAAATCGCCCGCACAATTATCGGGCAGGTATTTGATGATAATATTCTTCAGGTCGTGCAGCTTCCCTTCGATATCGCTGTGGTTATCCTCGAAACAGAGGATGTTATACCCCTCTTTCGGCGTACGGTCCAACAGCGACTTGACATACGGGAAGACCGTCTGCTCCTCATACTCGAAATGGTTGTCCACCTCACGTCGGTAGTCCGCGAAGAAACTGCTCAGGATCTTCCGGTTCGTCCCGTCGCAAGAGTCGATCATCGCCTGCATCTTCGCATCCAGACGCGGCAACGTATGCTGGATATAATACAGGTGGGATGCGTGCAGGTAACTCAATATATCGGGAAGATCGGCCGTTGTCAGCTGGTCGTACGAAAGTATCGGGGTCGCCGAAGAGTAGATCCGGCAAATGTGCAGAAAGAGATTGACCGACAGATTGTGGTGTCGGCACATCTCCGCTACGCTGATCTCCCCAAACCCCAATGGAATCCCCAGACGGGAAAGAATCGCCAGCAGTTCGTAGTTCGACTCGATCAGATCGGCCAGTTTCATCCCGGCCGAAAAGAGGATGCGGGTTCCCTCTTTGTCATCGTATGTAAGTTCCGTTTTCTTCATAAAGCGTTTTTTACAGGCTATATCCAGACCCGACATCTTCAAAATTCATTCTCATTTCATGATGCAGTCCGTCTTTTGCAAAAATAGCGAAAGCCGAGCGGCAAATGCAAACTTGTTTGCGAATTTGTCCGAGGCGCATCCTATTTTCTGTAAAAATAGCGAAAGGATGGCAGCATACAAGTTTGCTTTTGCGAATTTTCTGCAACAACGAAAAAATCCGACAAACTACGCATCGAAACGCGTGAACAAAAGTAACTAAATCACTTGCGGCTGGAAATCCCCATTTCGAGGGATATTCCGGCCGCAAGTCGTAACGATTGGGGAGTAAGTCTCCCTCCAACGGATTCAAATGTTACATCGAAGAGGCTCCCGTTTCGCCCGAAGATACCCCCGACTCTGTCGTATCAGTTTTCTCTTCGGCCTCCGCCTGCAACTCATTCAAAAGTTCCTGCGGATCGACAATCTTCATATCATGTTCTTCGAACCATTCTGCAAAAGCCGTCAGCTTCTGCGGATCCTGCTTATACCACGCTTGAAATTCATCCCAGTTTCCTTCCCGCAAGACCCAATAATTATAAGCTTCCAAATGGCCTGCCTGCTCGACCTCCCGGATAAAAGAGAAGAAAGAGGAGAGATCGGGATAATCATAAGTCTCCAGACTCTTCTGAATATCGGCCATATTCTTCCAGCAGAACGAGAAGAACCTCGTGCGGATCCGATTGAGCGAGGCCAGATCAACCTGCGTTTCCGATTCGACTGCGGCTATAACCCCCTTGTCGTAGAGCATCTCAAAGGGGAACGTCGGGGCCGTCGGATTGTTCAACACAATTGCTACGGTAGCTATATAAAATTCATCGTCACAGAATTGTGCCTTCAAGGTGCCATCCTCCTGCATGGTCAGATGTTTCTTATAGGAATCAAACAGCAGGCGGCTCATCTCCGCATTCCGCGTACCGTCCGGCTCCAGAATCATAAAAATCTCGGCAAAGTACATACCCATAACGGGAGCTATCGTAAGAGAATAGAACTGTGCAGCCCGATAATAGTTCGATGCAAAAAGAGGATCGACCTTGATTCCGGTCACATAGCTTTTCACGGCGTCGCTGAGATGCCCCTGTAGACCCAACACCGTTCCCCGTTCCAGATACAGCGGTCCGGCATCCGGGAATCGCTCCAACCCCGCCTCGTAGGTTTTAAGCGCCTTGTTGGAGTTTCCCTGCATGTCGTAGGCATTTCCTAGCAGCTGATAAAGCAACGCATTGCAATCCGGATGTTTGGTCAAGGGTTTCAACAGTTTGATGGCCTTCGTATAATTCTGTTTCACATAATAGGCATAGGCCATCTCGTACTGACAGGCATAATTGTCGGGATCCAGCTCCAGGGCATCCTCAAGCAGCCGGATCGCCTCGTCCGGCTCGCCGTTGTCCATCAAGCCGACAGCCTCGGCCGTCAAGGTAACAATAGTCTGACCATCAGGCAACTGAGCCGATGCGTTTTGTATCGCCGGCAAGCTGTACAGCAGGCATGCAAGAAGGCAAAGTGTCGCTTTTTTCATGATTTCGAAGAGTTTTTCGGGTGTTTGTTGGTAATTTGGACTTGAAATTGATACAAATAATCCGAAAAAAGACAGGAGCAGTTCCGATTTTTCACGCGCCGACGGCAAAAAACACTCTCCCCGGTTACCACTCCCGGCCAAAGCAGAACCTGACGACGAATACGATCCCGACGGATCGTACTGCCCGGGAAACAGCAAGGCGGACGGCTTGTCTCTTCAGAGAACAAGCCGTCCGCTTTCAATTTCACGGGACATCCGCGCTATTCACGCTTGCGGGCAATGATCGAGTCGATATAGGCGCGGATCTTCGGAGCCGGATCCTCCCACGTATCGGGTTTGATCACCTTGCCGTCCTTGGGATTGTAATGGGGTTTCCCGTCGGGCCAAAGTTTGGCCATGTTGGCCTGCTGTACGATCTCGAACAGCTCGTCCGCCTCGAGCCCCATCTCGACCAGTGTCCCCAAAGCAAAGTACATCAGGTCGATCATTGCATCGGCCTGCTCGTAGATATTGTCCGCCACCAGAAACTCGGCCACCTCCTCGTTCATCCACTTGCCCCGGCTGAGCGCCCGCTTCGAATCGAGCATGCGGGGGGTATCCGGTGCCGGATGGCCGAACTTGAGATGAAATTCACGTACGTCGTTCCACTCCTTTTTCATAACTGCGATCTATATTCGTTTCAAGAAATTCGGTAAAAGGGGATGAGTCGCATCCCAACGAGAGAGAACATCCGAAGGTCCCATGCAAATGCCGGGTTAAATTTGTCGGGGAAGTCTTCCGTCTGCTTGCAAAGATAAGAAAAGAGCTCGGTAAAGCATCTTTCCGGCGATATATTTATTCAATCGGCATTCGAAATTCACCAGGGGAAGAGGCAGTCCCGTCTGATTTTCGTATCTTTGCCAGAAAGAGCGGAGCCCGGAACTTATTGAATGCTCCGTTCGCTTTCGGATTTCCATTACATCATACCCGCCATGCAGATCAACAAGGCCCAATTCATTTGCAGTTCCGAAAAGCTCTCGCAACTGCCCGCCGATTCGCTCAAGGAGTTCGCCTTCATCGGACGCAGCAACGTGGGGAAATCGTCGCTCATCAACATGCTGACCGGACATAACGGATTGGCAAAAGTGTCGAGTACCCCCGGTAAAACGAGGTTGATCAATCACTTCCGTATCAATGACGGATGGTATCTGGTCGATCTTCCCGGTTACGGATACGCTCGGACCTCGAAGACGCAACGCAGTGAATTCGCCAAAATTATCATGGACTATGTCCAGAAGTGCGAACGGATGCACTTTCTGTTCGTTTTGGTCGATTCGCGGCACGAACCCCAAAAGATCGACCTGCGCTTCATGGAGATGCTAGGACGGGAGGGAATCCCCTTCGGGATCGTCTTTACGAAAACCGACAAACTCTCCGCCGCACAACTCAAACGGAACGTGGAAACGTACAAACAAATGCTTGCAGAGCAGTGGGAAGAGTTGCCTCCGTTGTTCTTGTCGTCGAGCGAAAAGCGGCGGGGGCGGGATGAGATTCTCGACTTTATCGAAAAATGTTTGACAGAATGTTAAAAAAAGAGTGTCGGAATACCGTATAAATTGCTCGTCTTGTCATATATTTGTACTATCTAAAACCACTTTCTCATACTATGCCTATCCACAAAATCAAATTCTTCGCCGGGAGGGGTTCGAGATACCTCGCGGAGAAAATCGTCGCAAGTTACGGCACCGAATTGGGAGACTCGGATGTGCTGCAATTCAGCGACGGCGAATTCCAACCCTGTTTCAACGAGTCGATTCGCGGTTGTACCGTATTCATTATCCAGTCGACCTTTCCGCCGCTGGACAATTTGATGGAGTTGCTGATGATGATCGATGCGGCTCGTCGTGCATCCGCCTATAAGGTCATAGCGGTGATTCCCTATTTCGGTTGGGCTCGCCAGGACCGCAAAGACCGTCCCCGAGTGCCGATCGGTGCCAAACTGGTGGCCAACATGCTCGTGGCAGCCGGCGTGGATCGCGTGATTACCATGGATTTGCATGCCGATCAGATTCAAGGTTTCTTCGATGTTCCCGTTGACGGTCTCTACGCCAGTGGAATTTTCGTTCCCTATATCAAGAGTTTAGGTATCGAGAACCTTTCGATCGCAGCTCCCGATATGGGCGGTGCAAAACGTGCGAACACCTATGCAAAACACCTCAGCGCACCGATCATCATCTCGCACAAGGAGCGCGCAAAAGCCAATGTCGTAGGTAAAATGACGGCTATCGGTGAGGTAAAAGACCGTAACATCATCATCGTGGACGATATGATCGATACGGCCGGTACGATCTGCATGGCAGCCAACATGTTGATGGAGAAGGGGGCCAAGAGCGTACGTGCGGCCATTACCCATCCGCTCCTTTCGGGACAGGCCTACGAGCGAATCAACGAAAGCGCTCTGCAAGAGGTGATCTGTACGGATACCATTCCGCTCAACCCCGAAAAGGATCTGCATAAGTTCAAGGTAATGACTGTCGCCGATATTTTCGCCGATGTCATCGAGCGAATCCATAATTATCGGGAGATCTCATCTATTTTCTACAAGTAGAAAAGGGTTTACACCATCCAATACGAAGGTTTATCCTTGCGATGGAGCTCGGTCCTGTTCTTTCAGGACCGAGTTTTTTTACTCGGGGGATATGTTGGGGCTAAAAAAACCGCCGGGATTTTGTCCCAGCGGTAAAAGAGCTTTGAAGGAGTGTGTTATTACCAAACCGTCCAGTTGGGAGTAACCGGATCAACCCGCGTAAAGGTTTGTGTCGATGAGAATGAGGTCCCGTCCGGAATCTTCTCAAAGGCAAGATTCAGCAGCATCGGAGGATAATAGTTGCCCGTATAGCCGGACGAGGGATCGTACTGGGTGAAAATAAGTCCTCCGACCGAATAGTTCACATTGTACCCGGCAAATACGATTCGATCACCCGAGAGGGTTCCCAGGTAAGAGCCGGAAATAACCAACATTCCCTCGGAGTAGAGCGCCAAATGAACCTCCCTCGATCCATCCACCATGACCAGCGTGCCTGCATCCAGGCAGATGCCGCCATTGACGAAGCGGGCGGGAACGGATACCTCCGGTTCCATCGCCATCAACCCGGTGATGAGGAACGTCTTGCCATTTACATCGGGCGAAACCGTAACCTTGAACGGAGCGCCCGCAGCCTCGGAGCCGAGGTCGGAGTAGCTGACCATCCAGTCGCCGAGCAGCTGGTTGAAGTTCGGATCATCGACCGGAATATAGGCCGTGGTGCGGAACGGAAGCGCGCACAACGGGCCGTAGTTGCCGTCCTCGCCGAACGCAACGGCTGCGATGTAGTAGTCGGTCTCAGGCATGAGGTTCTGAGCCGTATAGAGCGACTCGGTCTTAATATCGACATCGAGCGAAGCGATCTCGTCGGACATGTTCAGCCCATGCTCCTGGTAGTAGTCGTAGGTATACTTGGTGACAATCAACGCCTTGTAGCTAACTGCACCGTCGGTCAGCGTCATGTTGAACGAAGCCTTAATATCTTCGACCGAAGCCTCGGTGATCGTGACGGCCGCATTGTTCGAGATATGCTCCTTGGTCGTGAATTCATAACTCTTCATCTGGGAGTAGCGACCCTCGCCATTCTCACTCAGAACAAAAAGCATATAGTTTCTGTTCGGGAGCAGTCCGGTCAATTCCTTAGCAACCGAACCACCTCCATCGGAGATCTCCACCTGATACTCAGGGCTAAGCGCCGTTGTATAGAGCATCTGTTCCCAAACGGGACCCGCATCGCCGAAATCGGTTTTCTGCCAAAGGGTTGCATAGATGGTCTGATCCCCGCCCGTAGCAGTAAACTCCACCAGTGCCGAGGTCTCGCCGATACTCTCTTCAGGAATATTGGCGTTCACTTCGAGAGCCGGGTCGTAAGGCATCTCCATCGTATAGGTAATGTGCGAAAGCGGATATTCGGTCCCTTCGGCATCGAATCCCAATGTATAGAAATGGTAGGTCGTTCCGGGATAGTTCTCGTAGTTGAACCGGATATCTTCGCGGTAGACAATGCCCTCGCTATAAACCATATCCCGCTCCGTTTTACCCGGATTCTCTGCCATCCAGGACTCAAGATACTCGTCGGTCGCATACATGAAGGCGAACTCGGTACATTCGGCGCTCTTCTGCGTATAGACCTCCACGAAGTGCCAGTTGCTCTTTTCCTGATCAACAAAAATATCGGCAATAGGCTCCCGGACATCCTCCTCTCCGTCGACAAGACCCATCACCGGAACAATCTGGTTGCGCTCGACCACAATCGGATCGCTGGTCAGGCAATAAATGGAGGTCCCGTCGGTATTGGTAATCTCAACTCCCAGCGACTCATAGGTCCCGGGAGGAACCACGACGTAGAAGCGTTTGGCCGTCGCGGCATCGAGCTCCTCGTTAATCCCGGTCAACGTCACCTGCATCGCTCCCGTACCATCGTCGGTATAGGAGAACTCCAACGTTTCTGGATCGACCGAGAAGTTTCCGCTGATCACAAAGTCCGCAGCAACCCGAATGCTCTCGACAGTCTTGATTCCGGTTACGTGCAGCTCCAGGATGCCCGACAGGTTGCGGAACGACAACCCGGCCGTGAGGTCGTTCGTTACGGCAGCCATCGGATTCACATACGGAGCGAAACCCTCCTTGACATAGGTTTGTTCCGCAGGTAGAGTCAGAGAGAGATTACCCTGGGTGCTGTTCTGGCCGTAGAGGGCCAGAAACGAAGAACCTTCGGGTTGATAGCCATTGAAGGTGGCGGAGGTTGTGCCGGCACCGCTCACCAGCGAAAAAACTTCAGGGGTAGACACCTCCGGTTCAAGCGCGTAAACCGCAAAATTGTCCGCTTCGGACCAAAGCACCTCGTCGTTGCTTCCGAGCGAGGTGCGTCCTTCGGCTGTCGCCAGAGTGCGACGTTCGGTTGTGGCCTTGATTTCGATCTTCTCGCGGGAAGGCCCTTTTTGTTCATCCACCCCGTCTGACTTGCTACAGCCGGGGAGCAGAGTCGCCGCCGTCAAAAACACGACAGGGACGAATCTGAGTAGATTTTCCTTTTTCATTAGGTTAATAATTGATGGTTAAAATAATGGGTGGAAAAGCAACATTCTACATGTCGCTTTTTCCAAAGGTATGGAATTTTCTCGTAAAAACCAAATGGGGTAGGGGGATCCGAACTCTTTATCTCGGGTATTTGAGGGTTGTTCCAGGGGGCGAATATTCCCGACTCTGTATGATATATAAATCAAGATTCGATAAGGGGGCGGTTGTCCTTTGCACGGGAATGCAGGGTAGAGTTCCCGATGGATTCAGGGAGGAGTTCCCATATCGTGCGGATGTTGTATAAGGTATGGGAAACGGGCATCGCGAAAAGCCATGGCTTTTCGCGATGCCCGTGTAGTTTCTTTTTCGCAAAGATCGAGGTTAATGTTAATATCCGAGGATACGGAGCATCGATCGGTAGGATTGCTCCTTGGCGAAGAGACGGGTGTAGTACTCGTTGTCGTCCTTGTCCCGGTCTATGATGATATGCTTGGGAGCGGGGATCAGGCAGTGCTGAATGCCACCGAATCCTCCCAGTGACTCCTGATAGGCTCCTGTGTGGAAGAATCCGATGTATTGCGTGTTTCCCGCTTCGAGTTTGGGCAGGAAGATGGCGTTGATGTGCGCCTCCGAGTTGTAGAAATCCTCGCTGTCGCAGGTGAGTCCTCCCAGCAGGACTCGTTGGTACTCTTTGTCCCAGTTGTTTACGGCCAGCATGATGTAGCGCTGGTTGATACCCCACGTATCGGGCAGGGTGGTGATGAACGAACTGTCGATCATGTACCAGTTCTCCCGGTCGTTCTGCTGTTTCTGATTGACGATCGAGTAGAGCGTTGCTCCGCTTTCGCCGACGGTGAACGATCCGAATTCGGTGAAGATATTGGGCTCTTCGATCTCGTTTCGCTCGCAGATGTTCTTGATCTGGGCGATGATCTCCTCGGCCATGTACTCGTAGTCGTAGTCGAAGTCGAGCGAGTTTTTGATTGGGAACCCTCCGCCGATATTGAGGCTGTCCAGTTCCGGACATATTGCTTTCAGTTCGCAATAGACATTCAGACACTTCGACAACTCGTTCCAATAGTAGGCCGTATCCTTGATGCCGGTATTGATGAAGAAATGCAGCATCTTGAGCTGGAACTTCTTGTTTTTCTGTATCTTGGTTTTGTAGAACTGCACGATGTCGTTGTAACGGATACCCAGTCGCGAGGTATAGAACTCGAATTTGGGTTCCTCCTCGCTAGCGATTCGGATACCGATCTTGCATTTTTTCGTAATGGCATCGTCCAACAGTTGGATCTCCTCCTTGTTATCGATGACCGGGATCGTGTTCTCGAATCCGTCATTGATCAGTTGGGCGATGTTTTCGACGTATTGAGGCCGCTTGAATCCGTTGCAGACGATGAAGCGGTCTTTGTTGATTACTCCGCTGTCGTAGAGGGCGTTGATGATGTGGATGTCGTAGGCCGAGGAGGTTTCCAGATGGATATCGTTTTTCATGGCTTCTTCCAGGACGAACGAGAAATGGCTTGATTTGGTACAGTAGCAATAGTTGTACGAGCCCTTGTAATCGACCTTTGCCATTGCCACGTTGAACATTCGTTTGGCCCGGTTAATTTGCGAAGAGATCTTCGGCAGGTAGGTGATCTTAAGCGGTGTTCCGTATTGCTTGATCAACTCCATGAGCGGAATGTTATGGAAATTCAGCTCATTGTCCTCGACGGAGAATTCGTCTTGCGGGAAGTCGAACGACTGTTCGATCAGGTCGATGTACTTGTCTTTCATGGTCGGTTTGAAGGATCTTGATTAATCCGATCGAGTTACATTGTAATTTTTTGATCGAAGTAGCTCGTTTGGATCTGTTCTTGAATCGGATTGCAAAATAGGTAAATATTTTCCAGACGGCCAACGATTTCCGTGCATATTTTGAAAAACAGATCCCTTTTTTGGTTTTTCTGCGAGAAAAGACGTAATTTTGAGACGAATTTTAACCGGATTTTAGACGTGTTGATCGAGCTCATAAAAAATTATTTGTCGGAGCACCGTCGCCTTGTGGTGCCGCAATTGGGCGCTTTCGTGGTAAAGGTTCCCGAAGGAGATGTGGTGTTTTCCGAGCTGCTCAAGCGGGATGACGGTGTTTTACGCGGTCTGCTTGTGGCCCAAGGGGGGATGAATGAACTGGAGGCGGCCGGCGCGATCGATCGCTTTGTCTTCGAGGTACGGCATGCTTTGGAGAAGGAGGGGGTCTGTCGCCTTGAAGGTTTCGGTCGAATGACGCTCTCTCCGGGAGGGGCCATTGCTTTTCACGGTGAGTCTCAGTCGGAGATTCCTGTCATCTCGGAGAAGGGATTTTCTGCGACGGAAACGGATGCCCGGAAGACGAGGAGGGGAGAGGAGTCCGTTGGGACGGTCAATATTCCCGTTTCTCCCTCTCGAACTACGGAGCCGAAGGTTTCCATGTCGCCGCAACGCAATCCGGAGTCTTACGTACGCGGGTTGCAATACGGCAAGCCGCTTAAGAACATGGACGGTTATACGTATGTTGGGTCGAAGCCGCGGCGTCGTATCGACAAGTTTGTGGTCATTGCGGTTGTTGTGGCGGTTTTGGCCGTTGCGGTGATCGTTTATGGGTATTTGCGTCGAGCGAAGGTCGAACGACTCGAACGCGAATACATGGAGCAGGTCCTTTTGGAATCTTCCGACGGTGCCGGGTTCTCCGATCCTGTTTCGGAGGAGGAGCCGGATGCAGGAGAGTTTGTCCCGGAGCAATAGAGGACGAGTGCCTTTGAATCCGAGGCCTGCCCCTTGGAAGATAATCCGGGAGAGAAGGTCAGTCGGTCGACAACGGGGCGTTGTTTCTCTTTTTGCCGGATGCGATTCGGTGAGAGTTATATAATTAAAGGAGTCAGATGACAGATTTAACCGCGATAAAAAATAGATTCGGAATTATCGGTAATTCCGATGCACTGAATCGGGCGCTTGAGATCGCCATTCGTGTGGCACCGACCGATTTGTCTGTGTTGGTGACCGGCGAAAGCGGTGTCGGGAAGGAGTTTTTTCCGCAGGTGATCCATGCCTGTTCGGCCCGCAAGCACAATAAATACATTGCCGTAAACTGCGGTGCCATTCCCGAAGGGACGATTGATTCCGAGCTTTTCGGTCATGAGAAGGGTGCCTTCACCGGGGCTGTCGAGGCCCGCAAGGGCTATTTCGAAGAGGCAAACGGCGGAACGATCTTTCTGGATGAGGTGGCCGAGTTGCCTCTCTCGACGCAGGTACGTCTGTTGCGTATCTTGCAGACCGGGGAGTTCATGCGTGTTGGTTCGGCCAAGGTGCAGAAGACCGACGTGCGGGTAGTGGCGGCGACCAATATGGACCTTCAACGCGCAATTGAGGAGGGGCGTTTCCGGGAGGATCTCTATTACCGCCTGAATACGGTTCCTATTCAAGTTCCGGCCTTGCGGGAGCGTCGGGAGGATATCTTTCTGTTGTTCCGCAAATTTGCAGCCGATGTGGCTACTCAATATCGGATGCCGGCCATTTCGCTTACACCGGAGGCCCGTCAGATGCTTGAGAACTACTATTGGAGGGGGAATATCCGCCAGTTGAAGAATGTGGCCGAACAGATTTCGGCCATCGAGGAATCTCGGCTCATCACGCCGGAGATCCTGGCAAAATATCTGCCTGAATCGCAGACCTCCACATCTGTCCTTTCGACAAGAGGAGATCAGACACCTCAGGATCAAATGAATACGGAGCGGGAGCTGCTCTATAAGGTGCTGTTTGACATGCGGGCCGACATCAACGACTTGAAGCGGATGCTGGCCGATTTGTCGCAGCGGGCGGCCGAGCCGGTAAAGGATCCGGCCGGATTGTTGCCCGCGAAGACGCACAGCAGTTTGCCGGTCTCCGATTATCCCGAAGCGGCCGAGGTGGAAGAGCAGACTCCGCGCGAGGTGACCAAGGCCGATGTGCTGCGCGAGCAGATCATCCGAGCGCTCAAACGCAACAACGGACGACGTCGTGAGACGGCCGCCGATCTATTCATGTCCGAGCGTACTCTTTATCGGAAGATCAAGGAGCTGGGTATCGACGAACGGAGTGTAAACGATTAAAAGAGAAAAATAAGTGAAAAGAATTCTTTTTTGGAGCCTTGCTGCCGTGTTGTTGTTATCGGCAGGTTGTGGCATGACGGTGAAATATTCACTGTCGGGAGCGTCGATTCCTCCCGATGCGAAAACGTTCAGTGTCGCATATTTCCCCAACAATGCGCCGATGGTGGCGCCGATCCTGAGTTCGACGTTGACAGATGCGCTGCGTGAGAAGTTTGCAAACCAGACGCGCCTGATTCAGGTCGACGAAGGGGGTGATTTCGCTTTCGAGGGCGAGATTACGAATTACACCTCGTCGACGGCATCCGTTTCGGCTTCGTCCGAGACGGCCATGTTGAACCGGCTGACCATTACCGTTTCGGTCCGCTTTACCAATGCCATCGTCGAGGCGGATTCTTTCAACAAGACGTTCTCGGCTTTTGCGGATTATCCCTCCACGCAGCTTCTTACCGAGGTTGAGGGGGAGTTGATCCCCCAGATCGTCGATCAGCTGGTGACCGATATTTTCCAGGCATCGGCGGCAAACTGGTAGGAGCATGGCAGGTTTCAAGGAGTATATGGCCCATCGTGGCGAAAGAGGAGCGGTCGATTTGTCCGAACTGGGAGCGCTTGTCGATCGTTACGAGTGGTTTACCGTCGCACGGCTCTTGCGCATGAAGCAGAGCGGAGAGAGCGATTCTCGTATACGGATTCTCTCTTCGGCACGTTTGATGCCGATTTACGGATTGCCGATTGATCGGGAGGCGCTCGGAGCTCTGTCGGCCGAGGATCTGATCGACCGGTTCCTCCAGGAGGGCGGACATCGCATCGTCGCGGAGGAGGGAGAGGTGACCGAGGAGATCCGCACGGAGGCCGAAATCGGGGAAGAGGATGATCTGGTAACCGAAGAATTGGCAGAAATATACCTTTCCCAGGGACTTTCGGAGCAGGCAATCGCTATTTATCGCAAATTAAGTTTGTTAAATCCGGAAAAAAGTGTTTACTTTGCGTCGCTTATCGACAAAATAAAGCAGGCTTCGGGTAAACCGGCGAAGGGTTGATCTTCGGACGGTGTGGGGCGAGAAGAGAAGAAACGACGAATAAATAATTAAAAAAGCGATAGATATATGTTATACACTCTCTGTATCATTCTGATTCTGGTTGCAAGCGTGTTGATTATTCTTGCGGTTCTCGTGCAGAATCCCAAAAGCGGTATGGCTGCCAATTTCGGCGTTTCGAACCAGGTTATGGGTGTGCGTCAGACCACGAATTTTCTGGAGAAGTTCACTTGGACGATGGCTGTTGTGATCGTAGTGCTGAGCCTGGTAGCGACGATGGCTATGGATCGTGGCTTGGTAGCGACGAGCAATGCGAAGATCGACGAAGATGCAAAGGCTTTGATGGAGACTGTTGTTGAGACCGATGCGGTTATCCCGCAGGCAGATGTTCCGGCTGCGGAGACGACGGTGCCTGCAACCGAGACACCTGCTGCTGAGACTGAAGCATCGCAGCCCGCACAGGAATAATAGGCAGATTCACGAGATAAAAAGCCGCAGATTGTGATCTGCGGCTTTTTTTATGTTGTTCGGCAGGGGAGCATGGGCAGGTGCATAGGGGTTGTGCCGGCCTTTTATTTACGGGGGTGTTTCATATGGATTCTGCAGGACCGGTCGAGAAGGTCTTTTGCGGGAGGGTTCGGCTGGTTGCCCCAGGGTCATCAGTCTTATGCCGACTTATGCCGATTCGTTGCAAAACCGGTTGCGGGGAGTTGTTCTGCCGTGTTGTGGGCGGATGAATTCGATCCCGCAGTTTTTCGCTAATTACAGGTGGAGTAATCGGTCTCCGGTGATAAGGTCGAAGGGGAAACAGTGCAAGTCAGGCGGTGTCGGCGTTCATGATCGCAGAATCCGTCTGATCGCTCTTTTGCCAGAGTACAAGAGCAAACGGGATGTTTGAATGGATGGAACGCTGTGCGGACGGATTATTCGGCCACTTCGGTTTGGTCGGGTTTCCTCTTGTTGTTGAGGTGCCGCATCAAGATCCGTGTCATGTCGTTGGGGGAAATGTCCCGATGCAAGGCACCTCCGTGTGCGATGGAGATTTTTCCGGTCTCTTCGGATACGACCAGAATGATGGCATCCGAAATTTCGCTCATGCCGATCGCGGCACGGTGTCGTGTTCCGTAGGATTTCGGCACTTCGCTTTGGGTTACCGGCAGGATGCACTTGGCGGCAACAATACGATCTCCTTCGATGACAACGGCCCCGTCGTGCAGCGGGCTGTTCTTGAAGAAGAGGTTTTCGAGCAGCGGGGTTGATATCTTGGCATCGAGGGCAATGCCTCCCTCCGTGATCAGTTTCAGATCGCTGTGACGTCCGATGACGATCAACGCTCCGGTCTTTGTCTCGGCCATATCGCGGCAGGCGGTAACGATCGGGGCTACGATATTGATCTCGGTTTCATCGTGACGGCTAAAGAATTTTGTCAGGAAATTGAATCTTTTTTGACGCATGCCGATCATTTGCAGGAATCGTCTGATTTCGGGTTGGAAGACGATGATTAGGGCGATTACGCCGACGCTGACAAACTGCCCGAGTATGGATGAGAGCAGTTCCATATTGAGCGTGCGTACGACGACCCACATCAGGTAGATCATGATGATTCCCGTGATGATGTAGGGGGCATTGGTTCCCCGGGTCGCGCGGTAGATCCAGAACATGATCGCCGCTACCAGGATGATATCTATGAAGTCGATGAATGTGAACGGAACAAAACCCATAGCACGCTTTGCATTTTGCGCACAAAGTTAATAAAAAATAAACGCATATCCGCAATATTTCGAGTCGGGACACCAGATTATTCTATGGTCCTTGGGACGAAGGGAGGATTGGAGGATTGGAGGATTGGAGGATTGGACCGGTAGATCCTTCCATTTGTTATCGCAGTGTCGTCTCTCTTGGATTTCGAATCCAACAGCGTCCCGATCGTTTGAGTTTGGGCCCTATGTTGCAGCAAATCGAGTCTCTGATGAATTGTTTGTGTGTTGAGATGTTGTTGTACAATAATTTGCTTTATTTGTTTGAATTTAATTTTTGTTTGCTATCTTTAACATATCTGATATACATGGCCGCCTCATACATTAACTAAAAAATTTAATGTTTATGAATCGTCTTCTTGCTCTTTTATCGACTGTGTTGCTGGCTTGCAATATCGGAGGTTGTTCCGATAACTCCACGGTGACACCGGTTCCCGATCCGGAGCCGACACCCGATCCGGTGAAGGATGAACCTGTAGGTGGCGGGGTAGCAATCCCGATTCAACTTTTGATTGAAAAGGGTTCATTGATTAATTCCTATATCGATCCGACGGAGCTGGAGGTCTCACTCTCCAATCAGGGAAAAAATATCGAGGTGCGCTGTTATGGCGACAAATTCTATTATTCCCGTATTTTGGGCAGGGAGTGGACCTGGTGGAATCAAACCCCCATTGGGATGACTCCTACCGAAGAGATGTATGCAGGATTTGAGGCTTTGGCTGCGGCGAATGGCGATACCGGATTCGACGGAGCGGTCAGTGTCTTTTTATTCCCGTACGGGATGGATGAGAATACCTGCCTTTCACAGCCGATCCGTTCGATCGAGGTGACTGGAGCTAAGGCGTGGGACGAAGAGCATCCGGCCGGAGCTCCGCTCGGTGATATGATTCGGGTCTTTGCACCCCGTTATTCGGAGATTTTTGACAGCGGTTATGAATTGTTGTATCCTAACTGGGGGACAGCTGATCGTTACGATCCGGAGGAGTATCCGAGACGGGAGGATTTCCCGCTTGATTACAGTTCGCGCGATGCCGACTGGAAATTGCTCTCAGAACTGGACGAGACGGATCTGGCCATCTTCCCAGCTCGGTTCACACTCAAGAGTCTCCCGTATCTCCCGTTGTCCGGCCAGAGGATTACCGTCAAGATTACTTTGGCCGACGGTACTGTGCTGACAGGTGTCTGCCTGGAATAGCCGAGGAAACAAGATTCGCATTTATTACCCAGACGAGGACTGCCGAAAATATCGGCAGTCCTCGTCTGGTGTGTGCCAGTTGGCTGATAGCGGACTCTTATTTTGCGAGAGTCGGTATGGCGGATGATATAAAAAACGGCCTTCCGAAGAAGACCGTTGTGCTTAGTGAGCAGGTGTTGCCCCGTTCCTATTTCTTGTCCTTGCTTTCTTCTGCATACAGACGGTTTACCTCCTGTAGTACGGCCGGGGAGATGTTGAGGGTCGAGTCGGCATCCAGCAGGGCGCTGCCGTCGAAGATGATTTTGTAGCGACGGTCTGCATTGATGTTCTGGATGGCACGACGCATGAGATCCTGTGCGCGGTTCGTGAAGACGAAGTTTTCCTCGTCGAGTGTTTGTCCCTCTTTCTGAATGGTTGCCTGCAGCGAGGCCATGCGGTCTTCGAGTTTTTTTGCCTCGATCTGCATGTTGTTGGTGGTAATGAGTCCTTTCTGGTATTTCTCATTCAGCTGGGCAGCTTCAGCCTCCAGGTTCTGTCTTCTTTGCAACCATTTTTTCTGGGTTTTTTCGGTTTTCTCCTGCAGGGGGATTCCTTCGTTTTTGTAGATGTCGGATTCGGAAAGGACACCCTCGACTACTACGTATGCGATATCGGAACTGCCGACAGACTGTTGCTCTTCAGACGTAGCGTCGGTCGTAGGTTCTGCATTTTTGGTACCGCAGGCGGTCATTCCCGCCAGAGCGACCAGGGCCAAGAAGAAAAATTTTTTCATACTTTGTTATTTCGTAATTAGGTTAAATTTGTCGTAGTAAGAAGCAAAGGTAGAAAAAAATCTTTACTTTTGCCATGACTCATTTAAAATAGGAGCTTTATGTATGAATATATTGCCGGTTCGGTTGTGGAACTGGCTCCGACCTATGCCGTTCTGGATGCTGGGGGGGTCGGGTACTATCTGCAAATATCGTTGCAGACCTACTCGGAGATCGAGGGGGCCGAGCGAGCCAAACTCTACGTGCATCACGTGGTTCGGGAAGATGCGCAGCTTTTTTTCGGGTTTGCTTCGAAAACCGAACGGGAACTGTTCCGCCATCTGATCAGCGTGTCGGGAGTCGGGGGCAATACGGCCCGGATGATCCTTTCGACCTACTCGCCGCGTGAGTTGCAGAATATCATTGCGACCGAGAACGCCGTATTACTTAAGAATGTGAAAGGGCTCGGTTTGAAAACGGCCCAGAAGATCATTGTCGAGTTAAGCGGGAAACTGACTGGATTGGGGGTGAGTGAAGAGCCGACGACTCCGACAGCGGCTCTTGCCGAGTACGAAGAGGCATTGGCAGCATTGGTAATGCTTGGGTTCGGGAAGGCGGCTGCCGAGAAGGTTGTCAAGGCGGTTGTGCGTGAAAATCCGGGAATTTCAGTCGAAGAACTTGTGCGTATTTCGCTCAAACGATTGTGATATTATCTTTCGAATAGGCTTCTATATACGAATAACCGTATTTTTGCGTTTCTTTGATCAGAAAGAGTGTGTCGGAAAGGGAATCACTTGCGATTTTTTTTGGAATAGAGAGAAAAATGGTTCATGTAAATAAATCGAAAATAAATTATGATGGAATTCCTTTCTGGAAAATAGTAACAAATATAAAGAAGAAAAGAGATGGGTGTATATATGGATTTTATCTGGATTATGGCTGCTGTTTTGGGCCTGTTCCTGCTCGTTGTCCTGATCTTTATCGGGTTGAAAAAACATAAAAAAGCGAAATTGCAGGACGGTCGACGTCGAGTTTGACGGTCGACTTGCCAGAGTAAAACGAATCTGTCGTGTAAAAAAAAAACTTCGGTCTGAGCTCCAGACTGAAGTTTTTTCTTTTTCACTGATTGTCTGTTATTTCGGAGGTTTCCTCCTGTTATCGGGGAGGGGTCTTTTTTATAATTTTTTTCAAAAACTCGTATTTCTATTTGATAATAGAGTGTAAATTGAAGGCGCTTATTCTTATTTAATTATATTCTTTTTTTGCTTTTCTTGTTTTTTTTGTTTTTCTTTGTGAGTGAATTAATATAATAAAATTTTTTAAAAACATTGTGCTTATGAAACACATATTCTCTTTTTTCATTTTAACGTGGTTCGCTTTTTTTTAGGCGGGTGTAATTCTTTAGATCCGGAACCGCTTCCAGAACCGGTAAAAAGTACGGCAACCGATATTTTGAATTTGACGCCGGATTTTATTGCCGTTTCGGGATTGGAGCCGGGTGCCGAATATGAGGTCGGCTCTACGCAAAAAGTGATTCTTACACCAGGGACAAATCTTTCGGATGGATTTCAGGACTATCATATGGAGCATATCCATATTCAGGTGAATGACAAAGTGTATATGCCGTCTTTTACGGGGAATTCGGGCGAATCGTTACAGTCGGTAGCGGTTGAAGTTGTGATTCCCGAAGAGAATTTTGAGGTTGTGGCTTGTTACAGTGTGCAGCAACAGTTGAGTGAAAATGGATACACAATGCGTTTGGAGGAAAACGAATTTGTATCGCTGTATGGTGTAAGTCCGGATGCTCGGTATAAATATTTTGATTGTTATCTTTTGACGACGGATGCCTATACGATAACGGAAGTGCTGTTTCAGATCGGCGATGGTGAATGGCTGAGTGTCGATGACGTAAAGGGGTGTTCGTGTGTCCGCTCGGAGAGTGTAAATAATGTGTATCAAATCTCTATATATCCGGATTATCAAGACGTTACTGGCGATGTGACGCTTCGTGTTGAGGGCGAGCAGCACGGCCGCTATAATATTACTTGGGAGAATGCGACAGCGACTTATCTGGATCTGGAAAAATCCGTTTTGCCGGCGATGGCCATTGACGGAGAGACCGTAACGGCTGAATTGTATGTGAATTCATCCTATTATCTCGCAGGGGCAGAGGCATCTGTCTCAGGTTTGGACGTGGAGGTTATCTCCCGTGCATATGTAAAATTCGAGATGCCAGCAGAGAATGTAACGATCGACCTGAATATTTTGGAGAAGATACCGGTAACTTGTATTGAGAGTGCTCATATAACGGAGGCGCAGTTCTATGATGCTCCGGATCAGTATTATGGAGTCCCTGTGCAGGCAGGCATACCGGGAGAATACGTCTATCTGTTTGCTTCGGCGGAGGAGGGTTTCAAACCCATGAAAGCGACCCTGGAGGGAGGCGAGAGCTTTGATTTCGTGTATTATGCTCCTGGAATCTTCTATGCTCCTGTTCTGATTCCGGAAAAGGCGGTTTCGCTCAGTGCAGAAATAGAAGTTTCTCCCGCTTATTCGGTTACTGCCGTTGATGGTGTTACGGTCGTGTTTAATGGAGGGAACTTGTTTGCCGAAGGGGAAACCGTTTCCATGTCCATCTATGTTCCCGATGGCCAGCGGATCTCCTCTGTGACGGTGACAGATTCCAATGGCTTGGATGTTCCTGTAGTCTTGGATCTTCCGTATGCATCATTCGTTATGCCGGCATCGAATGTCGAGGTCTCGGTTGCTTATGAGCTTTGGGTGGTGGTAATACGGTCACCGTGAAAGCCTATTTCGATGACAATAATTATGATGTAAGCAGCTCGACCAATTACGATTGGGACTTTGCCGAGGGCTTTACGATCGACCGAGGAGCCACCTTCTATATGGATGTTTACAACTATACGGGCGAAATGTTCTATGTGGGAGTTAAGATCGGGGATTCGGTTACGGTGTATCCGGCCGATTTCGACGATATGATGGGCGAATACTCATTCGGACGGGCTCTGGTTGCAGATGGCGATATCGTGATTAAGGTCGGTGCGACGGAAGAGGAAATAGCTTTTTGATGTCCGCGGCCATTTGCCGATGATATGAACAAGGTTCCGGTCGACTCCGCAGGTTCGGCCGGGACTTTTTTATAATGTTAAATTCTTGGGGACGGAGATACTATTTCCCCTCGGGGTAACGTATTGATAGAGGTCGGATACTTTGTTTCGAGAACTTGCGTTGTTCTGTCGGACCGAGGTGGAAAGAAATTCCTGATTTTTTGCAAGTACGAATGGATTTGTTTAAATTTGCACAATTGTATGCTTAGACACGGACTGATACATATTTTTGTTTTCGTTGGGTTGTTGGCCTTGGCAGGTTGTGCGGAGGAAGAGACCTCGTATGCGAATCAAACGCAGCAATTCGAGACCTTTCTTTCGGGGTCCCACGTGCCCTCGCTGGTGAGCGAAGAGGTGGCTGCAGCCTCGACCGAGGAGTTGGAGTTTTACGAGAAAATGGGGCAGACGGCCTATCGCTACATCCGCCATTATTACGATCCGGAGCGGGAGAGCCGTCCGGAGGTGGAGTGGGGAGACCGGATTTCGATGACCTTTTGGATCTATTCGTTCGAGAACCGCGCGATAACGATCAATACGATGCCTCTCTATACCAATGACGGGGCTTTGCGGGCGGCTTTGATAGAGACCGGGTTGAACGTCGGTTACTGGTCTTTCGAGCCGCTGGAGGTGACTGTCGGCGAGACTCCGATCCTCAAGGGGGCGGAGTTGGCGTTGCCGGGTTGTCGCGAGAAAGATACGGTCGAAGTTTATATGACCTACAATTTGGCTTATGGCAGCGGGTTGGTCGGGATCATTCCGGAGGAGACCCCGGTTGCATTTTTTTATACGATTGATTCGGTTGAAAAATAGTGAAGAGAATTATGAAGCGTAAAATAGAAGGCTGGTTGCCGGTTGTGCTTCTTTTCTGTGTAGCAGTGTCGGTTTCATGTGCCGAAGGGGTGAGCGATCCCTTTTCGGAGGATGTGCAGGCCAAGTCGTTGGATGCATGGATGAGAATGAATCATCCGGAGCTGGTTGCTAATTATCAGGAGAATGGCGGCTATTATGTAGAGGTAATCAACGCGGGCGATCTTTCGGGCGACCCGATCTCCTCGATGGAGAACGGTTGGGTCCGATACGATATTTTGGGGCGGACCTTACAGGGGGATGTCTGCCTTACCCGAGATTCGCTTTATGCCAAGCAGCAGGGGACATTTACCAAATATACCCATTATGTTCCATACTTTCAGTTCGCCGGGGAACCCTATTACGATTGGGCTTTCAAAGAGGGGGTTTTCCTGGCCATGCGCAATCCGTTGAAATTGGGGGCCGATTATGCGGCTCAACACGATCTGCCCGAAGAGTTCGAATTGCGAGAGGGGTCGGAGGTGGTCTTGTATATGCCGGCTACGGTCGTATCGACCTCCAGCGCCAACGGTGACGGTGGTTATGAAGGGCAGTACGAGCTCAGTGCGGACCGTCCGATGATAGCCCGAATCAAGATCATCGATCTGGTCGAGAATCCAATTCGGGAGGAGGGGCTGGCCGTGGATGACTTCGCGAAGGCCAACGGCGATTTCAATCCGAATCCGGATGCACCGGACAACGATGCCTATACCTGGAAAATAGCGAGTCGTCAGGCGGCACAGGTTTACATCAACCGTACGTTCAACCCGGCCGATGAGACGGCCTCGATGTTTACCTATACGAATCCCTATTACGGCTCGCAGCAAGCGGCCGAGGAGCTTGATCGAAAGATCAATGCAGCGCTCGTCGAGCGATTTGGAGCCGGGGATCCGGGTCAAATCATCCAATCGGACGAGAATGTCTATATCTGGTATGTGATCCGTTTTCTGGATGGGTTCGTGGCCGACACGAATATCGACGAGGTGAAACAGATTATCTACGGCAACGTCGAGTCGACGGGCCGTCGCATCAGTTATACCCCGGCAAACAATAAGGATGCACAGTTGGGTGCCTGGTATTATGCGCTGCCCGGTTATTTCCGTTTCGGAAGCTGGGGTGCTATCGTGACCCCGTCGAGCAATGGATATGGATATACCGGTATTGTGGGTAAGACTGTCGATACCTCCTCGTCCAGTTATTCGTCCTACACTTCGTTGCTCAATTATTACAGCTCATCGAACAGCTCTTTGAGTCCGGATCTGACTGGAAACTATTATTATGACTTTTACGATTTGTGGCCTGGCGGTTATGAATATACGATTTATCAGGGATCTACTCCCAGCGTGACCTCGTTCAACAATACCGCGACCTCGAATTCGACCGTGACGGAGATTCTCCCTTATACGCCGCTGTTGATCGAGTTCTATATCGAGCCTAAGGGGGGGCTTTAGTTTGAGATATGCCGGGAGTGAAAATGAAAAAGAGAGGTTCGCTCCACTGGTGGGCGCGCCTCTCTTTTTTAGAGACTTTTATTATTGCAAGGTCCGTTTCCTCCATCCCCTTTTTTTCGGAATTTTTGCCGTGCTTGGTCGTCGCTTGAATGCACCGTTGCATTTGGGATGGCGTTTGGGGCAAGTAGAGCCGTTCAAGATTTGTTTTTTCTGTTTTTTTATCTCGATAAATTTTGAAATTATCTAAAAAAACTCTAATTTAGAGGAAGAGAAATTAAACATCAACCATAATATTAAGCGCTATGATTATTACATTTAATGAGTTGCGTCGTATCAAGGATAAGCTGCCCAGCGGCAGTTCGCAACGGATTGCAGACGAATTGGGGGTATCGGTTGAAACAGTTCGCAATTATTTCGGTGGTCAGCATTTGGATGCTCCGGAAGGAGCGGGTATCCATTTTGAACAGGGCCCCGATGGCGGTGTCGTGACGTTGGACGATACGGCAGTTCTGGATGCGGCGATGCGCATTCTGAATGAAATGAAATAAGACTGGTAAAACAGATGTAGTGCCTCGAACTCGGTTCGGGGCATTTTTTTGTTTGCGAGGTTGGCCGCGACGTATCGGGCCGGACGGTCGAAGTTGTTTGTGTCACCTTTGCGACAGAACTTCGGCTGACAATGTGTCAGATGTAGTGGCATGATAGTCTCTCTTTTGGCAGATTTTTGTCGGAAAAGGGGTCGAATCGGAGAAAAAGATCATTTGGTATAAGCTTTGTTTGATTCAGAGCGTCTGCAAGCTCCCGGACAAGGGAGTGGAGCGGAGGGAATTTGAATTATTAATTAAAACAACATAGTATTATGGCAAAGATTATTGGTATAGACTTAGGAACGACGAACTCTTGCGTCGCAGTGATGGAAGGTAACGAGCCGGTTGTGATCCCCAACTCCGAGGGACACCGTACGACCCCTTCGATCGTAGCATTCACCGACAATGGTGAGCGTAAAGTAGGTGATCCTGCAAAGCGTCAGGCGATCACGAACCCGACCCGTACGATCTTCTCGATCAAACGTTTCATGGGTGAGACTTACGATCAGGTAAAATCCGAGATCGACCGGGCACCTTATAAGATTGTGCGTGGCGACAACAATACTCCTCGTGTGGATATTGATGGCCGTCAGTTCTCCCCGCAGGAGATTTCGGCAATCATTCTTCAGAAGATGAAGAAGACGGCCGAGGATTATCTGGGTCAGGAGGTTACGGAGGCCGTAATTACGGTTCCGGCCTACTTCTCCGACTCGCAGCGTCAGGCTACGAAGGAGGCCGGTGAGATTGCAGGTTTGAAGGTTCGTCGTATTATCAACGAGCCGACGGCAGCCGCATTGGCTTACGGTCTGGACAAGCAGGGTAAGGATATGCGTGTAGCAGTATTCGACCTGGGAGGCGGTACGTTCGATATTTCGATCCTGGAGTTGGGTGACGGTGTGTTCGAGGTTAAATCGACGAACGGTGATACCCACCTTGGTGGAGATGATTTCGACCACGTGCTGATCGACTATATGGCCGAGGCATTCAAGGCCGAGCATAACGTGGATCTGCGTAAGGACCCGATGGCCCTGCAGCGTTTGAAAGAGGCTGCCGAGAAGGCGAAGATCGAGTTGTCCTCTTCGACGACGACCGAGATCAACCTTCCCTACATCATGCCGATCGACGGTATTCCGCAGCACTTGGTAATGACGCTGACGCGAGCTAAGTTCGAGCAGTTGTGCGATCACCTGATTCACAAGACGATCGAGCCTTGTAAGATTGCCCTTCGTGATGCCGGCTTGCAGGCCAGCCAGATCGATGAGGTGATCCTGGTCGGTGGTTCGACGCGTATCCCGGCTATCCAGAAGATCGTCGAGGAGTTCTTCGGCAAGGTGCCTAACAAGAGCGTAAACCCGGATGAGGTTGTCGCTATCGGTGCTGCCATTCAGGGCGGTGTGCTGACCGGTGAGGTAAAAGATGTCCTGTTGCTTGATGTAACCCCGCTGTCGTTGGGTATCGAGACGCTGGGTGGCGTGATGACCAAACTGATCGATGCGAACACGACGATTCCGACACGCAAGAGTGAGGTCTTCTCGACGGCGGCCGATAACCAGCCTTCGGTAGAGATCAATGTCTGCCAGGGAGAGCGTCCGCTGGCACGCGACAACAAGTCGATCGGTCGATTCCACCTCGACGGCATTCCGGCAGCTCCGCGTGGTGTTCCGCAGATCGAGGTAACGTTCGATATCGATGCCAACGGTATTCTGAATGTATCGGCTAAGGATAAGGGCACGGGCAAGGAGCAGAAGATTCGTATCGAGGCTTCGAGCGGTTTGACCGAGCAGGAGATCCAGCGGATGCGTGACGAGGCGAAGGCGAACGAGGCGAAGGACAAGGCCGAGAAGGAGCGTATCGACAAGATCAACGCTGCCGATTCGAACATCTTTGCGACCGAGAAGCAGCTCAAGGAGTACGGCGATAAACTGCCAGCTGACAAGAAGGCTGCCATCGAGACGGCACTTGGCAAACTGAAAGAGGCTCATAAGAATGCCGATGTGGCAGCTATCGATACGGCTTTGGCCGAGTTGAACGCCGCATGGCAGGCGGCTTCGCAGGACATCTACTCTGCACAACAGCAGCAACAGGGTGCGCAACAGCAGCAAGGTGCTCCACATGCCGATGCCGGCCAGCAGCAGGGCAACAGCCAGCCCGAGGACGTAGAGTTCGAGGAGGTAAAGTAATTTGAACGAGTTGATTCACGGAAGTGGGTCATCCCGAATAGCAGGAGCGGGACGGATTGCAATCCGTCCCGCTCTTTTCGTATCTCTCCGTTCGGGATTGGAGACTTGCTTCCCGTAGTTGTCGTCTTGCGAAGAAACAAGGGGTAAATAGTGAGGTGTCAGCCAGCGTTTTTTTGATTATTCTCTTTTGGTTTCCGGCAATTTTTTCTATTTTTGTGCGTTTATTGGGATTTTGCAGAACTTCAGGTAGTTCGCTTGCGTGAAAATAGAATAAGATAAACATATAAATTCATAATAATAATCTAACTAATGCAAGGTAAAGGTTTTATCAAACTGATAGCGATCCTGTTGGTGATTGCTTGTGTTTACCAGCTTTCGTTTTCCTGGAAGACGAGACGCGTGGAGAAAAAGGCGGCCGAGTATGCCGCGGCTGTTTCGGACGTGGATTCGATCCGCGATGAGGCGGAGCGTTTCTATTTGGATTCCGTACAAAACAAACCCGTTTATAATCTTGGGTTTATCTCGTTCACTTACAAGGAGATAAAGGAGAAGGAGATTAACCTGGGTCTGGATCTCAAGGGCGGTATGAACGTCATGCTGGAGGTTCAGGTTGAGGATGTTTTGAAGGCATTGGCCGGCGAGAGTGCCAGCGATCCTGCTTTTGTTGAGGCGATTGCACGTGCAAACCAGGCGATGAGAGAGGGTTCGGGCAACTATATCGGCGACTTCGCCCGTACATATCGCGAGATTTCCGGAGGAACGCCTCTGGCAGCACTCTTCATCAGTCCGGATCGTAAGGATATTACGCCGAACAGCACCGATTCTGAGGTGGAGAAGATTCTGCAGGAGGAGACCGATGCAGCCATTGATGCATCGTTCAATATTCTTCGCAGCCGTATCGACCACTTCGGTGTAACGCAGCCCAACATCCAGCGTCTTCCGAACTCGCACCGTATTTTGGTCGAGCTGCCGGGTGTAAAGGAGCCTGAGCGTGTGCGTAAGTTGCTTCAGGGTACCGCTTCGTTGGAGTTCTGGACGACCTACAATGCATCGGAGCTCGCTTCGGCTTTGAACCGTGTCGATGACCTGCTCCGTACGATGGGTGTTGAGGAGGTGTCCGAGACGGTCGAGACAGGAGTGCCTGCGGAGTCGGAGGCTGTCGTTGAGGAGGCTGTTATTGCCGAGGAGACGACCGAGGGTACGACGACGGATTTGATAGCCGAAGTACAGGAAAGTGAGGTTCCCGATTCGACCCAGATGGACGAGGCTTTGATCTCTTCGCGCAAGGATCACCCGCTTTTCTCCCGTTTGAATCCGATGTATGCCGGAGGAGCTGTGATCGGAGCCGCTTCGGCAGCCGATACTGCGACGGTAATGAAATACCTGCGTATGGATGCAGTTCGCGAGTTGCTGCCTTCGGATCTGCTGCTCAAGTGGGACATCAAGGGCGACCCGAAAGCGAACGGCATGTTCTATCTGTATGCCCTGAAGGTTAGCACGCCTGACGGCAAGGCTCCGATGGATGGTGGCGTGGTCGTTGATGCTCGCGAGACGTATGCCGAGCGTGGTGCCGAGGCGAAGGTTTCGATGTCGATGAACGCCGAGGGTATCCAGAACTGGGCGCGTCTGACCGGCGAGAACGTAGGCCGTGCCATCGCGATCGTGCTGGACGGTTATGTATATTCGGCACCGGTTGTCCGCCAGAAGATCGAGGGCGGTAGCTCGGAGATCTCCGGTAACTTTACGATCCAGGAGGCAAAAGACTTGGCCAACGTGCTCAAGTCGGGTAAGGTTCCCGCTCCGGCCCGTATTATCCAGGATACGGTTGTAGGACCGTCGCTGGGTCAGGAGTCGATCAACGCCGGTATGTTCTCGTTCCTGATCGCCTTCATCCTGGTGCTGCTCTATATGGGCCTTTACTATAAGACGGCTGGTTGGATGGCCGACTTGGCTCTTCTGTTCAATGTCTTCCTGTTGTTCGGCGTGCTGGTGTCGTTCGGAGCCGTTCTGACCTTGCCGGGTATAGCCGGTATCGTCCTGACGATGGGTATGGCAGTGGATGCCAACGTGATTATCTACGAGCGTATTAAGGAGGAGTTGCGTGGTGGTAAAGGTCTCAGCCTGGCTATTAAGGAGGGATTCTCGAAAGCCTACTCGGCTATCATCGACGGTAACTTGACGACCATTATTACGGGTATCATTCTGTTCGTGTTCGGTAACGGTCCGGTACAGGGCTTCGCTACGACGCTTATCATCGGTATCCTGACTTCGTTGTTCAGCTCGATTTTCATCACGCGTCTGTTGATCGAGGCGATCGTGAACAAATGGGGCAAGATGTCCTTCTCGTGTAAATGGTCGCAGAACCTGCTTGCTCACCCGAATATCGATTTCCTGGGCAAACGCAAGATCTCTTACATTGTTACGTTGGCGTTGGTTGTACTTTCGTGCATTTCGTTCGCCGTTCGCGGTTTGAACATGGGTGCCGAGTTTACGGGTGGACGTGCTTATGTCGTTCGCTTCGACCAGCCGGTACAGGCCGAGGATGTTCGTGCCAAACTTGAGACCGCTTTCTCCGGTTACGAGGATGCGGCTAACGTAAGTTTCGAGGTGAAACAGTATGGTAACGAGAACCAGATGCGTATCGTTACCCAGTATAAATACGATGATACGTCGGACGGTGCAACGGCTGAGGTTGACCGCATTCTGTACGATGCTTTGAAACCGCTTTACAGCTACGACATCACCTTCGACAACTTCCGCAATACGCAGAACGATGTGAACGGTATCTTGACAGCGGATATGATCGGCCCGTCGATTGCAAACGACATGACGTGGGGTGCAATCTGGTCTGTCCTCTTCTCGTTGATCGCAATCGGTCTCTACATTGCGCTCCGCTTCAAGAAGTGGCAGATGGCTACCAGTGCAACGGTTTCGCTGGCGTTCAACGCGCTGTTGGTAATCGGTATCTTCTCGATGTTCTACGGTTTGCTACCGTTCAACCTGGAGATCAACCAGGCCTTCATTGCAGCCATCCTGACCATTATCGGATACTCGATCAACGATACCGTGGTGGTATTCGACCGAATCCGTGAGTATATGCACCTCTATCCGAAACGCAACCTGCGTGAGACGGTCGATGGCGCATTGAACTCGACGCTGTCACGTACGCTCAATACGTCGGGTACGACGCTCGTAACGTTGCTGGCGATCTTCTTCTTCGGTGGCGAGACGATCCGCGGATTCATCTTCGCCCTGGCATTGGGTGTCATTATCGGTACGCTTTCGACGCTTTTCATTGCGACTCCGGTTGCTTACAGTCTGATGAAAAGAAAGAAATCCGAGTAATCCACTCGATGATTTATCCGAATAAAATAAGCGGCGACCTTGTTGGTTGCCGCTTATTTATTGTTAACTTTGTCCGAGAAAACCGCAGTTCGTATGGAAAAAAACATCTTCAAATATTTACGCCGTTATATTTCGCCTGTTTTTTTGGCATTGTTGGTGGCTTCATTCATCTTGTGGTATATTGCCAAGTTGAATTATACCTATACGACCGAGCTTCCATTTCAGGTCAATGTGGATGGAGAGCGATTCAAGGTTTCATGCGTTGTCGAGGGGATGGGAACCAATCTGTTCGGTTATCGGGTTTATATG
Organism: Candidatus Alistipes avicola; assembly: GCA_019118565.1. Classification (GTDB taxonomy): domain Bacteria; phylum Bacteroidota; class Bacteroidia; order Bacteroidales; family Rikenellaceae; genus Alistipes; species Alistipes avicola. Next base: position 112,780 of record DWYR01000025.1, on the reverse strand, counting down.
AACAAACGCTTGCGTGTGCCGTTGACGGAACTTAAATATAGTGTCGTACATACGGAGGATGGACAGGACTTTGTTAAGATTGATTCGCTTTCGTTGCATAACGCCATTTCGGTACGTTTGAGTGATATCAAGGTGATTTCGGTCGGCTCGGTACCCGAGATTCCGGACCCCCGTCAAGTCGAGCAACAATGATCAAGGTAGGCATAACGGGAGGAATCGGCAGCGGCAAGACGACGGTCTGCCGCCTTTTTGCTGCACTGGGGGTTCCGGTCTACGATTCGGATTCGCAGGCCAAGCGTCTGATGGAGGAGGACCCTCAGTTGCGGGAGAGCCTTGCCGAGCGATTCGGTCGGGCAATCTATGCAACGGGACATTTGGATCGGAAGATGCTTGCCGCACGGGTTTTCGGCAATCCGGCGGAGTTGGCTGCACTGAATGCGCTGGTCCATCCGGCAGTGATGCGAGATTTCGAGTGTTGGGCTTCGATGCACGAAGATACCGATTACGTCATGCTCGAGAGTGCGATTCTCTTCGAGGCGGGACTGGCTTCCTATGTGGATCTCACGCTGGCAGTCGTTGCTCCGCTGGAGTTGCGTATCGAGCGGACCTGCCAGCGGGACGGAGTGACCCCGGAAGAGGTGCGCCGCCGTATTGCGGCACAATTCTCCGAGGAGGAGTTGCGCGCGCGCGCCGATTATGTCGTTACGAACGTGGATCGTACGCTGCTTGAAGGCGAGGTCCGGCGTTTGGATGGAGTGTTTAGAAACGAAGCGAAAAAGGACAATGTTTGACTTGACCATACCACGGGTAATGGCGATCATTAACGTCACGCCCGACTCCTTTTTTGCCGGATCGCGAACTTTCGGATGCGAAGCCATCGAGCAACGTGTCCGCGAGGCGATTGAACAGGGATGCGATCTGTTCGACGTGGGGGGCTACTCCTCACGGCCCGGGGCGGAGGATGTGCCTCTCGAGGAGGAATGGCGACGGGTCGAGACGGGACTGGGGATTATCCGGCAGTTGGTGCCGACCATGCCCGTATCGGTCGATACGTTCCGTGCGGAGGTTGCGCGGCGGGCGATCGAGCACTTCGGCTCGATTCTGATCAACGATATATCGGCCGGCGAGTTGGACCCGGCGATCATCGACGTGGCGGCCCGATACGATGTTCCCTATATTGCCATGCACATGCGCGGTACACCGGCTTCGATGCAGCGAATGACCGATTATCACGATATTGTGGAGGATGTGCTGGACTATTTCGACCGGAAGGTTGCGAAGTTGCATAGTCATGGCGTACGTCAGATCGTACTCGATCCCGGATTTGGATTCGCGAAGACGCTCGAACAGAACTATGAGTTGCTTCGAGGGCTGCATCGTCTCTGTGAAAAGGGGTATCCGGTGCTGGCAGGTGTTTCGCGCAAGTCGATGATCTATAAATTGCTCGATACGACTCCGGATCAGGCATTGCCCGGAACGATCGCACTTGGATGGGAGTGTTTGCGTCAGGGGGCACGGATTCTTCGGGTCCACGATGTACGGGAGGCGGTCGATACGGTACGTATATTCAACGCATTCCAGTCATGATAAAAGCAACGGATATCCATAAGAGTTACGGGGATCTGGAGGTCCTCAAAGGGGTTTCGCTCGAAGTATCCCGCGGGGAGATCGTCTCGATCGTAGGGGCGAGCGGAGCCGGGAAAACGACCCTGTTGCAGATCCTGGGAACGCTGTCGAAGGCGGACCGGGGCGAAGTCGAGATCGACGGGCGGAAGATCTCTTCGTTGGGGGATCGGGCTCTTTCCCGATTCCGGAACGAACGGATCGGATTCGTATTCCAGTTCCATCACCTGTTGCCCGAGTTTACGGCCTTGGAGAATGTCTGTATTCCGGGATTGATCGGTCGTCGCGACCGCCGCGAAGTGGAACGGCAGGCTACCGAACTGCTTACGATGGTAGGCCTTGCCGACCGGATGGAGCATAAGCCGGGCCAACTCTCCGGAGGCGAACAGCAGCGGGTGGCCATTGCACGGGCTTTGATCAATTCGCCGGCCGTCCTGTTGGCGGATGAGCCGTCGGGTAATCTCGATACGCATAACCGGGACGAAATTCACCGCCTGTTTTTCGATCTGCGGGAACGTCTGAACCAAACCATCGTTCTGGTGACACACGACGAGGAGCTTGCCTCCCGTGCCGATCGACGCATTGTCATGCGCGACGGCGAGATTCTTCTATAAGAAGCATGATTTTATGACAGAGGAGGCGTTGCGGGAACTGCTCGAAACACTGTACGACCGATTCAACCGGACGGAGTTTATCGCACCGGATCCGATCAGCGTACCGCATCGTTTCGAGGGGCAGGAGGATCGTGAAATTGCCGGTTTCCTGGCCGCTACGATCGCCTGGGGTAACCGCAAGTCGATCGTGCATAACGCCTGCCGGATGATGCGTTATATGGACGATGCTCCGGCTGATTTTGTCCGATACGCTTCGGAAGAGGAGTTGCGTTCGTTGCAGGGGTGTGTCCATCGCACCTTCAACGGCGAGGATCTGATTGCCTTTGTCCGTTCACTTCGCTCGATTGTTGAGCGCTACGGCAGTTTGGGCGGCTTTTTCGAATCCCGTTATGCCGCTACGGGTTCCATCCCGACCGTATTGTCCGAATTTCGGAAGGAGTTTCTTTCGGTACCTCATCCGACCCATTGTGAAAAACACCTCCCGTCAATCGATAAGGGGGCTTCGTGCAAACGCTTGAATATGTTTTTGCGCTGGATGGTGCGCCGCGATGATCGGGGCGTGGATTTCGGGCTGTGGCGTTCGATCCCGATGTCGGCACTCTACCTGCCGCTCGACGTCCATTCCGGGGCTGTGGGACGAACCTTGGGGCTGCTTTCCCGCCGCCAGAACGATTGGCGGGCCGTTGTTGAAATAACGGAGTCGTTGCGCCGTTTCGACCCCGAAGATCCCGTGCGATACGATTATGCCCTGTTTGGGGCCGGTATGGAGGGATTTCTGAAAGATAGTTCCGTTGTTTGATCCGAAAAAGAGAGCCTGTGCTATGTTCCGATTCAAACAGTTTACCGTTTGCCAGGACCGTTGCCCGATGAAGGTTGGTACGGATGCCGTCCTGCTTGGGGCATGGGTTGGTGTGCGTGCGACGGACCGGCGAGTGCTGGATATCGGAACCGGTACGGGGGTGATTGCCTTGATGCTGGCCCAGCGCAGCGAGGCACGCATCACGGCGATCGATATCGATCCGGCCTGTGCGGAGCAGGCTTCCGGGAATTTTGCCGCCTCTTCGTGGGGTGATCGTCTCGAAACACAATGCCTCCCCGTTCAGCAATACAAGCCGGCCGAGCTGTTCGACCTGATCGTATCGAATCCTCCCTATTTTGTCGATTCACTTCGCTCGCCCGACGAGGGGCGCAATACCGCACGCCATACGGTCGATCTGACCTTCGAGGAGCTGACCACAGCGGTCCTTCGCCTGCTTGCTCCCGGCGGACGTTTTGCGCTGGTGTTGCCGCCGGCCGAGATGCAGCGTTTCAAATCCACCTCGCTCGGACGGCTTTTCCCGGCTCGCTGGTGCGAAATCTGTTCGACACCGCGGCGGGGTGTACGACGTATCCTGGCCGAGTTCGTTGCCGAACCGACCCTGCCGCCATCAGTGGAGCGGCTCGTTATCGAAAACGGAGGTCCGGACTCCTATACCCCGGAGTATCGGCAACTGACCGGGGCTTTTTATTTGAAATTTTAGAGAAAGATCGTTTTGCATAAATTCGTATATTTGAAACGGATTCCCTTCTCCAATAGGGAATGTTAATGAGAAAGAGTTAAAAAAACAGTTTTGATTATGAAAAAGATATGGTGGATTCTTCCGCTCTTTTTTGCAGGAGCGGCTACGGCCCAGAACCTTGAGATGACACGTCTGGGAACCTATGTTGAGAATGGTCAGACGGTTGTCGGAACGGCCGAGACGGTACTTGCCGTCGATATTACGGTCTCTTGCGAGAAGGTTGTCAGCGGCCCCTATGCGCGCTATGCACAGCGTTATTTGGGTCTTCGTGCCGCACTGAGCGACAAGACGGTTTATACGATTACCGATGCCTCGGTAGCCTTGATGCCGGGAGAGCGTTATCCGGTTGCCGGCCCGATTGCCCCGGCAACTGCCCGGATTGAGAGCTATGCGGCGCACGATGCCGAGTTTGCCCGCTTGCCGATCGACCGCTTCTATATGGATGAGCAGGATCTTCAGTCGGCTGCAGCCAATGCCGCTGCGATGATCTTCTCGATTCGCAAACACCGCCTCGATCTGATCGATGGCGAGGCCGGTGAAAATGTCTTTGGAGCCGGTCTCCCGGCAGCTCTTGATCGACTGGATAGGATGGAGCAGGAGCTGCTCGAGATGTTTATCGGACGCCGTATGGTGACTACCGAGACGCAGCGTTTCCGTGTCGTACCGGCCGAGGGTAAATACCAGCAGATTATCTGCCGCTTCAGCCCCGATGCCGGACTGCTCCCGACCGATGACCTGACGGGAGATCTGGTGTTGGTACAGTATGAGCCCCAGAATCCTGCGTTGGATGAACCCGGTGTAAAGGCTGGTTCCAATACGGCTTCTTACCGCATTGCCTCGATGACCCGTTGTTCGGTGATTGCAGCCGGTCAGGAGCGTGATGCCGAGGTGCTTCCTGTTTTCCAGTTTGGACAGACGGTCGCATTGCCGCAGGCTAAAAAGTAGCGTGAGTTATGGACCATACTTCGAGAATGACGGCTTTGCTGGCCCGTTTCCGTCGGGAGCGAAACGGGGCGGTTGCCGATACGATGCAGTACCAGGGCCGGCGCTACGGGCTTAATTTCGGGGTGAGTATCCCGACAGTCCGGACTATTGCGCGCGCTGAGACTCCCGATCATGAGTGGGCGCAGTTCCTCTATGGGCAGGATGTACGTGAGTTGCGCCTGGCAGCACTTTGGATCGCCGATCCCGAACGGATTGAGCTGGAGGAGATCCCATTCTGGGGACGGGGGGTGAACAATACGGAGATGGCCGAAGAGGCTGCCTTCGCCTTGATGAAACGGACCCCAGTGGCTGAGTCGTGGGGGCTGGCATGGTGTGATTCCGATGATGAATTGTGGCAGTATGCCGGTCTGTTAGGATTGTCCAATCTGGATCACATCGATCTGGATCGGATTTTCCGTACGGTTGGGCATTTGATCGAGCGGAAACCGGAGTCTCCGTTGATTGGACGGGGAGTTGTCGCACTGCTTTCCTCCTTGATTGAGGATCCGGAACAACGGCACGAGGTCGAAACGCTGCTTTCGTCGCTTAATGATTGCTATACGACCCATTATGTTCGGGAGGAGATGAGTTGGCGTCTGGAATTCTAAGCTATATTCATAAAAAAGCGAGAGCCGAAACAAGATTGTTTCGGCTCTCGCTTTTAATTCTCCGTAAAGAGTGCTCTGGGCAACTGGTCAATGCTGTTGATCGAGACGACCTCAATTCCTTTGGGCTTCTTGAGCGAGCGGCTCAGATAACCGGAGACGACGATCCGTTTGAATCCTAACCGGGCCGCTTCGTTGATTCGCTGCTCGGTCCGGGGGGCGGGACGCACCTCGCCCGAAAGCCCGATTTCGCCAGCCAGACAGATCCCCTCACCGATCGGACGGTCGTAGTAGGAGGAGATGACGGCCGAGGCGATGGCCAGATCGAGTCCCGGATCCGATACCCGGAATCCGCCGGCGAAGTTGAGGAAAACATCCTTGGTAAACATCTTCATGCCGACCCGTTTCTCGAGTACGGCCAGCAACATGTTCATCCGCTTGGTGTCGTATCCGGTTACGGTACGTTGGGGCGTGCCGTAGGTGGCGTTGCAGACGAGTGCCTGCACTTCGATCAGATAGGGGCGTATGCCGTCTACCGAGGCCCCGACGGCGATACCGCTCAGTGGGGTCTCGTAGTGGGAGAGCAGGATCTCTGAGGGGTTGTCCACTTCGCGCAGACCCGATTCAAGCATCTCGAAGACGCCGATCTCGAACGTGGCACCGAATCGGTTTTTGATACTTCTCAAAATACGGTATATCAGGTTGTTGTCTCCTTCGAACTGAAGGACCACATCGACGATATGCTCCAGAATCTTCGGTCCGGCAATCGTACCGTCCTTGGTGATGTGTCCGATGATGAAGATCGACGTGCCGGTATTTTTTGCATATTTCAGTAGGGTAGCCGCACATTCGCGGATCTGCGAGACGCTGCCGGCCGACGATTCGATCACATCGGTGTAGATGGTCTGGATCGAGTCGATCACCACCACATCGGGACGTTGCTCCTCGATCTGTGCCACGATGTTCTCCAGTTGTGTTTCGGCATACACGAGACAGTTCTCGTTTCCGATTCCCAGCCGCGTGGCCCGCATCTTGATCTGCTCGGTCGACTCTTCGCCCGAAACATAGAGCGTCTTCAGGCCGTTGTCCGCCAGCGCGATCTGTAGGCTGAGTGTCGATTTGCCGATTCCGGGTTCACCTCCCAGCAGAATGAGCGATCCGGGCACCAACCCACCTCCCAACACGCGGTTTACCTCCTGGTTGCCCAGGTCGATGCGCCGGTGCTGGCTCTCGTGAATATCCTGAATTGCCTGCGGTCGGCTTTTCGGAAGTCCGGCCGTGATGCTGCTGCCTCCCGATCCGCTTTCGCGGGCGATCACCTCTTCGGTAAAGGTGTTCCACTCGCCGCACGCCGGACACTTGCCCAGCCACTTGGGGGCTTCGAATCCGCAGTTGCGGCAGAAAAACGCTTTCTTGACCTTTGCCATAATCCCTGTTTGATGCTATAAACCCAACTCTTCGTCGATCAGAATGACCGTCACCCGCTTGCGGGGTACGCAGCGCTCCATGCACATATGCGTGCAACAGATCCGCTCTTCGGAGGAGCAGTCGGCACATACGCCTGTTTGGACGCAGGGGGTATGCTGGTTGAGACGGGCGGCATTGCGGGGTGCGGCGATGGTGCGGATGCGCTCTTCGGCTTCGGCGCGTGTAGCGACGATCTTGTTGCGTCCGGCCACCAGCAACACTTTGCGGGGACCGTAGGCGATTGCGGCAATCCGGTTACCCTGCATATCGAGCCAGAAGAGAGCCCCCTCTTCCGTGATGGCATTGATGCCCGTGATGAAGAGGTCGGCGAGCAACCCCTGGCGGCGCAGTTCGAGACGCTCCTCGCGGGGCAGTGCATGATTGACCGTGTCGTAGATTCGGTATCGGTCATCCTTCCGCAACGCCTCTACAATGCCGGTAGCCTCCATGGTCATCGAACCTCCGAAAGCGATGCTTTCGGGGACTGTAGCGGCAATCTCCTCTTCCAGAATCCGGCGAGCCTCCTCCTTGTCCGAGGCAATCCGCACGTCAAACCCATGGCGGAGCAGGTTCTTCTGACAGCGTTCCATCTGTTCGTTCATGACTTTCGGGGCTTTATTTGATGAAGAATCGGTAAATATCGTTTCCATTGGCGTAGATGAGCAGTGCCAGAATGATGACCAGTCCGACATATTGCGCCACGAGGAGGAATTTCTCGCTCGGTTTGCGTCGTGTAATTATCTCCCAGAGCGTAAAGAGGGCGTGTCCGCCGTCCAGACCGGGAATGGGCAACAGGTTCATGATGGCCAGGATGATCGACAGGAAGGCGGTCTTGAACCAGAAGTCCTGCCAGTCCCAACTGCTTGGGAAGATGCTGCCGATGGCCACGAATCCGCCCAACTCCTCATACATCTTGGTTTGGGGTTTGACGATGAGTTTGAGTTGTTCCCAGTAGTTGGCGATCGTCTTGCCTGCCTTGTGGAATCCGGCCGGGATCGACTCCCAGAAGGTGTATTGCTGCGTGCGCAACTGGTAGGGGCTGCGGGTTATCACGCCGATGCGCCCGTCGGCATTGACCGGAACGATGAGCGAGTCGATCCGTGCACCGTTGCGTTTGACGCTCATGACGAGCTCCTCTCCCGGATGGGCCTCGATGTATTTTTTGTAGTCGAGATAATCTGCGTTTTGCAGCGCATCGATTCCGACGATTTCGTCACCGACCTGCAATCCCGCCTCCGATGCCGATGCGAACGAAACGCTGTCCACGAGGAACGGAAGTCGCAGGGTAAAAAGATTCTCAAAGGCTTTCTGCTGGCGCATATCGATCAGCTCGTCGAGCGAGATGTCGATGGTAACCTCTTCTCCGGCACGATCCACGACTACCTGACGACCGCTTTCGGTGATCAGCAGGTCATTCTGCAATACGGCGATGTTGTCGATCGGCTTGCCGTCGATCGAGACAAAGCGGTCTCCGTTGCGGAATCCCATCTGCTGGGCCGTTTGGTTGAAGTTGTAGCCCCATTTGGCATCGTAGTTCGAGAAGTAGGCGTCACCCCACGTGTAGCAGATGCCACAGTAGATGACGATGGCCAGCAGCAGGTTCATGAAGACACCCGCTAACATGACCAGCAGACGCTGCCATGCCGGTTTCGAACGGAATTCATAGGGTTTGGGCTCCTGCTTCATCTGGTCCGTGTCGAGCGATTCGTCGATCATGCCGGCGATCTTGACATATCCGCCCAGAGGCAGCCAGCCCAGACCGTACTCCGTGTCTCCACGCTTGAATTTGAAGAGCGAGAACCAGGGGTCGAAGAAGATATAGAATTTTTCGACACGAATCTTGAAGATACGCGCCATGATAAAGTGTCCGAACTCATGAATCCCGACCAGGATCGTGAAACAGAGGAAGAGTTGTGCGATTTTGATTAGAATATCCATGAAGGTGTGTTTGTGCGTTTTTGCAGATTACAGATGCAGGAATTCGGCCGCCAGACGCCGAGCTTCCCGATTGGCCGCTTCGAGTTCGTCGAGCGAAGGCGAGGCGATGAATTGGGCCTTGTCGAGGGCATATTCGATGGTGCGGACGATCTGACCGAATTCGCACCGTTTGCCGAGGAAGGCGGCTACAGCCACTTCGTTGGCACCGTTCATCGTGCAGGCAGCTGTCCCGCCGTGCCGCAGACAGTCGTAGGCGATCCCCAGAGCCGGGTATTTCTCGTGATCCACTTCGTCGAAGGTGAGCGTCGGATGGGCCATGAAATCGAATGTTTCGACCGGACGGTTGAGGCGTCGGGGAAAACTGAGGGCATAGGCGATCGGAATGCGCATATCGGGCGATCCGAGCTGTGCCTTCAGAGCCCCGTCCCCGAATTCGACCATCGAGTGGACGATCGACTGCGGATGGATTACCACTTTGATCTGTTCGGCCGGAATGCCGAAGAGCCAGCTGGCTTCGATCACTTCGAACCCTTTGTTTACCAGCGTAGCCGAGTCGATCGTGATTTTCGCACCCATTTGCCATTGGGGATGGCAGAGAGCCCGTTCGACGGAGACGTGCTCCATCTCTTCGCGGCTGCAGTCGCGCAATGCACCGCCGCTGCAGGTGATGACGAGCCGGCGGACGGGGGATTGCTCCCCGACCAGACACTGGAAAATGGCCGAGTGTTCCGAATCGACCGGGATGATCGGGGCTTTGTGCCGTGCGGCCAGCGGCATGACACAGCAGCCACCAGCCACCAGCGTCTCCTTGTTGGCCAACGCGATCTTCTTGCCTGCCTCGACGGCAGCGACTGTGGGGCGCAGGCCGGCGTATCCGACCAGGGCGTTTACGACTACGTCCACTTCCGAACTTTGGACAACCTGACGCAGGGCCTCTTCGCCGGCATAGACCTTAACCGGGGTTCGTTCGAGTGCCTCTTTGAGCGGCAGGTAGTATCGTTCGTCGGCGATGACCACACTGTCCGGATCGAACTCCAGTGCTTGTTGAGCCAGTTTTTCCCAGTTGTGGTTGGCCGACAGGGTTGTTATTTCGAACAGATCGGGATTTTCGCGGACGATGTCGATGGTCTGTAACCCGATCGATCCGGTAGATCCCAGCAGGGCGATTTTTTGTTTCATGGTTCTCAGAAGACGATATAGCTTTCCGGATCGACCGGTTTCCCGTTGTTCCAGAGTTCGAATTCGAAGATCTTGGCATCGCCGCCGTCCGTCAGGGTCTCGGTGTTTGCACCGATTGCCTCGCCCCGTTTGACGCGTTGTCCGACGGAGACGAGCGATTTGGAGAGGTTGCGGTAGATCGAAATCAGGTTGTCCGAGTGTTGTATCTCGATGATGTATCCCGTTTCGGGGGTCCAGAGGTTCAGCACCACCGAACCGTCATCGGCCGCAACGATCTGCGTGTCGGGTGATGCGGCAATCCGGATGCCGAAATTCTCCCGTTTGATGTCGAACCGTTCGAGGATGATGCCCTCGATCGGCGAGACCATGTCGATCGACTTGCGGGCGCTCTTGGCTTCACCGTTCTGATTCAGGCTGTAGGGGCCGTTGCCCTCCATCTGGGCGCGCAGGAGCGAATCTTCGCGGTTGGGCGCGACGAGGGTCTTGTCCGAACGTACGCTGTCCGTATTTTCAAGGATTCGGACGACAGGGGTTTTCCCGTCCATGATCAGCGCGATGTTGTTGTTGTAGGTCATCATGTCGTTCATCATACGCTCCATGGAGTCGAGACGAACAATGTTTTTGAGCAGCATGTCGCGAGAACGGGCTGCTTCGATGCGGTATCCCGGCAGCAGGTTCAGCACGGGTGTGTAGGCAATGATCGAGAGTTCGATGATGAACAATAACAAGGTAAAGGCCAGGAAGGCGGTCACCAGACCTGCCCTTGAGATGTGGGTGTACCACTCCTCGGTATTGTTGGTCGGGTTGAGCATGCACAGACGGCGTTTGCGGGTAAACCGTTTCCACCATCCGGCTATGGTTTGTAAGGCGTTCATTCGCATCGGTCGGATTTTTTGTTTTTTTCTTCGATCGGAGATGCTCCACGACGGGTTTCGTTTCGGTGGCACATCCGTTCGAGCGGGTAATGTCTTTCAGGACGAGTCCGTGGCCGGTTGTTTCGCTCCGGGCGGGACTTCTCCTGCGGAATTTTACAAAGGTAACGAAAATCTTTGTATTTCATCGTGATTTCTGTACCTTTGTGGCTGTTCTGAAAACGAGTAAAAAAACAGATATAGTATGGTGAAACCTACATTATTGGTGCTGGCAGCGGGCATGGGGTCCCGTTACGGATCGCTCAAACAGATGGACGGGGTAGGTCCCGGTAACGAGGCGATCATCGACTATTCGGTCTATGATGCGATACGGGCCGGATTCGGGAAGGTGGTTTTCGTGATTCGCCACAGTTTCGCTTCCGAGTTCGAGGAGGTTTTTACCGAGGAGCGTTTCGGTCATCGGATCCGGGTCGAGTATGTCTATCAGGAGCTCGATTCGCTGCCCGAAGGATTCACGGTGCCTGAAGGTCGTGTGAAACCGTGGGGTACGAACCATGCCATTTTGGTTGCCAAGAACGTGATTCGGGAGCCGTTTGCCGTTATCAATGCCGATGACTTTTATGGTGCCGAGGCGTTCCGTGTTATCGGAGAGTATCTGACGGGATTGAAAGGGGCTTTCGGCCGTTACTGTATGGTCGCATACGAACTCAGCAAGACGTTGTCGGAGAACGGGACCGTTTCCCGAGGTGTTTGCACGGTCGATGCTGACGGCAACCTGACCGGTATGGTCGAGCGTACGCAGATCGAACGGGACGGAGGTCAGATTGTGAATCACGGAGCGGACGGAGACTTGCCGCTGGCAGCGGATGCTCCCGTTTCGATGAACCTGTTTGGATTTACACCCGATTATTTCATTCATTCGGACCAGTTCTTCCGCGCCTTCCTGCGTGCAAACGGGAATGACCTGAAGACGGAGTGCTACATCCCCTCGATGGTCAATAAATTGATCGAAGAGCATATAGCGACGGTTAAGGTGCTGCACAGCCCGGCCCAATGGTTCGGTGTAACCTATAAGGAGGATAAACCGTTGTTGGTCCGCAGTATCGAGCGGATGATCGATGCGGGAGAATATCCCCGCTATCTTTGGAAATAGGTTGAACCTATGGATATAAAAAGCAGGACTTCATCGAAGTCCTGCTTTTTTGGTTGATCCTTTACACTCTTAATCGAGGTATCCTTCGTCGACGAGCAGCTTGCGGATCCGGGTCCAGTCGGCTACCGGACGGGCAACTCCGTCGACAAAACGGATGGGACATCCCAAAGCACTGTCATCGATGTAGAGATCGGCGTGTACCTTCGGAGAGGAGGTCCAACTCTTCTGCTCGGGATTTTCATTGACGGCATAGAGTGCAATATCGTGTTCCTTGAACCATTCGAGTGCTTTTTCGAGCAGACGGCCGCTGCGCATGGTTACAAGAATCAGTCGGCAGTCATTGGCCAACAACTCTTTCAACACGGGAACAGCACCTGCATCCATCCCGATATGGGGATAGGCATGGGTAACGACCGTTCCGTCGAAGTCGATGGCGATGATAGCATTCTTAAAGGCCATAACAGATTATTTTTTCCTTAAAAGTTTTTTAACGGTATTGATCGCTTTTTTTGAGTACGATTCCGGTTCGCTGGTCTCTCCGTAACCGTATCCATAACCATATCCGTAGCCGTATCCGTATCCATACCCGTAACCATATCCGCGACGCGTATTGTGGCTGCCGTTCAGGATGATGCACATATTGCTGAACTTCTTCTCCTGGTAGAGCCGTTCGATATCGGGCAACTGACGGCGATCCAACAGACCTTCGCGTACTACATAGATACAGAGGTCGCAGAAGCGGTCGCTGATGATGGCATCGGCAACAGCCATGGCCGGTGTACTGTCTATGATGATGTAGTCGTACTTCTGTTTCAACATCTCGATCAGCTCTTCCATGCGGTGGCTGAGCAGCATCTCGCTCGGGTTGGGTGGTTGTACTCCGGCGTAGATAATATCCAGATTTTCCGACATACGGCTCTTGTGGATAATCGACTGTAGGTCGCTGTTTCCGGCCAGGAAACTCGACACACCGTTTATATCACCGCCGTGTCCCATCTGCTTGGAGAAGGTACGGCGTCTCAGGTCGAGGTCGATGATTACGATCTTCTTGCCTGTTACGGCGAAGGTCATGGCCAGGTTCGTTGCCACGAAGGTTTTTCCTGCGTGGGGATTGGACGAGGTGAGCATGATAACTTTCATGCCCTGCTTGCCGATGTCCAGGAAACTCATGTTCGATCGTACCATACGGAAGGCCTCCGATACCGGATCCCGACCATTCTCGCGAACTACTACGCCTCCTCGTTGCTTTTCGCCCGTATATTCCGGAATATCCCCCAGGAATGGAGCCGAAATGTTGTCCTCAATATCTTTACGGCCGCGGATCGTCGTGTCGAGAATCTGCATCAGATAGATAACCAGGAAGGGAATTCCCAGTCCGAAAATGAACGAGATACCCAGAATCAAGGCCGTATTGGGAGCAACCGGGTTGGGAGATCCGTATGCGTTGTCGATTGTACGTGAATTGCTTTCGGTGATGACCATTGTGATGGCATTCTCCTCCCGTTTGTTGAGCAGGTAGAGATAGAGCTCTTCTTTGATTTTCTGCTGACGGGAGATGTCGAGAATCTGTTTCTCCTGACTCGGGACCGACGAGATTCGGCGATCGATCATATCTTCTTCCTTACGAAGGGAGTTGAGTTGAATTTCCAGGGTCGAGATGTGCGAGTCGAGGGCCGCGACGATCGAGCGTCGCAACGAGGTCAGATCGTTGTTCATCTCCTGGACGATCGGGTTGTTGGAGGAGTTCTCCGACATCAGGTTCTGATAACGTCTGAGAAGGGTATTGTAGAATTCGATCTGTGCCGTGATTCCCTGGCTGTTGATGGAGATAATTCCTGGTATCATCTCGGTCTCCTTGCTCGGGTCGAGCAGATAGTCCTTCAGGAATTGGGTCATGCGGATCTGGTTTTCTAACGAGAGTCCCTCTGCCTTGTATTGGGAGCGCTCATTTGAAGAGATAGCCGCTTCCGAGGAAATATCGTAGATACGATTCTCCTTTTTGAATTTTTCGATGCTCCGATCGACTTGTCCCAGTTCGTCGGCGATGACAGCCAAGCGGTTGTCGATGAAATATCCGGTTGTTTCGGCTACACTGCGCTTGTCGTCGATCGCGTCTTTTTCATAGACGGCGATCAGTGTGTTGATGACATCTTCCGCTTTTTTAGGAACGGAACTTTGCATCGAGATGGTGATGATAGAGGCCTGCTTGTTTGCAACGAAACTCTGTACGGCATTTTGATAGAATTGTGTCGTGTTTCCCAGACTGCTTTTTATTACGCGGATCGGTTCTTCCGGAAGGATCGACGGCATATAGAGGGTCGGGTGGACGCTCATCTCTCCGACGGGAGTAGTGATAGTATCATTGAGAGCGGCTACGATCTCCTGTTTGATCTTTTCACCTGCTTGTTCAAACCGGTTGAGCAAAATCTGGCTGTCGGGAAGGAGTGTGACGTCGAAAGAAAAACTTTGACGATCGTTGTCGTTGATGAAATCCACCTTGATTGGATTTTGTCCGTAAAGATCTTTGGTTCGAAGCCCGACTTTGGTTTGATAAGAAACTGTCAAATCCAGTTGTTTGACGACCTGCATCATCAAGCGGCGCGATTGCAGGATATAGATCTCGTTATCGACATTCCTACGTTGCGACAGTCCGGCCAGATCGCTCAGCGAGGCCAGATCCGTATCGCTTCCTTTTCGACTGTCCTTTACGAGGATGTTGGCGGTCCGGCTGTAGATTTTTGGGGTATGGAGAAGATAGAGGCACCCGCATCCGACACAGATGAATACGGATATGACAAACCAATACCAGTTGGCGATCACCATTTGGAGCAGGTCGTGAGCCGAAAAATTAATGTGGTCGATCTGTTTGATACCAGCGTTCAAAGTCTTGTTTTGACTCTCTTCTTGTGTCATGTTCAGCAGGTTATTTGGTGAGAGTTACGATCAGAGTAGCAACCGATACAGCGGTGCTGACCAGGGAGATATAGAAACTTCTGTTCTGGCTGATTTCGCCCGACTGTGCTTTGTATTTGTTCGGTTTCACGTACACGACATCGTTCTGTTGCAGATAGAAGTATGGCGATTCGTATATATTCTGCGAGGTAAGGTCTAGAATTGCGGTCG
This sequence comes from Candidatus Alistipes avicola, assembly GCA_019118565.1. GTDB lineage: Bacteria > Bacteroidota > Bacteroidia > Bacteroidales > Rikenellaceae > Alistipes > Alistipes avicola. Next base: position 97,663 of record DWYR01000025.1, on the reverse strand, counting down.
TGCGTATTCCGTGGTCTTCGCGGATGACCATTACGTCGGAACGTCGTCCGAAGATGGTCAGGTCGCCGGCCAGCGAAAGTGCATCCAGCAGAGAGATCCGGTCCGAGGTGATGTCGTATTGTCCTGGACGAGTAACCTCTCCGAGTACGGAAATTTTCATATCGGCGAACTGGATGTTTACGGTCGGGTCTTTGATGTATCCGCCTTCGCGAATCATGTCGGCGATCTTTTGGGCCAGTTCACTTCGGGTCAGTCCTTCGCAGTGGATGGTCCCGATTACCGGCATCTCGAGATCCCCGTTTTCGTCCACGGTACGTGTTTGCAGGGCGGTGGAGCTGGTTGTCGTTGTCGTAAGGGGTGTTCCCGTCAAAGAGTTGAATGAAGAGGCCGTATTGAACGGAGCGGCCAATTCGGGATCCTGGCTGTTGACCACGATCGTAAGTCGATCCAGCGGTTTGATTCGAATCTGGTAATTTTGAGCGATCTGGATCTGCTCATTGGCCTGAACGTCTTGCAGGTAGTGTACTCGTTTCTGCGAGGCACATGCCGTCAAAAGCACACCTCCTACGACGAGAAAAAATATGTGTTTGAGAAACGGAAATGCGATTTCCTTGCCTCGGCGGGGACTCGATTTAATATGGAGATTGGTATTTTTACGGTCCATCATTGCATATAGGTGTATTTGTCGATTGTCTGTTTTTTTTATCGGGAACAAAGATAATAAAATATATTAACAAAGCGTATTGTTTCATGGGAAATGCCCCTAATGGCGATAAAAAAACAGATCCGTCTTTTCCACAGGAGAAAGAAGACTCTCTTGTTCGGGATTTTCGTGTTTTTTCACCGAAGGGTTACTTCTCTAATTTAAGTACAAACAACGAGCCGAGATGTTCATATTTGGAATATATCTGCTAAATATTTTTGTTTTTCGTATCTTTGCAGAAGATAGGGTGAGGCTCGGCGCGATCGAATTTGGGGAACAGGGTTTTCCTCTTGTTGTTCCAGTACTTGTTTTTGTGGGTCTCATTTGCAGAGAGTGTGTTTCGGGGGGGCAATAGGCCGACCGATCCTTAACTCTGAATACGAATGGATGTCTGTTTCGGATGAAAAACTTTTTTTTGTTGTTTCTGGGGATATGTCTCTCTTTCCCCTTGATTTCATGGGCGGGGCGGCCGTATCGGGTCGAGCAGATTCCGAACGTGCAGCTTGCCGATCGCTATCGTTTTACCTCCAATCCAGACGGGGTGCTTTCGTCGGGAGCCGTAGCAGAGATCGATTCGATTTGCTATGCCTTGCGTCACAAGGCATTGGCGCAGGTTGCCGTAGTGGCAGTCGAGCAGATCGAGGGCGATGATCTCTTTACATTTGCCCATACGCTTTTTTCGCAGTGGGGTGTCGGCCGTCAGGATTCCGACAATGGATTGGGAATCCTGTTGGTAGTCGGATGCCACGAGGTGCGTTTTGTGACGGGTTACGGATTGGAAGGTGTACTTCCGGATGCCTTGTGCAGCCGTATTATCAACCGTTATATGCTCCCGTATTTTCGAGAAGGAAATTATAGTGCGGGTATGGTTGCCGGTGTGCAGGCGGTTGCTTCTGTCTTGAACGGGAGCGAACTCGACCTGGGAGGGAACGACGACTATCGCGGTGAGGATATGCCTGGATGGATGATCTGGATGATTATTCTGCTCTGCATCGGACTCCCGCTTGGAGTGGCCATGTGGCGCTCCTATCGGGAGAGTCGCTGTCCACATTGTCATAAACGGCACGGATTGGTACAGGAGTCCTGTCATCTGGAGGCTCGGACCGATACCTCTAATATCTTTTTGCGTACTTACCGTTGTCGCTATTGCGGGGCCGTAGTGACTCGCCGGACACGTCGTTATCGGGACGACAACCATGGTCGTCGCGGAGGCGGTGGAATGTGGATCGGAGGTTTCGGCGGCGGCCGCGGATTTGGTGGCGGTAGCTTTGGTGGCGGTTTCGGCGGCGGAAGTTTTGGCGGCGGCGGTGCCGGCGGACGCTGGTAGAATGTAACAATTTTAAACTATTCGATATGAACATGAAAAAGATTATTTGGATCGTAGTGGTCGTAGTGGTTGTGCTGCTTGTCAGCGGATCCTGCTCGGCTTATAACAAGATGGTAAAGGGAGAAGAGACGGTTAGCACCGCCTGGGCGGATGTTGAGGCGCAGTATCAGCGCCGGGCCGATCTGATTCCCAATCTGGTCGAGACGGTCAAGGGGTATGCTGCACACGAGCAGACGACACTGACACAGGTTGTTGAGGCTCGTACGCAGGCCCTCTCCTTTAATCTGAACGTTGAGGATCTTACCCCCGAAAAGCTGGCTGAATACCAGCAGGCGCAGCAGAACGTGGGTTCGGCACTGGGCCGGTTGATTGCCATTGCCGAGCAGTATCCGGATTTGAAGGCGAACCAGAACTTCCTGGAACTGCAAACGCAGCTGGAGGGGACCGAGAATCGGATTGCCGTGGCCCGCACCCGTTTCAACGACGCGACCAAACAGTTCAATATTCAGATCCGCCGTTTCCCGGCGAATTTGATCGCAAATCTGTTCGGATTCGATCAGAAACCCTATTTTGCGGCGGATGAAGGGGCTCAGAGCGTTCCGCAGGTCTCTTTTTAGGGACGAAATAACATCCTGAATTGAACAGCGACACTCCGTCTGAGGGGTGTCGCTGTTGTTTTGTCGCGGCCCATAGAAAAAAAGGTTGTAAAGTTTTTGCATTCGTTAATTTCTTTGAAAAAATTGTCGGCAATCGATGGGAAACCCCGATTAAATTTCCTATTTTTGCAAGTTGAATTATTCTGGCGAATTGTTCCCTTGTCTCATATGTTAAGCGTTTTATACTACATTTTTTTGGTTGCGATCTGCACCATGTTTCTGGTGTTGTCGGCACTCGCTTTGCTGCTGACCTTCCCGTTCGACCGGGCACGCCGCACGGTGCACGAACTCTCACGGATGCTGGTTCGGATCTTCTATGCAATTCCGCCGCTGTGGAGCCACCGGGTGATCGGGCTGGAGCACATCGACCGCAGCAAATCGTATGTGATTGTGCCGAACCACCAGACGATGATCGATATTCCGAGCCTCTATTTCGTGCCGCTGAACTTCCGTTGGGTCTCCAAACGGGAGGTCTTCAAGATCCCCTTCTTCGGACAGTTCCTCTGGCTGCACGGCGACATCTGCATCGACCGGGGACGGGCAACGGCCGCCATGGAGAAGGTGCTCCACGACGGAAAGAAGTGGCTCTCGCGGGGGGCTTCGGTGGCGATTTTCCCCGAGGGGACACGTTCACACGATGGTCAGATCCACCGTTTCAAGGCCGGGGCCTTTACGCTGGCCAGGGAGGCCGGGGTTGAGATTCTGCCGGTTGTGATGGACGGGACGACGCGTGTGATTCGCTCCAACGGTCTGTTTAACTGGCGCAATCGTTTGACAATATGTGTTCTGCCGCCGATGAGTGTTGAACGGGTGAAGTCGGCCGATACGAAAGAGCTGATGACGGAGGTGCACGATGCGATGTGCGAGGCGCTTGTCCGGATCAAGGAGGAGAAATAGCGAGTTATGGCAACAGATTTAAATATAACCAATAGCTATGGTGACGATGCCATTATCACCCTCTCGCCGCGTGAGCATATCCGGTTGCGTCCGGGTATGTATATCGGCAAGTTGGGAGACGGCTCTCAGGCCGATGATGGTATCTATGTGCTGATCAAGGAGGTGATCGACAACTCGGTCGACGAGTTCATCATGGGAGCCGGGAAATTGATCGAGGTGACGATTGCCGATGATGTGGTCACGGTACGGGATTACGGACGCGGCATTCCGCTCAAATCCCTGTCGGCGGCCGTCAGCGAGATGAATACGGGCGGTAAATATGGCGGTTCGGCCTTCAAGAAGACCGTTGGTCTGAACGGTGTCGGCGTAAAGGCCGTCAACATGCTCTCGAGCGACTTTATGGCCCGTTCGGTACGTGATGGCGAGGCCCGCACGGTAACCTTCTCGCAGGGACTCGAACAGAGTGACCGGTGGGAGAGCGGGGTGCAGGAGAAGAACGGTACGACGATCCGTTTCACGGTTGACCGCGAGGTGTTCGGCGACTATGCCTATAATCTGGAGTACGTCGAGCAGATGATCCGCAACTATACCTATTTGAATCTCGGACTGACGTTCAACTTCAACGGTCGCCAATACGTCTCGAAAAACGGTCTGCTCGACCTGCTCAACGAGAACATGGCCGAGGAGCCGCTCTATCCGCCGATCCACCTCTCCGGACAGGATATCGAGGTGGCCATTGCCCACGGTACGGGGTACGGAGAGAGCTACTATTCGTTCGTAAACGGTCAATATACCTCACAGGGTGGTACGCACCAGGCGGCTTTTCGCGAGGCGATCGCCAAGACCATCAAGGAGTTCTATCATAAGGATTACGATCCGTCCGATATCCGTACTTCGATCATTGCCGCCATTTCGGTCCGTGTAACCGATCCGGTTTTCGAATCCCAGACCAAGATCAAACTGGGCTCGAAGGAGATCGAACCGGGTGTTTCGCTGCGAAACTTCATTGTTGAGTTCCTTGCACAGCAACTCGACAATTACCTGCACAAAAACCCCGAGACGGCGCAGATCCTGCAGCGCAAGATCGTCGAGAACGAGAAGGAGCGCAAGGCGATTTCGGGAATTCAGAAGAAGGCGCGTGAGACGGCCAAGAAGGTGTCTCTCAACAACAAGAAACTGCGCGACTGCAAGATCCACCTGACCGACAAGAATGAACTGGCCGAGCAGTCGATGATCTTCATCACGGAGGGTAATTCGGCATCGGGATCGATCACCAAGAGCCGCGACGTACGGACGCAGGCCGTCTTCTCGCTGCGGGGAAAGCCGCTCAACAGCTATGGCCTGACCAAGAAGGTTGTCTACGAGAACGAGGAGTTCAACCTGTTGCAGGCGGCGCTCAACATCGAGGAGGATCTGGATAACCTGCGCTATAACAAGGTTATCATTGCAACCGATGCCGATGTGGACGGAATGCATATCCGCCTGTTGCTGCTCACCTTCTTCCTGCAGTTCTTCCCCGACGTGATCCGCACGGGACACCTTTATGTATTGCAGACCCCGTTGTTCCGCGTACGCAACAAGAAGGAGACGCGCTACTGCTATTCGGAGGAGGAGAAGGCCCGGGCGATCTCTTCGTTGGGAGCGGGGGCCGAGATTACCCGATTCAAAGGTTTGGGAGAGATCTCGCCCGATGAGTTCCGCGAATTTATCGGTGAGAATATGCGACTGGACAAGGTGCGCCTGACCAAGGATGATCCGATCCATGACGTACTGGAGTTCTATATGGGAAAGAACACCTACGAGCGTCAGGGGTTCATTATCGACAACCTGCGCATCGAGGAGGATCTGGTTGAGGAGGATCTGGCGATCGGATAAAGTGATTGAGAGATTATGAGTGAAGAGATAAACGATAAGATCGAAGAGGCAGGCGAGGAGCTTCTTTCGGAGGAGAATGACACCCCCCAGCAGACTCCGCAGGGTAAGTTCGGCCGATTGATTTCGGACGGGAGCGACGTGCGCAAGCTGACGGGTATGTACCGCAACTGGTTTCTCGACTACGCTTCGTATGTTATTCTGGAGCGTGCCGTGCCGCACGTTGAGGATGGTCTGAAACCGGTGCAGCGCCGTATTCTGCACGCCATGAAGGCGGTGGATGACGGCCGCTACAACAAGGTGGCCAACATCGTGGGACAGACCATGCAGTATCACCCCCACGGCGATGCCTCGATCAAGGATGCATTGGTGCAGCTCGGGCAGAAGGACCTGCTGATCGACTGCCAGGGAAACTGGGGCAACATCCTGACGGGCGACGAGGCGGCTGCGGGTCGTTATATCGAGGCGCGCCTGTCGAAATTCGCCCTCGAGGTGGTCTTCAACAGGAAGACGACCGAGTGGATGCGATCCTATGACGGCCGTAACGACGAGCCGGTCACGCTGCCGATCAAATTCCCGCTGCTGCTTGCCCAGGGGACCGAGGGTATTGCCGTCGGCCTGGCTTCGAAGATCCTGCCTCACAACTTCATCGAGCTGATCAACGCCTCGATTGCCCACCTGCAGGGACGTGATTTTGTGCTCTATCCCGATTTCCCGACCGGAGGTCTGATCGACGTAAGCCGCTATAACGACGGTTTGCGGGGCGGTACGGTCAAGGTGCGTGCCCGGATCTCGAAGATCGACAAGCGCACGCTGGCCATCACCGAGATTCCCTATTCGACCACAACCGAGTCGATCAAGGAGTCGATCATCAAGGCCAACGAGAAGGGAAAGATCAAGATCCGCAAGGTGGACGACAATACGGCCGAGAAGGTCGAGATCATTATCCAGGTGGCGCCCGACGAGTCGTCCGACAAGACGATCGATGCGCTCTACGCCTTCACCGACTGCGAGGTTTCGATCGCCCCGAACGCCTGCGTGATCTGGGACGAAAAGCCCCATTTCCTCGGTGTAAGCGAGATTCTGCGCCGTTCGGCCGACCATACACGCGCCCTGCTCGGACGTGAGTTGGAGATCCGCCTGGGCGAGTTGAACGAGGCCTGGCATGCTGCGTCGCTCGAACGCATTTTTATCGAAAATAAACTTTACCAGCTCATCGAAGGGTGTAAGACCCGCGAGGAGGCCTATCAGGCTGTCGGTAAGGGATTGGAACCTTTTGCCGGACAACTCCGCCGTGAAATTACGATTGAGGATATTCAACGTCTGACCGAGTTGAAGTTTATCCGTATTTCGCGCTATGACAGCGAGCGGGCAGACAACGAGATCAAACAGATCGAGGAGGATATTACCCAGACGAAATACCATCTGGCTCACCTGACCGACTATGCGATCGCTTATTATGAGCGGATCCGTGAGAAGTACGGCAAGGGACGTGAACGCCGCACCGAACTGCGTGAGTTCGACAGCATCGAAGCGACCAAGGTGGCGGTGACGAATGCCAAACTCTATGTCGATCGGGCCGAGGGATTCTTCGGTATCGGCAAGTCGATGAAGGATGCCGAGTTCGTATGCGACTGTTCGGATATCGACGATGTGATCGTCTTCACGCGGGATGGCCGCTACGTCATTACGAAGGTGAGCGACAAGGCCTTCTTCGATAAGAATATCTATTATATCGGGGTTTTCAAGCGCAACGACGAGCGGACGATCTATAACGTCCTCTATCGTGACGGCAAGAACGGCCCGATCATGATGAAACGCTGTGCGATCAAGGGTATCACACGTGACAAGGAGTACAACATCACCAAGGGAGATCCCAAGAGTGAGATTCTCTATATGTCTGTCAATCCGAACGGAGAGGCTGAGGTTTTGAAGGTTTACTTCAAGCCGCGTCCGCGCCTGAAGAAGGTAATCGTGGACCTCGATTTCTCGACCGTCTCGATCAAGGGGCGCCAGAGCCAGGGCAATCTCTTCTCCCGTTACGGTATCCACAAGATTGTCCTCAAGGAGAAAGGCACCTCGACGCTCGGCGGACAGCAGATCTGGTACGACGAGGATGTGCACCGCCTCAATACGGATGGCCGAGGTGTTTCGCTCGGTGTGTTCCAGGGCGACGATAAACTCATCGTCTGGACAGCCAAGAACCTTTACTATACGACCGGCTACGAACTGACGCAGCACTTCCCGGACGATACGGTGCGCGTAGCCAAGTACGACTCCGAAACAATCTATTCGGTGGCCTATTTCGATCCGGAGCAGAACTATTATTACCTGAAACGTTTTGCGGCCGAGCAGAGCGAGAAGATGCTCCCGTTCCTCGATGAAGGGGCGCGGTTGGCCGGTATCTCCGCCAGCCGGAGGGCGAAACTGTTGCTCACGTTCCAGGGAGCGCAGGCATCGCGTCCGGCTGAAGAGATCGATGTGGATCAGTTTATCGGGGTCAAGAGCCACCGGGCGAAGGGCAAACGCCTCACCACATACGACGTGGCGACGCTTCTCTTCGTCGAGCCGGAGAAGTCCGAAGATTCAGAGGAGTCGTCGGATGCTGCTGCGGAGTCGTCGGAGCGTTCCGCGGAGGAGTTCGAGCTCCCCGACACGATGACGGTCGAGGGCGAGGATGCCGAGTTCGAGATCGAACGTCCGCGCGGAGATCTGGATGAAGTGATTGTTGATCCGGAACAACTCAATTTGTTTTAAACGAGCGAGATGATAATTTTTCTGGTTGGATACATGGGATGCGGCAAGACGAGTCTCGGCCGTAAACTGGCACGGCGTCTCGGTTGTCGTTTCCTCGATACGGATGCGCGCATCGAGGAGCTTGAAGGGGCTGAAATCAACGATATATTCCGTTACGAAGGGGAGGATTATTTCCGCAAGACGGAGCGTCGGGTTCTCGAACAAATTGTTGAGGAAGGAGGAAATTTGGTTGTATCGACCGGTGGAGGACTGCCCGTTTGGCAGGATAACATGGCCTATTTGAACCGGATGGGCGAGACGGTCTACATTCGTCGTCCGGCTGTACAGATAGCCTCCCGCCTGAGTCCTTATGGCCGTTGGAAACGTCCGAAACTCCGCGGATTGGAGGGGGATGAACTGGTCGAGTTCATGACTCGAGATATGGCTACTCGGGAGCCTTTCTACTCCCAGGCGAAATGGATCTTCGATGGGGCGGAGATGGATGATGATCACCTGCTCGAGGAGATGATTAGCAGTATGCAGAAAAATGGATAATCGTCCTGTCGGTGTATATGATTCGGGGCTTGGCGGACTGACCGTCTGGCGTGAGATTCGTCGTCAATGGCCCGAAGAGTCGCTCATTTACCTGGGGGATGGCAAAAACTGTCCCTATGGGGCCCGTCCGGCCGAAGAGATACGGCAACTGGCTGATGAGGCCGTGGAAAAGCTGGTCGCTATGGGGTGTAAGATGGTGGTTGTTGCCTGCAATACGGCGACGGCGGCTGCCATTGAGTTCCTGCGGGCAAAATACAACACCCTGCCGATTGTCGGGATGGAGCCGGCCGTGAAACCGGCCTCGCTGCATACCCGAACGGGTGTGATCGGCGTACTGGCTACGGCCCGGAGCCTGGACGGTGATCTGTTCCGGCGAACGGCTGCCCGATACGGGGCCGATATTCGGGTCCTGACAGCTGTGGGTGAGGGCTTTGTCGAATTGGTGGAGGCCAATCGGGAACATACTCGGGAGGCATTCGATACGGTCCGCAGGATCCTTGACCCGATGATCGAAGGAGGCGCGGATCAGATTGTCCTCGGCTGTACCCATTACCCCTTCTTGCTGCCGGTTTTCGAGCGTATTGTTGCCGGCCGTGGGGTGACGATCGTCGATCCGTCGCCGGCGGTGGCCCGAAGGGTGGGGCAGTTGCTCGATCAGAACGATCTGCACGCCGAGCCGGGACATACGCCATACTGCGATTTCATCACATTCGCTGACGAAGAGTATCGGAAACGACTTGAATACAAGGCCTTTGAGCAAGATGAGAATATCGCCGGAGAGACACATTAGCTCGGACGCGTTTTTTTACTTGAAATTCTCTTTTTTTGATCTTTTCGGAAAAAAGCCTTATCTTCGCTTGATTTATCAAGCGTCCCGATCATGACAGCCCCAAAGAAAAATAACCAGGCAAAAAGTACGAAGAGTGCGCCGACCCGTACCAACCGCGACAGCATGCGTTGGATCTTCGGGTTGCTGTTGCTTTTTACGGGACTCTATCTGACCGCTTCCGTCCTGTTTTACTATTTCACCTGGCGGGCCGACATGAGCCTGGTTTCGGGCACGGCTCCGGAGGATCCCCGTCTGGCGGATCTGGCGGCTGCCGTCGAGAATCCCTGCGGATATTGGGGAGCCTGGATGGCCGAGCGGTTTGTGGGGCGTTCGTTCGGATTTTTTGGAATCATCCTTCCGGTTATTCTGGTAATGCTGGGTATTCGGATCATCCGCCAGCGCCCGTTGCTGATCAACCATTCGGTACTCAGCGCCTTGATGATCCTGATTCTGGGATCGCTTACCTTCGGATTCTTTTTTGACGAAAAATGGGCGGTTTTTGGCAGCGGTTGGGGCGGTGCTTTCGGTATCGAGGTTTCGCGTATGCTGACCGGAGCGATCGGTACGGTCGGGAATCTGCTGTTGCTGTTGGGAGCCTGGATCCTGACAGGAGTCTTCATCAACCGGAATTTCATCAATACGGTCAATACGGCAGGTAATGTGATGGTAAACAAGGGCGAGAAGATCGTCGATCTGGTCAAGCATTCGGTTGCCCATGCGACAGAACGCGGGGAGCAGGAGGAGGATGCAGGGCCTGAACCCCAACGGACGCCTGCGGTCGAGAAAACGCCGGTTGCACTGGAGAGCCCTGTCGCTGATGTGAAGGAGCCCGTACCCCCTGAACCCAAGCCGGAACCCGAACCTGAGCCTGCTCAGGTTGCGATCGAGCGACCGAAAGAACCTTTGGCCGAGATCGAGGAGGAGAGTCCTTTCCTGGAGATTGTTCCGGGAGAAGCACCTTCGGCAAAAGAGGAATCGTCTGCCGCGCAAGAGGCAACCTCCGGACAGGGGACGATGACCTCGGTACGGCTGGCTGGTCCTCCGGTAGCTGACGGGGATGATGTCTTTACGGAATTCGACCTTTCTGCTGCTCCTTCGGAACCCGAGAAGAAGGCAGAACGCCCTGTCGATGAGGAGACTCCCGAAGATGGAGTTGAAATGGTAACGACGGAGGATGGATTTATTGAATATACGCTCGTAAAACATCCGGAACCGACTCCGGAACCGAAATTGGCACCGACTCCGGAACCGAGGCCCATGCCTGTCCTTGAACCGAGAATGGCTCAAACGGTGCCGGAAGGTGTTGTTGTAACCGTTGAGGAGCATCAGGCCCGGGTCGTGGATGAGAAGAGCATTGAGAACAACCTGTACGATCCGTTGAAGGATCTGAATAATTACCAGCGCCCGCCTGTGTCGCTGTTGGAGGATTATACCTCCGATTCGCAGGTGAGCGATGAGGAGATCTATGAGAACAAATCGAAGATCGAACAGACGCTCAAGGATTTCGGTATTCCGATCCAGCGGATCAAGGCGACTGTAGGCCCGACTGTCACCCTGTATGAGATCGTACAGGCACAGGGAGTCAAGATCTCCAAGATCCAGGGTCTCGAAAACGATATTGCCCAAAGCCTCAAGGCGCTCGGTATCCGTATCATTGCCCCGATTCCCGGCAAGGGAACCATCGGTATCGAGGTGCCGAATCGGGACAAGCAGATCGTCTCGATGTATTCGGCCATCCGCTCGCTCCGTTTCCAGGAGTCGAAGGCGGAGTTGCCCGTGGTGATCGGCCGTACGATCCAGAACGAGAACTATGTATTCGACCTGGCAAAGATGCCGCACCTGCTTGTTGCCGGTGCAACCGGACAGGGTAAGTCGGTTGGTCTGAATGCGATCATAACCTCGTTGCTCTATAAGAAACATCCGTCGCAGCTCAAGTTCGTGATGATCGACCCGAAGATGGTCGAATTCTCGCTCTATGCCAAGATCGAAAAGCACTTCCTGGCCAAGATGGAGTCCGAGGAGGAGGCGATCATCACCGATCCGCGCAAGGCGGTCTATACGCTCAATGCGCTCTGTACGGAGATGGACAATCGTCTGGAACTGTGTAAGAAGGCTGGAGCGCGTAATATTGCCGAATACAACGAGAAGTTCGTCAACCGACAGTTGAATCCCGAGAAGGGACACCGTTATCTGCCCTATATTGTGGTGGTGGTCGATGAGTTTGCCGACCTGATTATGACGGCCCGCGAAGTGGAGGGACCCGTTATGCGACTGGCCCAGAAGGCGCGTGCCATCGGTATCCATTTGATTATTGCCACGCAGCGTCCCGATGTGAAGGTTATTACGGGTGGTATCAAGGCCAACTTCCCGGCCCGTATCGCTTTCCGTGTCATGCAGATGATCGACTCGCGTACGATCATCGACCAGCCGGGAGCCAACCAGTTGATCGGTCGGGGCGATATGCTCTTCTCGAAGGATGGCGAACTGTTCCGTATCCAATGTGCCTTGGTCGAGACGAAAGAGGTGGAACGGATCGTTGACTTTATCGCCAAGCAGCAGGGATATACGGAGGCGTATCGCTTGCCGGACTATGTGCCCGATTCAGGCGGGGACTCCCCTTCGCTGGGCAGCGAATCCGGTGCTCCGATGAAGTATGACTCGTTGTTTGCCGAGGTGGCCCGTGCCGCCGTATCGCAGGGGCAAATCTCCACCTCTTCGATTCAGCGCAACTATGAGGTCGGTTTCAACCGCGCCGGACGTATCATGATGCAGCTCGAAAGAGCCGGAATCGTCGGGCGTCAGGAGGGAGCCAAGCCGCGTGATATCCTTTATCACGACCTGCCTTCGCTTGAAGCCCGGCTGCAGGATCTGGGTGTATTCTGATGATGGATCAAACTTTTCGATAATAGATGATGAAACGATGGATGATTGGACTTGCGGCACTGCTCTTCGTGACCGGAGTCCGGGCCGAAGACCGCTCGCTTGCCGTATTGCGGCAACTTACCTCCGCATTCACACAGATGAGCGGATACAGCGTGGATTTCGAAGTGCAGACCGCCGATGGGGCAATCCCCGGTTATTATGAGGTAAACGGTCCTAATTACTATATGCAGGTGAACGACATGGAGGCCTATGGCGATGCCCAGTTCCGCTACGAGGTGAACTCCTCGAAACGGGAGATCGTGATCGATCTGGTCGATCTTGAGTCGCATAACCTGCTGAACAATCCGACCCGTGCATTCGATTTCGTAGAGGGTGAATACGCAACCGAACTGCTCGATGAAACGGACCAGATGGCTGTAATCCGCCTGACTCCGAAGAGTGTCCGTTCGGCTGTCGGGGCGATCGATATCGAAGTCGATACGACACGATCGATGCCTGTTGCGGTTATCTATGAGGTCGATGGGGATCGGGTACGTATCGATATTCGGGCTGTCTCCGAACGGGAGGCTTCGGCACGAGCTTTCGATCGCAGCAAATATCCCGATTACGAATGGATTGATTTCCGGTAGATATATCTCTCCGAATTTATAAGTTATAAGCGGTTCCTGAGAAACAGGAGCCGCTTTTTCGTGTGTGATATATTGGCGGGGAAGATCCCGGATAAAATCAAACCGCCTTGCCCCTTTTCAAGGGATCCAAGGCGGTTTGCCTTTTTTAGATCAGGTGATTCCTGTTAACGGGCTGAATTGCGGATTCGCACCAACGAGGGATGCGTAGCCTTGTTGCTGATCGTAGTTACGACCATCTCCGTGTTTCTCGGCATATCCGATTGAGGCATCAGAGAGAACAAGGCCGTCGTTGCATTTTGTGCCGGTTGAGCCTGATGTCTCTCTATGCGTTGTTCAAGAGCGCGCTGTTGCTCCGCCAGAGAGTGTACCTTACGGCCGACTGTTACGGCACTTGTCTGGATATCGCTCTTGCGAGGCGTGAAGGCTTTCTTGTACAAGGAACCAGCCATACCGGCCTGATCCAGGGCCACAGCCATTACATCAGCGCTCTGATCCCATTCCAATACGTAGGTAAAGTCCTCGGTGTCGCCATAACCGACCAGCAGATCCACCAACTCCTGATCGCTCATGCCCGGAGCGGTGTTGGTGAGACAGGCCAGATAGCAGAGAGCCGATTCGCTGCTCTTCGAGACGGAGAATGTTACGACAGCTTTTCCCTGCAGGTCTGCGTACATGCTGGGGTTGGATTCATAATAAGCGTCTCCATCCTCGATCTTGATGTCGATGTTGGTGATTTGAGCCGAACCGCCCATCGGAACCGATGCCGTTGTGAAGCGCTCGTAGAACATCGGGGTCGAGATAATGCCGTCGATACCGAAAGCAAGTCCCATATATTCGGTGCCGGGCTTGAGTCCCGATGCGGTCATAACCGTTTCACCGACGGTCTCTTTGTACGGGAGCAGAAGGCTGCTGTAGGAGTACAGCAGGTCCTCCATATAGGTCTGTTCCGATTCGTAGGAGTCGAAGTGCTCGGTGGGCTGTATATCGTAGAAGTAGAGCTCCTTGAGTGACGGTTTGAATTTAATTTCAACGTCATAGCCGTCTATAAGTTTCGGAGTGATCTCGATGGTCATTTGCGACAGGGAGCCGGCGGCAATCGTCGTAACGCTGCTCTGAATGACATCCGTGATGCGGCACCCCTCCTCGTTGACACCGAAAACGGCAACCAACTGTAAGGTTTCCGGCGAGAGTTCGCCGCCGAGCAGATCGTAGCTCGTAAGCTGCTGCTGTCCGGTGTGGATATATTCGGTGTTGGTTGCCCAGTCGAATCCTTCCATACCGTCTAAGATCGAAATTACCTCTTCGGTCATCTCCTCGATCGAGAGATAGTTCTCCATCATTTCATAAGGCAGCGTATAGCCGACCCAGCGAACGGTATTGTCCGACGGGGTAATGTTGCAGGTGAACATGGTGGCGCGCGTATTGGGAAAACTCATCGTAAACGAACAGTCGACCTTCTGTAGGCGTGTTTCGGTAAACAGTTGAGTCTGAATCGGGGAGATAAGGTATCCCTTTACATCGCAGCCGAAGGCATAGACCACGTATTCTTCTCCTTCGACAAGGTCTTTGAAACTACCTTTTTGGTTATGATAAACGGTATATTCGCCGAAATAGGCTTCATCTCCTGCTTCAACGGCAGCATCGACTTTGGCCTGGATGTCGTCTATGATCGCCTGAGCGGGGTTCTCACCCAGAGCCTCGAATTCGCTCTTAAGCATTACACCCCACAAATAGGGGATATGTATGCTGCTGGGAATGATATTCACTTGTGTGTAATCGATGCCGGGACGTACACTGATTTGGAAGGAGAGCTCTTGTTGTTCAGGTGCCGTCGTGCGGAATGATTTTTTGAATATGTGGGAAGAGGTGACTGTCCCATCCGAGTTAAGACCGTATGCAATGAAGCAATAGTCGGATTCAGGTTGATCCAACTGAAATTCGTAATTTTCCATGGCCCCGCTGCGCAGGAACAACTCGAGGCTCTCTTCATCGTTCGTAGCTCCGAAGGAGGGCCCCCATTCGTAGAAGTACTCGAAGTTATCCTGAATAAGCTCTTCATCGGTGAAGGCATCCACTTCCGATTGCTTGCAGGCCATGCCGATATAGGTGGCTTCAAGATCGGACGGGATGCAGTTGATGACAGCTTGCCGGGATCTGACCTCGACGATCTCGATCTCGAACTCCACCCATTGGATGTTGCTGCCGCTCTGTTTGATGGAAACCTGCTTTGATTCGGCTCCTGGATATGTGATCGTAACGATAGCCGAGCGGGTCTCTTCTCCCATATATTTCTGGGCGGAGCAGGCTACCTCCGTCATCGAGACACCGGTAACTTCCAACCATGCTTGATCCGATGTTGCCGTTGGCAGGACACCTTCGGTTGCCGGGGTGATTTCGATGGGGATTGTAACGGAGCCACCCTCGGACGAGACTGCCGGAACAGTCCCGGTCGTAATAATCGGAGTTGGTTCTGGTGTTTCCGTGGAGTCGTTGCTGCAACCGATTGCGAATATTCCGGACAGGAACAGAATCGCTGTCGTCCAAAAGATAGTTTTCATGGTTTTATCTCGTGATATATTTTTTTACATACAAATGTTTAAGGGTTTTGTTCGTCTTTTTCCCCGGCTTCGAGTTCGATTCCTTTCGATGATTCGAATCGTATCGAAGTTTTTTCGGGTTGGGTTTTTACCGTACCTCCCCTGCACGGCGACTTTTATTAAGCCGCCGTGCAATAGAGAAGTATGGGAAGGGATGGCGTCGATTCTACGGCCGACTGTCCCGACCGTAGAGTATTGAAATTTAGCCGTTAAGCTACTCTGTCGGAGCAGCCTGACTGATCGTGATCGTCGCCCGGTCCGTAGCCCCTGTGTATTCCAGGTTGAGGTAGGCTACTCTCGGGTCGCTACCTGGGGTGGCCGCTTCGTTCGAGTCGACCGTAAAGGTTACCTTGCCGTCGGAAACGACGCAGTCATGAACCCACTCGACACCGAACGGCGGTATGCAGGTAACTTCTCCTCCCTCGACCGGATTCTCAACGACGTAGGTTACATCAAACGTACCTCCTTGTACGGGTATCTGTAGGGGGTTGTAGTAGGAATATTCCGGGGTGGTCGTGATTGTGGGAGCGGCGGGGATAGTGACGATCTTCTTGAATAGCGGGGATGTAACCGTTCCGTCGGCGTTTATGCCCAAGGCATATACGTACATATCACCTGCTTTCCATGTCCAGAAGAATCTGTTTGGAAGCTCTCCGGTAATCAGATCCGTCCATCCATTCTTTACGTAATCGACTTCGGTAGTGATCAGATCTTCATCTGTAGTGTAGTCGTTTACATAAATCTTTCCTACGATGTAGGTGGCTTCGAGATCCGACGGGATGAAGGTGGCGGTAGGACCATCGGTGTTGACCGATACGATCTGAATATCGATCTGTAGATCCGTAATATCGCCGCTCTGTCCACCTCCCTCGCCCTCTTCGGGTGCCGCTTGACGGATGTTGATTGCGGGGCGGGATGACGTTCCCGGATAATCCAGATTGAAGAAGGTCCTTCTGGGCTCGCTCCCGGGCTCGGCCGCTTCGTTCGAGTCGACCGTGAAGGAAATTTTCCCGTCGGAGAGTACGATGTCGTGTACCCATTCGACACCCCATTGCAACTCATAGGTTACTTCCGCCCCTTCGGTCGGATTCTCGACAGAGAAGGCCACTTCGAATTGTCCTCCTTCTACAGGGACTTCCAGGGGAGCGTAGCTGGCCGTGTAGTCGGGATCAGTGGTGATGATAGGACGATCAAGAACGATTGCATTTTCTTTAAAGACGGCAGAGGTCGCTTCGCCGTCGACCGTCAGACCGTAAGCGTAAATGTAGACTTCGCCTGTTTTGTAGGCACCGAACATTTTTTCGGTCAATGTTCCTGTTTGCAGGTGATCCGCGATTTGCCCCGGATTCCCCATCCAGTCTTCCTCTTGAAAGCTTTTAATATCGTTGGCGATCAGCTCTTCGTCCGTCGTGTAGTCGCTTACATAGATCAGACTTGCCACATAGGTGGCCTCGTTTTGTGAAGGGGTGATGGTCGCTGTTATTCCGGAAGAGGTTTCGGAAACGATTTCGATCGTAAAGGAAAGCTCTTTCTCGGGGTCGGATGTGGGAGCGGCTTGTGTTACCGTAGCCGTTACGGGTTGAGCTTCGGGATAAGTGATCGTCAGCGTTGCGGTACGCGGTTCGGATCCGGGTTCCGACTCGTTGGCATCGACCGTGAAGGAGATGGCTTCGGAGGATACTTGGAAAGAGTGCACCCACTCCTGGCTGGATTCCGCTTGGGGAAGGGTTGTCTCGGATATGGGGTTGGTGATTTGGTATGAGATGGAGGCGGGACCGCCCTCTGCGGCGATCATATCGCATGTCCCGACTGTGATTTCAGGTGGTAGAATCGGCTCCGGATCGTTGTTTTCACAACTCATGCCGATTAATCCCAATCAATGCCGCGCAGGCACAAACAAGTAGAAATTTTTTCATAGCAGCATAATATTTATTAAAGGTTAGGTGTATGGCAAGGGAATCTCTGCTCGTTGTAAAGAGCTTGGTGTGAAAAAGAGGTAAAATCGTATTGTCTGTTCGGAGAGAATCTCCGGAGGGCTTTTGATTTTAGGGTGAGGTTTTTTTCTGAGCATGAATATATATAAAAATTTTTGAGAAAGAAAGGGCTGAAGGGAGTTTCCTCTTGAGGAAAAGATAAAAAAGACCTTATTTTTGGATAAAAAGAACAAAATGAAGGGGGCTTTTTATGGAATATGGGAACATTCTCTGTGAATATTCTCGTTTTTCTTGTTGGAAAGTCCGACCTCCTGTCGTGTCTTTTTTTTTTAGGCGTTCAAATCGCCTGAAAAGGGGTAATAATGGCAGGTTTTGTCGGGAATATTGCGGGATGGCTCCATTTTATCCTGCTTAAAATTGGCCATTTTTAAAATTAATGCTATTTTTGCTTGTTAATAGATGCAATTCGTATCGGAAGAGATCGAATTGCGTGCCTTCGCCGATAATCGGTTGAGGATTGCTGCAAAAGAAGGATTAGAAGAAGAGATAGAAGAAACTGACTGAAAAAGATGTTGACAGAAGAAGAAAAGAACGCGGGATTGATCGGGAGAATTATTCCAATCAATATCGAAGAGCAGATGAAGTCGGCCTACATCGACTATTCGATGTCGGTGATCGTATCGCGAGCACTTCCCGACGTGCGCGACGGTTTGAAACCCGTACACCGACGCATCCTTTATGATATGAGCGCCGAACTGAATCTCTATTCGGATAAGCCGACCCGTAAGTCCGCCCGTATTGTCGGTGATGTACTCGGTAAGTTCCACCCCCACGGTGACAGTCCGGTTTATGAGGCCATGGTGCGCATGGCGCAGGATTGGTCGATGCGTTATCCGTTGGTGGACGGTCAGGGTAACTTCGGTTCGATGGACGGTGATTCGCCGGCAGCCATGCGTTATACCGAGGCCCGTATGCAGAAGATTACCGACGAGGTGATGGCCGACATCGACAAGGATACGGTCGATTGGACGCTCAACTTCGATGATACGATTCCGGAACCGACGGTGCTCCCCACGCGAATTCCTCTTTTGCTGGTGAACGGATCGAGCGGTATTGCGGTCGGTATGGCAACCAATATGGCACCCCATAACCTGGGCGAGGTGATCGATGCCTGCTGCGCCTATGTGGACAATCCGGATATCGCGTGTGAGGAGCTGCTGAAATATGTCAAGGGGCCCGACTTCCCGACCGGAGGCCTGATCTACGGTTATGAGGGGGTGAAGGAGGCGCTTTTGACCGGTCGCGGCCGGGTGATCATGCGTGCCCGCACCGAGATCGAACATACGGCCAGCGGTCGTGAGTGTATCGTGGTGACGGAGATCCCCTACATGATCAACAAGGCCGATATGATCAAGAAGATCGCCGACATGATCAACGAGAAGAAGATCGAGGGCATCTCCTATATCAATGATGAGAGCGACCGTAACGGTACCCGCATCATCATTATCCTGAAACACGATGCGGTGGCCAATGTCGTACTCAATACGCTGTTCAAGAATACGCCTCTACAGAGTTCCTTTGCGGTGAACAACATTGCTCTGGTCAACGGCCGTCCGCAGCAGCTTAACTTGCTGGGGCTGATTCGCCATTTTGTCGACCACCGTCACGACGTGGTGGTACGCCGTACGCGGTTCGATCTGGCCAAGGCCGAGAAACGTCTGCATATCGTGCTGGGTCTTTTGATCGCCCAGGACAATATCGACGAGATCATCCATATCATCCGTGCAGCCAAGACTCCCGATTTGGCAAAACAGGCCATGACCGAGCGGTTCGGTTTGACAGATGCCCAGACCTCGGCTATTATCGAGATGCGTTTGCGTGCCTTGACGGGGTTGGAGTATGACAAACTGGTGGCAGAGCGTGATGAGCTGGAGGCCCAGATCGCCTTCTTCAAGGATGTGTTGGCCAACCATGACCTGCAGATGAAGATCGTGCGAGACGAGTTGGTCGAGGTGAAAGAGAAGTATGGTGACGAGCGTCGTTCCGAGATTGTCTATTCTTCCGAGGAGTTCAATCCCGAGGATTTCTATGCCGATGAGGAGATGGTGATCACCATTTCGCACATGGGTTATATCAAACGTACGCCGCTGGCCGAGTACCGCACGCAAAACCGTGGCGGTGTCGGAGCCAAGGGTAGTGCGACGCGCGACGAGGATTTCATCGAGCACATCTATGTGGCTTCGATGCACAATACGATGTTGTTCTTTACCGAAAAGGGCCGTTGTTATTGGTTGAAGGTGTACGAAATTCCGGAGGGGACTCGTTCTTCGAAGGGACGTGCGATCCAGAACATCATACAGATCGAGCCGGACGACAAGGTGCGTGCCTATATCAATGTACGTCGCCTGACCGACGAGGAGTACATCAACAATAATTATATTGTGATGTGTACCAAGGACGGTACGATCAAGAAGACGAAGCTGGAGGCCTATTCCCGTCCGCGTCAAAACGGTGTGAACGCCATTGTGATCCGGGAGGGCGACCAGTTGATCGAGGCTAAACTCACCAGCGGCAATGCCGAGGTGATGATTGCGGCCCGTGATGGCAAGGCGATCCGTTTCAATGAGGAGACGGTACGTCCGATCGGACGAGTGGGGGCCGGTGTACGCGGTATTTCGCTCGAAGAGGGCGATGAGGCGATCGGCATGATCTGCATCGAACCGGATAGCAAGCAGGATGTGCTGGTTCTCAGTGAGAACGGATACGGGAAGCGGACCGATCTGGATGAATATCGTATTACCAACCGTGGCGGTAAGGGTGTGAAGACGATCAACATTACGGAGAAGACCGGCAAGTTGATCTCAATCCAGGCCGTAACCGACGAAAATGACTTGATGATCATCAACCGCTCGGGCTTGACGATCCGTACGGCGGTCGATCAGATTCGCGTGGCGGGTCGTGCGACGCAGGGTGTGCGAATCATCAATCTGCGAGAGGGAGATTCTATCGCTTCGGTTATGGTCGTCCCTTCGAGCGCGGAGGAGAATCTGCGTGATGCGGAAGTCCCCACTGCGACAGAGGAGGCAAGTGTTTCGGAAGAGACCAATACCACGGAGTCCCAGGAGTAATGAGAGACTTTTAGAAAACTCAATTATAAATTTAACACGTTTTAAAAGCGTAAAAACACGTTCATTATGAAAAAGCTGATTTTGGCTCTGTCTGTAGCAGCTTTGCTGGGTATGGCTGCACAGGCACAAGACTTTAACAAGGAGGCTTTGTTGCAGAAAATTGCAAAGAACGAAGCGGCAGCTGCCGATGCGAAAAAATCTACGAAAGCAGCTACGTGGATTAATTTGGCAAAGAGTTATATCGATGCTGCGATCCAGCCGACAAAAGGTCTTTATTTGAGCGATGATCCCAACAGCATGTTGCTGGATATTCAAGTGATGGCTTTGCTGGGAGAGCCGAATTCGATCGAAGAGGTTGTCTTGAACAAAACTCCGATGATGGCCCTGGTTTATGACTATGTGACGGTTTATTCGTCGGATAGCCAGGTTGCGGGTTGGAAACAGACTGCCGAGGTATTTGACGGGGCTATCGAGAAGGCTCTCTCCGCTTTGGACAAGGCCTATGAACTCGATCCCAAACAGGCCTCGAAGATTCGCGAGCAGTTGGTTCGTATCGATAACTTCTGTGCGGAGCAGGGTAATACGTTGAATGAGATGGGTGAATTCAGACAGGCATCCGAGGCTTTCGAGACGGCTTTCCGTGCCGAGATGAATCCTGCATTCGGGACACCTGACCTGACCCGTCTCTACTATGCCGGCATGTTGGCTACGGCAGGTGGTTCGGCAGATCACGAACTGTTCAAACGTGGTGAGGAGATGTTGCTCAAGGCTCGGGAGATGGGATATGTCGATGAGGATGGTCAGTTCTATTACTTCCTCTATCACTGCTACTATGGCCAGCGTACGGATGATCCGGCCAATGTGCAGAAAGCGAAGGAGACCTTGCTGGAGGGTATTACCAAGTTCCCGAACAATCAGGAGTTGCTTACCAGCCTGATCAATCTCTATTCGACGGAGGAGGGATTGGGAGATCCTTCGGAGTTGATTGAGAAGTTGGATGCTACGATTGCCAATGATCCGCAGAATATCGAGCTCTGGTTCGGTCGAGCCCAGATCTTCGTTGAGTTGAAGAATTACGATGAGGCAATCGCTTCGCTGCAGAAAGCCATTGAGATCGATCCTACCTCCTATCAGGCTAATTTCTTCACGGGATATTATTTCATCATGAAGGCTGATGCCCTGAACGAGGAGGCCAATGCAAAGCGTTATACGAGCATGGAGGAGGCCAATGCCGATCAGGAGGTGATCCTGTCTGCTTATGCTGAGGCGATTCCGTTCCTGGAGAAGGCTCATGAGATTGATGCGACTCAGCTTGATCCGGTTGCACTGTTGAGAGCGCTTACCTTCCGTCTGCGTGATCGCGAGGGTATGATGGAGAAGAATCAGGCCTACAATGCTTTGTACGAGCAGATGCAGCAACAATAATTCTGTTTGAATTGTAAAAAAAAGAGTTCGGATTATTTCCGAACTCTTTTTTTGATGAGGTTTAAGGGCGGATTCCCAAGGAAGTATGGTGAACGTATTATTTTACATACGAATCTTTTTCCATATAATATAATCCCTCGCCTTTTTCACCGTATTCCAAATCTTCCAGTTTTACCTTGATAATATGGTATGGCAAGGATGTTGTCCTTTGGGGACGATCGACAGTCAACAGATAGGCATTCCCGTATTCATCGGCCGAATAGTACTCCTTGATCTCCTGTTTCATCAGAACGGGGACCTCCTCTCCATCAATCCACACGGTAACTTTCAGTTGATCCGTGTGCGGCGCAGAAAAGATCCCTTTTGCATTTTTGCCAATGGAATCCTGTTTGATGTCGCTTAAGTCTTCTCCGTGCGTGGCCTCATATCTTTGTTTTATAATTTGCTGGAAGCGGGTCAGGCTCATGGGACGTACAAAAATCTGGTACGTGGACATTCCTCCGGGAATATGAAACGCACGCAGTCCGTATACCTCCATACGATGGTAGCGGATATTGAGTGTTGTGTCGCGGTCGGCAATGAAGTCCCATGCCCAGAATTCCAGACGTTGATCAGCATCGGATATCCCCGCTTTGGCCGTATGCGGATAAACATCCAGACGAATGGCAGCCATACTTTGGTATTTCCCTTTGGGTATGCGGGCTGAGTAATACCCATGGTTATCAGTCAAAACCTCAATGGTATTGTTGAATGAGGAATTTTGTCACATTACCGTACAGCTGTCTATGGGTTGCCATTGAAATCTGTTACACGTCCTTGAATCAGCACACTGTCTTGGGGTGTTTGCGCAAATAAACTTCCTGAAAGGAATAGGGATGCGGTGATGAGTTTACAATTCATATTATGCTATTTGTTGAGAATACAAACATGTTTCTGTTTTGAATTTACTCCGAGAGCCTTGCTTTTTGATAGATGAGTTTCAGCCGCTTGGTCATCAGCCACTGGATGACTCCCCGCAGGAACATGTAGAGGGTGAAGGCCATCCACAGGGCATTGTTCCCGATTACCGGATAGAGCCCGTAGAAGATTCCGAAGTAGGCGATGGTTGAGAGCACCATCGAGTTGCGCATCACGCGCGTTTCGGTGGCTCCGACCATGATGCCGTCCATGATGAAGGGGAGGGCGCTTGCGATCGGAATCAGCAGGATCCAGACGACGTAGTCGCGGGCGGCCTCGATGATCAGCGAGGCGTCCGCCGAGTCGGATTTGGTGAAGATCCCCAGCAGTTCGCGCCATCCGGCCAGATAGAGGCCGACGAAGAAGAGGGCGATGGCGCCGCCCCAGACCAGACAGCGGCGGGTGCATCGGCGCAGCGACTCTTCGTCGCGCGCTCCGATAAAGCGGCCGGTCAGGGCTTCGGCTGCATAGGCCAGTCCGTCGTTCATGTAGGAGTAGAGGGTAAAGATCTGCAGCAGCAGGGTATTGACCGTCAGCAGAATCTGATCCTCCATACGGGCCGATGCTGCCGTAAAGAAGGTATATACGGCGACGATGCAGAGCGTGCGGACGATGATGTCGCGGTTGATGATAAAGAACCGTCGGATAGGCCCCCAGTCGATCACCTCCCGCCACGAGAAGCGGGTGAGAACCTTGCGGTAGCGGATCCAGAGCAGCAGTACGGCCAGTGCAACGCCCGTGTTCTGGGCAACGACCGAGCCGTAGGCGATGCCCGTGATTCCCATCCCGTAGCCGAATACGAACCAGAGGCTCGTAACGATGTGGATGATGTTTACGGTGATGGCGATACACATCGGGATGACGGCATTCTGCATACCGGTATACCAGCCGTTGAACCCGAACAGGACGATGCCGGCGGGTACGGCCCAGATTCGGGCATAGAAATATTCGCGGACGATCTGATTGCCGTTCATGGCCCAGAGAGCCAGTTCTCCCAGAGGCCGTTGCAGGGCCAGCATGAGCACTCCCAACAGGGCCGATACGAGCAGGCTGCGGACGAGCATGTTGGTGCACTCGCGAAAGTTGCCGGCTCCGAAGGCCTGTGCCGTCAGACCGCTTGTTCCCATGCGTACGAAACTGCAGTTCCAGTAGATGAAGTTGAAGATCGACACGCCGATGGCCAGTGCGCCGATCGTTGCGGCCGAGTCGTCGAGGTGTCCCGCGATAGCCGAACTCATGATGCCCATCAGCGGCACGGTGATGTTGGAGATGATGTTGGGAATGGCTAAGCGTAGAATCTCTCGGTTCATAACGGGACGTTTTACGCTGCAAAAATAGTCTAAGTCTCGAAATAAATATTAATAATTGTCTTGTTTCATAATTTTTCTTTGTTTAGAAAAAAACACTATATTTGTAAGGTATAAGCGCTTTACGCGTTTGTTCAGACATATTAGAAAGTGTTTTTCACTTTGTCCTCAATAGAGAATCTGACAGTTTTCTTTCGAAGAAAAGGACAACGTACGACACTCATCTCTTGTTTAGATTGTGGAGAGGATGTTTTTACACCCTCTGTATCCCATATCTATTCAGGTGTGGGGTATTCGTTTATTTTCTTCGGGTTTTGTCAGAACCTTCTATTGAATAAGCGAAAGAGACTCCACACTTTCTTTTTATATTTTACTTGCAAATCATATTAGGGGTCTTGTGATTAGTTAGATTCTTTTTTGGTATGTTGACATTGCATGATGCGATCGTTTCTGTACTTAAGAGCTCTGGAACTCCATTGAGCACAAAAAAATTAGCGGAGGAGATCAATTCACAGAGGTTATATGTTCGAAAGGATAAAAAAGCGATAAAAAGTGAGCAGATTAGTGCCCGGGTGCGTAAATACCCGTCATTGTTCATAAGAAATACAGATGGTACTATTGCATTGAAAGAGCAGGAAAAAGAGAAAATATTTCTGCCCGACAGGGTAAAACAGGAGTCTGGAGCACTAAAGGATGCAGGGAACATTGTCTTGTGCCCTAATTGTGGTAGAAGTGTAATTATCCCGGATGATTTGTTGCATGAAAAATATATTCTTCATCCTTATTGTGGTTCCAGATTCCGAAATCCATTACTGAATGACAATAACTCGGATACAACAAAGACCCCTGTGTCAGGTTCGTTAAGAACAGGCGGTGGTGGAAGTATGAGGATGAAAATTAAAGTATTTGTCGTGTTGCTCGCCTTGACGTGGTTTCTCTTTGGGCCAAGAGATTGTGAGAGAGGAGAGGTTGTTAGCAATAGTGCCTGGGATGCTTCTGTTTGGCAGGTCAAAAGGTATCTAAAGAAGGAGTATCTTCTTGATCCTGATAGTTATGAGGGTATTGAGTGGAGTGCAGTAAACAAGAAAGCAAATGGTGGTTATTATGTTCGGCATAAGTACCGTGCAAAAAATAGTTTTGGTGGATATGTTATAGAGAATCAGGTATTTCATCTAAATGCGGAGGGAGAAGTTATAGGGGTTGATGATTATGATATATACGAGGGTTTAAATAACAAGTAGTGGTATGCGAGGATATTTTGGCCGATTGGGAGATTTGGTTTTGCTTGCTATAGGAATAGCATTCCCGTTAGCTTTTGTTGTTATAATACCGTTGTGGTGTTATGAAGGAGTTGTGTCCTTCAGAGAGCTTTATTATAAGCGTCAAATGGATGGATTCTTACGAAACGAGTTGAGGGCAATGACCCCACAACAAATAGAGGAAAAACGTATTGCGTATATAACTATTTTACAGAGTCCGTATTCTACGCATTATGAAAAAGCGGTGGCACGATATGTAATCCATTATATCGAGGAGTATTGTAATAAGAATTAGTCATTCTCTATGATGAAATTAGAATATTCAGATTTTGATGTTGCAAGGCGATGTGGTCCGTTAGATGTTGTTAAGAGGTGCCAGCAGTTGCATGTTGTGGAGATAATCTTGATTTTTTTGTTTTTGATTTTATTGGTTTATGCTGGCTTGTCTCTTGTGGGAATAATCAATTAATATTGCGGGTCACTTGGGTATTTCTTTTTTTTGTGTCGCGATTATTGAGGCGGGAACGATTTTGGAATTTTTAAGTGTAATCTATGGATTTTAGATTACCTTTGTATCGAGAGAAACTGCAACCAGAGATATAAGGTAGTGTTTTTTGTAAAATCTGGTGGCATAGCAGTAAACTGTTATTTTAAAAGATACGTATGAAAGATTTTAAAAACGACTCGACGGAGGTGCTTTCCCGCTTCGGACGCGACAAGCGGGCGCGGACTTCGACCGCAGAGCGCGTCGAGCGTCGTCCGCATTCGCAGCGTGATGCCGCCGATACGGAACATCATTCGGGCAGCCGTCCGCAACGTCGCGCCTCCTTCAACCCTCACTTTACGGAAGAGAACCGCCTGCGCAAGGATGAGAAACCGCGTCGGAACTTCTCCTCGAACGAACGACACGGAGAAGGGAAACGCACGGGCGGATTTACCTCGCGCCGGAACGACTTTCCCCGTACGGAGAATCGGGAAAGTACGCGCCGTGATGACCGTCGAGGGGATAGAAATGAGCGGTATGGAGAGGAGAACCAAAAAAGATATGAAACACGCCGCACGGATCGCTCTTATGGGGACCGCAAGCAGGGTGGCGAGCGTCCCGGGCGTTCTTTCGATCGCCGTGCGGAGTCGAAACCGCGTAATTATCCCAAATACAACCCTTCGCAGCCGGCCGGTGAAATTCGTCTGAATCGATTTATCGCCCAGTCGGGTATCTGCTCTCGCCGCGAGGCCGATGACTTCATTACGGCCGGTCTGGTTACCGTGAACGGCAAGGTGGTTACCGAATTGGGAACCAAAGTGTCACCAACGGATGAGGTGAAGTTCAACGACAGCCGGATCGTGGGCGAAAAGAAGGTCTATCTGGTACTGAACAAACCGAAAGGGTATGTGACATCGCTGGATGATCCGCACGCCGACAAGACGGTGATGGAGTTGGTCAAGGGTGCTTGTGCCGAGCGAATCTATCCGGTCGGTCGTCTCGATAAAAACAGTGTGGGACTTCTGCTTTTCACCAACGACGGGGATCTGACCCGCCAACTGACTCATCCTTCGTTCGAGAAGAAGAAGGTCTATCAGGTGTCGCTCGACAAACCGCTGACGCGTGCCGATATGGATCGGATCGTTGAGGGAATCACGTTGGAGGATGGCGAGATCCATGCCGACGAGATCGCTTACGTAGCCGAAAACGACAAGAAAGAGGTCGGTATTGAAATTCACTCCGGACGCAATCGAATCGTGCGGCGTATCTTCGAACACCTCGGCTATACGGTCCGTAAACTCGACCGTGTCTATTATGCCGGACTCTCGAAGAAGAATCTGAAGCGGGGACAGTGGCGTTTCCTCACCCGTGAGGAGGTGCAGCGACTCAAATCGGGACAATACGAATAGACTGCTTTGAGATAAAAGAGAGGCGGAAATTCTTTCTGAGAATTTCCGCCTCTCTTTTTATTTAATGGGTCGTGAGATACCAGGCTGTTTGAGTCCACTCGGCGGCTACCCGTTGGGCCGGTGCGCTGGTGCTGACTCCGCAGTAGCTCGTAATCCGGTTCATGTAGGCAGGATAGGGTCCCGGTGCCGATTCATCCCCGTTTCCTCCGTAATAGGAGTAAAACCAGGGGGTGTGCAACCGATTCCGAACGGGGAACGTTCGTCCCATTTGACGGTCGAATTCGTCGAGCAGGGCTTGATCATTGCAGATGGCGTGGATGTAATCGCTCAGATCGAAGAAGAAATGGGCCCATAATCCTTCGTAAGGTTGTAACAGAGAGAGCTCTGGATCCATCGTTCGATTTTGTTCGATTTGTTTTACAATCTCGGCCAAGGCATCGAGTTCGCTGCACACGGTCTGTGCGATGCATCCTGATGGAACGGCGTACTCCTGAGCATAGTAGTCGTAGTATTTCTGGCAAATCTCATCCAGATCGTAGTGGGTTCCCTGATCGGTCAATAGCAAAGGCAATATCATGTCGTATGGGAATCCCGGTGCCATGATCTCTGTCGGGGAGGCGATGATGTTGTCGGCACACGCACGCAGGTCATATAAAGCCTCGATCGAGGACATGAAACAGGCATCGAATATCAGGTAGTCGAAGTGAATCCCCGAATTGCCGATTGCCCGTCCCAATTCGTTTGTCTCGCATCGCCGGCCCGGATCTCCGACCCAACGTGTGGGAAGTGGTCCGTTGGGTAATTGGACGATTTTGGGGTCGATTTGTATCCCGCTTTGCATTGCATTGTTGATCGGAGCGTTTTCCGGGACCCATCCGAATCCATGGGCACCGATAATCAATCCGTAGCGTTCGGCCGGAGCCTGTTCCCCCATGAATGAAAGAATTTGAGAGACGGTACCGCTCTCCATGGAGCTGAATCCGTTTTGCGACCAGCGTTTCAGCGTGTCGGCTACGCACCGTCCCTCCTGCGGGCTGTAAAAGAGTTCCAGAACCGCGCCTTCGCCTCGTTTCGGTTCGAGGAAAACCAGGATACGGCTGTCGTGTAGAATATCCCGGTCGATGACCTTCATGGCCGCCTGGATGTTCTCGTTGTAATAGGATCTCAGATCGGTCCCGGTCAGGTAGATCATGATCGTCTGGTCGGCCGTTGCGGGGATCGGGTTGCGCCAGGGAGCCTGCTCCTCTTTGGAACAGGACAAGGCGATGAATCCGAATGCCAGAACGAAAAATAAGAGGATATACGATTTTTTCATCGAATGCTATTTATACTCCCGTGGACGCAGGTTGTTGAACTGCCATGTTCTGGGGCGTTTGAATACGTATCCTTCCGGTTTGTTGCGGTAAATGCGGCTGTAGTCGAAGTAGTATCCCTTCACCTTGCCTTCGGAGGTCCGGAGCGGATCGAGCAGCGGGACATACTCGACCGACCGGCTGATTACTCGTGCCTTACCATAGGCCTGGTTGTGGGCCGCCAGCACGTCCAATCCGTGCTCGAACATCAGGATGTGCCAGGGACTCTTCTCTTTCAGCCCGTTTCCCGATGTTTCGATCGTAGCCAGGATGCTGTTCATCCGGTTGAAGTTGATTTGCTCGTTGCGCTTGTCGCCTAATGCTCCGTAGGCAAAAGCGAGCAGGTTCAGCAGTTTCGGGCTGAAAGGGTCCTGCTTCAGGGCATCGTTGGTTGCCGAGATCAGTTTTTCGAGGCTCTCCTGGGTGGGGTTCTCGAAGTCGATTGCCCCGGCAAGCAGCAGCGCCCGATCGCGATCCGGATTCGGTGCCAGGGGCTTGTAGGCATCCTGATAGGCATATCCGTAGTAGAGGTAGTAATAGTCCGTCTCGGTCAGCGTGTCGTCTCCGGCCTGGTATCGCAACATCAGGTTGGGATAGTAGTAGGGCGAATCGGCATTCATCGTCTGATTCAGAATATCCTCCTCATCGGGTACTTTGGCCGCAGCAACCAGTGGTAGTGACAGCAACAGCAGCACGAATAGTTTTTTCATAATAAGACTTTACCGGTGATACATCTCTTAATGAAACGTATTTTTTACCGCAAATCGTATTTGGCGATCAGTTCCCGGAATTTGGCAGCCAGTTGCGGGGTGCCGGAAACCAGCGGCAAACGCATCGTGTCGCCGATCAGTCCCATTGTGGCCAGCGCGCATTTGATTCCGGTCGGGTTGCCTTCGGCGAACATGGCCGTAACGGCTTCGTCCAGACACTGATAGGCTTTGCGTGCCCCTTCGAAGTCGCCCCTCTTGGCCAGGTTGATGCAGTGCATCATCTTTTCGGGGAAGGCGTTGACTGCGACCGATATAACACCGTCGCCGCCCCGGCTCATCAGTTCCAGGGTCAGAGCGTCGTCGCCCGACAAGACAAGGAAATCCGGCCGACGGAGGTTCAGGATCTCCTGCATCTGCTCGATATTGCCCGAAGCCTCCTTGATACCGATTACGTTCCGGAAGTCGTTGGCAATCCGCAGGGTGGTCTGTGCCGTCATGTTTACGCCCGTGCGTCCCGGAATGTTGTAGAGGATAATGGGCAGCGGAGAGTGTTCCGATACTGTTTTGAAGTGTTGGTACAGGCCCTCCTGTGACGGTTTGTTGTAGTAGGGTGTGACGCTCAGGATGGCATCTGCGCTGCGCAGGTCGAACTCCCGCAGCTGGTCCAGCACCTCCGAGGTGGAGTTGCCGCCGACACCGATCACCAGCGGCACGCGGCCGGCGATGTGGTTGGAGATGAACATGGCCACCACGGCGCGTTCGTGCAGGTAGAGCGTCGGTGTTTCGGCCGTTGTGCCGAGGGCTACGATGTAGTCGACACCGCCTTCGATGACATAGTCGATCATGCGGGCCAGAGCCGGATAGTCTATCTTGCGATCCGGGGTGAACGGGGTGATGAGTGCGATGCCTGCGCCGCTGAGTTTGTGCTGTATCATAACTTATATCGTTTTATGGTTTTTCCTGTTTTAATTTATTAAAAGAGAGAGCCTTGCTCTGCCGTTTCGTTGATCGGGGTCTTTTCTTCCGCTTTTCCCGATACGGGGTGCGGTGTCGGGGAGATGGTGATTCTGTTATCGCTGCTGTCTGCCTGCGCGATCATCGAGATCAACTCCTCCTCGGAGATCAGCCGTATGCCGAGTTTGGTCGCTTTCTGCAATTTGGCTGGTCCCACTTTGTCTCCCGCTACCAGAAAGTCGACGTTGGCCGATACGGCCGAGAGGTTTTTTCCGCCGTGCGACTCGATCATCTCTTTCAGTTCGTCGCGGCTGTGTGCGGTGAATTTGCCCGAGATGACAAAACTCTTTCCCGCCAGGCTCTCCGACTGCAGGACCTTCGCATCCGCCTCGGTGCGGATCCCGGCCTTCCGGAGTCGTTCGATGATTTGCCGGTTCTCCTCGTCTGCGAAGTAGTCGAGGATCGCCTCGGCAATTTTCTCTCCGACCTCTTCGGCCTCGACCAGCTCCTCGCGCGAGGCCTGCATGACAGCATCCAGCGTGCGGAAGTGAGAGGCCAGGTATTTGGCGGTCGTCTCCCCGACGAACCGGATACCCAATGCGAAGAGTACGCGGGCGAAGGGGACTTCAGCCGACTGCCGGATGTTCCTGACGATGTTTTCGGCCGATCTCTCGCCCAAGCGGGGCAGCCGGGCCAGCTGATCGGCACGCAGGTCGTACAGGTCGGCGATGTTGCGCACCAGCCCGTTCTCGAAGAGCAACTCGACGGTCTCGTCGCCCAGTCCCTCGATGTTCATCGCCTTGCGGCTGGTGTAGTGGATGATCCGTCCCAGGATCTGCGGCCGGCAATGGCTCTGATTGGGGCAGTAGTGCTTGCTCT
Source organism: Candidatus Alistipes avicola (assembly GCA_019118565.1). Taxonomy (GTDB): domain Bacteria; phylum Bacteroidota; class Bacteroidia; order Bacteroidales; family Rikenellaceae; genus Alistipes; species Alistipes avicola. The sequence continues at coordinate 66,181 of DWYR01000025.1, read as the reverse complement.
CACCCTCATAGCGTACAAGCGGCGTGTCGCATACGGGGCAGTGGGTGATATATTGGAGCGGTTGGCTTTCGGCGGAGCGTGCCGAGAGGTCGACTCCCGTGATTTTCGGGATGATCTCGCCGCCCTTCTCGACGTAAACCATATCGCCCACGCGGATGTCCAGCAGGGCGATTTGCTCGGCGTTGTGCAGGGTGGCCCGCTTGACGGTCGTGCCGGCCAGCAATACCGGATCGAGGTTGGCAACCGGGGTAATCGCTCCCGTGCGTCCCACCTGGAAGTCGATACTCTCCAGTCGGGTCAGGGCCTGCTCGGCCTTGAATTTGTATGCCACGGCCCATTTGGGGGCTTTGGCCGTGAATCCCAAAATCCGCTGTTCGGTAAAGTCGTTGACTTTGATAACTACGCCGTCCGTTGCGAACGGAAGTTGTTTGCGGGATTCGTCCCAATAGGCAATGAACTGGTCGATCTCCTCCAGCGTACGGCAGTTACGGGCGTGTTCGGAGATTTTGAAACCCCAGCTGCGGGCTTTTTGCAGACTCTCCCAATGGGTCTTGAAGGGGAGGTTCTCCCCGGCCAGCTGGTAAAGCGTACAGTCGAGTCCCCGTTGGGCGACGACGGCCGACGATTGCTGTTTGAGAGTTCCGGCGGCTGCATTGCGTGGATTGGCCAAAAGGGGTTCCCCGTTTTCAGCCCGCTCCATGTTGAGACGGTCGAACGAGGCGTAGGGCATGAAGATTTCGCCTCGTATCTCGAACAGGTCGGGATAGTCGTCTCCCTGCAAACGCAAGGGGATCGTGCGTATGGTTCGTACGTTCGTCGTTACATCGTCTCCGCGTGCTCCGTCTCCGCGCGTGGCGGCCTGGATCAACTCTCCGTTTCGATAGGTGAGAGAGATGGCTGTTCCGTCGAATTTGAGTTCACAGACAAATTCGGGGGCATCGACCTCCTTTTCGATCCGGTGAATGAACTCATGCAGTTCGTCCAGCGAGTAGGTGTTGCCCAGAGAGAGCATCGGAAAACGGTGCTCGACGCTGCGAAATTCGGAAGTGATGTCGCTGCCCACGCGGGCGGTCGGTGAATTCGGATCTGCAAATTCAGGGTGGGCCTCTTCGAGATCCTGTAGCTCGCGCATCATGCGGTCGAACTCCCGGTCGGATATTTCCGGGTCGTTTTCGACGTAGTATTTATGGTTATGGTAGTTGAGCAGCCTTCGTAGCTCCTCTATTTTTTTGTGTATCATTGTGCCGGTTATTCCTTCTGTAAAAATATACAATTTGTACGGAACGGCCATAAAAATCGAAAAAAATGCAAAAAATAATCCCGGAGGTGTTCCGAAAGGCAAATTTTGCTTATACTTGCACAAAATTTTTGGGAAGATCCCTTTTGGCGGGGTGAATCCCTGGATTGAGGAGGTCTGTTCGAATCCGGCAGGAGATGGCGTTCCGGTCGAAACATTCGATCGAAAATGCGTGAATTCCGGATTGTCAGGAGGATCTCGTTAGTGAAAAAAAATCAACATCGAAATATGACAACTCCTACTGCACTTAAAAAACGCTTGGTTACAAGTTTCCACAATTTGTCGTCAGAACTCCAGGATGAGTTGAAACGATTGTATTCCAATGGTTTCAGCGACTCGATGATGCGTATCGAGAAACCGAACGGAGATTTCTTCTATGCCGTTCCGTTCGAAACGGAGGAGGTGAACTACCTGGTCAAGATCGATGTGAAGATCGACGATCGTGCCGAGGAGGACGACGACAAGGATTACTACGACGACGAAATTAAAGGCGCCGACGAACTACAGGATGACGAAAGCCTGGAGGAAGAACAGGACGAGGAGATGTAGTTTCGCTCGTTTCCTGCGCGAAAGAAGATCAGAAGTGCCTTTATAGGAAAGTCCCTGCGAGTGGTAAAGGAGCTTTCGGACGAGGATTTTCATTCAATCCGAAAAATCATTCGGCCGGAAGCGGGGCCCGCATGGCAGCAGATTTTCGGAACTCGCAAAAGCGATTCCGAAGATTTTTGTTCCTCTGTTTTACCGAATTTTTATTTGAAATCTTGAATCGCTCCGCAATAAAAACAGGCCTTGCGCTTCTTGTGGCGTTTTTTTGCTGTCAATCGTGCGGATTGGCGGACTATGGACGCGACGAGGATAACAAGTATGTTTACATCCGTATTCCCGATCCTTCGTTCCAAACCTATTGCCTTGCCCATTGGGATCTGAACGGCGACGGCCGCATCTCCCGCTATGAAGCGCAACGGGTGCGCGAGATGGATTGCTCGTCGCTTGGGATATTCAGTATGACCGGGATCGAAGAGTTTACGGCATTGCGTCGTCTCGATTGCAGCGGGAACCAGATTGCCAGCCTCGATCTGACCCGCAGTGTTTATCTGGAGGAGTTGGACTGCTCGGACAATCAACTCATTTCGCTCGATCTGAAGGGACTTCGCTCCCTGAACCGGCTGTATTGCCGGAACAACCTTTTGACGTTGCTCGATCTGGGGACCCAGGCTGCTCTCAGTGAGCTCCGGTGCGGCGAAAATCGGCTGGTCGCTCTCGACGTGCGCTTCTGTGCGACCGATATGGCCGAGGTCAATACTCTTACCACCGGCAATACGGATTTGACGGTGATCTATAAAATGCGAGGTCAGACGATCAAAAATTTCCAGTATGATTCCTGGACACAGGTTCAGGAGTGGTAACCTCCTTTGCTCGATTCCATCCCGATCGTCGACACCTTCCCCTCTTTCTTTAATGGTCTGAACAGCCGTTCCCGATTCGGGTGAAATGGCTGTTCTGCGTAGCCTGCTTGCAATCGCTTCGGGTATGGACACCGTTCCTTTCGGGAGTCTCCGAAGGGGTGTTTATGTGATGCGGCCATCCGTTCGAGACTGCTTGATTGCATCGACTTGTGTGAAAGCTTTGTCGATGCTCGATTTTTATCGTTGTTATGTTGATAATTCGATGGCCTCGGACGGAATTTTTTGTAAAAAATTCGTACCTTTGGATGCAAAATGTTTTGTGTTAAAACTTTTTTAAGATCATGAGTAAAGTGGACGTCATACTCGGCCTGCAATGGGGGGACGAGGGCAAAGGCAAAGTCGTCGATGTGCTGACACCCCGCTACCAGGCGGTTGCACGTTTTCAAGGCGGTCCCAATGCGGGCCATACGCTGGAATTCAACGGCGAAAAATATATTCTCCGCTCGATACCGTCGGGTATCTTCCAGGGCGGGAAAACCAACATTATCGGCAATGGTGTCGTGCTCGACCCGATCCTCTTCCGGGAGGAGGCGACGGCGCTCGAGCGCAGCGGTCACAACCTGAAGGACCGTCTCCAGATCTCGAAGAAGGCCCACCTGATCCTGCCGACGCACCGGATGCTCGACGCGGCCCAGGAGGCTGCCAAGGGAAGTGCCCGGATCGGGACGACCGGCAAGGGTATCGGCCCGACCTATACGGACAAGGTGAGCCGTACCGGCATGCGTGTGGGGGAGATTCTCTCCGACACCTTCCGTGAGACCTACGAACGGGTGAAAGCGCGCCACGAGGCGACGCTCCGCAGCCTGAACTACAGCTACGACATTGCGGCCCTCGAGAAGGAGTGGTTCGAGGCGGTGGAGTTCCTCAAGGAGTTCCGCCTGATCGACAGTGAATACGAGATCAACCGTCTGCTGGATCGCGGCCAAGCTGTGCTGGCCGAGGGAGCCCAGGGTACGCTGCTCGACATCGACTTCGGCTCCTATCCGTTCGTCACCTCCTCCAATACGGTTTGTGCCGGGGCCTGCACCGGTTTGGGCGTGGCTCCGCGCCGTATCGGCGAGGTGTTCGGCATCTTCAAGGCCTACTGTACCCGTGTGGGGAGCGGCCCGTTCCCGACCGAGCTGTTCGACGAGACGGGGACCCGCCTGCGCGACATCGGCCACGAGTACGGTGCGGTGACGGGACGTGAGCGCCGATGCGGATGGCTCGACCTGGTGGCTCTGAAATATGCCGTCATGATCGACGGCGTGACGCAGCTCATCATGATGAAGAGCGACGTGATGAACGATTTCGATACGATCAAGGTCGCCACGGCCTACGAGATCGACGGACATCGTACGGATCGTTTCCCGTACGATGTGGAGGCACCGATCACCCCGGTCTACGAGGAGTTCAGGGGGTGGAAGTGCGACCTTCGCAAATGCACCCGGTACGAGGATTTCCCGGCCGAGTTCAAGACCTATGTGGAGTTCATCGAGCAGCAGACGGGTGTGCCCGTACGGATTATCTCGGTGGGTCCCGACCGCGACGAGACGATCGTTCGGTAGGAAATCGGATTTGACAGTTATCATTTAATATCATACGAATGAAAAGACAGTTGAAAATTGTTGTCCTGGCAAAGCAGGTTCCCGACACACGCAATGTGGGGAAGGATGCAATGACCCCCGAAGGGACGGTCAACCGCGCTGCGCTGCCTGCAATCTTCAATCCCGAAGATTTGAATGCCCTTGAGGCGGCCCTTTCGCTCAAGGATAAGATGGAGGATACGACGGTTCATGTGCTGACGATGGGTCCCACGCGGGCTGCGGACATCCTTCGTGATGCCATTTTCCGCGGAGCTGACGGCGGTTACCTGCTGACGGACCGCAAGTTTGCCGGTTCGGATACGCTGGCGACCTCCTATGCGCTCTCGTGTGCGCTGCGCAAGATAAACCCCGACCTGATCGTGGCCGGCCGACAGGCTATCGACGGCGATACGGCCCAGGTGGGTCCTCAGGTTGCCGAAAAACTCGGTTGGCCGCAGGTAACCTACGCTGAGGAGATCGTTGAGGTGAAAGAGAACTCGCTGGTGGTAAAACGCCGCCTGGAGCATGGTGTCGAGGTGGTTGAGTGCCCGTTCCCGATGGTGGTGACCGTGAATGGATCGGCCGCCGAGTGCCGCCCCCGCAATGCCCGCCGCGTGATGAAGTTCAAGAATGCCATGACACCTTCCGAGGTCGCCGCAGCTCCCGAGACGGATGCAGCGAAGATGGTCTCGTCGCGCCCGTATTTGCAGATCGTGGAGTGGGGTGCTGCTGATGTGAACCCGGATGAGAACCAGCTGGGTCTTTCCGGATCGCCTACGAAGGTGAAGAAGATCGAGAATGTGGTGTTCCAGGCCAAGGAGTCGAAACGCTTGACGGCCGATGACCGGGATATCGAGGAACTGATGGTTGAACTTATCGCGAGCCACACGCTCGGTTAATCTAACGCAAGGGAAGTTATGAATAATATATTTGTATACATCGAATTGGAGAACGGTGTGCCTGCGGACGTGAGTCTGGAGCTGCTCACCAAAGGCCGTGAGCTGGCCTCGACGCTCGGCGTGAAACTCGAGGCCGTGGCTCTGGGCCACAACCTGGCCGGCATCGAGAAGGAGTTGGCCAAATACGGTGCCGATACCGTATGGGTGGCCGATGACAAGGAGTTCGCCCCGTTCCGTACGTTGCCCCACACGGCCGTGATGTGCGGCCTGATCGAGCAGGAGAAACCCCAGATCGCGCTGTTCGGAGCCACTTCCATTGGCCGTGACTTCGCACCGCGTGTTTCGTCGGCCCTGTTCAGCGGTCTGACGGCAGACTGTACACAGTTGGTGATCGGCGACCATACGGATGCCAAAACCGGCAAGGAGTACAAGAACCTGCTCTATCAGATCCGTCCGGCTTTCGGCGGTAACATCATTGCTACGATCGTCAATCCCGACCACCGTCCGCAGATGGCTACCGTCCGCGAGGGTGTGATGCGCAAGGAGCTGGCCGCCAAACCGGCTGCCGGTGAGGTGAAACAGATCGACTGGCGTAAATTCGTAAAGGATACCGATCTGGTAGTCAAAATCATAGACCGTCAGATCGAGGAACGCAAGATCAATATCAAGGGTGCGAGCATCGTCGTTGCCGGTGGTTACGGCGTAGGTTCGAAGGAGAACTTCAAACTCTTGCATGAGTTGGCCGATGTACTGGGTGGCGAGGTAGGTGCCAGCCGTGCTGCGGTGGATGCCGGTTTTACCGAGCATGCCCGTCAGGTGGGACAGACCGGTGTGACGATCCGGCCGAAACTCTACATCGCTTGCGGTATTTCGGGACAGATCCAGCATACGGCCGGTATGGACCAGTCGTCGATGATCATTTCGATCAACACGGATCCGGATGCACCGATCAACAAGATCGCCGACTATGCGATCACGGGCGATCTGAACGAGGTGATCCCCAAAATGATTAAGTACTACAAACAAAACTCGAAGTAATGGCTAATTTCTTTCTGGATAATAAAGACTTGCAGTTCCAGCTCGGCAATCCCGAGTTGCGCAAGATCGTCGAACTCAAGGAGCGCAACTTCACGCTGAAGGATCGTTACGAGCTTGCTCCGCAGAATTTTGAGGATGCGATGGACAACTACCGGCGTGTGTTGGAGATTGCCGGTGAGGTGTGTGGCGATGTGATCGCCCCCAACGCCGAAGGTGTCGATCACGAAGGTCCGAAGGTGGTAAACGATCGCGTGGTATATGCTCCGGGTACGGCGCAGAATATCGAGGTGGTAACCAAGGCCGGTCTGGGTGGCATGACCCTCCCGTATGAGTATAACGGTCTGAACTTCCCGCTTTTCTGCTTCGTAATGGCCAATGAGATGGTCGCCCGTGCCGATGCCGGCTTCGAGAACATCTGGGGTCTGCAGGATTGCGCCGAGACGCTGAACGAGTTCGCTTCCGAGGAGTTGAAGAAAATGTTCCTCCCGATGGTTTCCGAGGGTGCAACCTGCGCCATGGACCTGACCGAGCCCGATGCCGGTTCGGATCTGGGTGCCGTGATGCTCAAGGCGACCTACGACGAGAAGAGCGACCGTTGGTTGCTCAACGGTGTAAAACGCTTCATCACCAACGGTGACGGCGACATTGCCCTGGTGCTGGCCCGTACCGAAGAGGGTACGACCGATGCACGCGGTCTGTCGATGCTCGTTTACGACAAACGTGACGGTGGCGTGAAGGTTCGCCGTATCGAGAACAAGCTCGGTATCAAGGGATCGCCTACCTGTGAGCTGGTCTTCACGAATGCTCCGGCCCGTCTGGTCGGCGACCGTAAGATGGGTCTGATCAAGTATGTGATGTCGCTTATGAACGCGGCCCGTTTGGGTATCGGTGCGCAGTCGGTCGGTCTGTGTGAGGCTGCTTACCGTGAGGCGTTGAAATATGCAAACGAGCGTGCTCAGTTCGGCAAGCCGATCATTCAGTTTGCAGCTGTTTCGGAGATGCTTTCGAACATGAAGGCCAAACTGCAGGGTGCGCGTGCGCTGCTCTATGAGACCACCCGTTTCGTGGAGATTTACAAGCAGTATACCCACATTTCGCACGAGCGTTCGCTCGAGGCCCAGGAGCGTCAGGAGATGAAGTTCTACAACCGTCTGGCCGACGGTTTCACCCCGCTGGTCAAGCTCTTCTCTTCGGAGTACGCCAACCAGTTGGCTTATGACGCTATCCAGATCCACGGCGGTTCGGGCTTCATGAAGGATTACCCCTGCGAGCGTCTCTATCGTGATGCCCGTATCATGAACATCTACGAGGGTACTTCGCAGTTGCAGGTTGTTGCGGCGATTAACTCGATCACCAAAGGCACCTTCCTGGAGCAGATCCGTGTATACGAGGCGGCCGACTATTCGGAGGCTATGACTCCGATCAAGACCCGCCTGGTCGATCTGCGTATCAAACTGGAGGAGATGATCGCACGTGTCGAGGCTCTCGACAAGGAGAAAGCCGGTTACAAGGATTTCCACGCACGTCGCCTGGTTGAGACGGCCGGTCACATCATCATCACCTACCTGTTGGCACGTCAGGCCGGCGTATCGGATCAGTATCTCGATTCGGCCCGCATCTTCTGCAAACTGGCAGAGGCGAAGGTTACCGAGGCTTATACGTATGTGATGCGTTCGGGCGTTGAGGATGTCGATCTGTTCAAGGCTGTCGAGAAGGACGAGATCTGCTAAACATTTCTCATGAGAATACGGAAAGAGGGGAGAGGAGAAGATCCTTTCCCCTCCTTTTTTGTCTGGAATCGTCAAGGATGGTCGTTTTTTTGCTATATTCGTCAATGTAATAAACAAGATTGCGTATGATGAAACGAATACTTTTCATGACGGCCGTGTTGCTGTTTTGCGTACATGGGTTGGCTCATGCCCAGTTGGGACGTGGCGAGATTTCGGTAGGGTATGGCATGAAACCCGTAACGGACTGGATGGATACCTATAACGATATGCTGCTCGATGCTGTCGGGATGCAGGATGCTGTGATGGATAGCTGGGGTGGCATCTCGGTCAATTATTCGTTCCGCCTGATCGGAGGTTTCGGCATCGGTGCCACGTTTGTCTATTCGAGCAACGACCAGCGTCTGAACGGGCAGTCTGTTTCAACCCGGTACTATTCGATTATGCCCCATTTGAAGATGCGCTGGCTTAACTTGCGGATCCTGTCGCTCTACTCAAGGGTAAATGCCGGATTGACCTTTGCCGAGTCGAAAGGGGCAGGGCAAAGTTGTTCTGCGGAGAAGTTCGCTTGGCAGATATCACCGATTGGAGTCGAACTGGGAGGTCGTCTTGCGGCCTATGCCGAGGCGGGTGTCGGTACCGTCGGTAGTCTTATTGTTGGTTTGAGATTCCGGTTTTGATGACCTTGAGTAAGAATCACAAAAAAGAGCTGCCGACAGGATCGTATATAATCCCAAGTCAGCAGTTCTTTTTTTATGGGCTCGCTGTACGAATGGTTATTTAATCCACAAGGTCTCGTTGGTAAAATGCGGAGCGGGAAGCCGTTTCGATTGAATGGTTGCCTTGGAGTCATCCGGGCGGGGCAGATGAGCCAGGTCGAATGTTACGAACTCTTCGTAATCGTAAGTCCAGGATTCGCCGTATGCCACTGACATGATTCGCTTGTAGATCGCTTCGCGCGACGGGGCGTTGAATCCATGTTTGTTGTTGTTCATCAGGCTCTCCTCCGTGGGTCGCCATACGCCTGACGAGTACATGCATGCCCCCTCATAGAGACCCAACTTTTCACCGAATGCATCCTTGCCCTGATAACGGGAGTCCTTGAGCATATGGCTCCACGGAGCTTCGTCTTCCTCCCCCGACAGATCGATGTTCATGGCCCATCCATATGACTGAAACTCCTGGTAGGTATTGATTTGGGTGACAGGGATGCTTCCCATGTATTCGGAGGAGTATTCGTCCAGAAGTTTTGCCAAACCGTGGCCGAGACTTTCATGGCAAAGAACTACTCTGAAGGTTTCGCTGTTGAGATTCTCGATGACGGGACAATAGCTTACGGCGAAGTTGCTCATCTGCTCCCCATTTATGCGATGTCCAATCGATGTTGTGCCGGCATAGACGCTCGTATTGAGCAGGACGATGGCCAGTGTCTCCTCGACCTTGGCAATGTCATTGAGTTCGTCAATCGACATTATATAGTCGAGGACGGTCTCCGTGTTGCCGTAAATCTCGGAGCTGCCGCTGCTGTCGACAACCGATCCGAATACGGTACTGTACCCTTCGCCGAAGGCGTTGTTGGTCGATACGGCCGTTACGGCCCAGATGTCGAAATAGTCGCGCAGTGAACGGACGGGCTCTTCCGTGAAAAGATTTTCGACGGCCCTGTCGATGACTCGGTCGTAATACCCCTCGGCAATTTCGGTATCGACGAATCCATCACCCATCATGACGATCGGGACTCCGTTGCCTATGGTATGGCTTTGTACCTTTCTCACCTGTTTGTCGGCCGAGTAGTCGGTCGATGTGGCGGCCGGCTCTCCCTGCTGATAGACGATTATTTTTTCGGACTCCATCAAAACCATGTCGGTTTGTTCGGGATCGACAACGTATATCTGGAATACGGCAGCACGTTCGTCGCGGGTGTTGTTGGGCTGTATGCGCAGTCCGAACGATTCTTCGATCAAAGCGCTGGTGTTCATTTCGTTGTTGATGGCTGTTATCCAGTTCGACACGTCGGAATATACCACCAGTTTGAAACGACCTTCGACATTGGTCGCAAATTCGATGTATATGTCCTCTCCTTTGTACGATACGTCGAATTCCGATTGTTTGACCATCAAAACTTCCGAAGTTGTTTGTGTGAAAGAGAGGCTTTCGGGCGAAGCCCCGTCAGCCGTAATGGTCAGCGTTCCTGTACGGTCCAACCCCGTGTTATTCGGTTCTTTGGTAATGAGTGCTATTTTAGCGCTTCCGGCTTTGCCGGTCTGAGGCGATACGGTTGCCCAATCGACATCGGTCGATACTTTCCAGTTGGCTTCGGTTTCGAATTCAATCGCATATTGGGCATTTTTGGAGGAGGGCAGTACGATGTTGTCGGTCGATGTGGTTATCGTGATCGAAGAGTGCTTTTCGACACTCTCCTCTCCATCGGAGCAAGAGGCCGTGCTGCAGCATCCGAGTATGGCTATTGCCAGGTAAAAGATGTTTTTCATAATACGGTTGTCTGTCGAAATGTTCCGGGCATCTTTTGTAGGGAGCCCGGAACATTGATGAGCCGAAGGATGTGTTATTCGGTAATGCTCGTGCAGTCGACGGTTGCAATTTCGGTGGTAACCAGACCGTCTCCATCCACTCCGAATACCAGAATTTTGTACTCGGCGCCCGGATTGATGTTCCATCCGAACTGCAAGGAAGTTACGACGGCCTCTCCTGAGGTGAGAAATTCAGAAGTAGCCCAGTCCGTTACCCCGCTGTAAATCTCCTCGTTATACACGGCATCGAAAGCATAATCGTAAATATCGTTCGCATAGGTTGTTGCGAGAGTCTCCTGGGTTGGGAAGGCTACGTAATACCTTTCGTTATTGTCGGAGGGAACGATCTTGACGTTGATCACGTTGTAACCCTCCGGATTGATCTGTTGACTCTCGATGCTGATGTCGAACGTACAGTTGCTCGTAGCTTTCCATGCGGGAGTCGTGAAAGGGTATTTGATGAGCGGCGTGATAACCGATACCGGATTTTCGGTGTCGCTTGTGTCGAACTCTACCCCGTATGCGTACAGCAGGTAGTCTGTTTCAGGTTTGAGGATTTTTGTGTGATACGTGTAGTCGCCCTGCTGCGAGCCCTCTTGCATCAGACTGTACCAGGGGATCCACGGCATGGCTGCACCCATGGCCTGGTAATACCCGTAATCGTATCCTTCAATGAAATTCATATCCGAATCGTAAGCCAGATACTTTTCGATAGGAATCTGGGCAAATTGATAGAGCATGCTCTTATCGACGGGAATCCCTTTCAGTACGGCCGAGCGATAGGTCAGATTTTCGATCGAGAGGGCAATGGCTCCGCTGCTTGTGGTTATGCGTACTTCGTTCGGCTCCGACGAATCGGCAGGATCCTCGGCAATGGCCTGGATTGAGAAGGCATATTCGGTCGAATAGTAGAGCTCCGCTTCACGGGTGCTGACGATTTCGATACTCAGATCGGTCGTATTGCCTTTGGTTATTGTTTCATTTCCGGATTCCTTGAATTACATCCAGCTGATAGGAATACGAGACGGCGTTTTCTACGATTTCCCAGGAAAATGCCAGTGTGATCGGATTATCCGAGATCTCCTCGCTCTGGATGATTTCAGGAGCTTCCAGTCCGGAGGATACTTCGGTCGAGTTGTCCTCGCTGCACGAGACGAATGTCCATGCTGCAATCGACAGCATGACCCAAATCATTGTTCGAAAAAATTTTTTCATAACGAGTGTGTTTTTTTATGATTGGACAGGTGCAACCAAGTACCTTAAAAAAGGTTGGTTTTTATCGGTTGTGAGGAAAAGGGAGTCTATAAAAAAGGAGGTGTGAAATGGAGTTTGATTTATAAAAGGGAGGATTATCATGTCCAACAGCCGATTTCGATATAAAATCTTGGATTTATTTTTGTTTTATATGGATATTGGTAAACCAAGGAATAAACAAAACGAGATAGATAAAGGAATCGCCTCGACCATACAGGGTCGAGGCGATTCCTTTATTCGACGGTATTCGCGTTGCTTAAGACTGTACCTATCTTTTCAGCAGTCGATGGGTGCGTACTCCCATGGCGGAAGTTCCGGCAGCCGGAGTGCGGAGTATCTTCTTGCAGAGTTTCGTCGTCGCTTCGAATTTTCCGTCGCTCAGACCGTAAGCATAGGCAATGTAGTCTGTGTCGGGATCGAGCGGCATGTAGCGTGTCAGGGTGAATGCCTCATACTGGAGCATCATGATGTAATAGTCCGCATAATCGTTCCACAGGGCCTCCATGTCTTTGGCCAGGATCTCTTCATCACTCAGATCGGCGAAATCGGAGAGCTTGACCAGTTCACAGCGATAGGGGATGGCCTCGCCCGTGGGGATGAATTTGATCTGGGTATTCTCGATTCCCCACGACACGACTTCGATGCGGATCGGGTCGTCACCACCCTCCGGATCCTTCATCATGAAGGACTCGGTAGTGAACAGTTTGGTGGTCGCGGCTGCGCTCAGACCGTGCTGGCCGACTCCGAAGGCGAAGCCTACGTATTCGGTATTGGGTTCGAACTCGGCGTAAGCAAGTGTGTAGACACCCTTGTGGCACTGTTCGGCTGCAACCGAGGCGTAGTCCGAACTGGAGATATGTTCGTTCAGGTCGTCGATGCAGGCTTGAATGACGGCATCCTCGCCCATTGCATCGAGGTTCTCCTTCAGCACGAAGAAACAGTAGTAATATTCATCATTGGTGGACGGGGTGATCTTCAGTTGGGCGCTTACGTCCGTGAGTTCGAGCATCTCGAAAGCAAAGGTCATTGGCGAAGGTTGTACGGTAGGTTCCTTTTCGGTACGGAACATCTTGCTGACCAGTTCGGTGGTCGCCTTGCCCGAATAATCGAGTCCGAATACATATTCGACATACTCCGTGTCACCCGTGAGTTCTTCTGCCGTCATGAAGGTTTGCGTGCCGGTGATGAGCAGCCCCATTGCGCGGCAGAACTCCTCGAAACTCATGGAGTTTGTTTCAGCAGCCGAGGCAATCTGAGCGATTTGTGCGTCGATAAGTTCCTGTGCCGAAGAGAAGGCATCGAACTCATTGCGTGGCAGCAGGTTGCAGAAGTAGGTCATGGTGGGATCGGCGGGTGTAACGGTCACCTCCGCACTGTAGAAGGTTACTTTCCCCAATGTAATGACGAAAGGAGCCAGGGGAGCTTCGCCTGTTGTGGCAGTTGTCGAAGCCCATTCGGAGTCGGTCCAACGGTTGAGATCGCCCGATACGGCTTTTACTTTGAACATATATTTTGAGGAGGGTGTTAAGTTGTCGAAACGAACTGAGGTATTGTTCGTATAGACCTCTTCACCTTCGTTGAAGATATAGGCGTAACATTTGGCATTAGGGACAGCCTCCCATGAGAAGGTGAGCGACCCCTCATCTCCGGAGCCGGAGAGGGAGGAGGGAGCGGGAAGCGGAAGTACATTTTCCGGGTTTTCCGAATCGTTGTTGCAAGCCGACAGCAGAGCAAACAGGGTTGTCAGCACGAAAAATAGACGAAATTTTTTCATAGAGGTTATGGTTTTATAAAAAGGTGTATTCGACAAGGTTTTTACAAAGTTAAACTTTGTTTTGGAAAAAGCAAGAGTTTGTACTAAGAATCAATCTTTTATGATGTGTCGATTGTTCTGAAACACCACCTCTCTGATCTTTTGTTCGTATTTTGTCCCAGTATGCAAAGAAGAGAGGACTTGCTCCTGTTAGTAGAGTAAGTCCTCTCTTGGAAAATATAAATGTAGATCAAACCGATTATTCGTTGTTCTCTTCGCAAATATATGGACGCAGGATTTCTGGAATACACGGAGGGCACTTTTCAATTGCCGCGAGAAGTTCTTGTCCTTTGTCTGTCAGGGTGAAATACATCTGCCGTTTATCCTGATTGCCCACTCCTCGGCTGACATAGCCTTTACGTTCGATGGAAGCTATGACTTTCGAGGTGTTCGAGGGGGTCAGTCCGAGCAATTGACCGGTTTGCCCCGATGCGAGACACTCTTTCTGTGCAAGGCAGCAGAGAGCCATCGCTTCGTTCAGACCGATGCCGTATTGTTGTTGCAGGCAGGTCTCGAACTGGTGTATGGCTCGCTGCAGGTCGCGTATTTTACAGAGTGGATTCATCGGTTGGTTATGATTCACGATATACAGCCTGCCGTCCGCATATTTCGATGCAGTGTCCGCATTCGATGCAGCGGTCGGGATCAATAACGGGTAGCGAGAACCCTTCCTGGGAGATTGCCCCGACGGGACATTGGTCGATCATCGGGCAGTGGTGGTTTTGCGGACACAGGGCCGCGTCGATTTTGAGAGCCATTTCTATCTGTTTTTGAATATTATTTCCCGAGCAGTATCGAGTCGATAACCCGTTTGAAATCCGCTTTGCCCATGGCACCCTGCGCCATTTGCGGTTTCCCGTTTGTGGGAATGAAGAGCAGGGTGGGAATGGATCGGATGCCAAAATCTGCGGCGAGTTGCTCCTCGTTCATCGTGTTGACCTTGTAAATGACGATCTGTCCGTCGTATTCGGCCGCAAGCTCTTCGAGGATTGGCGCAACCATCTTGCAGGGGCCGCACCAGGGAGCATAGAAATCAACGATGGCCGGTTTGTCTCCCAGGTATTTCCATTCAGTGGGATTCGTTTCATAATCGGCAACTTTCTTGAGAAAGTTGGCTTTGGTCAATTCAATCGTATTCATAGTGTTCACTGTTTTTTTATTGTTGGACCGGTTGGTATGGTCGGACGACCGACCAGATTGTATCATTACATCCCTTGTATAATGACATTGCAAAGGTGGAAAATATTTTCCAAACAAACAAATTTCCAATGGAAAATAATTTGCGTAAATGAAGAGAACCGGGTGATTTTAGTCGGTCAAGATACCAAAACCTCTGGAAATTTGCTGCTCCAGCTGCCTTTTTGTATCTTTGTTTCGCAGAATGGGATCTATTTGGAAGATAGGTTCCAATGCGATTCTGGAACTTGGTAAAATTTATTGCGAGATTATGTTGCGTCTGTTTATCTCCGTGATGATTCTGCTCGCTACGGTTGCTTGCGGGTCCCGGGCGACTTCGACGGTCGGCGTGGTAGCTGCATCTTCTGAAGAGGCTCTTTTTTCTCCGTCGATGCCTCCGGATTCGTTGACACCGGAGCAGCGGATCGCTTATATGCGCGACCACTTCTGGGACAACCTCGATTTCTCGGATACGGTTTGGATCGTTTCGACCGATACGACCCACATGCTGCGGGCTTTTCACGAGTATGTCCGCACCTTCGTAACTCCGGCCGATCCGTCACCTCTGGTCGTCTTGATGCAGAAGGCTTCGCAATCGAAAGTTGCCTTGACCTATTTTGCCATGCTGGCCGAGCGCGTTTTGCACGACCCCTCCTCGCCCGTGTACAGCGACGAACTTTATATCCCTGTATTGAACGCCTTGATCGAGAGTCCGTTGCTCGACGAGTGGGAGAAAACGGTCCCCCGTCATGATTTGCAGCTGGCCATGCAGAATCGGGTAGGGACTCCTGCCAATGATTTCCGTTATACGCTGGCAACGGGGCGTACGGGGACACTCTATGGCATCAGGGCTGAATATACGCTGGTGTTCTTCAACAATCCCGACTGTGCGATGTGTAAGACGCTGATCCGGCAGATGACAGACTCTCCCGTTCTGTCGGAGTTGATCGGACAGGGACGGCTTAAGATTCTGGCTCTCTATCCTGATGAGGACTTGACGGCCTGGAGGGCCCATATTCCCGATATTCCTTCGACCTGGATCAACGGCTATGATGCCGGGACGCAGATTAGTCGGAACAATCTGTACGATTTGCGGGCGATCCCGTCGCTCTATTTGCTGGATCGCAATAAACGGGTCTTGCTCAAGGATGTGTATGATGTGGGCTATGTCGAATGGGTGTTGTCAAATAACTCGGTTAAATGACGCGTATTAAATATCAGGTATATTTGGAACTATAAAGAAACAGCGATGGCTGCTCTGATCAGAGCAGCCATCGCTGTTTTTGTTTCTGAACGCGGATCGATCTTTTTTTGTTTTGTGCGTCAGAGTTTTCTGAGCAAACCGCTCAACAGTTCACAGAGGATGCTGTTGATCTTGTCGGTTACCCATCGGTAGCCTGCCTTGATGAGTTGGGCCATCTCCGAGATGTTCTCCATCTGATCCCGGATGTAACGGATGACTCCTCTCACGGAGGCGAAATAGATGATCGTTGCGACGATGGCGAAAAATCCGCCTACGATCAGGGTCGCCCAGATCATCGATCCGGTTACTTCGGCGAGCCATACTACCAATGTGGTGATCAGCAGGATAACGGCTGCCGTGGTCGTTAGTCCGAACAGAACGAGCGGTGTTACGATGCTCCTGCGGGGTTGGTTCTCATTCATTGCGGGAAAAGTTTACGGATCGGCGTGCGTGAATGGAGCTACTTGCCGCAATCGCACTCTTCGTTCAGTTCTTCGATCTTGTCGGCCATTCTCGAACGGAGCTGGTCGACTTTGTTGCGAAGCATATCCGCTTTTTCACGGAGTTTATCGGTCTCCTTGTCTACGAAATCACGGATCGAATCGCGAACCTCCTTGCCCGTACGTGGAGTGGTCAGGGCGGTGATGGCTGCTCCCAGAATCATGCCACCGATAAAGGAAGCGATGCAGGCTGATGTGTTTTTCATAGCAGTGGCGTTTTAATTCGTTTACTCGAAAAGTAACAAATATCGCACCGTTTTTACGGATTTTCGCTCTCTTGCAACTTTCTTGGAGCCTACTTGGATTTTAGTGGATTTCTTCGTATTTTTATAAAATGGAATACAATCGAGAGGTGAGTGTGGCTTTTACCGGGCATCAGGAGTATGATGGGCAGGCCGATGATAGGTTGGCGGCACTTGTGCGGTCGCTGTATGAGGAGGGATACCGTTTTTTTTATTCGGGGATGGCCCTCGGATTCGATCTGGCCGCGGCCGAAGCGGTATTGTCGTTGCGGGAGGAGTGTCCCGGAATGCAGTTGATAGCCGTTGTCCCGTTTCACGGGCAAGAAAGGGATTTCCCGATTCGTGAGCGGATGCGTTATTGGGCTGTCCTGGCTGCAGCCGACCGTACGGTCGAACTCGAACCGGCCTACAGCCGGGGGTGTTTCTATCGCCGCAACGACTATCTGGTGGACCATGCCGACCGTCTGGTCGCCTGGTATGAGCGTTCCCGCAGCGGGACCGGCTATACGGTCCGCCGGGCCCGCAAAGAGAGAATCGAGGTGACCAATCTCTTCGAAGAGGTTTCCATGCCGATGCTTTTTACCGTATGGTAGCGGGATGTGCCTGCACCCGGCTGCCAGCCTCCATTCCCCGGGTTGCTTGCAGCCCTCGAAAATAATCTGTAACTTTACGCGTTTTATAGGTGTAAAGTGGAAGAGAAAACGATCAAAATACTCGGCGCTCGGGTTCATAATCTGAAGAACGTCGATCTCGAAATTCCCCGTGAGAAGTTAGTGGTCATTACCGGTCTTTCCGGATCGGGCAAATCGTCGTTGGCTTTCGATACCATCTATGCCGAAGGACAGCGCCGCTATATGGAGACTTTGTCTACCTATGCGCGGCAGTTTGTCGGCAATATGGAGCGTCCCGATGTAGATAAGATTACGGGATTGAGTCCGGTGGTTGCCATCGAGCAGAAGACGACCAACAAGAATCCCCGTTCGACGGTGGGTACGGTAACCGAGATCAATGACTTCCTGCGTCTGCTCTATGCCCGGGCTTCGCGGGCCTACTCTCCGGCCACGGGTGAGGAGATGGTGCACTATACCGACGAGCAGATTCTGGAGCTTATCTTACACGATTTCGACGGCCGGAAGATTGCCGTGATGGCTCCGATCGTCAAGGGACGTAAGGGGCATTACCGCGAACTGTTCGAAACCCTGAGCAAGAAAGGGTATCTCTATGCCCGGATCGACGGTGAGATCCGGGAATTTGCGGCGGGCATGAAGCTCGACCGTTATAAGATCCATACGATCGATCTGGTGATTGACCGTATGGCGGTCGATCGGTCGCTCCATGATCGCCTGCTCGCGTCGTTGCGGGAGGCCATGCGTCAGGGAAAGGGAACGATGTCCGTTTATGACTATCAGACGGAGAAGATGCGTTATTTTTCGCGCCATCTGATGTGCCCTACGACAGGCCTTGCATTTGAAGATCCCGCACCCCATACCTTCTCGTTCAATTCACCGAAGGGTGCCTGCCCCCATTGTAATGGTATTGGTATCGAGGCCGTATTCGATCGTGAGAGGATCCTCCCCAATCCGTCGCTGTCGCTGCGTGAGGGGGGCGTGGAACCTCTCGGGAAGTATCGGAACAACACGCTTTTCGCCATTCTCGAGATGTTGGGACGACGGTATGATTTCACCCTCGACGATCCTGTCGGAACGATCTCCGATGAGGGTATGAATGCCATCCTGTACGGCGATTCCGAGCCGCTGACCATCGATCTGTCGGAGTTCAGTGCCGCATCGGCGGGCCGCAATCTGATCTCGTGGGAAGGTGTGGCCGAATATATCTCCCGAACCGAGGAGGATGATTCGGCTCGTGGCCGCAAGTGGCGGGAACAGTTCCTGCGCTATAAACCGTGCAGCGTATGCGGCGGAACACGTTTGAAGGCGGAGGCCTTGCAGTTCCGTATCGGCGGTAAGAATATCGCCGAGGTGTCGGCCTTGTCGATTACCCGTTTTGCCGAATGGATCGACCATGTTGAGGAGTACCTCTCGGAACGGGAACGCAAGATTGCCCAGGAGATCATTAAGGAGATCCGCGAACGGGTCCGTTTCCTGCTGGAAGTGGGGTTGGGGTATCTTTCGCTCTCCCGCTCGTCGCGTTCGCTTTCGGGTGGTGAGAGCCAGCGTATCCGCCTGGCCACTCAGATCGGTTCGAAACTCGTTCATGTGCTTTATATTCTTGACGAGCCCTCGATCGGCCTGCACCAGCGGGATAACCAGCGGCTCATCCGCAGCCTGAAGGAGCTGCGCGAAGCCGGCAATTCGGTCATTGTGGTCGAACATGACGAAGATATGATGCGTGCTGCGGACTGGATCGTGGACGTGGGGCCGCTGGCTGGACGCAAAGGGGGACAGATCGTCGCTTCGGGTACGTTTGACGATATTTTGAAATCGAATTCTGTCACGGCGGATTATCTCACGGGACGTCGCCGGATCGAAATACCGCAACAGGTGCGGAAGGGCAGCGGCAACAGCATCGTCATCAAGGGGGCGCGGGGCAATAACCTGAAGGGGATCGACGTGGGGTTCCCGCTCGGGAAGCTGATCTGCGTCACGGGAGTCAGCGGCTCCGGAAAATCGACCCTGATCAACGAGACGCTGAGGCCAATTCTGAGCCGTCAGCTCTATCGCTCGTTCGACCAGCCGCTCGAATACGACTCCATTACGGGTACGGAGTGGATCGACAAACTGGTTGTGGTCGATCAGTCGCCGATCGGCCGTTCACCACGCAGCAATCCGGCCACCTATTCCAATGTCTTCTCCGATATTCGAAAATTGTTCGAGCAGACACCTGATGCCCAGATACGAGGGTTCAAGGCGGGACGCTTCTCGTTCAACGTGAAGGGAGGACGTTGCGAGGAGTGCCGGGGTGCCGGGGTACAAACTCTTGAGATGAATTTCCTGCCCGATGTCTATGTGACCTGCAAGGCGTGCGGCGGCCATCGTTACAACCGCGAAACTCTCGAAGTGAAATATAAGGGGAAGAGCATCGACGATGTATTGAACATGACGGTCAACATGGCGGTCGAGTTCTTCTCGAATATTCCCAATATTTACCAGAAACTGCGTGCCATCCAGGAGGTCGGACTTGGTTATCTGACGCTGGGTCAGCCCTGTACGACTCTCTCGGGCGGAGAGAGCCAGCGTATCAAACTTTCGAGCGAACTCTCCAAGCGCGATACCGGCCGCACGCTCTACATCCTGGATGAACCGACGACGGGACTCCACTTCGAAGATATCCGTCAGTTATTGGAGGTGTTGAATAAGTTGGTTGATCGGGGAAATACGGTCATTGTGATCGAACATAACCTCGATGTGATCAAAGTTGCCGATTACCTGATCGATATCGGTCCGGAAGGGGGCGAAGAGGGTGGTCGTGTCGTGGCAACGGGTACTCCAGCGGAGGTGGCGAAAAATAAAGCGAGCTATACCGGAGAATTTTTGCGCAAGATGGGACTTTAGGCAGAGATTTTGCTAAACCTTGTTTAACAAATCTTAATTTGCTATGAAAAAGTTTATTATTTTGCTGGTAATCATGGCGTTCAGCCTGAGCGGATACGAAGTGTGCGCCCAGCAGCAGAATCAGCAGACGACCAAACAGGAGCGTCGTGAAGAGCGTACGCAGAAGCGTGCGGCTCGCCAACTCGCATTCGAGCAGCATATCGACTCGATGGTTAACGCGGGATATTTCCAGTTTATTCCCCGCAGCATGCAGCGTTCTGTAGGCCCGACGGTCCCGATTTCCAATCCGGATTTCAGCCTGGAGTATCAGGACGGAAGATTCGACATCTATCTGCCCTATATCGAAGGGTCGATGCCTCCGTATCGTGTTTCGGTCCTTAACTATGTAACCTCCAATGTGGAGAATTATACGACCCAGAAGACCGACAACGGTTGGACCGTCACGTTTGTCTCCACGCTGTTCGACGGGTCGATATATACCTTTACGTTGGAGATATACACCAAGACGGGCGGTGCGAACCTGACCGTCGAACGGGCTTTCAATACGACGGTACAGTATTCGGGCATCATCTTCCAGATATAGCGGATTGTAGCATCCGTATTCGAAGTTTTGACGTAGAGAACCCCGCACCTTGGGAAAGGTGCGGGGTTCTTCGTGTATCTGGGAGCGGATTCCTTCCTTATTGGTCTGCGTGTGCGGCGAAGAATGCGGCGGCACGCTCCTTTACATTCTGTTGCAGGTTGCGGTAGAAGAGATTTAACTCCACGACGTGATAGTTGCCAGGGGGAAAGAGATCGGCCAGAGCCGGTTCGTAATAGGCTTGCGGGTCGATGCCGGAGAGGACCAAGGCTTTGGTGGCATCGTCCAGCGAGGCTGAAATCATGTGTGCCTCTTCGGAGACGATATCGCCGGTCGCAGCAGTGAAAACCGCGCCTAAGTGTTGTTCTTTCGTACCCGGTTCGGAGTCGGTTCGCCAGTTGAGAGGGTTGATCGCAGCCCGGCTGCCCGAGAGCAACGGTGTCAGTTTGTCGGGGGAAGAGACCGAACTGAAGGTGATGAACACGCCCGTATCATCGGCCTTTGCGGCGGGGATCAGATAGGGTGAATGCTTCTCATCCCGCACCGGATAGCCCAGCGGATAGGCCGCAATCATTCGGTTGTAGGTCTCGTCATCCATCTCACGGCACAGCAGTTCAATGACCGCTTTCCCGCCTTGGCTGTGTCCCGCGAGAATGAACGGTCGCCCCTCGTTGAAGTGCAGCAGGTAATAGTGAAAGGCCGATGCGATGTCTGAGTATGCCGTTTCAAACCGCGAGTCGATCTCCTGCTCGCTTTCGGTCCACGATTCGATGGTGATTTGGCGGTAATAGGGGGCGTAGAAGTTGGCTTCGTCGGCGAATATGCCGCGGGCCAGCCGGATCGGTCCGTCGACGCTGGCACGGTGAGACGGGTTGTCCGGATCCATCCAGTGGCAGATGTTGCCTTCGGCATCCTGCCAGTCGAATACGCAGGTCGGAACGATGTAGAAGACATCGTATGCCATTTCGTCCGTGTCGCCACCTTCGAACCAGTATTCGGTTTGTGAGTAGTCGGGTACAACCGGCAGATTCGTCGCTTCGGCATGGTCGCTGCAACCCGATAGCAGCAACATGATCCATCCCGACAGCAGGAGGAAAAAGAGTCTTCGGCTCATAATAGGGGAACGATTGGCTTATTGACAGCCGGATTTGAAAATCAGGACGACAGCCGATGCCGACACTCCCTCTTCGCGCCCTTCGAATCCCAGTTTTTCGGTCGTCGTGGCCTTGACCGATACGGCATCCGTTTCGATGCCGACCGTGCGTGCGATTGCCTCGCGCATCCGGTCGATGTAGGGACGCAACTTGGGACGCTGCATGGCAATCGTGCAGTCGATGTTGCCTACGGCGTAGCCCCTTTCGTGCAGCAGTTCGACACAGCGGCCGAGCAGCCGTTTGGAATCGATACCTTTGAACTGGGGCGAAGTATCCGGGAAGTGGAGTCCGATATCGCCCAGTGCGGCAGCGCCCAGCAGGGCATCACAGATGGCGTGCAGGGCGACATCGCCGTCCGAGTGAGCTACACAGCCTTTTGTGTGGGCGACTTCGATTCCGCCCAGGACCAGCGGCAGTCCCTCCGCCAGGGCGTGTACATCATATCCGTAACCGATTCTGAATGGGTACATCTTTTAAGGTGTTTTTATACGATACAAATATAGGGAAGAAAGTCGAACTTGCTGATAAATTCTGTCGAAAGGGATTAATGTGAGTTCGAATCCATAGGAATTTCGATGGTTTTTGTTATCTTTGTGAGATGTAGGACGGGACCGAAGGTAAAATCCCTGGACAGATCCGAAATTGTTTCTTCATTAGGAGGAAGCGTGGAAGGGTGGGGTGCTGTTCTGAAAGAGAAAGATTTTAATTTATTGAAAATCATAGTTTTATGTCTGAAATTACGAAACTTGAGCCGAAACTGGTCTGGGAGCAGTTCGATGCTATTACGCGCGTTCCGCGCCCCTCGAAGAAGGAGGAGAAAATTCGTGAGTTTTTGGTAGAATTCGCTAAAAAGCACCATATTGATTATCAAACCGATCAAACCGGAAACGTGGTGATGCGTGTTCCGGCAACGAAAGGGTATGAGGATCGCCCGATGGTTATTCTTCAGTCCCACATGGATATGGTTTGCGAGAAAAATTCGGGTCTTGCATTTGATTTTGAGAAGGATCCGATCCGTACCCGGATCGAGGACGGATGGGTAAAGGCCGAGGGTACGACGCTCGGTGCGGACGACGGTATCGGTATGGCTGCGGCTTTGGCTGCGATGATCGATCCCGATCTGGAACATGGCCCGTTGGAGGCGCTTTTCACGGTGGATGAGGAGACCGGCCTGACCGGTGCATTCGGTCTGGGCGAGGGAATGCTTACGGGCAAATACCTCGTTAACCTGGACTCGGAGGACGAGGGCGAGATCTTTATCGGATGTGCCGGTGGGGTAGATACCCTGGCTACGTTCCGTTATCGTGCCGAGGAGGCTCCGAAGGATCACGTATTCTTCCGCGTTGAGGTGAGCGATCTTTCCGGCGGTCACTCCGGTGATGATATTGACAAGGGTCGTATGAATTCGAATAAACTGATTGCCAGATTCCTGTGGAATGCAATGCAGCGTTTCGACCTGCGTCTGAGCCGTTTTGACGGTGGTAATTTGCGGAATGCGATCCCGCGTGAGGCATTCGCCGTCCTGTCTGTTCCGGGCAGCGAGACCTCTGCTTTCGAGACATTCTATAAGGAGTTTGCCGAGGGGCTGAAATCCGAGGCAAAGTTCCGTGAACCTAAATTCCGGATTGCTCTTGCGGGTGCAATCGTCGCATCTGTGATTGACCGGGAGGCTCAGCGGAAACTGCTGTATGCGCTGGTCGGACTTCCCAATGGCGTGATCGAGATGTCGATGGCCATGCCGGGTCTGGTGGAGACCTCGACGAACCTGGCTTCCGTGAAGTTCGAAGGCGAGGATCGGATCGTGGTTACCACATCGCAGCGTTCGGATTCGGAGAGTGCAAAGGTTTATGCCATGCAGATGGTCGAGTCTGTTTTTGCACTGGCAGGAGCCGAGGTAATACATTCGGACGGTTATCCGGGCTGGTCGCCCAATCCGGAGTCGAAACTGCTGGAGATCACCGTGTCGAGCTATGAAAAGCTGTTCGGCGTAAAACCGAAGGTGCGCGCGATCCATGCCGGTCTGGAGTGCGGTTTGTTCCTTAAGAAGTTCCCGCACTTGGAGATGGTTTCATTCGGACCGACGCTGCGTGGTGTTCATTCACCCGACGAGCGTCTGGAGATTGCGACCGTTACCAAATTCTGGGATCTGATGGTTGAGATACTGAAGACGGTTCGATAAAAACCGATCTGCTGAATAAGATAAACGAGAAAGGAGATGTCAAAATACATCTCCTTTCTCGTTCTATTATATTTTGATTTAATATTTGTATTATGTTAAATTATATTGTGCGTAGTTCGATCTTTAATTTTAGCATTCCTTGTACTTCGAGGAATTCTCCTGGAAAATGACTAAATTTGCAACTGCTACATTTGATGGGACAAGATCGTGCAATTATTGAAGTATATGGTGACAATGAAACGATCACTGATAGCGATTGCTTTGGGATGTTTGCTGCTGGCTGGTTGTGGCGGCCGCTCCCGCAGCACGGAGGATCAAAAGATGATCTACGTGTCGATTCTGCCATTGCGTGGAATCGTTGAGGATATTGTGGGTGATGATTTTCGGGTTGAGGTGCTGGTCCCGCCCGGAGCGAGTCCCGAGACCTTCGAACTGACTCCGCGCCAAATGGTCGATCTGGATCGTGCGGAACTGGTTTTCGGGATCGGATGGCTTGATTTTGAGCAGAATATGCTTTCGAAAATCGAAGATCGCTCCAAGGTCATCGCTTTGAGCGAGGGAGTCGAACCGATTGCCGGCAGTTGTTCCCACGTTCGTGCCGACGAGGGGCACAGCCACGGTGTTGACCCGCATATCTGGACTTCGCCGCGGGAGTTGCGTACGATGGCTGAAAATGCCTATCGGGCGATCCATACACTCTACCCCGATTCGCTAAGCTATACTGCTCGTTATGAGGCGTTAGATCGCCGTTTGACAACACTGGATGAGACCATAGCCGAACGATTGAAGGAGAGCGGTGTCTCCTACTTCATGATCTACCACCCTGCCCTAACCTATTACGCCCGTGCTTATGGCGTTGAACAGGTTGTAATCGAACAGGAGGGCAAGGAGCCTTCAGCCCGTCGCTTGGCGTTGCTGATCGATCGTGCTCGCCGTGACAGTATCCATATCCTGCTCTATCAGAGCCAGTTCCCGGCATCGACGGTCGAGGTAATCGCTTCGGATATCGGGGCCGATAGTCGCCAAATTGATCCGCTGGCTGAAGATGTGGAGGCTAACATATTGGAAATAACCGATTTGATCGTATCGTCCCGATGAGAACACCGCTCGTATCGTTGCGTCATGTCAGTGTGTCGTATGATGGACACGAGGCTCTTCAGGGGGTCGATCTGGATATATATTCCGATGATTTTCTGGGAATTATAGGTCCCAATGGAGGCGGTAAGACGACTCTGGTCAAGGCGATTGTGGGAAACGTCCCCTATCGGGGAACGATCACCTATTCGCAGGAGTTGTATCGGGGCGGTGAGCGCTTGATCGGCTACATGCCCCAGCTGTCGGTTTTTGACCGCAGTTTCCCGATTTCTGTGCTGGAGGTGGTCTTGTCCGGATTACAGGGACAGAAGGGACTCTTTTCCCGCTATACGGCCAAGGATCGTCGACATGCCGAGGCGTTGTTGGAGGAGGCCGGAATTGCCGAGTTGGCGCGTCGTCCGATTGGTGAGATCTCGGGTGGTCAGATGCAGCGGGCCATGTTGTGCCGGGCCGTGATCTCCGAGCCGAAGTTATTGATTCTGGACGAACCGACCAATTTTGTGGATAACCGTTTTGAGAATGAACTCTACCGGATGTTGACCGAGCTGCACAAGCGGATGGCTATCGTGATGATTTCACACGATTTGGGAACGATAACGAGTGTCGTACAGAGTATCGTGTGTGTCAATCAACGGGTGTATAGGCATGATTCGAACGTAATTACGGAGGAGCAGCTACGCAACTACGATTGCCCTATCCAACTCATTTCGCACGGGAAAATTCCCCATACGGTACTCGGTCCGCACGATGCGGAGGATGCCTCCTGTTGTGACTGTCATTGACCTTTTGCCGGAATGCCCCTAAAAAAAGAGTTGCGGAGAAAATCCGCAACTCTTTTTTTGCACGAGGATGACTTCGGTTGGGATCCTCCTCCCCCTCCGATGCCGCGATTTTTATTTGTGCTCCTCGTTGATTCCGCTCAACTTCTCGAACAGTTTGCCGAACGACTCCTCGATCTCACGGCGCAGTGCGCTGTAGTGTTTGCGAACGAGAGAAGCGTTGTGAGGCTCAGCCGGGTTGTTCACTTTGGTGAAGAGCTCGTTGCGCAGCGCTACACCCTCCTTCATCACCTCGAAGATAGCCTCCTCTTTCGATGGTTGGAAACAAATAGCCATATCGCAGTCGAAAACGAGTTCCTCCAAACGGTAATCGATCTCTTTCTTGAGTACTCTTAAGTTTGCCATATTCTTTCTGTTTTTAATAGTTTTTTTCGTTATCGAAAAGCTCTTCGGATTTAAGTCCGGGAGCAAGGATCTCACTTTTGCAAAGTTAAAAAATCTTTCCGGAAAACAAATGCGCCTCTGCTGAAAAGCGACAGCTATACCACCATTATTTATTTTTTGAGCTTACCTCGAAAATATATTGGACGATCCACTCGCTCCATGGAAGTAGTACCTTTTCGAGTTCCGGTAGCATATTGTCCTCCTTTTCCTGGAGTATTGCCCCTTCGGGGGTCGAATAAAAATTTTGAGGATCAGCATTCGCCACTTTCAGCTCTTCCAGCGTAATGTGCTGTGCGTATATGGGGACCATCAGATCTAACAACTTTTCCATGGATGTCTTTTTGATATCGGCGGCTTGTTCCGGAGTGACGGTTTGCCCTGTATATACAATTGCCTCATCAATCACCTGTGAAAGACCAGATGTGGTATCTGGAAAATTCATAATATGGGTTTGGAATGCGGCACGGTATTCTGCCGTAGCGGGTTCTTCTGCCTTTACCTGGAAAAAGCAGAAGAGCATCAGAAGGATTGGAAACAGTCTTTTCATAAGGTATTACATTCTTTCAGGAACATCGATTCCGAGCAGAGACATGGCCAGTCGGATCGTGCGGGCTACCTGCTCGGCCAAGCGCAGACGCATGTTGCGTACCGATGCGTTCTCCTCCTTGAGGATCGAGTGGTCGTGGTAGTAGCCGTTGAACGATTTGGCCAGCTCATAGGCATAAGCGCCGATGATCGAGGGGGCGAAGTTCTCGGCGGCGGACTGTACCGTTGCCGGGTAGTCGGTCAGCATCTTGATCAGGCTGAGCTCCTCGCTGAGCAGCGGCACGTTGGTCTCATCCTGCCGGTAATCGATTCCGGCCTCTTCCGCTTTGCGCAGGATCGAACGGATACGGGCGTGCGTGTACTGAATGAACGGACCCGTGTTGCCGTTGAAGTCGATCGACTCTTTGGGGTCAAAGAGCATCGTCTTTTTCGGGTCGACCTTCAGAATGAAGTATTTGAGGGCTCCGAGTCCCACCATTGCCGCGATTGCATTGGCCTCTTCGGGCGTGCATCCGTCGAGTTTGCCCAACTCGTCCGACATTTCGCGGGCGGTTGAGATCATGGCTGCGATCAGATCGTCCGCATCCACGACCGTTCCCTCGCGTGACTTCATCTTGCCCTCCGGAAGTTCGACCATACCGTACGACAAGTGGAAAATGTGGTCGCTCCATGAGGAGTATCCCAGCTTCTTGAGGATCAGTTTGAGTACCTGGAAGTGGTAGTTCTGCTCGTTGCCCACCACGTAGATCATCTCGTCGAGACGGTTGTCCTCTAAACGGCGGTAGGCCGTTCCCAGATCCTGGGTCATATAGACCGATGTGCCGTCGCCGCGCAACAACAGTTTCTGATCGAGTCCGTCCTTTTCGAGGTCGATCCAGACCGATCCGTCCTCCTTGCGGAAGAAGATCCCCTTCTGCAATCCCTCCTCGACCAGGCTCTTGCCCAGCAGATAGGTTTGCGATTCGTAATATACCTTGTCGAAATCGACGCCCAGCGCCTTGTAGGTTACGTCGAAACCTTCGTAAACCCAGCCGTTCATGGTCTCCCAGAGAGCATATACTTCCGGGTCTTTTGCCTCCCAGCGGCGAAGCATCTCCTGTGCCTGCTGCATGATTGGGGCGTTGCGCTTGGCCTCCTCCTCGCTTTGACCTGCGGCCATCAACTCCTTGATCTGGGCCTTGTAGTGCTTGTCGAACTCGACATAATATTTACCGACCAGATGGTCGCCCTTCATGCCCGACGAGACAGGGGTTTCGCCGTTGCCGTAGAGTTTCCAGGCGAGCATCGATTTGCAGATGTGGATACCGCGGTCGTTCACCAGGTTTACCTTGATGACCGTGTGTCCGTTCGCCTGCAGGATGCGGGCTACCGAATATCCGAGCAGGTTGTTGCGGATGTGTCCCAGGTGCAGCGGCTTGTTGGTGTTGGGCGACGAGTATTCGATCATGATGGTGCGTCCCGTCGGAGCGGCCTGGCCGAAATGTTCGTTGTGCGAGATCTCGTTGAACCGCTCCTCCCAGAATGCATCCTTGAGCGAGAGGTTCAGGAACCCCTTGATGACATTGTATCCCTTGATTTCGGGGGCATTGGCCGTGAGGTATTCTCCGATTTCGGTTGCCGTTGCTTCGGGGGCCTTTCGGCTGGCCTTGAGCAGCGGGAAGACCACCAGCGTGTAGTCGCCTTCGAACTCTTTGCGGGTTTTCTGAATCTGCAGCGGAGCGTTCGTCTCTCCGTAGAGGGCTTTTACGGCCGCTGTTACTGTATCCAAAAGATATTGTTCCGTATTCATCATGATCGTGATATTATGGGGCAAAATTACATTTTTTTCTTTGGAATACCATGCCGGAAATAAATATTGCACCGATCCCGGTCGGGAAGTTGGGGCAAACGCCTAAAATGCTTATCTTTGTGCCACATATTTTTCAAGGAATGGAAATTCTGATCATTCTTCTTTTGATCCTTTTGAACGGCCTTTTCGCCATGTCGGAGATTGCGCTGGTATCAGCCCGCAAATCGAATCTGAATATGTTGGCCAAACAGGGCGATCGCTCTGCCCGGAGGGCCTTGAAACTGGCTGAGGATCCCGATAAGTTTCTTTCGACGGTTCAGATCGGTATTACCTTGATCGGCATTCTGACCGGTATCTACTCCGGCGATGCGATTGCCGACGAGCTGACCGAGGTCTTCCAGCGTTGGGGAATTCCCTACGCGGCGCCTGTTGCACAGACACTGATTGTGGTTGTCGTAACCTACCTGACGATTGTTTTCGGCGAGTTGATCCCCAAGCGGATCGGCATGACTACGGCCGAACCGGTGGCAAAACTGGTTGCATGGCCCATGCAGATCCTCTCGGTCGTCGCTTCTCCGTTCGTCTGGATCCTTTCGAAGAGTACGGCCGGGGTGGCGCGCCTGTTCGGATTGCGCCAGACGGAGACACCCGTAACGGAGGATGAAATCAAGTCGATGGTCCAGGAGGGAGCCGAGGGGGGTGCGGTCCAGAAGGTCGAGCAGAAGATCGTGGGACGTGTCTTTTCGCTGGGAGACCGGACCGTGGATTCGATCATGACCCCTCGCAGCGATATTGCATGGCTCGATGTGAAGATGAGCGTCGAGCAGATTCGCGAAGAGATCCGCCTGCACCCCCATGGCCGTTATCCTGTGGGCGACGGATCGCTCGACAAGGTGTTGGGAACGGTCTATCTGAAAGATCTGTTTGTCCATATTCAGGATGAGGATTTCTCACTTCGCAAATTGGTTTTCCCGGCCAAGATGTTTCATGAAGGTGCGCAGGTGTACGATGCACTCGAGCAGTTGCGGACCGAACAGCTCGGCTGCGGTGTGGTGTATGACGAATTTGGTGTAACGCTGGGAATCTTTACGACAAAAGACATTTTCGAGGCGCTGGTCGGCGAGATGCTTGAGGAGCGTGAAGAACCCGATATCATCGTACGTGAAGACGGTAGCGCACTGATTGACGGACAGTGTGCCTTCTATGACTTTCTGGCACATTTCGGCATGGAGGATGCCTTCCCGCATACCCATTATACGACCATCAGTGGTTTGATTCTCGATAAATTGGGGCATATTCCCCAGAGTGGCGAACATTTCCGCTGGGAGTGTTTTTCGATCGAGGTGGTCGATATGGATGGTGCGCGTATCGATAAGGTACTCGTAACGATGAATCAACCCGTTGAATAGCATAACGCATGAAGATTGCCGATATTGAATTGGGCGACCGCCCGTTGTTCCTGGCTCCGATGGAGGATGTAACCGATCCGTCGTTCCGCTATATGTGCAAGCGGTTCGGGGCCGATGTGGTTTATACGGAGTTCATCTCCTCTGACGGATTGATTCGCGATGCCTGGAAATCGCGGGCAAAACTGCGTATTGACGATGCTGAGCGTCCGGTCGGGATTCAGATTTACGGTCACCTGATCGACCCGATGGTCGAGGCGGCCCGGATTGCCGAAGAGGCAGATCCGGATATTATCGATATCAATTTCGGTTGTCCGGTGAAGAAGATTGCCGGTCGCGGTGCAGGGTCTGGCATGATGCGCGACGTGCCGCTGATGGTCGAGATGACTCGCCGTATCGTGCAGGCGGTTCACAAACCCGTGACGGTCAAGACCCGCCTCGGTTGGGACGAGGAGTCGAAGAATATCGAGGAGATCGCCCTCCGGCTGCAGGATGTGGGCATTGCTGCCTTGACTATCCATGGCCGTACCCGGGCGCAGATGTATCGCGGAGAGGCTGACTGGACTTTGATCGGGCGGGTAAAAAACAACCCGGCTATTCATATCCCGATCATCGGCAACGGCGATGTGGATTCGGGTCCCAAGGCAAAGGAGATGTTCGACCGCTACGGGGTGGACGGCATCATGATCGGCCGGGCTACGTATGGCCGTCCGTGGATCTTCCGGGAGGTGAAACACTACCTCGAGACGGGTGAGGTGATGCCCCAACCTTCGGTTGTTGAACGGGTCGAGATAGCCAAGCATCACCTGGCCAAATCGCTGGAGATAAAAGGTGAACGGGTCGGTATCCTGGAGATGCGCCGCCACCTTTCCAACTACTTCAAGGGACTTCCGAATTTCAAGGAGACCCGTCTGAAACTGGTTACCTCGTTTGATCCTGCCGAACTCTACGCCACGCTCGATTCGATAGCCGAACGGTGGGGCGATTTCGACACGAGTGCGGTGGTCCCTGCCCCCCTCTCGCACAACGTATAGGATGGAGTATACAATCCGGGAGTTGAAGCCTGCGGAGATCCCTCTCCTGCACACATTCCTTTATGAGGCGATCTATCAGCCGGAAGGAACCGAACGGTTGCCTTTCGAGGTCGTTTACAATCCGGCTTTGAGCCTCTATGTGGATGATTGGGGAAGGCCGGGCGACTATTGTTTGCTTCTGGAAGTGAACCGTGCGGTTGTCGGTGCGGCGTGGAGCCGTTTGTTGCCGGATGGATATGGACGGGTTGATCCTGCTACACCGGAGCTTTCGATCTCTTTGTTGCCAGCGTATCGGCATGTGGGGGTGGGATCGGCTCTTCTATCGAGGATGCTTGAGAGTCTGAGACAGTTGAAATACTCCCGTGTCTCGTTGAGCGTATCGAAGGGAAATTATGCGGCGGCCTGGTATGAAAAATCGGGTTTTCGGATCTATATGGAGCGCGAGGAGGATTACGTGATGCTCCTTGATTTGTAGCACTCCTTTGTTGTATGACAATGCCCGGATTCTACGGAGAGTCCGGGCATTCGTGTTTTATGTGGACGTTTTTTATTCCAGTGCTCGCTGAATGTAATCCGTGTAGTCCTTTACGGCGGGAGTGTAGTTCGGATCGTCGAACATCGGCGAGGAGATCAGGAATTCGGCTGTCGAACGGTTGATCGCCGTCGGTACATTGTAGAGCGTTGCGATACGCAACAATGCCTTGACATCCACGTCATGGGGCTGTGCCGCCATCGGATCCCAGAAGAAGATCAGTGCGCTGATTTTCCCCTCGGCGATCAGGGCACCCAACTGTTGGTCGCCGCCCAGCGGACCCGACTTCAGTCGGGTAATGTCGAGTATTACCTCCTCCTCGGAGTTGTTCTGGCGATTACTGCGCAGGGTCTCTTCGACAATTTTACCGGTTGTACCTGTGCAGACAATCTTATGTTGGCTCAGTTTTTCGCAATTCTCTTTTACCCATTCGGCCAGATCGTGTTTCATGTGGTCGTGAGCCACAAGGGCCATCATCTTCTCTTTTTTCATCTTTTTTCTTCTCTTCTGTAAAATCTTATCCCAAAGATAGGAAATAAAAACGAACCGGACACCTCTTTCGTATTACGTTGTCGTTAAAAAAACGGGCCATGGCTCTGGGTCTCTTTGCCGGATGTCCTTCTTTGCTTCCCACGTCTGGTCTGCGATCAGGAGTTGCTGGCCTTCAATCCCCGGATGACTGCCGAGGTGAATCCGGCGTGTTCCATTTCGTTCAGCCCTTTTATCGTGAGCCCGCCGGGTGTGGTAACCTTGTCGATCTCCTGTTCGGGATGGGAGTCGTGCTGCTCCAACAGCTCGATTGCCCCACGCAGGGTCTGGAGAAATCCCTGCTTGGCTGCCTGAGGATAGAGTCCCATCTCCACCCCGCCCTCCATTGCGGCCCGGAT
Organism: Candidatus Alistipes avicola; assembly: GCA_019118565.1. GTDB lineage: Bacteria > Bacteroidota > Bacteroidia > Bacteroidales > Rikenellaceae > Alistipes > Alistipes avicola. Next base: position 33,493 of record DWYR01000025.1, on the reverse strand, counting down.
ATAACGGAAGGCGAAGGCGATTCCGCACGAACAGAGTACGGTGGCCGGTCCGAGCAACCGCTCTTCGATCCACTCAGCCTGTCCGATGGCCTGAAAGAGACGGAGAACACTCTCTTTCTGAGCATCATCGACGTGAATGCCGGAGATAAAGGTCATGCTTTGGCGTACTTCGGCTGCCGTATTGGGGATGGCGCAGATGATTGTTTTCCCAAGGCCGGCCCACGCTTCCAGATCGGAGAGGGGAATTCCGGCTGCTACCGAGACGATGATCTGCCCGTTGTTCGGACATTTGGCCAGATGTTCTTCTGCGAGTGCCTGCACCATCCAGGGTTTGACGGCTATTACGACGATATCGGCCGTAGCCAGCGAACTGTAATCTCCCGTTACGGCATTGATTTTCGGGTTGTACGCTTTCATTTGCCGGGTCTTTACCTCCCGTCGGTTGATGACGGTGATCTGTTCCGGCTGGAGAATGCCGCTTTCGGCCAGTCCGCGTGCGATGGCTCCGCCCATATTGCCGCCGCCTATGATCGATACTTTCATTTGCGTTCGATAGTTGGATTAAAAAAAGTGTAACGCCTGCGCATTACACTTCCCTATTAAAGATTCTTTTAGGCTTTTCTTTATTTAGTCTCTTCTGCGCTCTCTTCCGAGGGGAGTTTGAACTCCGTGAATCCAGCGCCGAGCAGTGTGTTGAACCACGAGAAGACCTTTTTCATATCCGAAACGTGTACCCGGTCCCGGTCGTAGTCGGGCAAAACCTCGGCGAAGAAGGCTTTGAGACGAGCCGGTTCCTCCTTGTGACTGATGGCTGGCTGACCGTTTGTATGTTCGTAAATTTTTGTAAATACCTCGGCCAGCGGAATATCTTCGCCTTCGGTGAAGATCGAGATCTCGGTCAGGGCACTCACTTTGGAGTTGCTGGCTGCATTCATGCGTTTGCCGTCCACGAGCGATTCAACGATGACGCCGCGAGTCGATTGCGCGACGAATTTGTATAATCCGGGTTGCCCGGAGATTGCCAGAATTTCTTTCAGTTCCATTGCTGTTTTGTTATTCTTGTGTTTCGATGTCTATATCTTGCCACCGCACCGTATAGGATTTGGGCTCGGAGCGGGATTCGTATCCAGAGTCGTTTTTTACGGAAATCAACCAGGTAACCGTAAGTTCAGCTCTTTTGGATTGCGCATCCAGTCCTGGAATAAGGGCTTCGTAATAGACTGACGAAGCCGAGGGCCTGTACGTTCGCGTCAAGGTGTTGTACTGTTCCGTATGTTTTCCGTCCTCATCAGTCCAGGTGACATCGTAAATGGTCTGGGCATAGAATACGCCGACCGTATTTTTGAGTTCGGCCTGTACCCTTACCATTCTGCCGGAAGGAACATATGGATTCTGCTCCGTGCCGTCGGTTTCGGCACCGACACCGTAAATTTCCGGCATATTCGGATTGTCGGCGGCGTTTTCCATTTTGCAAGAGGAGAACGACAGGACAAAAAGAGTCGTAAGAAAGAACCACTTTTTCATGATTGCCTGTGTTTTGAAAAATTTATTCTTTTAAAAGATGAACATCCATCTGCGGAAATGGGAAGTGTATTCCCTTCTCCGGCAAGACTTTGTAAAATATTTCATTCATGGTGAAAAATACATCCCAGAAATCGTCGTTGGCGGTCCAGGCCCGGACGCTCAGATTGACCGAGCTGTCGGCCAAAGCTGCGACATAGACTACCGGTGCCGGGTCTTGCAATATGCGGTTGTCGGCCGTCAGTATTTCCAGAATTGCTTTTCGGGCAGTCTCCACGTCGTCTCCGTATGCGATGCTTACGATCCATTCAGCCCGTCGTGTGGGCGAAGTCGAATAGTTGTCGATGATCGACGTGGCAATGGAACTGTTCGGGATGTAGATGATTTGTTTGGCCGGTGTCGAGATTTTGGTCGAGAAGAGCATGATCTCTTCGACGGTTCCTGATTTACCCTGGGCTTCGATGAAGTCCCCGACCCGATAGGGCTTGAGTAGCAGAATCATTACGCCACCGGCAAAATTCTGGAGCGTACCGCTCAGTGCCATACCGATGGCCAGACCGGCCGAAGCGAGCAGGGCGACGATCGAGGTGGTGTTGATCCCTATTACCTGAATAATCAGGAGGGTCAGAATGATGTAACAGACCGCCTTGACCAGATTTCGCAGGAATGTTTGCAATGACTTGTCGACCGAACGTCTTTCGTATATTCCGTTCAGCAGTTTGATGAGTTTCCGGATCAACCAGCGTCCGACCCAATAGATGGCCAGCGCGAGGAGGATCTTCAATACGATCCAGATGCTTTCGGAGACGAGGCTGCTCAGGACCTGTTGTAGGTCCAGGTTCGTGATCTTTTCGATCGTCTCTTCGAACCGTGCTTTTTGGAGGCTGTCGGGAACGATCAACGGAGCTGGTTCTTCGGCTGCGAGAGACAGGAATTTCATGGGGCCGTTTATTAGGTGTTCGAAAAACGTCATTGTGCAAATTTAATCAAAAAACCAGAAAAAAATAGTAACTTTGTTGAATAATGTATTTTGTGGATTAAAACCGAATTCTCATGAATGACAATATCGAGATTATCCAAATCAATATCTCCGGCGAGGATAAGCCGGGCATGACCTCCTCTTTGACCGACATACTGGCCCGTTACGAGGCTTTTATCCTGGATATCGGCCAAGCCAATATCCATCAGTCCCTGACGTTGGGCATCCTGTTCATGACCACCTCCGACAAGTCGGGTTATATTCTGAAAGAGCTGCTGTTCAAGGCATCCGAGTTGGGAGTTATGATCCGATTCACGCCGATTACGCAGGAGCATTATAATGCCTGGGTCAGCCGCCAGGGCAAGAACCGTTATATTATAACCTTGTTGGGACGCCAGGTGACGGCGAGCCACATTGCCGGCGTTACGCGTGCGATAGCCGAGCAGGGGCTCAATATCGATGCGATCAAACGTCTGACCGGCCGTATGGCGCTCGAGGAGGAGAACCGGGCCATGCGGGCCTGCATCGAACTATCGGTACGGGGAACACTGTCCGATCGGGAGGAGCTTCAAAAACGCTTTATGGCCCTCTCCAATGACGAAGGGGTCGACATCTCCTTCCAGAAGGACGATATTTTCCGCCGCAGCCGTCGTTTGATCTGTTTTGATATGGATTCGACGCTGATCGAGACCGAGGTGATCGATGAGTTGGCCGACCGGGCCGGTGTCGGCGAGCAGGTCCGGGCGATTACCGAGAGCGCGATGCGGGGCGAGATCGACTTCAAGGAGAGCTTTACGCGCCGGGTTGCGTTGTTAAAGGGGCTGGATGTCTCCGTGATGGAGGATATTGCCCTCCACCTCCCCATAACCGAGGGACTGGAGCGTCTGATGACGATCCTCAAGCGGGTCGGTTACAAGACGGCGATTCTTTCGGGCGGTTTTACCTATTTCGGCAACTACTTGAAACAGAAGTATGGATTCGACTATGTGTATGCCAACGAATTGGAGATCGAGGATGGCAAACTGACCGGACGTTACGTCGGTGAAGTGGTCGATGGCCGCCGTAAGGCCGAGTTGCTGCGGCTGTTGTGCCAGTTCGAGCAGATCAATATCAACCAGTCGATCGCAGTGGGTGACGGTGCGAACGATCTGCCGATGTTGAATCTGGCGGGTCTGGGTATCGCCTTCCATGCCAAACCGAAGGTGAAAGCTACTGCAAGCCAGTCGATTTCGACCATCGGACTGGATGGTATCCTCTACTTCCTTGGCCTTAAGGACTCCTGGATCGAGTAAAATAGCTTGTTTTAGTTTTGGAACCGGACAGATTCTGTCCGGTTTTTTTTATTATATTTGTGCTGTTTGTGTTATTGTATGGTCCGAATTTGTTATTTTGCCTGTCTGCTGCTTTGCCTGTATGGATGTTACGACAGAGTCGATACTCCGCCCTTCACGGACTCTTCCGTGTCGGCACCAACCATGTCGATTCGGGATTTGGCAGCCTCCTGTGCCGATACAGCTACTCCGGTGGGACAGGAGATCATTATCTGCGGACGGGTTACGACTTCGGATGAGAGCGGAAACTTCTATCGCTCGTTCTTTATTCAGGATGGCGAGGCGGGCGTTGAGCTACTGGGCGGCCTGTGGGATCTTTACCATCCCTATCCGCTTGGACGACTTGTAGCCGTGAAACTGCGCGGACTTGCCGTCGGAAAACGTTTCGGAGTGGTACAGATCGGTCGGATGCCGGCAACGGGCAACTACGCCGTGGATTATATCGGTTCGAGGGCGCTCCTGGACGCGCATGTGGAGCGTGGCACTGTGGCGACGGTTCCGGAGCCACTCTCCGTGCAAATATCGGATTTGTCGCCGGAACGGTGCGGTACGTTGGTCCGGATCGGGCCGGTGACGTTGGCCGAGGAGGAGACGGAACGCACCTGGAATGGGTATCGTACGTTTGTGGATTTGCAAGAGCGTTCCATTGTGGTCTATACGAGCAGCTATGCCCGTTTTGCAGATGCCGAGGTGCCGGCAGGACCGGTAACGCTGACCGGAATCCTTCAGTATGGCAAGACGGGTTCGGCCGGCGAAACCTTTATGCTTAAGATGCGGGATGAGACCGATTGCGTGGCTGATGAGTAGCCTGTTGCTTTTGGGCGCGGGTTGTAACAACGCCTCGTCGCTTCACTATGGAGATGGCGGGTCCGGACTGCAAGGCTATGTGTCGATTGCCTATCTGAAATCTTTTTGTCGGGGCGAATTCTATCCGATCACGCAGGATGTCTGGATCGAGGGACGAGTCGTGGCGAACGATGCCTTCGGCGAGTTCCCGAATGTGCTGGTTGTCGCTGATCGGGAGGGATACGGCGGAATCGAAGTACTGATCGATGCCGATCATCTCTACCGTCGCTTCGAACGGGGATGTATGGTGCGTATCGCGTGCAACGGGCTGGCACTTGCGGATTATGGCGGCAAGATCCAACTCGGGGCCAACCCCTCCTCTCCGGATTATACGCTGGACCGTATTCCGGAAAACTCTCTCGACCGTTATCTGACGCGCACGGAGGACGATGTGGTCGAGCCGATTCCAACTGTTTTGACATTCCGGGATGTAAACCATTCTCTGCTGGATACTTATGTCCGTTTCGACCGGGTGCGTTTTGCGCAGGAGGAGATCGGACTCCCGTTTTGCGACCGGGATCCTCTGAGTGGCCGTCTTGTTGCGACCGATCGCCATCTGGTCGATGAGCAGGATGATACGCTGCGGGTTCGGACGGCCGCCTCGTGCGTATATGCCGACGACCCCATTCCTTCCGGAACGGGGTCGCTGCGTGGTATTCTCGACTATTTCAACGGGAATTATATGGTCCGCATCACCGATCGTGAGTTTGACCTGCGATGATTGCGCAGTGTTTTATTTTTGCAGAGCCTCCCAGAGCATATCCTTGAGTTGGGGAATGTTCATTCCCGACACCGAAGAGATGAAGATCGACGGAATCCCTTCCGGGAGATGCTCTTTCATTTGGTGGATCAGCTCTTCGTCAAGCATATCGCATTTGGTGATGGCCAGCAGACGCTCCTTGTCGAGCAGCTCCGGGTTGTATTGGGTCAACTCACCGAGCAGGATCTGATAATCGTTCTGGATGTTGCTGCTGTCGGCCGGGATCATGAAGAGCAATACCGAATTTCGTTCGATGTGGCGCAGGAAACGGGTTCCCAGTCCGCGGCCTTCGTGCGCCCCCTCGATGATTCCCGGAATATCGGCCATGACAAACGACTTGTGGTCGCGACACTCGACAATGCCGAGGTTGGGCTCCAGCGTGGTGAAGGCGTAGTTGGCGATTTTGGGCTTGGCCGCAGACACGACCGACAATAGCGTGCTTTTCCCCGCATTCGGGAATCCGACCAGCCCCACGTCGGCCAATACTTTCAGCTCGAGGATGAAAGCTCCTTCCTGACGGTCTTCTCCGGGTTGTGCATAGCGGGGAGCCTGATTGGTCGGTGATTTGAAGTGCCAGTTTCCCAGACCGCCGCGACCTCCCTTGAGCAGGATGAGTTCTTCGCCGTCTTCGGTAACTTCACCGACAAATTCGGTCGATCCGTCATCCATCACACGTTTCGCTTCGGTTCCCAGCGGTACGGGTATTATGATGTCCTTGCCGTTTCGGCCTGACGAGCGGGCCCCGGATCCCGCTTCTCCGTCTTCGGCGAACTGGTGGCGCTGGTATTTGAGGTGGATCAGGGTCCAGTATTGCTTGTCTCCGCGCAGGATGATGTGTCCGCCCCGACCGCCGTCGCCGCCGTCCGGACCGCCGAAGGCCACGAATTTCTCGCGGCGCATATGAGCCGAGCCGCTACCGCCGTGTCCCGATCGGGCAAAAATTTTCACATAGTCTACGAAGTTGGATCCTGCCATAGCTGTATCTGTTTATTATAGGTGCGCCTTCTTATTCGGGTGCAAAGATACGAATTCTATCGCAACGACAAAAAAGGTCCGATTCGGTTGTATCAATCAGAACGAGAAGAAAGCGGCAAAATAGAAAGTGCGGGGATACGCATACAGATAGCGGGAATCCATCGGTCGATAGACGTAGGTATCTCCGACCGGGATGCGGGGAACGCGCATCGACTCATAGCCGCTGAAGATTTGATCCCGTAATCCCAATAGATTCTGGACCGATAACATGAAAGTCAGGCGGGAGTTATCGAAGTAGAAGGATTTGAATAGAGTCATGTCGAGCGTGAAGGCATCTGCAAGCCGTTCCTGGCGGGTGATGAGGTCGAATGCTTCGGGCGAGTCGGCCAGTTGCCGTGCGATACGGGTTGTCCTGCGTACAAGGGCCGGTTCGACGTAGCGCTGGCCGGCATAGGCGGCATCGAAGCGGAAACCCCATCCCCGGTGTCCGTAGTAATTGGCCGAGACAAGACCTGTTATTTGCGGCGTGTTCCCCAGCCGGCAATCGCCCATATAGCTTTCGGCATCGCAGTCGATGACTGCATTGTCCGTATCGGCGTAGATTGTGACGAGGGGATTGTCCGCATAACGGTAGCTCCCGGCACTGAAAGCCAAATTAAGGTTCCATCGGGATGCCAGGCGAAGGAACGCGGCTGCCTCGATACCGTAGCGCATGGTTCCGATGTCCGAGGCGACCATATCGCTGTACGCGTAGGCTGCATCGTCGTAATAATGCCGGACCAGGAACCCGTCCGTGGTACGGATGGCAAAGAGCCTCGCTTTGAATCTGAAGTTCCGACCGCTCCAGGTGTATTCCAGTTCGGCCTCGTATCGCTTCTCCTCGATTGGACGATCGACCGGACGGTTGTTGTACTCCGGGTTGAGAAACAAATCATCCCCCTCCGGCATCTGGGCCGAAAGAGCTACCGAGAGTTCGAGGTAGTGCCGAGCCGAGAGCGAGTAGCCGACATTCCCGCGCAGCAGGTAAGGCATAAAGCGCAGCGTCCGGGATTTCCCGTAGGAACGACTGCCCGAGAAGAGCTCTTTTTCGTAATATCCGTGACGGGACAGCGTGCTTTCTCCGATTTTTGCAGCGAAGAAGAGCCTGAAACGATCCGCCTGATATTCGGCCGAGGCACCGAGATCGATCGCTGAACGTTGCAGGTGGTAGTCGTATCCGAACCGGTCTCCTTCGCGAATCTCCCGATCGGGGTCTCGCAGGTTGTTCTGTAGCAGGTTCCCGTAAGTGTCGTCGTCGATCAGGTATTGATCCAGATCGACAATGTGGTCTCCACCGAGCAGGTCCCGCATCTCCCGATAGCGCCGTACCCGATCACAGGCGGCCTGAATCCCGTAACGGATCGTCAGCCGCTCCCCGACAAGGGTTTCTCCGTCGGCAGATAACTGTAGGTCGGTGATTCGCTCGACGCGATCGGTAACGGCGAAAGCCGACTCCCCGTCGGGCGACAGCCGGTTCTGTTCGTAGAGATAGTCCCAGTCGATCTGTGTGTAATGGGGATCATTTGCCCGCCATATCTCTTCCAGAGCGCGTTGTGTCTCGGGGGAGTCTGTGAAGTAACTTGGCATTTCACGGTAGTTGTCCGGGATGGGGGTGCGGGCGTTGTACCAGGCCAGCGAACTGTATCGCCGGATCCCCGTTTCTGCCGTGAATGTCAGGTCAAGACGGGTCGTTGGTGAAAACTCGTGCTGCCAGGCGATGGCCGTCAAGGGGACGAACTCCCGACGGATTCGGGCGCTGCGTACCTTGCCGTCCTGATAGCCCCACGCCGGGTTGTAGAGGTTGTCGCCGATGAGCGAGAAGGCTTCCCTGGTTGATGAGCTGCGTAATCCGCGCATCGAAGGCGGCAGGATTGTCAGGATACTCAGCCGATTCTGTGTATTCCAACTCTTCGTCGCCTTCAGCGCTGCCGTAAGTTGGTTGCTGAATACGCCGTCGACATACAGATCGCGTCCTGTACGTCCTTGCAGGAGAGCTGCTACTTCCCATCCACGTCCCAAATCTTCATATAGTGAGAGTCTAAGGCCGGCCAGATAGTTCCGTCCGGAGAGTTGCAGCGAAGCACTTTTAGCGGGGAGAGGCATCTCTCCGGAGGTTCGAAACCCCGGATCGGCAGCCACCGTTTCGAACCAGGGTGTCGCTTCGAGACTGCTTCGGTTGGTTCCCAACGCTTTTAGCGCCGATATGTATCGGGAGCCCAGCTTAAGCCCATTCAGAGAGGTGCGATCCGGACGGTACGCTTCGCCACGTCGATTGTAGGCAACGAATGAGAATCTGAAATCGGTCGTTTCTCCATAGAGATCTCCCATTGTCTGGATCGCACGCAGGAAAAGTGTCGTATCGGTTGAGATCATCGGAATATACTCCTCCTCGAATCTGTTTTGAAATGGATAATACTCCTCTTCGGGATCTTGTGCGTGAAGCGCAAAAGGTCCGGTTACTAAAAGAAGAAACAGGAGGAGAAAACGACGCATGGCTATCTTTGAATACTACAAATGTATCCAAAAATAGTAAAATTAGACAATATTCGCGGCTTTATTTAGTCTCAAAAGAGAGCGTCTTTCGGTCGTGTTTTGCTGTTTTATAGTGGCTTTGTATGTAAAATAATCTACTCTCCCATTTCCGGTTGCAATGGTGGAGTGAATCACCCTCCTCCCAGATTAATAATTGAATCAGAATTCTTCTCCGCTTAGGGTTTTTGAGGAGTCAATGCCTCGAATGAATGGTCGTCATAGACCAGAATGATGCGGCTGATGCGCCGCTGACTATCGCCGCTTTTCCCGTTGGAGTCTGTTTCCTGTAGCGATGTTTGCAGAGTTGCCGCATTTGTCGCTGTTTCAGCCACGGCTGAGTCGGCCCCCTCTGTGATCGGTTGAAAGAGATTGCTGCCAGAAGTTGTGTCTGCATTGGAATTTGAAGGTAGCTCCGAATCGGGGCGGTACATCTGAGAAGAGTCCAACAGGAGCCAATCCGGATTGACACGCGGGAACCTTCTGAGAATCTTTTGTAGCAAATCGAATCCAGGTTTGTTGCGTCCGGAGAGGATATGGGAGATTCCCGAAGGTTGTATTTCGAGTATCTCGGCCAGCCGACTGGAGGTTAGACCTTCGCTTTTCATCAATTGCAACAATTTCTCTTTCATTTCCGGGATTTTTACAAAAATAAACTTTTTTCTTTTGTAAAACAAATATTCTACACAATTGTAAACGCGAACAATTTGTTAATAATATTTACATTTGTAAATCATGATATATTGTTAAATACTACTTTGTCTGTTCATTTCATTTTATTATTCATATAGAAATATAGAATTAACTGGTTATTAGTGTATTGTATTGTTAAATTTATCTTAATCGCTGCGTTTTAGAGATTGAGAGGGTTTTTAGACCTGTTTTGTTGTTTTGTTTATTTATATGTTTAGTGTAAAATTCTGGGTTTCAGTTATTAGCTTTTTATAATTCAATATTTTGATCTTTGTGAAATCTTCACGCTGCACGATTTGTTTCCCCTTCTTGGTTATTTTACAAAAGTATAATAATCAACAGACCTGTTCAGGAGTATTGATTTACAAATGTATTCATGGCCGATTTGTGCAGATTGAGCGATATTTACAAATGTAACAATACCATCCTCTCGAGGGCGTTTTTAGAGAAAAAAATGAATATTTCGAGCGACAGGCGGTTAATTTTTCGCTCATTTTCTGATTTTGGATATATTATGTTAAAAAACAAAGTCGGGCAGTGTTAATAACTACACTACCCGACTGTTTATAAGATAATTACAGTGTTATTTGTTCCCCTTATTCGCGTAACATCTTGGCGATTTTGGTAAACTCCTCTGGCGTTAATTTCAGCTTCTCACGCTTGAAATCGACATCGTTTTCACTGTTCATGGGGATCAAATGGATGTGTGCGTGCGGAACTTCAAGTCCCAAAACGACCATTGCGACCTTCTTGCAGGTGATCTTCGTATGCATCTTTTTTGCCACTTTTTTGGCAAAAAGAATCATCTCCTGCAGGGTCTCGTCGTCCAGGTCGAAGAGGTAATCCACCTCCTTTTTGGGGACTACGAGCGTATGCCCTTTCGTCAGAGGGTTGATGTCCAGAAATGCATAGTAATTCTCATCCTCGGCTACCTTGTAGCTGGGGATCTCTCCGTTTATGATACGGGTGAATATCGTTGCCATAAAAGAGTTGTTTTAGGATTCTTCTTTGAATTTCGGATGAAGTATCTCCGAATATATGACTGCCTTGCGCAGGTCGAATTCTTCGAGAATTCCCGGCGTATTGCTGCTTTTGGCCCCATTTGAAGGGTGTATGTCTGTCTTTAGGGGTGTTGTAGTGGCTGATGGGCGTTGTACGGTTTTGGCCACCTTTTTGAGCGGATTGTCGCGTGTCGCAGCTGCGGTCGGATGTTGTTCGGCTGCTCTTTTGGAGGTGGGAGCAACTCCTTGTGCGGTCGGCGGGATAATCGGTTTGATCTCGATTTTTGGCCAGGCCTCCTTGTGGGGGGCGTGTTGTGCCGCTTTCTTCCCTTTCCGTACGGTGCCGAAGACCAGGCTGCCGATGATGACGGCAAGCGAGAAGAGAGTCCATAGTGTGTCCGCAATCGAATCCATATTACCTTAATTAAGACTTCGTTTAACAGAGGCTATTCCCTTTATTTGTCGTATTTTATCCATTAGCGCGTTTAAGCTGTCGGCATCTCTTACATAGAGGCTGATCGTTCCCTCGAAGATGTTGTCGTGGGTCTGGATGTTGATTTCGCGGATGTTGATACTGAAATCCTCGCTGACCACTTTGGCCAGGTCGAGCAGCATATTTGTGCGGTCGATGCCCCGGATTTGCAGAGTCGACAGGTAGGAAACGGCTTTATGTTGGGACCATTTGATCTCGTCTTTCAGAATGTTTTTGCCGTATTGTGCAGCCAGGCGGTCCAATTCGGGGCAATTCGCCTTGTGTACGACGATTTTGTGTGTCTCGGGATCTTTGAAGCCTACGACGCTGTCTCCCGGCAACGGCTTGCAACACTCCGCCATGACGAACTGCGGTTCGAGCGGTACCGTCTGGGCCGCCACCTGTTGGTTGGGTTGCAAGGCCTGTTCCTGCTGGTCGGCTTCACTCCCGTCTTCACGATCCTTCTTGTTGATGAAAAGGGTCCAGAATTTGAGGATCTTGCTGGCTGAGTTGACCTTGAGGGCCTTGTCCAGATCCTTCAGATCGACAATTCCCGCGCCGATCTTACTGTAAAGTTCCTCTTTGTTCGTGCATTCGTAGATCGGAATGATCTTGCGCAATACACGTCCGCTGAGCTGTACGTTGAGTTGCTGCATCCGCTCTTCGAGCAGTTGCATACCCCGTTCGATATTGTTTTGACGCTCCCGTTTGAGGAAGCTCTTGATACCCTGCTTCGCTTTGCTCGTCGTGACAATCTCAAGCCATTCGGCTTTCGGTCGCGCGTTGTCGGCAGTGATGATCTCGATCTGATCGCCGCTGTTGATTTGCGTGGTGATCGGTTCGATCTTGTGGTTGATTTTTGCACCGATAGCACTGTTGCCGATCTTCGAGTGAATATCGTAGGCAAAATCGAGCGCCGTAGCTCCGTATGGCATTTTACGGGCCTCTCCTTTTGGTGTAAATACAACTATTTCAGATGTATATAATGATAACTTGAAGTTGTCAAGGAAGTCGACGGCGTTTTCTGTCGGACTATTAAGCGCATCGCGTATTTTTTTCAGCCATCGGTCGAACTCATCCTCGTCGTTCGACAGCGAGGCGTGTTTGTACTTCCAGTGGGCGGCGAATCCCCTTTCGGCGATCTCCTCCATGCGCTGGGTGCGGATCTGTACTTCGACCCAGGCTCCGTCGGGCCCCATGACCGTCGAGTGCAGCGCCTCGTAGCCGTTGGCTTTGGGCATACTGATCCAGTCTCGCAGGCGGTCCGGTTTGGGGGTATAGATGTCGGTGATGGTCGAGAAGATCTGCCAGCACTGGGTCTTTTCCGACGGGAAGGCCAGCGGCTGGAAGACGATGCGGATGGCAAACAGGTCGTAGACCTCCTCGAAGGGGATCTGTTTGCGCTGCATCTTGCTCCAGATCGAGTAGATGCTCTTTACCCTGCCCGAAATCTCGAAGTTGATATGGTCGCGTTTGAGGGCCTCGATGATCGGAGCGTTGAATTTGTTGATGAAGGCATCGCGTTGTTTCTTGGTTGCCTCCAGTTTCTTTGAAATCTCGGCATACTGTACCGGGAAGCGGTATTTCATGCAGAGATCCTCGAGTTCGCTCTTGATGGCATAGAGTCCCAGACGGTAAGCCAGCGGGGCGAAGAGATAGAGGGTCTCGCCGGTGATCTTGATCTGTTTGTTGACCGGCATCGACCCCAGGGTGCGCATATTGTGCAGGCGGTCGGCGATCTTGATCAGGATGACGCGTACGTCGTTCGAGAGGGTCAGCAGAACCTTGCGGAAGTATTCGGCCTGTTCCGATGTGTCGGCGTTGAAGACACCCGACATTTTGGTCAGGCCGTCCACCATCTCGGCGATCTTCGGACCGAACGTATGTTCCATATCCTCGATCGTGTATTCGGTATCCTCCACTACGTCGTGCAGCAAGGCGGCAGCTACCGACTTGACTCCCAGGCCGATCTCGTCCACGACGATCTTGGCGACGGCGATCGGATGCAGCAGATACGGTTCGCCCGAACGCCGCCGAACCTCTCCGTGAGCCTCTTTCGCCAGGAAAAAGGCCCGCTTGATGAGTTCCCAATCTTCGTCGTTCTTGCAGATTTTCGCTTTGGTGCACGACTCGAGCAGGTCGTCCCACTTCTCCTTGATTAATCTCTCGTCCTCTTCCGTAAAGTTCATCTCATCCGAATCGTTTTAATCCTTATTTCGGTTGTTCTGCCGGTCCCGATTCGTTCGGTGCGGCAGGAGAACCCCTTTGGGTCCGCCTCTCCGATCCAGAAGAGGCGGTTATGGTGTTATGCTTTTTTGGCCGGGGCCATCGCTTCGCGGACTTTGGCTTCGATCTCGTTGCGGAGTGCCTCGTCGTTCTGGAGCGCATCCTTTACGCTGTCGCGTCCCTGGCCGATCTTGCGGTCGCCGTACGAGAACCATGATCCCGCCTTCTTGATGATGCCGTAGTCGACACCCAGGTCGATGATCTCTCCGATCTTGGAGATACCCTCGCCGAACATGATATCGAACTCCGCCTTTTTGAACGGGGGTGCCACCTTGTTCTTGACGATCTTGACGCGCGTGCGGGTTCCCAGCTGCTCTTCTCCATCCTTGATGACCGATACGCGCCGGATGTCGATACGTACGCTGGCGTAGAATTTCAGGGCGTTACCACCGGTCGTGGTTTCGGGGTTGCCGTATACGACACCGATCTTGTCTCGCAGCTGGTTGATGAAGATGCAGACCGTTTTGGTCTTGGAGATGCTGGCGGTCAGCTTACGCAACGCCTGTGACATCAAGCGTGCCTGAAGACCCATCTTCGAGTCGCCCATCTCCCCTTCGATCTCGGCTTTCGGGGTCAAGGCCGCTACCGAGTCGATCACGATGATGTCGATTGCGCTCGAGCGGATCAGCGAGTCGGCGATTTCGAGTGCCTGTTCGCCGTTGTCGGGCTGTGAAATGAGCAGATTGTCTACATCGACTCCCAACTGCTGGGCATAGGAGCTGTCGAATGCGTGCTCGGCATCGATGAAGGCTGCAATACCGCCTGCTTTCTGAGCCTCGGCGATGGCGTGGATTGCCAGGGTCGTTTTACCCGAAGATTCGGGACCGAAGATCTCGATTACACGGCCTTTGGGGTAACCGCCCACACCGAGAGCCATGTCAAGGGTAATCGAACCGGAGGGAATGACCGGAACATCAGCTACTTCGGCACTGTTCATACGCATAATCGAACCTTTGCCGAAGTCCTTTTCGATTTTCTCCATCACGGCGTTGAGTACTTTCAGCTTGTCGCTGTTTACAGGTGTTTTTTCTGCCATATTTTTATTTCGTATTTTTTAATCTTTCACAAGGGAATATTCCCTTTCAAAGTTAAGGAAAAAAATGCAAATATTACCAATTGGGAGGTGGTTTTATCCGTTCCGAGGCTATTTGTCTGCGGATTTTTACCGAAAGGAACGGATGCCCGTCCGACGAACGGGCCAAAGCCCCGAAGGAGAGACCTGCCGGAGAGACGGTGTTTGTGCGATAGGATATAAAAAAAGGTCCTCGGCTTATGCTTGTGCCAGGACCAGTTTTTCGAGCTCTTCCATTTGTCGTTGGAACGTCTTGTCCGTTTCGATCTGGTTGGAGACCGCCTTGCAGGAGTGCAGTACGGTGGCGTGATTCCGACCTCCGATGGCTGCCCCGATCGAGATGAGCGGAGCCTTGGTGTGTTGTTTGGCCAGATACATGGCGATCTGACGGGCCTGTGCCACGTCTCGGGTGCGTTCGGGCGAATTCAGACGCTCGGGGTCGATCTTCAGGTAGTTGCAGACTACTTCGATGATGTGATCGATCGAGATTTCCTTCTGGCAGACCTGTACGTACATCTTCAGAATCTCCTTGGCGAGTGTCGTGGTGATCTTGCGTCCGAGGAACGAGGCCTGGGCAACCAGTGCCGATAAGGCTCCTTCGATCTCACGGACGTTTGCCGAGATGTTTTCGGCCAGATACGCAACGACTTCTTCCGATAGTTCGGCATTCAGGCGACGGGCTTTGGCTTTGATGATCTTCACCTTGGTCTCGAAGTCCGGAGTGTTGAGTTGGGTTGAAAGCCCCCACTTGAAACGGGTTAACAGGCGTTGTTCGATATCTTTCAGTTCGACGGGCGGTTTGTCCGACGTGAGGATCAATTGTTTGCCGGCCAGCTGCAAGTGGTTGAATATGTTGAAAAAAGCATTCTGAGTTCCGGTCTTCCCGGTCAATTCCTGAATATCGTCGATGATCAATACGTCGATCATCTGATAGAAGTGGATGAAGTCCGGAATTTCCCCGTTCTTGTAAGCGGTCTGGAACTGTGCTTGAAATTTGTTCATCGAAACGTACAGAACCTGAAGCTCGGGATGGCGTTGGCGCACCTCGTGTCCGATCGCCTGTACGATGTGGGTCTTTCCCAGTCCGGAATTCCCATATATATATAAAGGATTGAACGGTGTATTTCCCGGATCGATCGCCACAGCCATACCGGCCGAACGGGCCAAACGATTACACTCTCCTTCGATGAAAGTCGAAAAAGTGTAGTTCGGATTGAGTTGCGGATCAATAATGATCTTCTTGAGGCCCGGAATAACGAATGGATTTTTTATATTTGCAGTGTCCGTTTGGGTGTTGAACTGCGAAATGGCCGTTGTGTCGGCGCTTTCCGAGATTGGCACACTCTGTGCATCGGACTTGGGGACGGCATAGTGGAGCCGGATCTCCTGTCCGTAGAGTTGCGAAATGATCGGACGCAGGAACGGAATGTAGTGCTTCTCGATCTGGTAGACGTAGCTCATGTTGGGAACCCGCAGACGCAGTGTCTTTCCGTCGAATTCAAGGGGCACGATGGGCTTGAACCACTTCACAAACTCCTCTTCGGTCGTTTGCGATTTGATTCGATCCAGGCAATCCTGCCATTTTTCGCGGTATGTTTGCGTTGGGATCAACATGAATGAGGGTTCCTTTTTGGTAACGCAAAGTTGTAAATAAATTTGTGAAAATGCAGGAACAAAATGCTTGCAAAAAAAGATATTTTTGCTATAGTGAAATTGCCGTTTTTTTTAAGTCGCTGATAGTGAATATTGGACAAAATTTACGATATTTGTTTATAAGAATTTTGGAAGATAAACTTCTTCCTGTATAAAGAAAACTGATAGTAAGATGAAAACTGATTTGGAACAATTGGTTCTGTCGAAAGCACAGAAGTGGCTTGACGGGAACTATGACGAAGAGACAAAAAAGCAGATTAAGTATTTGATAGACAATGATAAGAAAGAGCTGTTCGAGAGTTTCTACAAGGATCTTGAGTTCGGTACGGGCGGTCTGCGCGGCATTATGGGCGTGGGATCGAACCGTATGAATGTCTATACGGTTGGTGCTGCAACACAGGGTCTCTCGAACTACTTGAAAAAGAACTTTGCGGGCGAGCAGGTCAAGGTGGTCGTCAACCACGACAGCCGCAATAATTCGCGCATGTTCGCCGAGCATGTAGCCGATATTTTCGCTTCGAACGGATTTACGGTTTACCTCTTCGATGCGCTGCGTCCGACACCCGAATTGAGCTTTGCGATCCGGGAACTCGGATGCCAGTCCGGCGTGGTCATCACCGCTTCGCACAACCCGAAGGAGTACAACGGCTACAAGGCCTATTGGGTGGATGGATCGCAGGTGACCGCTCCCCACGATCACAACATCATTGCCGAGGTCGAGAAGATCACCGAGGTCGATCAGGTGTTGCGGGGCAAGAACCCTGAGAATATCCATATCCTGGATGCGAAGTTCGATGAACTCTATCTGAACAAGATCCACGAGTTGTCGCTCTCACCCGAAAGCGTCAAACGTTTCCACGATCTGAAGATCGTCTACTCGCCGATGCACGGCGCCGGTGTCCGACTCGTTCCGGAATCATTGCGTCGTTTCGGTTTCACCAATGTGCATGTAGTTCCCGAACAGGCGGTTATTGACGGAAACTTCCCGACAGTCGAGTCTCCGAATCCCGAGGAGCGAAAGACCATGACGATGGCCATTGACCTGGGAAAACGGGTGAAGGCGGATCTGGTATTGGCGACCGATCCCGATTCGGACCGTATCGGCGTGGCTCTGCCCGATGAGAATGGCGAGTTCGTATTGCTGAACGGTAACCAGACGCTGGTACTGCTGATGACCTACCAACTGAACCGCTGGGCCGAACTGGGCCGTCTGAACGGCAAGCAGTATGTGGTCAAGACGATCGTAACGACCGAGATGGTCGATGCCATTGCCAAATATTATAAGGTGAAGTGTTTTGAGTGTCTCACCGGATTCAAATATATCGCCAAGGTGATCCGCAACCATGAGGGAACCGATATGCAGTATATCGGTGGCGGCGAGGAGAGCTTCGGCTATATGGCGGGCGACTACGTCCGCGATAAGGATGGTGTATCGGCCTGCTCACTGGCAGCCGAGGCGGCGGCGTGGGCGCGTGATACGATGGGTATCTCGCTCTATGAGTGGCTTAAACGGCTCTACGTGCAGTTTGGATTTTATCGTGAGGGATTGGTATCCGTCGTGCGGAAAGGCAAGGAGGGGGCTGACCAGATCCAGCAGATGATGGTCGATTACCGTCAGACACCCCCCACGGAGATTCTCCACTCGCCGGTGGTGAAGATCAACGACTTCAAGAGCCTCGAGACGACCGACGTGCGTACGGGCAAGAAGGAGGCGCTCGTGCAGGATGCCAGCAACGTGCTGCAGTGGTTCACCGAGGATGGTACGCGCGTATCGGTCCGTCCGTCCGGTACGGAGCCCAAGATCAAGTACTATTTCGGGGTGAAGGCTACCCTCCCCTCCGTGGCCGATTTCGACAAGGTCGAGACCGATCTGGAGGCAAAGATCGAAGAGATCAAGCGTGAGCTGAAACTCGAATAGGCCTCCGAATCCGTATACGATGCGTCCCCCCCCTGCACAGGATCGGGACGCATCCTTTTCTTTCCGGGGGTATCTCTTTTTATTCCCCGGTTCGGATGAATCGCTTGAATTCGTCGAGGGTCAAGGTACTCTCCTCGCCGTTGAGGAATCGGGTGATCTGCCAAACGTCCTTGTCTATAACTGTAAGATAAAAGATCTGATCCGTCAGCAGGGAGGCTTGTTTGTAGCACTTTTTGAGTTCTGCAATTTTGGTCTTGTAGATGTTGTTGTCGAAATTGTATGCCCCCGATTGGTTGACGCTTTTCACTTCGAAGATATGTATCCTTCCGGAGATGTCCTTCATGACGAAATCAGGATAGGACGAGTGTAGTGCACCCAAATAGTATTCGAATTTGATCGTAGAATTCGGAACGAAATTTTTTCCCCAGAGATAGATCTTTTTTTCGTTTACGAGCCTATCGGTTTCGATCTCTCCAAAAAGATTCTTCATACCGGCTAACCGGTTCTTTTTCACCTCTCCGACCAGAAGTGGCTGGGCTGCTTCGTATGAGAGGTCTTTGAGGATATTTGCCCATTCTCGTTCGGCCTCGCTGTCGAACGAGAATTTTTCAGCCCCGTCGCGACGCTTCCAGACCCAGTTGTCGATATTCAGATAATGGGCATTGTCTGTATAGTGGCTCGCCATGGGAAAGGAGACCTCTTCGTTGGGTTCCATACTTTGGCTGTAATCGCACAGGTAGGTATTATTCGCCTGTTCGAGTTCCGATATGTGTTCGGTGATCTCTCTCCACTTTGAGTAGTCGCTTGCGTAATCGTATACAATTTCACGGATGTCGTTGTCTGCATCCTGCAACTGTTTGGCAAGTAGAAAGATACTCGGATGGGTCGTTTTGCGCTCCTGTTTGGCGAGGAAGAGCCGAAGGTCGAAATCCGCTTTTCGGGTCAATGGCTTCAATCGTGTCGTTTTGATCCGAAGGTTATCGACTGTTTGTTTCGATTTATCCCAAAGTTTGACGCTGAAAAAATCTTCTTGTTCGTCCGGTCTTATTCCCCAGACCCAGGCTGTGGTGGCAAGCTGTTGTGCCTCAGCGTTCAACGTTTCGAAATCCAGCAGACGGGGATTGCGACGCACCCGACCGATGACCTGTTCGTCCAGTTGCTTGCTTTGCGTATTCCGAACCTGATATAACATACAGGCTCGGGGAATATCCCACCCTTCTGCAATGACCATCTTGAAGACGATGACATCGATAGTTGCCGTATTCGATTTCGCATAGTCTTTCCATTGGGAGACTGGGATCTTTTTGGCCTTGAAAACATCGTTCGTGTCACAAAGGTTCTCCTTATCGACGATAAGCATCCATTTTATATCGGGGCGAGTGTTCAGTGCGGGCATGATGAGGTTGTTCAGCTCTTCATCCGCCTTGTCCTTGTTTGAGATTTGGATAATCAAACAGGGATTTACCCCCAGGAGGTTGCGATAATCCTCTTTGATGCATTCAAATCTGGAGAGAGCATCTGCGATCGACTCTTTTTCGTCGCCCCACGAAACGGTTTTGATCAGTTTGGCGTTTTCAGCCTCCTCGTTTTTGATCTCGACATCGGGATATTGCCTTTTGGATAATTTCGGTGTTGCCGAGAAGTTGATCGTTTGGGTAAAGTAGTCTTGCGAAAGATTGTCCAGGTTATTGGTTGCGATGTGGCATTCGTCCTTGATCAGAATGATTTTTCGATTGCTCCACATCATCTCCTCCAGAAAGGCAACCATTCCTCCCTGCATGAGGCGTCCTCCTTTTTTGTAAAGGTCGCGGGGAAGGAGATAAACGTTGTACTCGGAGGGGATATAGAGTCGTTCTTCGCCTGATATATTGCTGTTTATCAGGTAGGGATTCAGATTGGCAAATTGTTTCTGCTCTTTATAAGCGACGAATTTTTCGTAATTCTGTCGGGCCAGATCGCCTTTTGAAAGCGAGGAGACGAGAAATACGTATTGAGGGTATTGCCTGATGACACGGCTCATGAAGTCGGCCATCATGTAGGTCTTGCCGCTGCCGGTCGGTGCTTTGAAGGTAATCTCCCTCTGACCGGACTGCATTTTTGAGAAGAGACGTCCGACAGCCGACTGTTGGAGGTTGATGATTTCTTGCAGCATAGCCTACTCCTCCACTCTTTTCTGGGTAGTCTCGAAGTTGTTGCAGACCCACTCGATCTTTTCTCTGACGGTTTTGAATTGTTTTTGCCCGTACAACCTCTCGTCGATTACGTCGAAAGCCGTCTTCCCATTGACATGTTCGAAGTTAGAGACTTCGCCCAGCTCGTATACGTCCAGATTCCCCCCGTAAGGTTTGTTTTTTTTGATCCACTCGAAGTCATTTGACCCGTCGTAACATCGGCCGGTCATTACTCTACGAAGCCGCTCACAGGTTATTTCCGACAGTTTGTGGGGCCGTCCGATTTTGTTGCAAAAGTCTATCTGGGATTTGATAGTCGTTTTTTTCGCTGCTTTATTCAGAGCATCGTCCAGATCTTCATCCAATTGGACTCCGATGAACTGGATCCGATCTCCCATCTCTAAGACGGCCTGTCCGGTTGTTCCGCTCCCGAAGAAGAAGTCGAGAACGATTCCGCCTTGATCGACAAAGAGTTTGGTGATGTATTTTATGAAATCAACGGATTTGGGAAAATCGAACGGAATATTTAAGTCCTCGACGAATTTACTACCGCGGTTGTTGTCCAGATAGAGCGTGCTGATCTTTTCCGTGATATTTTTTATGATATACGGCATCATTCGATCTCCGTCGAAATAGATCTCTTCGATAAATCCATTTATTTTCGCCTTGGTCGGTTGGCAGTTGTTCCCGAAGAATCTTCTCATGTCGTTCGAACTTCTCCATCTGGCTTTTAATTGTACGTCCTGGGCCAGCACTCCGTTTTTTACGACAAAGGGTGTGATGATCTCTATGTTCTCTCGGCTGTCCGGGATCTGTCTCGATTGGGTGTAGGTCCCGTCGGGAATATTCAAACATCTCAATCCTTTGGGAAAGGTGATGATCGGCATGGTCTGGTCGCTGTTCCCGACAGTTCCCCTCGATGTCGTATACCTTTTGTCTCCGCATAAGGTCGTACTGGAGTTCTCTTTGCTGTATAACAGGCAATACTCGTGTTTTTGTATGGTTTTGTCCGTTGCAATTTCGCTTGTCCTGTTGACGATGATATTTGCAATGAAATTCCGCTCCTCGAACACCTCGTCGAACAGGCACTTTACGTATGCTTGATTCTTGTCGTCTATGCTGCAAAAGATAACTCCGTCGTCCGAGAGCAGTTGGCGTGCCAGCATCAGTCGTGGATAGAGCATCGAGAGCAGGTTGTCTCGGGTGATGGCGTTGTCGTAATTTGTTTCTGCAAACTCACCCATACTGTCCTTGCCATATGGAGGGTCGATGTATATCACATTGATTCTGCCTTTGTACTCGATGAGCAGATTCAGCAGGGCGGGATAATTGTCTCCGATAATGAGCTTGTGGGTTATCGCCTGTGGGTCCGTGACAAAGGAGAGGGCCTCGTTCTTCTTGAAATAGGTGATCGTATCGCTTTGTTTTTCGAGACGTTTGTCGAAATGGAACCCTGTGCGTTTGTAGGTTGTCCCGAGTTCGGCGATTTTGATCGCCTCATCCAACGTATCGGCTTTTTCGATCAATTTTTTGAGAAGATCGTAATTGCTGCGCTCCAGTATTTGTTCCTTGACTCGTTTCTCGAGTTCGGACAAGATGCCCTCTTTCCCGGTGATCGTTCTGTTCATGATACCCTTTTTACGAAGCTCCCGATGCTTGATGGATTGGGAGGCAACCTATTTTGCGAGCCAAAAATAACAAATATTTCGGGAAATCGGGGGTATGGTTTGAAAGATAACATGAAAAACCTCTTCCGAGGCTCCGTCGGGAACACTTCGGAAGAGGTTTTCTTATGGGTAGAAGAGACCGTTATTTCGAACGGTTCTTCAGACGCTCGGTCAACAGCGGAATGACCTTTCTGACATCGCCGACGATACCTACATCGGCTACCTGGAAGATCGGTGCGAACTTGTCCTTGTTGATCGCGATGATCGTCTCGGACTCCTCCATACCGGCCAGGTGCTGGATGGCCCCCGAGATACCGCAAGCGAAGTAAACGTCCGGACGAACGGTCTTGCCGGTTTGACCGACCTGACGGTCGTGCGAGATCACGCCTGCATCGACCATGGCGCGCGACGAGGATACCTCGGCGCCAATCGTCTTGGCCATCTCACGCAACATATCGAATCCCTCCTGGTTGCCGACACCACGGCCACCCGATACAAGGATCTTTGCTTCGGTAATATCGACCAGATTCTTCTGCTCTTTAACCGTCTTGAGGAGTTTAACCCGGAACTTGGACTTGTCGAAGTCGATCGTAACGGCCTCGATGTTACCTTTACGTTCCGTGTCGCGGCGACCGATCTTCATCACACCCGGACGAACGGTCGACATCTGCGGACGGTGCTCCTTGCAGACGATCGTCGCCATCAGGTTACCGCCGAATGCCGGACGCGTCATCATGAGGTTGCGATCCTCCGAGATGGCCAGACCCGTACAGTCGGCCGTAAGACCCGTCGTCAGACGAGCCGACAGACGCGGACCCAGGTCGCGGCCGATCGTCGTTGCGCCGATCAGCAGGATGCTCGGATTATAACGGTTCACGATCTGGCAGATAGCCTGTGCATAAGGCTCGGTTACATAGGACTCCAACTCCGGCGCGTCGACGCACAGTACCGTATCGGCACCGTAGTAGATGCACTCCTGAGCCTTGTCCGAGATTCCTTTGCCCAGCAGAATGGCATAAACCTGCTCACCCAGCTCGTCGGCCAGTTCGCGGGCTTTGCCCAAAAGTTCCAAAGCAACACTCTGAATAACACCTTCGCGTTGCTCTACAAAAACATATACGTTTTTACTTGCTGACTTATCCATGGTGTTGTTTTAGATTATGTATTTCTCTTTCAGTTTGTTGATAATGATATCCACCGCCTCGGTCGGCTCAACCTCGTAAACCTGGCCGGCTGCTTTGAGGGCCTTGCCGAACGATTTGGCCACGCGCGTAGGCGAACCGTTCAGACCGATCTTGCTCTCGTCTACGGTGATGTTGTCGAATCCCCACGTTTCGATCGGTTTGTCGAATGCCTCCACGATGCCGCGTACCGACATATAGCGGGCCTTGTTTGCCGACGAGAGAACGGTCAGCACGCAAGGTGCATCGACCTCCAGAATCTGGTAGCCATCCTCGGTTGCTTTACGGACAGTGAAAGTTTTTTTACCGTCGAACTGCAGATCCTCTACATAGGTTACCTGCGGCAGGTCGAGGTGCTCGGCAATCTGGGGACCTACCTGAGCCGTATCACCGTCGATAGCCTGGCGGCCGGTGATGATCAGGTCGTAGTCCAGAGCGCGCAGCGCACCTGCCAGCGTGTTCGAGGTAGCCAACGTGTCGGCTCCGGCGAACTTGCGGTCAGAGAGCAGGATCGCCTTGTCGGCACCCATTGCGAAAGCCTCGCGCAGGATAGCCTCGGCCTGCATGGGACCCATGGTCAGTACGGTAACCTCCGCTCCGAACTTGTCCTTGAGCTGCAAGGCCATTTCCAGACCGCCCTTGTCATCGGGGTTCATAATGCTGGGAACACCCTCGCGGATCATCGTTCCCTTCACCGGATCGAGTTTGATCTCCGTCGTATCCGGTACCTGTTTAATGCAAACTACTATTTTCATGATTGTGAACCTTTATTTTAATAAAGCACTGGAAATAACCATGCGCTGTACCTCGGAGGTACCTTCGTAGATCTCGGTGATCTTGGCATCGCGCATCATTCTTTCAACCGGGTATTCGCGGGTGTATCCGTATCCTCCGTGGAACTGTACGGCTTTGGTAGTCATATCCATAGCCGTCTCCGCTGCGAAGAGTTTTGCCATGGCGGCATCGGCCGAGAAGGGCACCTTGCGATCCTTCTTGAATGCGGCCGAGCGAACCAGCAGGCGGGCAGCCTGGATTCGGGTCTGCAGGTCGGCCAACTGGAACTGCGTGTTCTGGAACTGACCGATCGAGCGACCAAACTGTTTACGCTCTTTCACGTATTTCACCGTCTCGTCCATGGCACCCTGTGCGATACCCAGAGCCTGTGCGGCGATTCCGATACGGCCGCCGTCGAGGGTTTTCATGGCGATACCGAAGCCTTTGCCCTCCTGGCCGAGCAGGTTCTCCTTCGGAACGATGCAGTTCTCGAAGATCAGCTCCGTGGTTGCCGAAGCGCGGATACCCATCTTCTTCTCTTTCTTGCCGATCGAGAATCCGGGGAAGCCACGCTCTACGATGAAGGCCGAGATGCCGCGCGTGCCGGCCGACTTGTCGGTCATGGCGAAGATAACGTAAACCTGAGCCTCACCACCGTTGGTGATAAAGATCTTTGAACCGTTCAGGATGTAGTTGTCGCCATCCTTGACGGCCATCGTCTGCTGTGCCGATGCATCCGTACCGGCGTTCGGCTCCGTAAGACCGAATGCACCGATCCATTCGCCGGTTGCCAGTTTGGTAAGGTATTTCTCTTTCTGTTCGGGCGTTCCGAATTCATAGATCGGAGCCGCGCAGAGCGACGTGTGAGCCGATACGATCACACCGGTGGTGCCGCATACGCGCGAAAGCTCCTCGACAGCCATCGAATACATGATGTTGTCGCCGCCTGCACCGCCATATTCTGCCGGGAACGGAATACCCATGATACCGAGTTTGGCCATCTTCTCGACGGTTTCCTTCGGGAAACGTTCCGTTTCGTCGATCTCTGCAGCCAGAGGTTTCACCTCTTTTTCTGCAAATTCGCGAATCATTTGCAGAAACAGTTCCTGTTGTTTAGTGAGTGAAAAATCCATATTTTAGCTTCTCATTGGTTTTAAATCGTCGGATATGATGAGGGGGGCCTCGGTAGCGGCCTGTACCTGCTCTACGGTGAACTCCGGGTGGATCTCCTTCAGCACGAGACCTTTCGGGGTTACCTCGATCACGCCCATTTCGGTGATGATCAGGTTCACCTGACCGGCAGCGGTCAGCGGCAGCGTACACTTCTTCATGATCTTCGGGTTGCCTTTGGCCGTATGTTCCATTGCCAGGATCACGCGGCGGGCGCCGACCAGCAGGTCCATTGCACCACCCATACCCGGAACGAGTTTGCCGGGGATGATCCAGTTGGCAAGGTCTCCCTTCTCATCGACCTGCAGCGCACCCAGAATGGTTGCATCGACGTGTCCGCCACGGATGATGCCGAACGAGGTGGCACTGTCGAACGAAGAGGCTCCGGGGGTCAGCGTGATGTATCCGCCGCCTGCACCGATCAGTTCGGGATCTTCCTCCCCTTCGGCCGGTTGGGAACCGAGCCCCAGTACTCCGTTCTCGGACTGGAGAACAACGTGTACGTCTTTCGATAAGTAGTTGGGAATAAGGGTCGGAAGACCGATACCCAGATTGACTACATCACCGTCCTTGAGCTCCAGAGCGGCTCGTCTGGCGATGACTTCCCGTATTTGATTCTTGTCCATGGTATTGGTTGTTTATGGTTTATCGTTTGTTCATGCGGCGATCCATCTCCTGGGCAACGAACGATGCCACGTCGTCGGCATAGGTGTTCATGCCGAATCCTGCATCGTAACCCAGCTCCTTGGCCAACTCGTGCGTGATACGCGGTCCGCCGCACGCGAGAATCACCTTGTCGCGCAGCCCTTCGGCCTCGAGCATCTCGACCAGTTCGGTCATGTTCTTGATGTGGATATCCTTCTGGGTAACGGTCTGCGATACGAGCAGTGCGTCGGCTTTCAGTTCCAAAGCCTTGGCGATGAAGTCCTCGTTGAGAACCTGGCTACCGAGGTTGTGCGCCTCGAACATCTCGTAACGCTCCAGACCGTAGTGGCCGGCAAAACCCTTCATGTTCATGATCGCATCGATACCTACCGTGTGGGCATCGGTACCGGTGCTGGCACCTACCACAACGATCGGACGGCCGATATGGGTGCGGATGAACTCGTCGCACTCCTGCATATCCCAGTGGGTAGACTCTACCTTCGGAGCGTGAATGTTCGTAAAGTCAACCGTATGGGTGCAGCTGCCGTAGCAGTTGAAGAAGGTGAATCCCTTGGTCAGCTCTTTCATGAAGACAACCTGAGGATTCTCAAATCCCATCTTCTTGAGCAGCTGTTTGGCTGCCTCCATCGCCTCGTCGCCGGCCTCGACCGGAAGGGTAAAACTCAGCTGAGTCTTACCGTCGTTCATCGTGTCGCCGTAGGGCTTTATCTTTTTCAGATCCAGTGTCTGGTCGAAATCCGCTTTCTCTGTCGAATATAATCCTCCGCTCATCTTATTTACGTTTTAACAGCATTCTTTCAATAAATGGATTGTAGTAGTTGTTGCCTTTCTCGACAACACCGGCCAGTCCCTTGCCTCCGTTCTTCGGACGTTTGATATCGGCGAAGATACCCTTCTCGAGTGCCGTGAAGAGGCCCTCCTTCTCGATGTTCTGCAACAGTACGAGGGTCTTGTCGAGAACCTCCTGTGCCCGTCGCTGGATGATACCGTCCTTCTTGTACTCGACTTCGTCGCCGATGTTCTTCATGTTGTTGAAGATGTACTTCGCATTTTCGATCGAGAGGTAACGGTCCGACATGAACGGCGTATGAATTGCCTCGGTCGGCATACCGAGCAGCTGAATACCCTGCGAGGTCCAGATACCGATCATGTTGAAGAGGGCATCCTGGATGTGTCCCCGGAAGATATTACCGGTCATGAACTTCGTCGGCGGCATATATTTCAACGTAGCCTTCGGGAAGATTTCGCGCGTCATCTGTGCCTGAGCCAACTCAAACAGGAAGCCGTTCTCCAGCATCGGATCCATCTCGAAGGCGTGTCCCAGACCCATCTGCTCCTCCGGCAGACCGGCGATCAGCGCCAACTGCTCGTTGATCAGGTCGGAAGCCAGCACGGTGTGGGCCTGCTCGACGGCATCGGCCGTGGTCAGGTAGTTGTCCTCTCCCGTGTTGATGATTACGCCTGCGAATCCGTTGATTACACGCGACATGAACTGGTCAACGAGCGTACGCTGCATATTGATGTCGCGGAACAGGATACCGTAGAGTGCGTCGTTGAGCATGACGTCGAGTCCCTCCAGCGCACCCATGGCTGCGATTTCCGGCATACAGAGACCGGAACAGTAGTTGCAAAGACGGATGTAGCGGCCGACCTCCTCGCCCACTTCATCCAGCGCCTTACGCATGATGCGGAAGTTTTCCTGCGTAGCGAACGTACCGCCGAATCCTTCGGTCGTAGCACCGTAAGGTACGTAGTCGAGCAAGCTCTGTCCCGTGGTACGGATCACGGCGATGATATCGGCACCCTGACGGGCTGCCGCCTGTGCCTGTACCACATCCTCGTAGATGTTACCCGTAGCGACAATTACGTACAGATACGGTTTGGAGCCTTCGCCCAGCGTCTCCAGATAGTGGGCGCGACGGGCTTTGCGGGCATTGATCCGCTCGATGCAGGCGTCGATTGCGGGCTGCAGGGCCTCCTGAATCTTCTCTACGGGGTGAACGGGCAATTTGGTCAGATCCAACTCTCCGGCTGCCACCTTTTCGGCGATCTGCTGCGGCGAGAGACCGGTCTCTATCATCGCATTGCCGATGAAGAACAGGACACCCTCTCCGAGAGCACCCTTCTCCTTGACCTCATCAACCACCACATTGGGCAGCGGGACAGCGTTCTCATCCACGCCGTCGATTCCGATCAGACGACACAGTGTTCTCTCGACGGCAACCGTCGTATAGCGATCTACAAATTGTTGGACGTCCGCTGCGATCTTCTTCGATACCGCTTTGGCGGATGCCACCTTTCCAAAATCAAGACCTAACTTGCTACTGTTTTGCATATTTGAAGTAAGTGTTACATGAGATACTTTTCTGTACGGCCGAGCAGATCCTCGTCCACGCCCAGCATCCGTGCGATGCGGACCGCTTCGTGAGGCACCTCTTCGCCCGTATCTTCGATGAGCGAATAGTCGATCAGCCGGTTGATGTCGCTACCTGTGATTCCGCTTTTGAGATCATCCGGAATACCCTTTACGCGGAGTTTGCGACCCGATGTACGGATACCGCTGTAATGGGTTGTCAGCAGCGCATAGATGCGGTATTCGTCCAGCAACTCCAACAAGGCGTTTACGAGCGCCTTGCCTTCGGTCGGATTGGTCGTCCGCGCCGGTTCGTCCACCAGAACCAGTACATTCTTGCCGAGCTTAACCTCCCGGACGATCCGGTCGATCTTGCCCATCTCGGCGGCGAACGAAGAGAGACCCTTCAGGGCATCCTGATCGTCTCCCATCGAGACGAGTATATCCTCTACCACCACGATCCGGGCTTCGGCTGCCGGGACGTAGAAGCCGAACTGGAACAGGGCCTGAGCCAGTGCCACGGTCTTCAGAACAACCGATTTGCCGGTCATGTTCGCGCCGGTGATCAGTACGGGACGTTTCTCGATATCAATATCTACGGCCTGGAAACTCTTGCCGTCGCAGGCCAATGCCTCGCGGATCTCCGGATTGAAGAGCCCCCGGTAGCCGATCGTGTGTGTGTCGATCGAGGGCTTGCATAAACCCATATCGAGGGCCTGCTGTGCCTTGGCCAGCAGAATGTCCAGATGGGCCAGCACCTCCGAGGCGCGCAGCATACCCTGGCTGTAAGGCCGTAATTCGAGACAGAGATCCGTGCGGATCTTCTCTTCGAGCGCTTCGCATCGGGCGTATATCTTTTCGTATTCGGCTTCGTCTCCCTTGCTCTTTTTGAGCTCCTTGCGCAGGGAGGCCAACTCAGCCGAATAGCTGTCGTAAATATAAAAACTGGGAATCCGGTTCTTGTCCGGGTCGAGAATTCCGACCACTGCCTTGAGTGAAACGGTCTCCAGTATGTCTATTTTCAACTGGGCGAGCAGTTCGTTGATCTCTTCGCCGAGCAGGGCCAACCCCTTGATCTCGAAGAGCTGAATGTCGTCCAGCGTATGTTTTCCCTGCAACGCGGCAATCGTGTTGCGTATGTCTTTCAGCCGATCCAGTTTGATTCGCAGGGACTCAATTCCTTCTGCGTACTTCTCGTCGCACAACAGCGTGCGGAAGAATTCAATTCGCTCCAGCTCCTCTCGAATCAGCCGGTCGTCCTGCATATAAGGCGTTTCGTAGAGGATACTGCGCGACAAACCGGACCGGATATCCAGTCGGTCGATCATGAATCGAACTCCCCCAATCGTGCGTATGGCCTCTCTCAGTTGCATTGCCTTACATTATATACGGGAATCCGCAGTGCGGACTCCAAATTCTCTTTCAATTCCTCCGGGTTCATCCGATACCCTTCCGGCGAGGTCGGGTTAATCGTGATACCCAGCAGTTTGTTGCGCCAAACCACCCGGATGCGGGCTCCCTTCTTCAGGAAAGCGTAATAGACCTCCGGTGAGGCGAAAATGCGCGTAAAATCTTTGGCGATCAGTACGATCTCCTTGGCCTGCTTCTGTACACGCAGGTATTGCAGCAGTTTGTCTGTTACGATTCCCGCCACGAAAATCGTATGGCCGTAACGGAACAGTTCCTCCTTGTGATTCTCCAGCATCAGCACCGAAGGGATCCGCAGATCATGCGCCTCCCCTTGCGGGTCGATACCCCAAACTCCCGTTTCGATACCGGCGAGCCGTTCTGCCAGAGCCGGATCGACGGCCTCCGACTGGGTCAGGTCATACGTGTATTTGGTCCGTTTGACCAGCTCTGCAATATTCCGCGATACGGCGGCACCCGTTGCCAGCACCATCGCCTCCGTGACGGCCGGCGACCCCAGACTGAGACGCGACAACGCCCCGTCGATGAAGGTCGTATCGACCTGCCAGCGCTTCATCTTTTCGATGTAGTCGCGCAGCCCGTGCGTACTGGCCGGACCGGAAAGAATTACCTTGCCCGATGTGATGGCCCGTGCCGTTACCAGACGTCCCAGCGAGGTTTGTTGCGAGTCGACATCCAACACCTCGGCGATCAGACGTTTCTCGCGATAGTGCTTCTTGGAGGTGACGAAAATCATCCCCTCGTAGATCTCTATCTCCGGTTTGGCCGTCTGGGTTACCTGGTCCTGACTCTCTCCGTCGATACCGATCGAGGTGACTGCCAGTCGCTTGCCTCCATCATGCACCTTCTTGAGAATATAGTTCAACGTTTCGGTCTTGCCGGCGTTTTTGGCCAGCCCTACGATCGAAACGCTGCGGTAGTCGGCTATCTCTTCGATAAAGGACATGACAAATAACAAGGTTCGTAAATTCCGGAACGGTGTTTCACACGGAATCGCCGAATCTTTCCGGGTTCGACGATTTCAATTTTTTCTTATGTGGAATCGCTTGTGCGTCAAACGACTCCATGTTGTTATGTAAAGGAGTGCTCCAACGTAAGCTGGAGCACTCCTCCTACGTTAATTATTCGTGTTTGTTACGTTTGTTGCGGCTCAGATCTTTCGGCTCGAGCGACAGCTGCTTACCGTCCAACAGCGAGGCAACACCCTCTTTGTTCTGGCGGCAGGTCGGGCAATGGCACTCGTCCTTGTAATCCTGAGGCTGCGTATAGGTGGTGATCACACCCTCGTAGTTACGCAGAATTACGCGTTTGGGCGACTCGGAGATTACATAGTTCGGAGCTACGGGGATCTTGCCACCGCCACCCGGAGCATCTACCACGAAGGTCGGTACGGCATAACCCGACGTATGTCCGCGCAGGTTCTCGATGATCTCGATACCCTTCGAAACCGGAGTACGGAAGTGCTCGATACCGGTGCTCAGGTCGCACTGATAGATGTAGTAGGGACGCACACGCATCTTTACCAGGTTGTGTACCAACTCCTTCATGATGTGCGGGCAGTCGTTTACACCGCGCAGCAGAACCGACTGGTTACCCAGCGGAATACCTGCATCGGCCAGACGTGCACAAGCCTGACGGGACTCTTCGGTCACCTCGTCCGAGTGGTTGAAGTGCGTGTTGAGCCAGATCGGGTGGTATTTCTTCAGCATGTTAACCAGCTCGGGCGTGATACGCTGCGGCATAACCACCGGGGTGCGGGTTCCGATACGAATAATCTCCACGTGCGGAATAGCGCGCAGTTTCTGGATGATATACTCCAGCGTGCTGTCCGAAACCAGCAGGGCATCTCCACCCGACAGCAATACGTCGCGAACCTGCGGCGTGCGTGCGATGTAGTCGATGCACTTGTCGATACGCTCCATCGGTACGGCAGCATCGTGCTGGCCAGCGAAACGACGACGGGTGCAGTGACGGCAGTACATGGAGCACATATCCGTGATGAGGAACAGCACACGGTCGGGGTAACGGTGAGTCAGACCCGGAACCGGCGAATCGGAATCCTCATGCAGAGGGTCGTCCAGATCGGCCTCCGATTTGTGCAACTCGTTGATCGAGGGGACAGCCTGTTTGCGGATCGGGCTGTTGGGATCGTTGTTGTCGATCAAACTCAGGTAGTACGGCGTGATGGCCATACGGATCGTCTTGAGGGACTCGCGGATCGCCTCCTCCTCGCCGGGTTGCAGCGTGATGTATTTCTTCAGCTCTTCAACCGTCTCGATACGGTTGGCAACCTGCCATTTCCAGTTGTTCCAATCAGCGTCGGATACGTTCGGAAAATACTGTTTTCTTCTGCTCTCTCCCATCGCTGATTATGCGTAAAGTTCCGTAAAGATTTTGCGGAGTTCTTCGTTCTCGCGCAACTCCTGGAGCGTGATCTCGGCGTGGCCCTTCGTGTAGCCGTTACCTACGATCATCGTAACGTCGCTGCCGACACCCTCTGCGCCCAGAGCCGCTTTGGTGAAGCTGGTAGCCATCGAGAAGAAGTATACGATACCCGTATCTTTGGTGCACAGGATGCTCGTCATCTCCGTGTCGGGAATGTTCACGTTGTTGATCGTGATGTCGGCCATCTGACCGTTCGTCAGCTCGGAGATCTTCTCCATAACGGGAACCGGCTGCGTTGCATCGGCTGCGAATACATAGTCGCAGAAGCCGAGTTTCTGCAGACGCTCGGTGCTCTTCGGCGAGTGCGTGATACCGATTACCTTACCCGTTACACCGGCACGTTTCTTTGCCTCGTAGCAGCAGAGCATACCCGATTTACCACCTGCACCGATGATCAGTACCGTATCGCCCGGTTTTACGAGTTTTGCGGTCTGGGCCGGAGCACCTGCAACGTCGAGTGCCGACAGAGCCAGGTTCTCGGGCATATCGCTCGGAATCTTGGCATAGATACCGCTCTCGAACAAGATTGCCTTACCGTCGATGTCTACCTGGTCGATCTCCGGACGGATCTCCTTGATCTTGTCGATGCGCAGCGGGGTCAGCGACAGCGATACGAGCGTTGCGATCTTGTCGCCTACTTTCAGGTCGGTTTTGCCGATCAGCGCGTCACCGATCTTCTCTACCGTACCGAGCAGCATACCGCCCGAACCGGTTACCGGGTTGCGGTGCTTGCCCTGTTTTGCAACGATATCCAGCATGATCTGAGCGATCTTCTCCTTGTCGCCGCCAGCCTGCTCCTCGATCTGGGTGAAGCTTGCGGAGTCGATGTTAAGGGTCTGAACGTCGATCAGGATCTCGTTGTCGTAGATCTCGTCCATATTGTTGTCCACTTTGTTCGCCGGCTGCGGCAGAACGCCTTTGGGTTCGATTACTCGGTGGGTACCGTATTTATTGCCTTTTTTCATGGTTGTGTGTGTTTTAATAGTTATGTGATTATTGTTTATTTCAAAGGTTTGAGGCCCAGAATGGCACGTGCCTCGGCCGGGGTCGCGATCTCACGTCCCATCTCCTTGGCCATGCGTACGACCTTCTCGACCAGTTCGCCGTTTGATTTGGCCAGCACGCCCTTCGACAGATAGACATTATCCTCGAAGCCGACGCGTACGTGGCCACCGTCGATGATAGCCGCCATAGCGAGCGGGAATTCATAGCGGCCGATACCGGCAACCGTATAGGTTGCATCCGAAGGAATGCTGCCGCGCAGGAAGACGAAATCACGCAATTCGCCGCCGATACCGCCGTTTACGCCCATGACGAAGTCGAAGTGCATCGGGCTCTTGATGTGTCCCTTCTTGTGCATGCGCAGCGCCATCTCGATCATGCTCTTGTCGAACACCTCGAGTTCAGGCTTGATGCCGCGCTCGATCATCCGGTCGCCGAAATATTTAATGGTGTTCTCGGTATTGAAGAAGACCTCGTCGCCACCGAAGTTCAGCGTTCCGCAGTCCAGTGTGGCCATTTCGGGATTGAGTTCGGTCGGCTGCAGGCGCTCGTCATCGGTCA
>DWYR01000024.1 GCA_019118565.1 Candidatus Alistipes avicola | reverse complement strand
GCAACCACTACGTTCAAAGAACGTTCGCCAGCCTCTGCCGGCACCGAAAGGTCTGCCGCCGTAATCACCGGAACGGCTGTCTGTGCCGGATCATCATCGCTACAACTACTGAAGCCCAAAGCAAAAGTAGTCAGCAATGCGACCAAGAAAAATGATAATTTTTTCATAAAAACAATTAATTAGGCGAATTTGGACCCGCTTCGCATCGAGTCCTCCTTCTGGGTTGAATAAAAAATTAGAAAGTTTCGAATACAGGCTTCCGAGAAAAAAACCGACATCGACTCGATCGGAGAAGTACAAAAAAAAGTTCTCCAAGTCTGAACAATCGATTTTTCCGCAACAATATACTTTCTCGTCCGCATTTTAAATATCAAACAGGAAGAGATCATATCCTGCTCTACAAAAGGTCCATAAACAGCCTCTCATAAAAGACGCTCTCCCCAAACTTCGTTGTAAAGTTACGACAAAAAAACATCTCTTCCAAAAAAAATCAAATAAAAATATTTTAAAAAAAAGCTCGAAACCATTTTTTCTCAAGCATGTTTGTAAAATATTTAATATATAGCTTGAATTATTTAATAAAAATAATACCGAGACTCTTCATCCCGGCACATAAACATAGATTATTTTTTTCTCTGGCTCCTATTTGGCAATCATTTGCCAATTCCGGTATACAAAAAACCTTCTTTTTCAATTTCTGCCCGCTCATAGACATTTCGACCGTCAACCAACACGCATCGACGCATTGTCCGCTGTAGGACACTCCAACTCGGAATACGAAACTCTTTCCATTCGGTCAACAGCGCTACCGCATCCGCTTCGAAGGCAGCATCATACATATCCCGACCGTAAACAACCCGATCCCCCAAACGACGACGGCACTCCTCCATCGCAATCGGATCATACACCTTCACGAGAGCTCCCGATGCCAGCAATCGCTCGATCACCACCAACGAAGGCGCTTCCCGCATATCATCCGTATCGGGTTTGAAGGCCAGTCCCCACAAGGCAATCGTCTTCCCCCGCAAATCGCCGAGCAGTTGTCGGAGTTTAGCAACAACCACCTCTTTCTGTCGCTCATTAACGGCATCGACCGCCTCGACAACCTGCATCCGGTAGCCATGTTCCTTTGCGGTCGAAATCAAGGCTTTGACATCCTTCGGAAAACACGATCCTCCATATCCGCTCCCCGAATAAAGGAACTTGCTCCCGATTCGAGAATCCGCACCGATGCCCTTGCGTACCATATCCACGTTGGCTCCCACCAAATCGCACAGATTCGCAATATCGTTCATAAAAGAGATTCGGGTCGCCAACATGGCATTCGCGGCATATTTGGTCATCTCGGCTGAAGGAATATCCATGAACTGGATTCGAGGCTTGCTGACCATAAACGGACGATAAAGTTTTGTCATGGTCTCTTCAGCCCGACGGCTGCTCACTCCGACAATAATTCGATCCGGAGAGAGAAAATCCTTAACTGCGGCCCCTTCCTTTAAAAACTCAGGGTTCGAAACGACTTCAAAATCGATATTTTCTCCTCTTTTATCAAGTTCATCCCGAATCACGGCACTCACTTTGGCAGCCGTACCGACCGGGACGGTCGATTTGATGGCCAGAATAGTATATTTCCGAATCGAACGGCCAAACTCCCTGGCGACCGACAAAACGTGTTTCAGATCGGCCGAACCATCTTCATCCGGAGGGGTCCCCACTGCGGAAAAAACCACTTCGACATCTTCCAGACATGAACGCAAGTCCGTTGTAAAATGCAAACGACCGGCCTGCACCGTACGCTTTACGATCTCATCCAGCCCCGGCTCATAGATCGGGATCTCCCCTCGAATCAACGACTCGACCTTCTTCTGATCGACATCCACACAAGTCACATCGACACCAACTTCCGCAAAACACGCCCCGGAGACAAGACCGACATAACCGGTTCCAACAATGGCTATATTCATACGTAGAAACTACTTCGTTCGGTAACAAAATTTATAGCACAAAGATAGTGAAAGCCAAGCGGCAAATGCAAACCCTGTTTGCAAATTTGTCCGAGGCGCATCCGATTTTCTGTAAAGATACGAAAAGTGCGGGCAGAGACAAACTTGTCGGCAAAATTGTCCTCACGACAAAGGAGAAACCACCCCTTTCATCGTACAACCGTACAAACAAAACGACCCGACATCCATCCATGCCGGGTCGTACAGAATAAAGTTCGTACTTCTATTTCAAACGGTTCTGCAATCGTTTAAGATTGATACCATCCGAAATCAGGTCGAATCCGGCCAACAACAGCGCGACTCCCAGCCAGACAACGGCAACGCCGACACCCAGCAGCGGGTTGAACAGGATCATCAAGGCTCCGATCACGACCAGAATGCCGAAAACCAGAGACCAGCCCATCCCTTTCACGCCGCATCCCATCATATCGGCCGCGAAACCAATTGCCAGAAGACCGCGATAAAGCAGCCAGAATCCCAAGACAACCGGCAGCAGAGAGAGCAGCAGAGATGGTACACCCAACAACATGATACCGAGAATCAACTCAAGGACTCCGGTAAAAATCATCCACCCTTTACCGGCTCCGGCCGGAATTTTCAGTCCGATATAAAGACCCAAAACTCCGGAAAGGATAATTGCAATACCGAACATTATCGACAAAGTCATATAAGAACGGCCCGGTTCGAAAAATACAATGACACCACCTATCAGGAAAAGGATACCCAGCAGCAAGGGGAGCAGCCAATTGTCCGAATGTCGCCGGTATTTACCGGCTTTCTGTTCTCTATTTTCCATAATCAACAAATTTTAAATGCGCCGTCTGCGACCCAAACGGCTAACTATTAACTTGCAACAAACCTGCCAAACGATTCAGGAACGTCTCCTTTTTTCAAGTCATGACAATATGACCGCCTTTTGACTCCCCTTCTCTTCGCTTTGTTCTGTTACAGGCCACAGAAATGCACATTTCAGAACAAAACAGGGCTTTTTTCACCCTTATTTTTTAAAAC
Source organism: Candidatus Alistipes avicola (assembly GCA_019118565.1). Lineage (GTDB taxonomy): Bacteria > Bacteroidota > Bacteroidia > Bacteroidales > Rikenellaceae > Alistipes > Alistipes avicola. The sequence continues at coordinate 29,032 of DWYR01000024.1, read as the reverse complement.
TTTCTCTTTTGAATCTTAATTGTTATTTCTACCTTTGCCCCGTCAATATGACAGACTGTCTTTAAGCTGTAAAAATGAAAACAATAACAAGCAGGGATGAATTGCGTCGCGAATTAAGCTCGCGGAATCAGGCCGGAATCGGATTCGTTCCGACCATGGGTGCACTTCATGCAGGACACCGCTCGCTCGTTGAGCGCGCCCGTCGCGAATGCGAAACCGTCGTGGTGAGCGTATTCGTCAACCCCACGCAATTCAACGACAAAAACGACCTGAAAAACTATCCGAGAACCCTCGATGCCGACCTGCGTCTGTTGGAAGAGGCCGGTGCGGACTTCGTCTTCGCTCCGTCGGTCGAGGAGGTATATCCGGAACCCGATATCCGTCTGTTCGACTTCGGTGCAATCGACAAGGTAATGGAAGGTGCTACACGCCCCGGCCATTTCAACGGTGTAGCTCAAGTGGTCAGCCGGCTGTTCGACCTGGTAAATCCCGCCTGCGCCTACTTCGGCGAAAAGGATTTCCAGCAAATCGCCGTCATTCGGGCATTGGTACGCCAACTGAACCTGTCGGTAAAGATCATCGCCTGCCCGATCGTTCGCGGAGAGGACGGACTGGCGCTTTCGTCACGGAATACATTGCTCGATGCTCCTCACCGGGCTGCCGCGCCTCATATTTACGAGGTCCTGAAAGCAGCCGTGGAGGAATCCCGCCGCCAGACTCCGGAAGAGCTCACCGCCTGGGTAACCGCCGAGGTCGAGCGCAACCCGCTGCTGAAGGTCATCTATTTCCAGGTGGTCGATGCCACTACGATGCAGCAGGTCAAGAGTTGGGAGGAAAGTCCGGCCATCCAGGGTTGTATCGCCGTTCAAGCGGGCGACATTCGTCTAATCGATAATATCAAACTGCGATGAAATTCCAGATCGAAGTCCTTAAATCGAAGATCCACCGGGTTACCGTAACGCAGGCCGACCTGAACTACGTGGGGAGCATCACCATCGACGAAGACCTGCTGGAGGCAGCCAACATGATCGAAGGCGAGAAAGTCCAGATCCTCGACATCAACAACGGAGAGCGATTCGAAACCTATATCATAAAAGGGGAACGAGGCAGCGGTTCGATCTGCCTCAACGGTCCCGCTGCCCGGAAGGTTCAGGTAGGCGATATCGTCATCATCGTCTCCTATGCCCGAATGGATTTCGAAGAGGCCAAAACCTTCAAACCGTGGGTCATTTTCCCGGATACGGCGACCAATAAGCTGATCAAGTAATCACACTTCAAATCAATCGGTTAATCCCGTCTCCCGGATCGGAGGCGGGATTTTGATTTTCACTCAAGAATGATTTTAAAATATTTGCTTATCCGAAAGAGAACACATATATTTGTCTGAACGAATAATTTTCCGATTCTCTCTTTATGGATATAGCACTCTCGATCATAGCGTTCGTGTTATCAATTCTGGGTATTATCGGATGCATCGTTCCACTGATCCCCGGGGTGGTATTCAGCTACCTCGGTTTCCTATGTGCCTATTTCTGCAGTTACTCCCAGATCCCGACCTCGATGTTATGGATCTGGCTCGCGGTATGCATCGCCGTCTCGGTGATCGACTACTTTCTGCCGGGATACCTCACCCGTCTGACCGGTGGGTCGAGGGCCGGATCGATCGGGGCAACCGTCGGCATGATCGCCGGATTCATCTTCGGGTTCGGCCTCTTCGGCATCATCCTCGGTCCCTTCTTCGGTGCCGTTCTCGGGGAACTGCTGCACGACCGAAACGATACGGCAAGATCCTTCAAGTCGGGATTCGGATCCTTCCTCGCGTTCATCGTCGGGACCGGACTTAAACTCATCGTCGCCATCTGGATGCTCGTCCAGATCTGGGCGGACACCTACCCCGTCGTCAAGGAGTGGTTTGCAACAACTTTTTAATCTAAATACTCACCACTATGAAAAAAACGCTATTACTACTGGCGGTCGCTGCGATGACACTACTCACGGCGGCCTGCTCCAAGTACAAGTACGAGACGGTGAAGAACGACCCGCTTCAGACCCGTATCTACACCTTGGACAACGGTCTGAAGGTTTACATGAGTGTAAACAAGGAGGAACCGCGCATCCAGACCTCGATCGCCGTAAAAGTCGGCGGCAAGAACGACCCGAGCGAGACCACCGGTCTAGCCCACTATTTCGAACATCTGATGTTCAAGGGAACGCAGCAGTTCGGAACGAGCAACTACGAGGCCGAGAAACCGATGCTCGACCAGGTCGAGGCCCTCTTCGAGGTCTATCGCAACACGACCGACGAGGCTGAGCGCAAAGCGCTCTACCACCAGATCGACAGCATCAGCTACGAGGCTTCGAAGTACGCCATTCCGAACGAGTACGACAAGCTGATGAGTGCCATCGGAGCTACGGGTACGAACGCCTACACCTCGATGGATGAGACCGTCTACGTGGAGGATATCCCCTCGAACCAGATCGAGAACTGGGCCCGCATCCAGGCCGACCGTTTCCAGAACCCCGTGATTCGCGGCTTCCACACCGAGCTGGAGACCATCTACGAGGAGAAGAACATGTCGCTCACGAACGACGGCCGCAAGGTCTACTCGGCCATCGCGCAGGTGCTCTTCCCGCACCACCCCTATGGCAAGCAGGACGTACTGGGTACTCAGGAGGATCTGAAGAACCCCTCGATCACCAACGTACGCAACTACCACAAAACCTACTACGTGCCCAACAACATGGCCATCTGCGTAGCCGGTGACTTCGATCCGGACGAAATGATCCAGATCATCGACAAATACTTCGGTGCGATGGAGCCCAACAAGGATCTTCCGCAGCTGACCTTCGCCGAGGAGGCTCCGATCACCAAGCCGATCGTCAAGGAGGTATTCGGTCCCGATGCCGAGAACGTAACGCTCGTTTGGCGTTCGGGCAGCGAGGCCTCCGAGGATGCCGCTTATGCGCTGCTGGCCAGCCAGGTGCTCTACAACGGCGTAGCCGGTCTGCTCGACCTCGATCTGGTTCAGCAGCAGAAGGTGCTGAACGCATACGCCTACGTGGATCAGCGTGCCGACTACGGTGCGATGGTGGTTTACGGCCGTCCGAAGGCCGGTCAGACCCTCGACGAGGTTCGCGATCTGCTGCTGCAGGAGGTTGCGAAGTTCCGCAATGGCGAGTACGATGAGGAGCTGATGAAGGCCGTTGTGAACAACCTGAAGGTGAGCATGATGAAAAACATCGAGTCGAACCAGGGCCGCATTGATCTGTTCGTTGATTCGTTCATCGGCGGTATTCCGTGGAAGGATCAGGTAGATCAGATTGCACGCATCGAGGCGATCACCAAGGAGCAGCTCGTTGCCTGGGCCGCCAAGACCATGGGACCGGAGAACTACGGTCTCATCTACAAGCGCACCGGTACGGATCCGAACGTTCAGAAGATCGCCAAACCCGAACTGACCCCGATTGTCATGAACCGCGACATGCAGAGCGAGTTCCTGACCGAGATCCAGAATACGAAGGTGAAACCGATCGAGCCGGTATTCGTCGACTACAAGCGCGACATGGAGATCTTCAAGACCGATGCCGGGCAGGAGGTTCTCTACAAGAAGAACACGACCAACGACCTCTTCTCGATGACCTACCTCTTCGAGACCGGTCTGATCGACGATCCTGCACTCGACCTTGCCTTCAACTACATGGACTACCTGGGCACGACGGCCAAGACGGCCGCTCAGATCGCCTCGGAGCTCTACGACATCGCCTGCTACTACGAACTCTCGGTCGGACAGAACCGTTGCTACGTAACCTTCTACGGTCTGAGCGAGAACATGGGTACGGTCATGGAGATCTTCGAGGATCTGGTTGCCAATGCCCAGGGCGATGAGATGATTCTGGCCAACTACAAGGCCGACCTGCTGAAGGCCCGCGAGAACAGCAAACTGAACCAGGGGGCCAACTTTGCCGCTCTGCAGCGCTACGCCTTCTTCGGCGGTGAGGCGATCAAACGGATCACCCTGACCAACGATCAGTTGGCTGCCATCAACTCGGATGATCTGCTCGCGAAGGTCCGCAACCTGATGACCAAGCAGCACACCATTCTCTACTACGGTCCCGACTCGAAAGAAGAACTGCTCAAGGTGCTGAAAGAGCATCACCATACGCCGGAGCAGCTGGAGCCCCTGCAGTCGCAGCGTCTGAGCTTCCTGCCGACCAACGAAAACTCGGTCGTACTGGCCAACTACGATGCCCAGCAGCTCTACTTCCTCCAGTATGCAAACCTCGATCGTGAATTCAACGTGGCAGTCGATCCGCTGCAGCGTCTCTACAACGAGTACACCAGCGGCAGCATGAGTTCGATCGTCTTCCAGGAGATGCGCGAATCGCGCAGTCTGGCCTATACAGCCTTCACCCAGTGGCTGACTCCGAGCTACAAGGATGAGAACTATGCCTTCGCAGCCTTTATCGCCACCCAGAACGACAAGATGGTTCAGGCCATCGACGCCTTCGCCGAGATCATCAACAACATGCCCGAATCGGAGGCCGCCTTCAACCTGGCCAAGGAGTCCATCCTCACCTCGATCCGCACCAACCGTACGATCAAGGAGCAGGTGCTCTGGAGCTATCTGGACAACCGCGACCTGGGCGTAACCGAGGATCGCAACAAGGCTGTCTTTGAGAAGGTGCAGACCATGACCCTCGAGGACCTGAAGGCTGTTCAGCAGGAGTGGATCAAGGATCGCAAATACACCTACTGCATCCTGGGCGATCTGAAAGACCTCGATCAGGAGTATCTGCGCAACCTCGGTCCGGTTAAGGTACTCGGCCAGGAGGAGTTGTTCGGATATTAACAGCCCGACGGGAACGCATCCCGACTTTGCAAAAGAACATCCCCGCATCTGCATGCGGGGATGTTTATTATAAAAGGAGAGGAGGCAGCCTTGGGGTTGCCTCCTCTCCTTTTTGTTGATCCGCACTCGAAGATTAGTAGCGGTAATGCTCCGGCTTGTAGGGGCCGTCGACCGGCACGCCGATGTAGTCGGCCTGCGTCTGGGTCAAACGGGTCAACTCGACACCCAGGTTCTCCAGGTGCAGGCGGGCAACCTCCTCGTCGAGGTGCTTGGGCAGGCGGTAAACGTCGACCTTCAGATCCTTCTCCCACAGTTCCATCTGCGCCAGGCACTGGTTGGTGAACGAGTTGCTCATCACGAACGAGGGATGGCCCGTAGCGCAACCGAGATTCACCAGACGCCCCTCGGCCAGCACGAAGATCGAGTGTCCGTCGGGGAAGGTATACTTGTCGACCTGCGGTTTGATGTTGGTCTTCACGGCACCGGATTCCTCCTCCAGACGCGCCATCTGGATCTCATCGTCGAAGTGTCCGATGTTGCAGACGATCGCCTGATCGCGCATCCGCTGCATGTGCTCCAGGGTGATGATATCGCGGTCACCGGTACAGGTCACGTAAATGTTGCCCTCCGGAAGAGCGCTTTCGACGGTCTTCACCTCGAAGCCCTCCATAGCCGCCTGTAGCGCACAGATCGGGTCGATCTCCGTGACAATCACCCGTGCGCCGTACGAACGCATCGAACGGGCGCAACCCTTGCCCACATCGCCATAGCCGCACACGACAACCACCTTGCCGGCGATCATCACATCCGTCGCCCGCTTGATGCCGTCGGCCAGCGACTCACGGCATCCGTACAGGTTGTCGAACTTCGATTTGGTGCAGGAGTCATTCACATTGATCGCGGGAACGAGCAGTTGACCGGCCGCCTGCATCTGATAGAGGCGGTGAACTCCCGTCGTGGTCTCCTCGCTCACGCCCTTCCACTCGGCCACCGTACGGTGCCATTTGGAGGCATCCTCAGCCAGAATCCGTTTCAGTGTGTCGAGAATAACCCCCTCCTCGTGCGACGAGGGCTCGTGATCGAGCGTCGAGGCATCCTCTTCGGCCCGGAATCCCTTATGAATCAAAAGTGTAGCGTCGCCACCGTCATCCACAATCAGATTCGGGCCCTTCCCGCCGGGGAACGAAAGGGCCATCGCCGTGCACCACCAATAGTCGGCCAGCGTCTCCCCCTTCCAGGCAAAGACCGGCACGCCTGTCTTTGCAATGGCAGCTGCCGCGTGGTCCTGCGTCGAGAAGATGTTGCACGAACACCAACGCACCTCGGCTCCCAGCTCGCGAAGCGTCTCGATCAATACGGCTGTCTGGATGGTCATGTGCAGCGATCCCATGACACGCGCCCCCTTCAGAGGTTTGCGTGGTCCGTATTTGCGGCGAATCGCCATCAGGCCGGGCATCTCATGCTCGGCAATCTCAATCTCCTTGCGTCCCCACTCGGCCAACGACATATCGGCCACCTTATAGGGAATGGACAAATCCAAAAACATATCTTTTCAATTAAAATAACAATGAACTCATAACCATACGGCAGTCCGTTTCGATCTGCCGTCGCAGCTCCTCAAGCGTCGCGAATTTCCGCTCATCCCGAATCTTCTGCAACAACTCGACCCGCAGCACCCGGCCGTAAAGATCGCCCGAGAAACCGATCACATGAGTCTCCAAATGGCGTGGACCTTCTCCGACCGAAGGATTCGACCCAAGGTTTGAAACCGCCCGGTACTCCCGTCCGTCGATCACCACGCGGGAAACATAAACACCGTCCGGGATCGATTCGTCATCTACATCCAGGTTGGCCGTCGGGAAACCCAGTTCGCGGCCCAGCATCCGCCCATGCCGCACCTCCCCCTCGATCCAAACACCCGAATCCATGCTCATATTTTTTCAGTAAGTTTACGCACCAGCGAAATCTGCGAGAAAAACTCCTTGGCAAAGACCCGCAGCACGGTATAGAGCGGGATGGCAAGCAGCATGCCGATCACCCCGGCCAGAGATCCGGCCATCAGGATCACAATGAATATCTCGAGCGGATGGGCCTTGACCCGTTCCGAATAGAGGGTCGGCTGCAGGATGAAATCATCCATCCCTTTCAGGATCAGCAGTGATCCCGCGATAACGAACATCGTCTGTCCCACGGACATGCCTTCAATCGGGGTAATGATCCCCATGATAACCGAAATAACACCTCCAATGGTCGGCCCCGCATAGGGGACCACATTCATCACCCCCATGATAAGGCCTATAAAAAAGGCATCCTGCGCCTTCATGCCGAAAGCCATCATCACCAGCGACACGGCTATCATCAACAGGAAACTTTCCGTCAGAATACCCCGGAAATAACGGGCCAGCAGGAAAGTGATCGAGTCGAGGGCATGGGTAACATTCTCCTGGAAACGTTCCGGAAACAGGCTGGTCACCATCGTATAGAACAAGCCGTCGTCCTTCAGGAAAAAAAACGTAATGAACGAAATGGAGAAAACGGCAATCACCGTCGAAAAAGCCACGTGCAACACCGACGAGAAGGCCGTATTGATCATATCGAAATCGACATGCGAATGAATGAACGAAATCAATGTTTCCTGGAAAGAGGTGGTCCCTTCGGGCAGGGCAAGGAATCGGGTCAAATAATCCTGAATCCGCTGTAGCGGCTCCTCGATCGAACCCAGTACGGCCGACAGATCGAGATGCGCCAACTGGAAGAGCTTGTTGGAAACCAACGGAACGAAAAGCCAACACAAAACAACAGCCACCACCCAGATAACGACCAACGTCACCAAGGCTCCGCACCAGCGGGGAACATTCCAGCGCCGAATCCGGATCCGTGAAATCCACCCCACCAGCGGACGGCCGATGATCGCCAGCACCGCCGAAACCAGAATGTAGATCACAATGGAGCTGAAATACCACATCAGGAAGAGGATAACAGCCGTTACGGCCGCTCCCGCCAAAAACCGAAGCAATGTTTGCGGTGTAATCGTCATGAGTCATCAGCGACCTCGCGGGTCGCCCCTCTCTATTTCAATCGAGCCAAAGGAGTCTGCGATCCGATGACCGGATCTCCAATTTCGACAAGCAGTTCCGAATCCTTCGGAATCAGAATATCGATTCGGGAACCGAACTTGATGAATCCGCAAACCGAATTCTGCTCGACCGGAGCCCCCACTTTCATATAAGACACGATACGCCGGGCGATCAATCCGGCCACCTGACGGAAAAGAACCTCTTTCCCGCTTGTCGTACGTACGACGGTCGTCGTTCTTTCGTTTTCAGTGGATGACTTGGGATGCCATGCCACCAGAAAACGTCCGGGATGGTACTTGAAATACTCGACCGTTCCCCCGACCGGCACCCAGTTCATGTGAACATTTGTAATCGACATGAAAATCGAGATCTGAAGCATCTCCCGATCCAGGTATTCATGTTCGTGTACCACCTCGGTCACCACAACACGGCCGTCACACGGCGCAAACACCAGCTCCGGGTCATGGATCTTGACACGGCGAGGCTCCCGAAAAAACGCCACGATGAAAAACCAGAAAAGAACAATCAACAGCGTGCCGAACCACAACAGTCCGCTCACTGAATGCTGCGACAACAAATAATACATCAGCCACCAGAGCAGGACACAAACGACACCCGTTATACCGATAATTTTATAACCTTCCTTGTTTATTTTCATAATTAGAAGTTTTCTAAAGGATCTGCAACAGAATCAGAAATACAAAAACAAATGGCACGGAAAAAATCAGCGCATCAAAACGATCGAGCCAACCGCCATGTCCGGGCAGAATATTTCCCGAATCCTTCACTCCGGCCGCTCGCTTGAACATCGACTCGATCAGATCCCCCAATACGCCGCTCATGGCCGCGATCGCGGCCAAAACGCCCCACAGCAGATAATCCGCCTCCATGATCCAGGCCGCCAGCAGCCCCATACCGATCGCACCGACAATTCCACCGAAAAAGCCCTCCCAGGATTTGTTGGGCGAAATCCGCGGATAGAGACGGTGTCGTCCCAAGGTCATACCGACCAGATAGGCACAGATGTCATTTGTCCAGATAATAAAGATATAGAAGAGGATAACCCATGGATTCCATGCCGAGCCGTCGATCTGGATAGGCAGCAACAGGAACATCGACAACGGCAATGCCACGTAGAAGATTCCGGCCAACGTTACGCCGATATCCGCCGCCGGACGCTGCCGCTTGAGGAAGAGTTCGCAGACAAACATCATTGGAATGAGCAGCATGAAGAAGAGGAAGAGCAGCAAACAAACCAACAGGCTGGAATCCGTCCATGTGAAAACCAGCAAGGTGCTGGCTGCCAGCAAAGCTACGCCTCCCGCCAGGCCCAGCCACGGCAAAGGGACCGTATCCTCTCTGCGAGCCAACCGGTAGAACTCCCACATCCCTCCGATCAGAATAACCAACAACAGCGCGATAAAACTCCATTGCGACAACAGAACAGCACCGACCACAACGATCGTCAATACCGCTCCGCTCAACGTCCGCACCAGCAAATTACGCATCTTCTCCGACATAACCATCCGCTTTTCTAATTAAACCGCCTCGTTCTGCGATGCCTGTTCCGGAGCCGGTTGTCCGGCTGCTTCGGCAGACGCTTTTGCCTCTGCGGCAGCTTTTGCCTCGGCCTCCTTCTGCTCGCGCAGAATATCCTTCTTGCGTTTACCGAAGATACGCTCCACATCCTCCGTGAAGACCACTTCGCGCTCCAACAACAACTCGGCCAACTCCTTCAACCCGGCCTCATGCGTCTTCAGCACCTGCTCGGCCATACCGTATGCCTTGGCGATCAAAGCCTTGGCCTCAGCATCGATCTGCTGAGCCGTCTGCTCGGAATAGGGTTTTGTCAAGGACATATCGCTCTGACCGGTCGAATCATAGTAACTGAGCGTTCCCACCTTGTCGCTCATTCCATAATAAGCGACCATTGCATAAGCCTGTTTGGTTACCCGCTCCAGATCATTAAGCGCACCTGTCGAGACCTCGCCGAAATTGAGCTGCTCGGAAACCCGGCCACCCAACGTGGCGGCAAGTTCGTCCATCATCTGCTCACGGGTCGTAATCTGACGCTCCTCCGGCAAATACCAGGCTGCACCCAGCGCCTTGCCGCGCGGGATAATCGTCACCTTGATGAGCGGACTGGCATTCTCCAGAATCCAGCTTACCGTAGCATGACCAGCCTCATGGTAGGCGATTACCCGCTTCTCCTCATCGGTAATAATCTTGTTCTTACGCTCCAAACCACCGATAATTCGGTCGATAGCAGCCAGGAAGTCCTCACGCGAGACGAACTGCTTATTATGACGGGCAGCGATCAAGGCTGCCTCATTGCAAACATTGGCGATATCGGCACCGGAGAAACCGGGCGTCTGCTTGGCCAGGAACGAACGATCCAGATCCGGATCGAGTTTCAGAGGACGCAAGTGTACGTTGAAAATCTCCTCGCGCTCCTTCACATCGGGCAGTCCGACCTCGATCTGACGGTCGAAACGCCCGGCACGCATTAATGCCTTATCCAGAATATCGACCCGGTTCGTGGCCGCCAGGACAATTACACCCGTATTGGTCTGGAATCCGTCCATCTCGGTAAGCAACTGGTTAAGCGTATTCTCCCGCTCGTCGTTTCCCGAAAAACCGGCATTCTTGCCACGGGCACGACCGATCGCATCGATCTCGTCGATGAACAGGATGCACGGCGCCTTCTGCTTGGCCTGTTCGAACAGGTCCCGCACACGCGAAGCACCCACGCCGACAAACATCTCGACGAAGTCGGATCCGGAAATAGAGAGGAACGGCACGTTCGCCTCTCCGGCGACGGCCTTGGCCAGCAGCGTATTACCGGTTCCCGGAGGACCTACCAGCAACGCTCCCTTCGGAATCTTTGCTCCGATGGCACGGTATTTATCGGGTTTCTTCAGGAAGTCCACGATCTCCATGATCTCGACCTTGGCCTCCTCCAAACCGGCTACATCCTTGAACGTTACCCGCTTCGAATTTTCCTTGTCGAAAACCTGGGCCCGGGCCTTGCCTACATTCATAATTCCTCCGGCACCCCCGCCGCCCGCACCGCGCGACATGCGGTTCATGATGAAAAACCAGCCGCCGATTATCAAGATCCACGGAAGCATCTGCAAGAGAATCGAAGTCCAGGAGTTCTCCCGCGTCTCATAGGTATAGATCACATTGTGTCCAGACTCCTCCATCACCTTGTCCAGGTCCTGGCGGAAGGTATCCACCGATCCGATATTGAAGGTCAGCTGAACACCCGTTTCGGGCATATTACGGAAACGTTTATCCGTAGCATCCGTACGGTAACGGGCCACGGCATCACTCTTGAGGTAAACCTCCGCCCGATCGCGGTTGATGACCTGGATCTTCTCCACATCACCCCGCTCGATCATCTCTGAAACCGTATTCCAGTCGCTCTTCACCGGGGCACCCGTCCCCATATCGAGCATCCAGTAGCCCAGAATGAAGATGACGACTACACCATAAATCCACATCCACGAAGGACGCGGCATATTCATCTTGTTATTTACTTTCGGTTCTGCCATATAACCATATAAACTTACTCTTCGTATTCATAACGGGTGGCGGGAGCATCGGCCCACAACTGCTCCAGTTTATAGAACTCGCGCATCTCGGTTTGAAAAATGTGTATCATCACATCTCCGTAATCCATAACGATCCACAAGGCATTCTGCTGGCCCTCTACTCGCCAAACCTTCTCGCCCAGCTTCTCGAGCATCTGCTCCTCGATTCCCGCCGCAATGGCAGCAACCTGCGTCGTCGAATCCGCATTACAAATTATAAAACAGGAGCAAATCGCCCCTTCAACCTCCCTAAGGTCCAGTGAAACAATGTTTTTACCTTTCTTATCTTGAATAGCACCTACGATCGTGTTAATCAATTTCTCCATATCTTTTTACGTGTAAATATAACTTTGCAAAGTTAGAAAAAACTATTTATAATACGGGATTTCAGCCTACATTTATATATGAAAAAGCCATTTTATTTTCAAGGACGTATCGGCATGCGGGCCATAATCGTCCCGACCAACGCCTTGATGATCGAACTCTTGACATACGTCCGACGCACGGCCACGGCGATCTTGCGCGAAGTGGCCCCCTTGGCTAGACTCTTGACCTGACTGCGATGTTCCGCCGGGACAAACTCTACGGCCATCTCGGGAATGATCGTCAGACAGTTCGTACAATCCACGATTCGCATCAGCGTATCGAGCGATCCCGACTCGAAAGAGTAATGGGACGGGACCTCCCGTTTGGCCTGGCAAAGTTCGATAATCTGATCACGCATACAGTGGCCTGGGCTGAGCAACACCAGCTCTTTCAGGTCAATATCCTCGATCCGCACGTTCGTTCGCTCATAGAGGGGGTTGTTCGGCGAAACGTACAGGAAAAAACGGTCGTCGAAAAGTTCATGCTCCTGAATTCCCTCACCACAGGTACCTCCTGCCACCAGAGCCACATCGATCCGGTCACGGCGCAAGGCATCCACAATATCGGCCGTCACCATCTCCGAGATCTCCAACTCCACCTTGGGATAATCGTGTACGAAATCCGGAATGAACTTGTGCAGCAGATAGGGGGCAATGGTCGGAATAACCCCCAGGCGCAGCCGTCCGGATGTCTCCTCCTTGAGCTCGGCTACCGCCTCCCGGATATGATTGTAGGCCCGCAGCGTCTCACGCGCTTCGGCCAATACCACCTCGCCCGCTTCGGTCGGAATAACCGGCTTTTTCGTACGGTCCAGCAGCACCACCCCAAGCTCCTCTTCGAGCGATTTAATCTGCATACTCAACGAGGGTTGCGTCACAAAACAATGCTCGGCCGCGAGCGAAAAACTGCCGCAGTTGGCTACAGCCAAAAGATATTCGAGTTGGATAATCGTCATAATACAATTCTTATTTCAAAAGACGAAAGTATAAAAAAAATCTATATCAAACAACAAAACCGCCCTCGAACCTTTCTTTCCTGACGGGATTTGTTATATCTTTGCCTCCCAACAATATATTTAAACATTTACCCCATTTTCACCATGGATATCGTTCTTAGCGGCATTCGCCCTACCGGACAATTGCATTTGGGCAACTACTTCGGCGCTCTCAAGAACTTCACGAAGATGCAGCACGAGGCGCGTTGCTTCTTCTTCATCGCGGACTATCACGCCCTTACGACCCATCCCGACCCGACGATGCTGCACGACAACATACGTAACGTGCTTTCGGAATACCTGGCTGCCGGAGTCGATCCCAACGTGGCTACGCTTTACATCCAAAGCGATGTTCCGCAGGTTACCGAACTGTCGCTGCTGCTCTCGATGCACGCCTATCTGGGCGAGCTCGAACGTACCGCCTCGTTCAAGGACAAGGCGCGCAAACAGCCCAATAACGTCAATGCCGGCCTGCTCTGCTACCCGGTGCTGATGGCTGCCGACATCCTGCTCCACCGTGCCAACAAAGTGCCGGTAGGTAAAGACCAGGGGCAACACCTGGAGTTGACACGCGTCTTCGCCCGCCGCTTCAACACAATATACGGAGTCGATTTCTTTCCCGAAAGCCAGGCCTACAACTTCGGCGAGGAGCTGGTCAAGATTCCCGGACTGGACGGCTCGGGCAAGATGGGCAAGAGCGAAGGCAACTGTGTATATCTGGTCGATTCGGACGAGGTGATTCGCAAGAAGGTGATGAAGGCCGTCACCGATTCGGGTCCGACGGAGCCCAACTCCCCCATTTCAGAGCCCATCCAGAACATATTTACGATCATGGAGTCGGTATCCGCTCCCTCGACGCTCCAATACTTCAAGGACAAGTACGCTTCGTGCGAGATCCGTTACGGGGATCTGAAAAAGCAGCTGGCCGAAGATATCATCGCCAGCATCTCTCCGATCCGCGAACGTATCGCCGAGATTCAGTCCAACGAGAAGTATCTGCACGAGGTCGTTTGCGACGGCGCAGCCAAAGCACGCCAAAGTGCCGACGAGACCCTGCGTCAGGTACGCGAAATCATGGGTATCAAACACTTCTAATTCAAGAGACAATACCGCCCATTCCGGCCATGGAACATCCGAACCTGCATAATCTGACCCAGCGGGGCGAAAGGATCTATATCTGGTTCCTGAATCAAACCAAACGACTCAGCAACCAGCAGATCATGGCGCTGTTGGCCATTATCGTAGGTGTGCTGGCCGGTCTGGGTACCTACATCTTCGAACAGCTGCTCTACGGAATCAAATGGTGTCTGACCAACTGGTTTGCCGTCGAGGAGTCGCAATTCCTCTTCCTGCTCTATCCGGCAGTCGGCATTGTACTGGCTTCGCTCTTCGTTCGCTACATCGTCAAGGACAACATTTCGGAGGGCGTTACGCGCGTATTGTATGCCATGTCGCGCAAAAACTCCCACATTGCCTCCCATAACTGCTGGACCTCGGTCGTCGGCGGTGCCACCACCATCGGATTCGGTGGTTCGGTCGGTCCGGAGGCCCCGATCGTATTGACAGGTGCCGCCATCGGATCGAATGTGGGGCGACTTGCCCGGCTCAACTACAAGAACATGACCCTCCTGCTCTGTTGCGGTGCAGGAGCCGCCCTGTCGGCTATCTTCAAGGCCCCGATCACGGGTGTGGTATTCGTGATCGAGATCCTGATGCTCGACCTTACCTCGCGGACGGTCATTCCGCTGTTGATCTCGTCAATCTCGGCCGTAGCCATCGCACTCATGCTCCGCGGATTCGATCCGATCATCGCCATCTCGCTGACGCCGGCCGATGCTTTCCAGTTGCGGCAAATTCCGCTCTTTATCCTGCTGGGTATGTTATGCGGATTGATGTCCTACTACTTCACGACGGTCAATGCCCGCGTCGGAGCCATCTTCAAGAAGATCGAAAGCCCATACAAGAAATGGCTGCTCGGCGGTGCGATCCTCGGTATCCTGATCTACATCTTCCCGCCCCTGTACGGTGAAGGTTACGAAGGCTTCATGACCCTCATGCACGGGCAGCCGTCCGAGTTGTTCGACAACTCACTCTTCTACCGGTTCAGCCACATCGACTGGGTGGTCATCCTTTTCATCATCGCCACGATGTTCTTCAAGGTGATCGCCATGGCTTCGACCAACGCCGCCGGCGGTGTCGGCGGAACGTTTGCCCCGTCGCTGTTCGTCGGCGCCTTCATGGGTGCCATCACCGCCCTGGTATGCAACGCGCTGTTCGGTTGGCATATGTCGATCGTCTCGTTTACACTGGTCGGTATGGCGGGTGTCATGTCGGGCGTGATGAAAGCTCCGCTCACCTCGATCTTCCTGATCGCCGAGCTGTCGAACGGATACGGGCTCTTCATCCCGCTGATGATCACCTCCTGCATCGCTTTCGCCATCGACTACTACCTCGATCCCGACTCGATCTACACCAAGCAACTCCGCAAAAAGGGCGAATTGCTGACACACGACAAGGATGCTTCGGTCTTCGTCATGCTTAAACTCGAAGATCTTGTTCAGGACGACGGTGTCTACATCAACGAGAACCAAACGCTGGGAGATATCGTTCGGATCATTTCGCGCGAGCGGCACGACGACTATTTCCCCGTTCTCGACGAACAAAGCCATCTGTTGGGAATCGTTCGTTTGAACGACGTACGTGAAGACCTGTTCGATCCGAGCAAATACCAGAACTCGGTTCGGCACTATATGCTCCAATCTCCGGACAAGATCCTGCAGCACGAACAGATCCAAAGCGTACTGCGCCGTTTCGAAGAGAATCATGTCTGGGTACTTCCGGTCGTGGACAAGGAGAACCGCTACTTGGGCTACATTTCCAAAAACCGGATTTTGAACGCCTACCGGGAACAGTTGGTGAATATTTCCCAGTAGTATAAAAGTAATAACCAAACGAAGGGCAAGAACCTTCCACAACCAACCAATAAAACACAACGAGTCATGTTCAACTGGGCTGAAGACACGAATTGCGCCATCACGGCGTGCGACACGGAGGGTGTCGTTATTTTCATGAACAAACAATCGATCCTCGTAAACGGCGATATGCGTGGTAAAAATATGCTCCCTTGCCACAATGAGCGTTCGCGCGGCATCATCGACCGTCTGATTAAGGAAGGCGGCACGAACGCCTATACGATCGACAAGAAAGGGGTACGTAAAATGATCTACCAGACGGCTTGGCGTCATGAAGACGGAACGGTCGGCGGTCTGCTCGAGATCTCGATGCCGATTCCCGCCGAAATGCCCCACTACATCCGGGGATAGCAACCCACAATACGACAAAAAAGCGTTCGTTATTTCATTAGCGAACGCTTTTTCATACAACACGATATAAAAATGATACACAAGCACCTGAAATCACTCCTGTTATCCCTGCTCATCCTTTGCAGTACGAGCGCCTACTCCCAGACACAAGCGGACATCGAGTTGGGTACGTTGGTAAACAATGGGGATCTATTTCAACTAAAGGCTCAATACCCTGCGTTAAAAGATGCTGTCAGCATCGATATGCTGCGTCTGATTGCAGAGGCGCAGTTAGGCGTCGGATTCAACCGTCTCGAAGAAGCTGACAAGGCGCTGGAGCAGTTGTTGCAGCACCACAGCGAGGAGATCGGTCCGCAAACCGCCATCAGCATGGACGCACTTCGTGCGATGAATCTGCTGAATATGGGGCACTATCGCCAAGCCACAGAAGCGGCCGGACAACTGGTCGAGGCTCTCAAAGAGTCGGTCCCGTTCGAATCCCTGTATAGTTTCGTTTTTATTCAGCGAGTCGGAGAGGCGTTCGCCCAACTCCCGGCTCCATACCTGACAAGACCCTCCCATGAGGTTCGGGTTCCGATGCGTATCGGGGCCGTAGGCCGGGGACATCACCTCTATATTCCGGTCGAGGTGAACGGTGTGACCAGAGATTACATCTTCGACACCGGCTGCTCGTTCGGAAATTTCGTCTCGGAGAAGTATGCCGAGGAGGTCGGCCTGAAGATCGTGGCAGACTCTATTCCGGTTTCGGGCATGACCGTCGGTCTCGTAAAACTGGCTACGGCAGACTCGATGAGAATCGGCGGAATCACCTACCACAACCCGATCTTTATGGTCGCACCACCCGATCCGCAGGTCGACTCGCTCTTTGCATTCGACGGAGTGCTGGGGTATCATTTCATCCGGGATGCCCGTGAGATCATCATCGACAACGAATCGCAGGAATTCATCTTCCCGGCCGAGATCTCGGCAAAGGAGTCCAATATGTATCTGGAATCCAATACACCACACGTAAGAATCCAATACCAGGGTGTTCCGTTCGATATAACATTCGACACGGGCAATGTAAAAACAGATCTGGGAGCGGCGTTCCTCGCGATGTTCCCGGATGCCATATCGGGATTGTCGGAGCAGAGTTCCCAGCGAGGCGGATTCGGCGGTATCTCGAAAACAACGACCGTTACCCTTCCCGAATTCAACTGCACGCTGGCCGGCGTTCCCGTAACTCTGCACGATACGGAGGTCATCATTCCGGATAGCGACAACCAAAGTCAGCTGTTTCACGGAGCCTTGGGTGCCGACTTTGTACTTTCGTTCAAACGGTTTACCATCAACTACCAAAATATGTTCGTCGAAGGAGAATAGTCTTTGCCCCAAATAAAAGCGAGCGGCAGATGGTATTTCATCTGCCGCTCTTCTTTTTTATCCATCCGCTCTTTTAGAAAAACTTCTCCAGACCGGGAACATACTTGGTCGGTTCGAACTCCACGATCGTATAGACCGCAATACCATGACGATAGAAGGGATCCTCGTGCGTAAAGGTCTCCACCTCGGCACGGCTCGATGCGCGCGAGATGATCACACCGCCCGTACGCGGGTGCTGAGGCCCCGTGCAGAGCAGCTTTCCCTCGGCAAAGTAACGGTCGAGAAACTCCCGGTGAGCCGTCAAGTAGTGTTCTACCTCCTCGAGCGGTTTTTTATAATCGACAATAATCAAAAACATACCGTACTACAACTTTATATCATAGATCTGGATAACACCCACCAGTTTTCCCTGTTCGTCGGTAACCAGCAGCGATCCGATCTTATACTGTGTCATCAGTTTTTCGGCCTCGATAAGTTTCTCGCCCGGACGGATCGTCTTCGGGTTGCGCGTAGCGATATCGATCGCGCGGATCGAGAAGAACTCCGACTGACGGCGTTCCATCGCCCGGCGAATATCGCCATCGGTTACGATACCCAGAATCTCATCTCCTTCACAGATGACGATCAAGCCCAAACCGCCCTTGCTGACGGCATGGATCATATCCTTGGCCGAAGTATCGGGCGGAACGACCGGAAGATTCTCCCGGTGCATCACATTGCCCACAGTCATCAACAGGCGACGGCCGAGGCTGCCACCCGGATGCAGGCGGGCAAAATCGATACTCGTAAAGTGGCGCAGTTTCATCAGTGCTACGGCCAAGGCATCACCCAGCGCAATCTGCACCGTGGTCGAAGTCGTAGGTGCCAGATGAAGGATGCAGGCCTCGTGGTTCACAGCCACATTGAGGTGAATATCCGAATTGCGGGCCAGCGACGAATGGTCGTTCCCGGTCATCGAGATCAATTTATTGCCATTGCTCTGGATGAACGGCACGATTTTAAGAATCTCGTCCGTCTCTCCGGAATAAGAGAGTGCAAGCACCGTATCTTCGGGAGAGATCATACCCAGATCACCGTGAAATGCCTCTCCCGGATGCAGGAAGAAGCTCGGCGTACCGGTACTGGCCAGCGTCGCCGCTATCTTGCGTCCGATCAGACCCGATTTTCCCATACCGGTTACGATCAACTTCCCGCGGCATTCGAAAATCGCCTCGACCGCCGCCACGAAATTGTCGCCGATCGTTGTCTCCAGATGCTGCAACGCCTCCGCTTCGGTGCGGATCGTCTCATGCGCCAAATCGAGAATCTCGTTTCGCTTTTCGGTATCCATATTACAACAAAGATTTTATTACGTTCTCCAAATCATCGAGGTAGAGCATATTCGGACCGTCACTCAACGCGTGATCCGGATCGGGATGCACCTCGAAGAAATATCCGTTCGCGCCGAACGCCTTGGCAGCCTGCGCCATGGCCGGCACAAATTCACGGTTGCCTCCGGTCTTGCCTCCGGCAGCACCCGGACGCTGTACCGAATGGGTGCAGTCCATGATGACCGTCGAGGCGATCTTCCGCATATCGGGAATGTTACGAAAATCGACCACCAGGTTGTTATATCCGTACATATTGCCACGCTCGGTCAGCCAAACCTCCCCGGCTCCGGCCGCCACCGCCTTTTCATAGGGATAACGCATATCCTCGCCCGAAAGGAACTGGGCCTTTTTTACATTCACGATACGTCCTGTACGAGCCGCAGCCAGCAGCAGATCGGTCTGCCGGCAAAGGAAAGCGGGAATCTGGATGACATCGACCACCTCGCCGACCGACGCCGCCTGCGACGACTCGTGGATATCGGTCAGCAGGCGCAATCCCCATTTGCTGCGGATATCCGACAACATCTGCAAACCCTTCTCCAGGCCGACTCCCCGATACGACGAAAGCGACGTACGGTTGGCCTTGTCAAACGAGGCCTTGAAGATAATCTCCGTCCCCAGCACGCGATTGATCTCTACCAGACGGGCAGCGACCCGATCAAGCAGCTCAGCCGACTCGATCACGCAGGGACCCGCGATAAATACAGGTTTCTTATCCATTGAGGCTCTATTGTTTAATTCGTTTCAAGAACTCTTCGGCCGCCGCCAGATCCTCCGGCGTGTCGATGCCGATGGTCTCCGTACGGGTCAAGCCGACCCCGATCCGATAGCCGTTCTCAAGCCAGCGCAGCTGTTCGAGCGATTCGGCCTTCTCCAGCGTCGATTGCGGCAGGGCGGTCACTTCGGCCAGCGCCCCTACCCGGAAAGCATACATGCCGATATGTTTGTAGAAGGTGTGGCGTGCGAGCCACTCGGAACGATCCACTCCGCGCAGATAGGGAATCACCGATCGCGAAAAGTAGATCGCATGCGATTCGGCGTCGAGCACCACCTTCGGCGAATTGGGGTTTTCGAGCGCCGCCAGGCCGTCCTCCTCCGTAAAGGGGCGCACCAGCGTAGCGATCTGCGTATTCGGATCGTCGAAACAGCGCATGATCGTTTCGATCTGGTCGGGACGGATAAAAGGCTCGTCCCCCTGGACATTGATCACCACGTCGTACTCCGCACCCAATTTGCGGTAGGCCTCCCAGCAGCGGTCCGTACCGCTGCGATGCTCCGCCGAAGTCATCACGGCCCGACCGCCGAACGCCTCGACCGCACGGGCGATCCGCTCGTCATCGGTTGCAACGACCGCTTCGGGAATAACCTGGGTTACCTGTTCGTAAACCCGCCGGATAACCGGCTTGCCGCCCAACTGCGCCAACGGTTTGCCCGGAAACCGGGACGACGCATAACGGGCGGGTATGATTGCGATTAATTTCATCGTATTTCGTCTCGTTTATCGGACTAAGATACAAAAAAAGCGGGACACTGCGTCCCGCTTTCCGCTTAGACCGGTTATTTTTTCTCTTCCAAAGCCAGTTTCAGGACATCCTCGTTCGTACGCACATAATGGAACGTCAGTCCTTCGATGTACTCCGGCTTGATCTCCGAGATATCCTTGCGGTTGTCCTCCGAAAGGATCAACTCCTTGATGCCGGCCCGTTTGGCCGCCAGAATCTTCTCCTTGATACCGCCCACAGGCAGCACCCGGCCGCGCAAGGTAGTCTCGCCCGTCATCGCGATACGCTCCTTCACCTTCCGGCCCGTATAGGTCGAAACGATCGAGGTAACCATCGTAATGCCGGCCGACGGGCCATCCTTCGGAATCGCTCCTTCGGGTACGTGGATGTTAATATCGTTCTTCTCGAACATCTCGGGATCGATGCCCAGCTCCTTGTGGTGGGCCATCACCCACTCGTGGGCAATAGTAGCCGACTCCTTCATCACATCGCCCAGATTGCCCGTCAGGCTCACCTTGCCCTTGCCCGGTGTCAGCACCGATTCGATGTAGAGGATATCGCCACCCACCTCGGTCCAGGCCAAGCCCGTTACCACACCGATAATGCCGCCGACCTCGTACTCCTCGCGGAGGAACTTCGGAATGCCGAGGATCTTCTCGACATCCTCCTTGGTAACCAGCGGTCCGTAAGGCTCCTCGAAGGCGATCTGCTTGGCACGATGGCGTGCAATCTTGGCCAGGTTCTTGTCGAGCGAACGGACACCCGACTCACGGGTATATCCGGCGATGATCGCCTCGACCACCTCGGCCGTCATCTCCAGCTTGCCCTCCGGAATACCATGCGCCTCCCGCTGTTTGGGCAGCAGATGGTTCAGTGCGATCTGCACCTTCTCCTCCAGGATATAGCCGGGAATGTTGATCATCTCCATACGGTCACGCAGCGCCGGATTGATATTGCCGATGTTGTTGGCCGTAGCGATGAAGAGCACCTTCGAAAGGTCGTACTCCGTATCGAGGTAGTTATCGTGGAAAGTCGTATTCTGTTCGGGATCGAGCACCTCAAGCAGCGCACTCGACGGGTCGCCGTGGTTGCTGACCGTCACCTTATCCACCTCATCGAGGATAATGACCGGGTTGGACGATCCGCACCGTTTGATGGTCTGGATGATACGTCCCGGCATCGCACCGATGTAGGTACGGCGGTGTCCGCGGATCTCGGCCTCATCGTGCAAACCACCCAGCGAGATACGGCCAAACTTGCGGCCCAGCGCCGCAGCGACAGACTTGCCGAGCGACGTCTTGCCGACTCCCGGAGGTCCGTACAGGCAGAGGATCGGGGATTTCAGGTCGCCCTTCAATTTGATAACGGCCAGGTGTTCGAGCAGACGCTCCTTCACCTCGTCCAGACCGAAATGGTCGTGATCGAGCTGTTCGCGGGCACACTTCAGATCAAGGTTGTCCTGCGTCACATCGTTCCACGGGAGCTCCAGCATCAGATTGAGGTAGGTCATCTGCACCGAATATTCGGCCACGGCCGGATTGAGCCGCTCGACCTTCTGCAACTCCTTCTCGAAGAGTTCGGCAATCTCTTTCGGCCAGTTCTTCTTGGCCGCCTTCTCGCGCAACTCCTCCAGTTCGTTATCGGTTCCTTCACCCAGTTCATCCTGGATCGTACGCATCTGCTGCTGCAGGTAATAGTCGCGCTGCTGACGGTCGATCTCCTGTTTTACCTTGTTCTGGATCTCGTTCTTCAGTTCAACCAACTGCTGCTCGCGGATCAGGATCTCAAGCAACTTACGGGCTCGCGCCAACAGGCCGGGTGCCTCGAGCAGTGCCTGACGGTCCTCGTCCGAAAGCTCCATGTTCGAGCAGATGAAGTTGATGATTCCGCGTTTCGAATCGATATTCTTGATGGCAAAGGCCGCCTCCTTGGGCATATTGGGCGAAATGGAGATAATTCCCAACGCAATGTCGCGGATCGAATCGACCAGCGCGTCGAACTCGATGTTCTTGCCTTCGGGTGTCGAATCGCGCAACGGGGTTACGGTCGCCTGCAAATAGGGCTCCGTAGCGATATACTCCCGCACCTCAATCTTCTCGATACCGTTCAGGATTACCGTCAGGTTCCCGTTGGGCATCTCCAGGATCTTGATGATCCGGGCCGCTGTTCCGATTTTGTACATATCCTTCGGAGTCGGGTCCTCCACCTCGCTCTCGCGCTGAAGGACGGCACCCAGTACGCCTCCGCGGTCATTGACCTCGCGCACCAGACGGATGCTCTTCTCACGTCCGACCGTGATCGGGGTAATCGCCCCCGGGAACAGCACGGAACTGCGCAGCGTAAGGATCGGGAGCGTATCCGGCACCGGAACATCCTCCAGCACCTCGTCCCCGCCCGTGATGATCGGGATCACATGATGCCGGCCGTCCAGCACATCGGGAGACATACCCAAGTCCTCAAGGTCGATTGTTTCTCTTTTATCTTTCTTGTTGTTCATAGATTCTCCTTAAAATATAGTTTGCAAAGATAACGTTTTTTCCCGGTTTTTTATTTTCCGGAAGGCAGATTGTTCATATCTGGAAGAAATTATCCCTATTTTTCAAAAGGCACAACTTCTTTTTGCCATCCGCAAGCCCCCTTTTTCTGAAAAATCCGACAGAAAGATGCAGAAATTCAGAGAGACAAGTGTTGAAATACAACCTGTTTTTGTATTTTTGCATTCTAAAAAAGATCGAAAAAAAACACCAAGCTATGCAGATCGCAGACAAATACTCACCGCAGCAGATCGAATCCAAGTGGTACGAATACTGGCTGAAACATCGTCTTTTCCACTCCGAGCCGGACGCTCGTGAACCCTATACCATCGTCATTCCGCCCCCCAACGTAACGGGTATGCTCCACATGGGGCATATGCTCAACAACACCCTGCAGGACGTATTGGTACGCCGTGCCCGTATGCAGGGCAAGAATGCCTGCTGGGTGCCGGGAACCGACCACGCATCGATCGCCACCGAGGCGAAGGTCGTAGCCAAACTCAAGGAAGAGGGAATCGAGAAATCATCGCTCACCCGCGAGGAGTTCCTTCGTCACGCCTGGGACTGGAAAGAGAAGTACGGAGGTGTCATCCTGAAACAGTTGCAGAAACTGGGTGCTTCATGCGACTGGGAGCGTACCGTCTTCACGATGGACGATCCCCGCACCGAGAGTGTCATCCGCGTATTCTGCGACCTCTATGAGAAGGGGTTGATCTACCGCGGCGTACGCATGGTCAACTGGGACCCCGCCGCACAAACCGCCCTCTCGGACGAGGAGGTCGTATTCAAGGAGTCGCACGGCAAACTCTACTACCTGCGCTACAAGGTCGAGGGTATGGACCGCACGATCATCGTGGCAACGACCCGTCCGGAGACCATCCTCGGCGATACGGGTCTCTGCGTAAACCCCGCCGACCCGCGCTACGACTGGCTGCCCCAGAATGCCCGGGTTACCGTCCCGCTGGTAGGACGTTCCATTCCGGTAATCCGCGACTCCTATGTGGATATCGAGTTCGGTACGGGTGCCTTGAAAGTTACCCCGGCCCACGACGTAAACGACTATATGCTGGGCGAGAAATACGGTCTCGAATCGATCGATATTTTCAACGACGACGGCACGATCAACAACAAGGAGGGTCTCTATGTCGGCATGGATCGCTTCGAGGTCCGCAAACAGATCGAGAAGGATCTCGATGCAGCCGGCCTGCTCGAAAAGACCGAGGCCTACACCAACAACGTGGGCTACTCGGAACGTACGGGCGTAGCCATCGAGCCGAAACTCTCGATGCAATGGTTCCTCGCGATGGAGAAACTGGCCGGTCCGGCCACGAAGGCCGTCATGGAGGACGAGATCAAGTTCATCCCCGAGAAGTACAAGAATACCTACCGCCACTGGATGGAGACCATCAAGGACTGGTGTATCTCGCGCCAACTCTGGTGGGGACAGCGCATTCCGGCCTACTACCTCCCCAAAGGAGGCTTCGTCGTAGCACCGACTCCGGAAGAGGCGCTGGAGAAGGCCCGCATCAAGAGCGGTGATCCGAACCTGCAGGCCGCAGACCTGCGTCAGGATGAAGATGTGCTGGATACCTGGTTCTCATCGTGGTTGTGGCCCATCTCCGTATTCGACGGAATCCGCTATCCCGACAACAAGGAGATCCGGTACTATTATCCGACCAACGACCTGATCACGGCTCCCGATATTATCTTCTTCTGGGTGGCCCGCATGATCATGGCAGGGTACGAATACCGGGGTGTAAAACCCTTCAGCCACGTCTATTTCACGGGTATTGTCCGCGATAAGCTCGGTCGCAAGATGTCCAAGCAGCTGGGCAACTCGCCCGACCCGCTCGACCTGATCGCCCAGTACGGTGCCGACGGCATGCGTGTGGCAATGCTCCTCTCTTCATCGGCCGGCAACGACGTGATGTTCGACGAGGCGCTCTGCGAACAGGGACGCAACTTCGGCAACAAGATCTGGAACGCCTACCGACTGATCAACGGATGGACGGTCGACAGCGCCCTGCCGCAAAGCGAGAACAACCGGCTGGCCATCGAGTGGTTCCGCCAGACCCTTTCGAAAGCGATCCGACAGATGGAGGCAGACTTCGCTTCGTACCGCATCTCGGAGGTCTTCATGAACCTCTACAAACTCTTCTGGGACGACTTCAGCGGTTGGTATCTCGAGATGATCAAGCCTGCCTACCAGGCTCCGATCGATGCCGAGACCCTCGCCGCAACACGCGGGTTCTTCGACGACCTGCTGCGCCTGCTCCACCCCTTCATGCCTTTCGTGACCGAAGAGATCTGGCAGGATCTCGCCCCCCGCAAGGAGGGTGAGTCGATCATGACGCAGCTGCAGCCGAAGGCCATCGAGGAGGATGAAAAACTGCTGGCCCGTTTCGAACTGGCGAAAGAGATTATCTCGGCGGTACGCAACGTGCGTAAACAGAAGAATATTCCGCAGAAGGAGGCGCTTGCACTGCACGTCATCCTGGACGAGAACTATCCCGAGGAGTATGCTCCGGTATTGTGCAAGATGGGGAACCTCTCGCAGATCTCGCCCGTTACGGAGAAGGATCCGGCCGCAGCCGGCTTCCTGGTGAAAACGACCCAGTATTTCATCCCGATGGAGGGTATGATCGACACGGCTGCCGAAGTCGAGAAACTCACCAAGGAGCTGGAGTACCTCGAGGGCTTCCTCGCATCGGTTCTCAAGAAACTCTCGAACGAGCGATTTGTTCAGTCGGCACCCGAAAAGGTCGTAGCCAACGAGCGCGCCAAGCAGGCCGATGCCGAGGCCAAGATCGCAGCTATCCGCGAGCAGCTCGCTGCGTTGAAATAACAGGACTGAGCCGGACGGAGAGCGATGCCTGCACCGATCACCATATACACGGACGGTTCCGCCCTGGGCAATCCGGGGCCGGGCGGCTATGGTGCCGTATTGATCTCAGGACGGTTCCGCAAGGAGGTATCACAGGGCTATCGTCTGACGACCAACAACCGCATGGAACTGATGGCCGTATGCGTGGCACTCGAAATGCTCAAGTTCGAGGGGAGCGACGTAACCATCTACTCCGACTCGAAATACGTGGTCGATGCGGTCGAGAAACGATGGGTTTTCGGCTGGGAGAAGAAGGGATTTGCGGGCAAGAAAAACCCCGACCTTTGGATGCGTTTCCTACGCTCCTACCGCCGCCATCACATACGGTTCGTCTGGGTGAAGGGACACGCAGACACCGTAGAGAACAACCGCTGCGACCAACTGGCCGTCGCGGCCGCCAATGACCGTGCCCACCTGATCGAAGATACGGGATATACGCCCGCCGACAACGAATAAAAGAGAAGGACGAGACTCATTCCAAAAGGTCTCGTCCTTCTCTTTATTTATTCCTCTAAAACCCCATCACAATCCGGCTGTTTTCTCATCAAAACAGCGCACGGCCTGTCAAATATCGGCAATCAGGTTGTTCTTCCCGAGAAATTTATTAGTTTTGCAACTTATAATAACCGATCCAAACGAGCCTTATGTTCAAAACATACAAACGATTGCTGGGCTTCGTCAGCCCGATGTCCCGATACGCGGTTCCATACTTCTTCTATGCGTTGTTCTACGCGCTCTTCAACACGTGTACCTACGCCATGATCCTCCCGATCATGAATACGCTCTTCGATGTCAAAAACGCCTACGTCTTCGAACCGGTATTCTCGATGCCCCCCCTCTCGGAGATCTCGCTGACAAACATCTCTCCCATGTTGAACTACGTCTATACCAACACATTCGGCACCGAATTCCTCATGTCGAACATGTTGATCCTGCTGGCCGTGGTAACCCTCATCATGAACCTGATGAGCAACCTGTTCCGCTACCTGAGTGCCATGACCGTCGAGCGGATGCGTGTATGTTCGCTGCAACGTATGCGCAACGACCTGTTCAACAAGGTAATGGAAATGAATCCCGGGTACTTCAGCGAACAACGCAAGGGAGACCTCATGTCGCGTATCACACAGGATGTCATGGTCGTACAGTACTCGATCACCAACACGTTGCAGGTTATCTTCCGCGACCCGCTGCTTATCATCGGATACGTAGTCTATATGCTGATGGTGTCGTGGCAGCTGTCACTCTTCGCCATCCTCTTCCTGCCGGTGGTGGCCGTGTTGATCGGAAGCATCGTCAAACGGCTGCGCCACCCCGCCCTCAAAGGACAGGAGCGCATGGGCGATATGGTCAGCATCCTGGACGAATCGCTCTCCGGTATCAAGGTAATCAAAAGCTATAACGCAACCAACTATATCCGTCGCAAGTTCATGGAGTTCAACGCCCAGTTCTCACGGCTGATGCTCTCGATGGCCAAACGCCAACAGCTCGCTTCCCCAATGAGTGAGGCTCTGGGTCTGACGGCCGTTTCCGTACTGATCGTCTTCGGCGGTTCGCTCGTCATGTCGGGGTCGCTGACCGCCGGCGGATTTGTCGGATTCATCGCCGTCTTCTCGCAGATCACCCGTCCGGTGCGTTCGTTCATCGACCAGTTCGCCAACGTAAACCAGGGTATCGCCGCCGGCGAGCGTATTTTCGAAGTACTCGATTCTCAGCCCGAAATCCAGGACAAGCCTGATGCCAAGGTTCTGGACGGCCTGCACGACAAGATCGAATTCCGCGACGTGCACTTCTCTTACGACAGCACCAAAGAAGTGATCAACGGCATCTCGTTCGACATCAAACGCGGCCAGACGGTTGCTCTGGTAGGCCCTTCGGGTGGCGGAAAATCGACCCTCAGCGAGTTGATTCCCCGTTTTTACGACCCTACGTCGGGCGACATTCTGATCGACGGCGTTTCGATCAAGGAGTATACGCAGGATAGTCTCCGCGCCCACATGAGCATCGTGGCCCAGGATACGATCCTCTTCAACGACAGCATCGAGAACAACATCGCCATGGGACGGCAGGGTGCTACGCACGAAGAGATCATGCAGGCGGCCAGAGTCGCCAATGCCCATGACTTTATCATGGAGTGTCCGGCCGGCTACGAGACCAACATCGGCGATCGGGGTGCCAAACTTTCGGGCGGCCAGCGCCAGCGTTTGAGCATCGCACGCGCCGTACTGAAAAATCCCGAAATCCTGATTCTGGACGAAGCCACCTCAGCACTCGATACCGAGAGTGAAAAACTCGTGCAGGAGGCGCTCAACTCCCTGCTCGAGGGGCGTACTTCGATCGTAATCGCACACCGTCTTTCGACCATCCACAACGCCGACAAGA
This sequence comes from Candidatus Alistipes avicola, assembly GCA_019118565.1. Lineage (GTDB taxonomy): Bacteria > Bacteroidota > Bacteroidia > Bacteroidales > Rikenellaceae > Alistipes > Alistipes avicola. The sequence continues at coordinate 795 of DWYR01000024.1, read as the reverse complement.
TCATCGTCATCGACAAGGGTAAAATTGCAGAGCAGGGCACCCACGCCGAGTTGATGGCCCGCAACGGCATCTATGCGAAATTGATCGAAATGCAAAGTTTCGACTAACCCATCGGCACCCATGACCGAAAAGGAGAAGATGATTGCCGGGGAGTGGTTCATCCCGACGGATCCGGAATTAACCCGGGATCGGGATCAGGCCCGTCGCCTGTCCCACCGCCTCAACGTAGAGTTATGCGATCAGGATCAGACCTATCGGGCGACCCTTCAGGAGTTGTGTCCCGGACTCGACGGAGCTTTCATCCGCACTCCATTCCAGTGCGACTACGGCTACAACCTCTACGCCGGCAAGGGAACCTTCATCAACTTCGGTTGCGTATGTCTCGATCTGGCTCCGATACGGATCGGTTGCCGCACGCTCATCGGTCCCAATGTCCAGCTACTGACCGCCGTCCATCCGATGGATGCCGAAGAGCGGGCTACCGGTATCGAACGTGGTGCTGAGATCGGAATCGGGGACGATTGTTGGCTGGGTGGCGGGGTAATCGTCTGTCCCGGCGTCCGGATCGGCAACCGCTGTATCATCGGAGCGGGAAGCGTCGTCACCCGCAACATCCCCGACGACTCGATAGCCGTCGGCAATCCCGCCCGCGTCATTCGCACCACCTCCAAGCTTGCCAAGTAAGCCTCTTCATCGTGGCCACACATCGCAGATGTCGTTGTAACTTGCGATACCTCTTGTAAAAAAGCGGTTCGCGCTGCACCGACCAATCCATATTTTTAATATATTTGCGTT
>DWYR01000023.1 GCA_019118565.1 Candidatus Alistipes avicola | reverse complement strand
AAAACGCAGTCCCGTGGCCGGAATGTTGAACCGTTTGGCATAGACGAGAGCCATTGCCTCGTTTGCCTTCTTTGTCAGTGCGTAGAAACTGGCCGGGTCATCGCATCGGTCCTCCTCCGAGAAGGGGACCTTGTCATTGTCGCCATAGACACTGCTCGATGAGGCATAGACAAGGTGTCGGACCGGGAATCGGTGGCAGCCTTCGAGGATATTGAGAAAACCGGTCATGTTGCTGTCGATGTAGGCCTGCGGGTTTTCGAGCGAATAACGCACTCCGGCCTGGGCTGCCAAATGACAGACGGCATCGAACCTCTCTTCGTGGAAGAGGGTTTCGATGCTTGGACGATCCGTCAAATCGAGCCGGACAAAACAATAGTTCGGATATTGACGGCTGCGGATCGCATGATTGTATGCCATCGAATCCGTGGGGATTCCGAGCGCAGCCAACCGTCCCGATTTGAGTGCGGGGGTGTAATAGTCGTTCAGATTGTCTATTCCGACTACATCGTGCCCCTCTTCGACCAGTCGGCGGCTTGTAAAATAGCCGATGAATCCGGCAGCTCCGGTAACAAGAATTTTCATACGTCGAAATTTGCACCTAAAGGTAGTAAATATAATCGAGTCGGAAGGTGCCAAACGAAGAAATAACATTCGGAATATCGATCTGGGGCTTCGATCCTGTTGTGAAGAGAGCTCCGGAGTCAGTCGTTACCGTAGACGGTATCGGGAAAATTGGTTTGTATTCCCGATCGGATGCGCTTTTGACAAAAGTCCTGTAATTCGAGAAAGAAGGATAGGAATAGACTCCAAAGTTCCTGTTCATGTTGGGTCAGATATCGGATAGCTTCTTCGGGCGACAGGTCGATGTGTTTGTATTGTATCATAATCCGAAGCGACTCTTCGATTCCTGTTGTAGTGGCATATCGTCCCAGTCGATCGGTTGCGATGAAGTGCCACATAAACCGCTTGATACGTAAAGGCAAGTAGCGTCGCGATCGAAGTAGATTGAAGTAGAAACGTCGGGCAAAGCGCTTTAAAGGCATCGGCGAGAACTCTTCGAACCGGGAGGCAAGCAGATAGTCGAAGTAGATATCCAGCAGGATGGGGGCATAACGGCCGAACCGTTCCCTCAGGATCCGGACCTCCTGTTTGACGGCTGGATGGTTGTCCGTGAAAAAGTCGATAGCCCGATGCAATAGGATTCCTTGGGCGATACCGTGCGGATAGTTCCGATAAGCGTTCCCTTTTACGGCATCACCGATGAAGTTGCCGACTTGTCGATGGGGATCATTGTCTGAAAGAAAGATGTGTGCTAAATAGTTCACCGTAGGACGGGAATAATTTTTTGACGCTGCAATTTATAAAAAGATATGGAGACTCGGATGACATCTGTCGATTAAAAAGTTCCTTGTTCGGAGATCGGCGGAAAATGGGCGTTTTACGACGGATTGATTACTCGGAGCGGATCGGTGAATCGTACCTCGAATACTCTTCACGTGGTGTCGGGATTTCGATATTATCACGCTGTTCGTCGGGGACATTACTCCGTATTCGTACGATTGCAACTGATCTTCGTATTATTATCGAACTTCGGAAAAATCGCAAGGAGAACAGATCTTCGCACCTCAGACCTAAAAGCGTTCCTCCCTTCGTCAAGGAGGAACGCTTTTTTCGGTTGTGGAGGGAAAGTTTACATCCGGTTGGTCAGATCCTGCACCAGCTCGCCGTCGAAGAGGTGCAGCACGCGGTGGGCGAAGGTCGAGTCGTACTGCGAGTGGGTTACCATGATGACGGTCGTCCCTTCGCGGTTCAACTCCGTGAGGAGCTCCATCACCTCGCGGCCGTTTTTCGAGTCGAGGTTACCCGTGGGCTCATCCGCAAGGATCAGTTTGGGGTTGGCCACGACGGCACGGGCGATGGCCACGCGCTGCTGCTGACCGCCAGAGAGCTGCTGCGGGAAGTGCGAGGCGCGGTGGGAGATGTTCATGCGGCTCAGGATTTCGTTTACGCGGCGTTTGCGTTCGGATGCCTTTACGCGCAGGTAGATCAGGGGCAACTCGACATTCTCGAAGACGCTCAGCTCGTCGATCAGGTTGAACGACTGGAAGACGAAGCCGATGTTTCCCTTGCGGAAGATCGTACGTTCTTTCTCGCGCAGTTTGGCTACCTCGTGGTCGAGCAGCATGTAGCTTCCCGAGGTAGGGTTGTCGAGCAGACCCAGAATGTTGAGCAGCGTCGATTTGCCGCAACCCGAGGGGCCCATGATGGCGACGAATTCGCCTTCGTTCACCTCGAATGAAACGCCGTTCAGGGCGATTGTTTCGATCTCTTCGGTTCGGAAAATCTTGTGGAGATTTTCTACTTTCAACATGGACATAGTAACAGATTTTTAAGTTTGTATTTTGTTGTTTGTTATTCGGATTTTACGGAGTTGGCAGGATTCTCACTGGCCGTGCGCCATGAGCAGAAGGTTACCGTGGCTGTCGTTACGAGGAGTACTGCGGCGAGGGCGGCAAGGGGAATCCACACCGAGAAGGGGGCGCGATGGGCGAAGGTTGACATCCAGTGGTGGATGATCCACAGGGAGAGCGGGGTGGCGATCAGGAAGCAGACGGCGACCATCGTCATGTAGCGGCGGTTGAACATCCGGAGGATTTCGGCGGTGGTGGCACCCATCACCTTGCGGATAGCGATTTCACGCCGCCGGAACTGTGTCTCGAAGAGGACGATACCGAAGACCCCCATCAGGGCGATTACGACCGACAGCAGTGTAAAGAGTCCCACGACGGTGGCCAGACGCCGCTCTTTGGCATACTCCTGCCCCAGTTCCTCCTCGAAGGTGCGGATCTGGATCTCACCCGGCGTGAGGCGGGGATCCGTTTCTGAGATACACTGCCGCAGATAGTCGGCCACTTCTACTACATCGGCCTCGGGACGGTAGCGCAGATAGAGGATTCGCGAGGAGCGGCTTGACCACTCGTCCGGAACCGCATAAAAGACGAACGGAGAGACACCGTACTGCATCGGGCGGAAGTTGAAGTCGGCACAGACGCCCACGAGGGGATCCGTTCCGAGAAAACCTCCGATTTCATCGTTCAATACAAGGTCGTATTCGCGGCGGGCCGCTTCGTTGCAGATCAGCATACCTGTCTCCTTGTGTTCGTCCTCTTCGAGAAAGTCGCGGCCGTCGACGATCGGAATACCCATCATTTTCAGGAAATTCCATCGTACGATATAGGCCTGCAAGATGATCGGCTCGTCCTTGTACCGGCGTCCCCAGCCCATACGGCTGACGCTTACCAGACGCCCTTCCGCGCCTGTAACATCGACCACGCGCGGGTCGGCAAGCAGACGGTTGCGCAGGGCATTATAATTCACGGCCGCTTTTTCGGAGAGCTGTACGGCCATCAGGTTGTGACGGTCGAAGCCCATATCCTGGCGCAGCATGTAGTTGTGTTGGCGGAGGATGAATCCCGTGGCGATAATCAATCCCAGCGAAATGGTAAACTGGAACCCGAGCAGCAGCGTGCGCAGCCGTTGTCCTCCGGCCGTTCCGGAGAACGATCCCTTGACTACCATGGCCGGCGGGAACGAGGTGATGTACCAGGCCGGATAGAGGCTGGCGACCACTGCCATGGCTACCGCCACGACGAGCAGAACGCCGACCACGGGCAGGTTCTGCGTGAGGTTCAGCGGAGCGGAGATGTAGCTGGCCAGCTCTGTACCTTGAATTGCGAAGGAGAGATACCAGGCCAGGAAGAGGGCGATCAGTACCAGTCCCAGGGCCTCGAAGATAAAACTGAAGCGCAGCGAAGCGTTCGGGGCTCCGAAGACCTTGAAGGTATTGACCGTGCGGATGCGCAGGGGCACCAGTGCGAAGAAGAAGTTGACGAAGTTGATGAAGGCCAGTGCGATGACCAGCAGGGCAATCCCCAGCAGCGTGTAGGTGGTTGCGGCAGAGCCTTGAGCACATGGGACTTGGGCATCGGATTCGAAATAGAGGTTGCGGATGCAGGACAAACGCACGGGGTCTGTCTCGAGATGCCCCTCTTCATTCGCTGCGCCGGGATTCATCTCGACGAAGAATTTTTCCCACTCATCGGCTACCGCTTCGGGGTTGGTTCCGGGATAAAGCCGGACATAGTAGTTGAAGCCCCATTCCGAGGGGTCATCAAGCGATTGGTCTCCCAGATCCATGGCCATTTTACAGTCGGCGAGCAGCGAGTTCCGGGGAAAATCCTCAAAGATGGCCACTATTTCACGGGCATTCTCGGCCGAGGGCTGTTCGGTGTCGCACCATATCATATCTCCGATGCCAAGGCCCAGTTGTTCGGCCGTCGAGCGCGAGATAATTACGCTCTGTGCCCGTTTCAGGTCGTGGACATCGCCTGCAACGGACTGGAAGTCGAAGACGTTGAGCAGTGACGTCGAGATGGACCCCGCGTTGATTGTGAAGCGGTCGTATCCCATCTTCGAGGCATTCTCGCGCAGTACGACCGTGGAGCCGAAGCCTCCCCATGTGCAGCCGCCGGCCTCGATGGCCGAAGTCGAGGAGATAAGCCGTTCGGAGAGAGGTCGATTAATCCATGACTGCCAGGCTCCGGGCTCATACCAGTCGGTGGTTTCGATCAGATAGATGCGCTCCGAGTCGCGGAGCGTGCGGTTGTAGGTCATCTCCCAGCGCACCTGCACCAGGATGATGTAGCAGGCCGTGAAGGCGAGGGTCAGACCCACGATGTTGAGCAGCGACGAGGCTTTGTAGCGCCGCAGCGTGGTCAGAAAGTTTCTAAAGGCGATTTTCATATCTGGAGAACATTGTTTATTCGGACTTTACGGAGTCGGCGGGATTCTCACCGGCCGTACGCCATGAGCAGAAGGTTACCGTTCCGACCGTTACGAGCAGTACGGCGGCCAGAGCCAGTGCGAAGATCCACCAGTGGATCGGGGTGCGGTAGGCAAACGAGGAGAGCCAGCGGTCGACCACCCAGAATCCCACGGGTGCAGCGATGACGAAGCAGATGACGACCAGCGTTACGTAGCGGCGGTTGAACATGCGGAGGATCTCGGCGGTGGTGGCGCCCATCACCTTGCGGATGGCCACCTCGCGGCGTCGCTGCTGGGTTTCGAACAGTACGATGCCGAAGACCCCCATCAGGGCAATCACGACGGCAAGCACCGTAAAGAGCCCCACGATGGTCGATATGCGCCGCTCGCGGGCGTACTGCACCGCGATCTCCTCATCGAAGAACCTGAAGTCTTGCGCCTCCCGGTCGGGATCGAACTTTTGGGCCTTGGCTCGAATTCCGTCGCAGACTGCATCCAGATCGGCTCCGGCGGCCAGACGCACATAGAAGCGCGACATCCGGGTACGCCAGTAGGTTCCTGCGATGAAGGCGAACGGTTCGGTGGGGTATTGCAGGGGGCGGTAGTGGAAATCGGGACAGATGCCGACGACGGTACCTTCATCCAGTTTGTCGCCGACCTTGAGCCCTTTACGGGCAAGCAGGTCGTTGATGATGTAGCGTACGGTAGTGTCGCGGTCGTGCTCGGGCTTGAATTTCTCTCCGGCAACGACCGGAATGCCCAGCACGTCGAGGAAGTTGCTGCGGACGAAACGAACGTGGATGCCCACCTCCTCTCCGTTGATTTTGCGGCCGAAGATCGAGACGGCATCAGCCACGAATTTGTTTCCGGAGGCCGTAACGCCGATGATCTGCGGATCGCTCTGCAGCGAGGAGGCGAAGGAGTCGAACGCATCGGGGTTGGTGAGTTTCGACGAGGGGAAGTAGAAGGTCAGCACCTGTTCGTGGTCGAAACCCAGGTCGAAGCGGCGCACGTAGCGCTGTTGGAGCAGGGTGATGGTCGAGAAGACGATCAGACCGATCGAGACGATGAACTGTACGCCGAGCAGGATGAAGCGGAACCGCCGTCCGGCGCTCGACCCGACGAACGAACCTTTGGCTGCGAGTGCCGGGTTGAACGAGGTGATGTACCAGGCCGGGAAACTTCCGGCAATGAATGCAGCGACGAGCGAAATGGCGAGCGAGATGGCCAGTACGGGGAGGTTATCGCCGAGAGCCAGCGAGCTGCTGACATACGAGGCGAACTCGGTACGCTGGAATCCGATAGCCACATACCAGGCGCAGAGCTGCGAGAGCAGGACAAATCCGAAGGCCTCGAACAGGAAGCTGAAGCGCAGCGAGCGGGTCGGGGCTCCGAAGACCTTGAGAATATTGACGGCCCTCAGCCGTACGGGCAGCAGGGCGAAGAAGAAGTTGACAAAGTTGATCAGCGCGATGACAATGATGAGCACCGCAACACTCAGCAGCGAGTAGGTCAGCGTGGCCGATCCGAGGGGAAAGGCATCTGCCATGCCGGCAACATGGCGGTCGAAATAGAGCTCTTCGAGCGGGATCAGCGCACAGGCGCGCGGGTCGCTCATCTCCTCCTCGGTCATCTCTTCGCCCCAGATCGGGGCCATGCGTTCGAGGTAGTCCCGATAGAGCGATTCGTGGAGTTCCGACCAGCGGCGGGCTACCGCATCGGGGTCGGCTCCCTCGTGCAGACGGACGAAATAGCAGTCGTTCCAGTGGTTGGGGTCGTCAATATCCTGATCGCCGACATCGACCAGTCCGACAAGATGTCCAAAACTGCTGTTCGCGGGGAAATCCTCGTAGATGGCCACCACCTCCTTCTGTACTTCGGGACGAAGGTTCTCCTTGTCGCCGAACCAGATCGGATCGCCGACGCGAAGTTGAAGATGTTCGGCCTGTGACCGGCTCAGGGCAACGCTGTTGGGCTGCGTCAGGGCCTGCAGATCACCCTCGACGGCCTGCATGTTCAGGGCCTCGACAAAGCCGGGCGACACTTCGTAAAAGGACTCCTGGAAACGGAGCAGGTTGCCATCCCGACGGATCCAGACCGGTCGATCCCATTCCCAGGGACGGACGCAGCCTCCGGCCTCGATCTCTGGCGACTGGGCGATGAGCTGCTCACCGTCGGGACGGGGCGAGTTGACCGAAAAGCCCTCATCTCCGAACGGGGAGACGGGAGCAACCAGATAGATGCGTTCCGAGTCGGGGATGGCTCGGTTGAAGGTCAGCTCCCAGCGCACCTGTACCAGAATGATGTAGAAGGCCGTGAAGGCGAGGGTCAGACCCGCGATGTTGAGCAGCGACGAGACCTTGTAGCGCCGCAGGGTGGTCAGAAAGTTGTATAAGGCTATTTTCATAACGCTGTTTGTTGTAAATTCTATTTGTTGAGGATCAGCACATCGTTGGCATCGTAGTTCTCGTACCCGGAGACGATGACACGTTCGCCCGGCTCCAGCCCTTCGAGCACCTCATAGTACTGCGGATTTTGGCGGCCGATGCGGATCTGTCGCTTGTAGGCCCGGTCGCCTTCGGGCGAGAGGACGTAGATCCACGCTCCGCCTGTCGCTTGGTAGAACGAGCCGCGCGGGATGATCACCGCTTCGGTCGGCTGTCCCAGTTCGAGGTGCAGGTAGTAGGTCTGTCCGCTGCGGATGTTGCGCGGACGGACTCCGGCGAAGGTGAAGTCGGCCCGGAACTGGCCGTTGCGCACCTCGGGATAGACCTTCCTCAGACGCATCGTGAAGGCCGTGTCCTGCCGCTCGAAGGTGGCATCGAGCCCGGCCCGTACGCGGTCGATGTAGCTCTCGTCGATCTGCGCCTCGACCTTGAAGTCCGACAGGTCGTTCACCTGCCCGATCTTCTGCCCGGCCGAAACCGACTGGCCGAGTACGACGTCGAGCAGTCCGACCTCGCCGTCGATCGGCGATTTGACCTGCAGGTTGTCGATCCGCTGGCGGATGAGCTGCATGTTGCGCTTCATGTTTTCGAGGTTATCCTCCATCTGCTCGATCTGCACCGTGCGATAGAGCGAATCCTGCACCTGCCGCTCGATGTTCAGTTCGCGTTTCTTGGCGGCCAGTTCGTAATCCTCCTTTGACTGGAGCCACTCTTCGCGGGCGATCAGGTTGTTTTGGTATAGCTCCTCGTTCTGCTGCCAGGTACGGCGTTTACGCTCTACGTCGAGGTCCAGCTGTACCTTGTCGAGCCGCAGGTCGAGTTTCTGCTGTTCCATCGAGATCAGGGTGTTGCGCAGGATGTTCTGCTTCTCGGCCAGCTCGGCTTCGCTGTTCAGGATTTCGAGCGTGAGGGAGGTGTTGCTCAACTCGACCAGTACGTCTCCCTTGCGTACGGAGGCACCCTCCTCGACGACCAGCCGTTCGACAACGCCCGCTTCGAGCGGACTCAACTGTACGGAGGTGATCGGTTGTACCTGACCCGTGACACGGATGTAGTCGTTGAACTCGCCGCGTACGACCTGGCCGACCGAGATCGTGCGGGCATCGATGCGCAGGGTCGAGGAGTTGCCGCCTGCGAGCAGCCATACGACCAGTATGAGGAGCACGGCTCCGACGAGATAGGGAATTCCCCGTTTGGTAAAAAGGGCCTTCAGGCCACGTTTCTTTTCAATGCGAATATCCATGGTTGTATCGGTTTATTTCTATTGGCGGATCAGCGGTTCGCCGTTATAGTAGGCTACCAGCCGCGTCTTGAGAATATATTGCAGGCGGGCGCGGAGCCGTTCCGAACGCGCTTCGAGCAGGTTGTTGGCTGCCGTCTGCAGGTCGAGGGCCGAGACCATGCCCCGGTCGTATTTGCCCGCGACGGCCTCGTAGGCCAGTTGGGCCGCATGGCTCTTTTTCGATGCCTGTACGAACTCCTTGCCGTATCCGAGCATCTGCTGGTAGGCTTGAGCCACTTCGCTTTCGAGCGCCCGGAGAGTCTCCGTGCGGTTCTGTTCGGCGATGCGCCAGTTGTTGCGGGCCCGGTTCATCGAGGTGCGGCGGGCGAGTCCCCCGAAGATCGGAATGTTGAGCTGGGCCGAGACGTAGAATCCCCTGTTGTCGCGGAACTGGTTCGAAAAAGTGGGGTAGAGCGACCGGTTGTCGAGGCTCATGAAGAAGTTGGTCGAATAGCCGCCTCCGACGTAGATCGACGGGTAGAGGTTCCCTTTTGCGACCGAGAACTGTAGCCGTGAGTGGCGTACGTCATGACGTGCCGCTACGGCCTTGGGATTGTTCTCCAGCGCGTAGTCGAGCACCTCGTCGAAGGGGGCTGCTCCGGCCGGTGTCTCGACCGTAATACCGGTATCGACCTGTAGCGGCCGGTCGGACGGATAGTTCATCACCTCTGCTAGGGCGATCTCGGCCAGCGCGAGGTTGTTCTCCTGTTGGGTGACCAGATAGTCGTCCGAGGCACACTGCGACTCTACTTCAGCTACGTCGGCGGCGCTCTTCAGACCCAGCTCGAAGAGTTTGCGGCTTTTCGTGAGTTCGGCCGTGCTGGTTTCGAGTTGCTCGCGGGCCAGACGGAGGCTTTCGGTATAGTAGACTACGTCGAAATAGGCCTCCATGGTCTTCAGGGCAACCTGATCGCGGGCCAGTTGCAGCTCCTCAACTCCCTGCATCCGCATGACGCGGGCGGCGCGCAGGGTGTTGATGCCGGTGAGACCCGCAAAAACGGGCATCTGTCCGGAGATCGAGTAGGAGTTGTCGAAATTCGAGACATCGGTATAGGTATTGGTCTCCGGATCTACCGAACGGCCGAAACTGGTCGAGGCACCGACCGCTCCGCTCACCGAGGGGACCAGTGCGGCAACCGACTCGATGTAGTCCTGGCGGTAGTTGCGGTTGGTGTAGTCCTGACGGCGTACGGCTGGGCTGTGTTCGACAGCATAACGCATACACTCATCGAGAGACATGGGGGTGGAGTGAGTCTCTTGCGTGGGCACTTCCAGAGCGATGGAGTCGACCTTTGAAACCAGAACCTCTGGAGCGGCTATCGAATCGGTCCCGAATCGCACCTGCGAGGGAACGGCAAAGAGTGCTATCGGTGAAAGTGTCCATAAAATAGACACTAAAGGGGTCAAAAGAGTTCGTTTCATGTGGTTTTATAGCTTTTGGCTTTTCTGCTCAAGATCGTGCCAATGCTGTGCCAAAGTATTTAAAGTGTTGTTAATCAATATATTGATGTTTATGCCTTTTCGTATGTTTGTAAAATATTTTTACACTGCCGTAAAAAATCTGGACGGGACGATCCCTTTTCACTTCGAAAACACTAATTTTATCGCACGGGAAAGTGGAGCGGAGGGGTTCACTTGCATCCAATTGCCGACACCTTTTTAATATTCGACTGTTATGACCAAAGAGGGAACCTTACTTGTCGTCGATGATAATCGCAGCATTCTTGCGGCCCTTCAACTGCTGCTGGGCAACTACTTTGCACGGGTATTGACGCTGCCTTCTCCCAATCAGCTTCTCACGACGCTTCGCCGCGAGCCGATCGACGTTGTGCTGCTCGATATGAACTTTTCGGCCGGAATCAATACCGGAAACGAGGGATTCTACTGGTTGCAGGAGATTCACCGCAACCGTCCCGATGTCAAGGTTGTGCTCTTTACGGCCTATGCCGATATCGATCTGGCTGTGCGGGCCATGCGCGACGGTGCGGTCGATTTTGTTGTCAAGCCCTGGGACAACGAACGGTTGGTTGCCGCCTTGCGCAATGCCTATAACCTGGCCCGTTCGCAGCGGGAGGTGAAACAGCTCAAGGAGATCAAACGCGAATTGACACAGGAGGAGCCGATGTTCTGGGGATCGAGTCCGGCGATGATGCGTATCCGCGAGATCGTCGAGAAGGTGGCGGCTACCGATGCCAATATCCTCATCACGGGCGAGAACGGTACGGGTAAGGAGATGTTGGCGCGGGCAATCCACAACGCTTCGACCCGTCATGGCGAATTGATGGTCCCGGTTGATATGGGTGCCGTTCCCGAGACGCTCTTCGAGAGTGAACTTTTCGGACACGTCAAGGGGGCCTTTACCGATGCCCGCAGCGACCGGGCCGGCAAGTTCGAGGTGGCCGACCACGGTACGCTTTTCCTTGATGAGATAGGGAACCTCCCGTTGCACCTGCAGTCGAAACTTCTGACGGTGCTACAGAGCGGTCGGATTTTCCGTGTGGGCAGCAATACCCCCGTATCGGTCGATATCCGCCTGATCTCGGCAACGAACCGCGATCTTTACGGGATGGTGGGACGTGGCGAGTTCCGCGAAGATCTTCTCTACCGTATCAATACCATCCACATAGACCTTCCGCCCCTGCGCCAGCGCCGTGAGGATATCCTTCCGTTGGCCGAAGGGTTCCTGCGCCGTTATGCGGCCAAGTACGGCAAGCCGATCGAAGGATTCGATCCGGAGGCTTCCCGTGCAATGCAGGAGTATCCCTGGGCCGGCAATATCCGCGAATTGCAACACACGGTCGAGAAGGCGGTGATCCTCTGCGACGATAGGGTAATTACCTCCTCTACGCTGCTGTTGCGCCCGGCAACCGTCCCGAATCCAGATCCCGGTTTTACGACGCTCGATGAGATGGAACGCTCGATGATCGCCCGTGCGATGGAGCACTGCAAGGGAAATATGACCGAAGTGGCGCGCCAGTTGGGAATCACGCGCCAGACTCTCTATAACAAGATCAAACGTTACGGGTTATGAAACTTCCAAAGGGTATCGCATACAGACCCATTGCTACGTGGAGTGTGATCCTCTGTGTCGCCTCGGTAGCTTGCGGGTGGGTTGTCGCACAGGGGCTCTATCCGCTGATGCTGGCTTGTGTCCCGCTTATGGTGTTGGCCGTCTGGCGGATTCTCCATATTTATGGGAATTCGATCCGGCGTGTAACCTTCATGTTCGATGCCATCGAGAACGACGATCTCTCCTTCCGTTTCAACGAGGATCCATCGAAGGTCGATAATACGATGCTCAACGTGGCCCTTAACCGCATTAAGGAGATTCTCTCCCAGACCAAGGCGCGGGCCGAGGAGCGCGAACGCTACTACCAGCTGATTATGGAGAGTGCCCAGACAGGACTGATTACCCTCAATGATACGGGCAGCGTCTATCAGGCAAACGGCGAGGCGCTGCGGATCTTTGGCGTATCGCAACTGCATCATGTCCGTCAGTTGGAGCATTCGCTCCCGGAGGTTTCCCGTGCGTTGGCTACGATCCGGCCCGGAGACAAACTCCGGGTGTCGTGTACGACCGAATCGGGAGATATGGCCCTGATGCTGGGGTGTTCGAAGATCATGCTCGAGAAACGCCCCCGACGGGTGATTTCGGTAAGCGATATCAACAACGAGTTGAACGAGATACAGGTCGAGTCGTGGAATAAGCTGTCGCGAATCCTGACCCATGAGATCATGAACTCGCTGGCCCCGATTACCTCCCTTAGCGATACCTTGCTGCACATGGACCGTGCCCTGGAACCCGATCTTGAACGGGGATTGGAGACCATTTCGGCAACAAGCCGGCGATTGATGACTTTTGTCGAGGGGTACCGACGCTTTACGCGGATCCCGGCCCCGCAGCGCGAGCCTTTCGAGGTGCGGGAACTGGTGCGCCAGGCTGTGGTGCTGACGGCGGCCGAGGAGGATGCCCTGCGGATCCACGTCGATATCGAACCGGCCGAGACAATGATCTATGCCGATAAGGCCCAGTTGGGGCAGGTGATGGTCAATTTGTTGAAAAACGCCAGAGAGGCGATTGCCGGCCGGCATGATGGCGAGATCGAGATCCGGTCCCGGATCGATGCGGCGGAACACGTCATTATCGAGATCAGCAACAACGGAGGGGCTATCCCTGCTGAAGTTACCGAGAACATCTTTACCCCGTTCTACACGACCAAACCCGACGGGTCGGGTATCGGACTGAGCCTTTCACGCCGGATCATGCAGTTGCATGGCGGGTCGCTGCGCCTGAGCTGCAATACCGATCGGCGGGTAACTTTCACCCTGCAGATTGAATAGCGACTCTCAGACATCATGTCTCGACCTGATTCAAACGGAGAAAATGTGCGGAATTTATTATACAAGTTGGAGTCATAAACTTTAAACGGTCGTTTTTCTTGGCGAAGAGAATCTTTGATCAGGTCTCTTTTATCGACCGATCCTCTTTTTTGCATAATCGAAAATACGTTTCTTGGGTGTAAGCGAAATGTGCTTTACGTGATGACAGGGATCTTTGTAAAGATTGCCTCTCGTTGTTCCCAAGGAAAATAAAAAATCCTGATATCCAAAGATATCAGGATTTTAATTTTGTGGTGCCACCGGGAATCGAACCAGGGACACAAGGATTTTCAGTCCTTTGCTATACCATCTGAGCTATGGCACCATTACCGATCAAGCTG
>DWYR01000022.1 GCA_019118565.1 Candidatus Alistipes avicola | reverse complement strand
TCACTAACGCCGATGGTACTGCGTTACGCACGTGGGAGAGTAGGTAGCCGCCTCTTCAAGGTCAGATCGAAAGGTCTGACCTTTTTTTATGTGTATGGGTTTGGGTGAAGAGGGGGCCTGGTTTGGGAACGCGGATAAGCGGTTTCCTCGTGGTTTGATACGGTGTAGAGTTGTCGGGAACCGGAGTGGACGGTTGTGCCGATAAAATGTAGGTGTGTGATAACAGTATGGAAGCCTATACGACCCAGGTTTCGGAGATCACTGTGCGCGGATGCTATCTTGCTTTGAAGTTGTGAATGATAGCTTTGCTTATTTGCAGCGGGTCAGGAATTTTCCCACTTTACTTTTGCAGTTTTCAACATAAAATGTTATTTTTAATTGAGAAATATCTCTTTATACAGGCAGGAAGTTCGTGTATTTTTACATTTCGTGACTATGAAACGTCTTTTTTATGCAATCATGCTACTACTTGTGTTATCAACACTCAGACTTAATGCACAAAGTTTTGTAGATCGGACTCACTTCGAGGTCATGGCGGGTATAGGAATCGAAAATAAAGGCATAACTCCTATTGACTTCTCATTTAAAGCGCATGTGGAGTTTGTTTCTGTTTCATATCTATTTGTTACAGTAGAAGATAATGTTTCCCTGTATAATCATGAAGACATGAAGACCTATTATAATGGGGTTAGTATCGGTGGGGGATTGGGAGTAAAACTGCTCAATAGTTTGGAGAGTATACATGCTCTTGATATACGGGCAAAAGCATTGAGCAGCGTGGGTTGCCCTACTTGGGAGCGCACCTCTTATGATATATCATTGGCTTGGTATATCAGGTCCGGACGATTCTCTCCGATTGTCGAACTTGGTTATAGATTTATCGATTCACATACGAAAGGCATCAGCAATTGCGGTAATGCTTTTCTGTCTATTGGATTCAGATATTAATGGCAGCTATCACTCCATTCCGGATTCTGAACAGGTGTTTCTCTCCTTCATGAGAAGTGAATAGGGTCGGATCAGAATGATCTGACTTTTTTATGCTTTTGTGAAACTTTGAATGGATCAGATGCGGGCGTCGGAATGGGACGCTAATTTTTGTTGTGTGAGTGATAGGTGTGAACTACTCTTTGGGTGGAAACTGTCTCCGAGATGAAGTGAGAGATCTTTATGGGATAGATGCGAACTTTGAGGAGAGGTATATTTGCGCGATGATAGACGATATGTTCTACAGCCAACAGGGAAATGTTTATTCCCGTCTATCTCTTTCTTTTTGGTATTGAGGTCTGATTCTCTTTTGGAGACTCGGATAAATATAGGGGTCTGGTTAAGAATCCCTTCTAATAGGGAGTCTATGTCTCCTTTTTCATTGATTCAGGCGATTGTGGATGCGCCGAAAATGAATGATCTTTGCAATACAAGAAATAAGTGTTAGTAGGAATAATGAGAGTGTTAGTTTAGAGAATAAATTTTGCCAAGAATTTTATTTGTTAAAGATTGTGTGTGGAAAAGACTGCCGTGAGGCAGACTTTTCTTTTATAGGGAGATGTTAAAAAGGGCAGGTAAAAAATACCTCGGCCGAGAAAAAGCCGAGGTATTTTTTATTGGAACGAGTGGATTTATTTCCCCATATAGTTCTTTACATAGAGGTGGTGCTGTCCGTAACGCTCGAAAGCGGCACGATCCAGAGCTTCCTGAGCAGAGGGGTGTGCAACCGAGATAATCAGGCGGGCACGCTCCTGTAGGCTCTTACCGTAGAGATTTACGGCACCGTTCTCCGTCACGAACCAGTGGATGTGGTTACGCGTGGTAACGACACCGGCACCTAAGGTCAGCTCCGGAGAGATCTTCGAAACACCCTTGTTCGTAATAGACGGCATGGCGATGATTGCTTTACCGCCCTTCGAGAGTGAGGCACCATAGATGAAGTCGATCTGACCGCCGACACCCGAATAGAACTTCGTTCCCAGCGAATCGGCACATACCTGACCGGTGATATCGACCTGAAGAGCCGAGTTGATGGCCGTTACGCGGTCGTTCTTCGCAATGACATAGGGATCGTTCGTATAGCCGACATCCATCATCAATACGCCCGGGTTGTCGTCGATAAAGTCATATACACGCTGCGAACCCATCAGGAAGGTCGAAACCATCTTACCCTTATCGATGTTCTTGGCTGCACCGTTGATAACGCCTTTTTCAACGAGCGGGAGAACGCCGTCTGCGAACATCTCGGTATGGATACCCAGGTTCTTGTGGTTGCCGAGCTGGGCCAATACGGCATTCGGAATGGCTCCGATACCCATCTGCAGCGTAGCGCCGTCCTCGATCAACGCAGCGCAGTGTTTACCGATCTGGGTCTCGATTTCGTTCGGAGTAGTGAAGTGAGCCTCCTCGAGCGGGGTATCGTCCTGAACGAACAGGTCGATCTGTGAGGTATGGATCATGGCATCACCGAACGAACGGGGAACGTGTTTGTTCACCACGGCGATAACGGTACGTGCGACCTCAACGGCTGCCAGGGTGGCATCTACCGAAGTTCCGAGTGATACGTATCCATGTTTGTCGGGGGTCGATACCTGAATCATGGCTACGTCGCAGGGAACGACACCGCTGCGGTAGAGTTTCTGCGTTTCGCTCAGGAAGACGGGGATGTAGTCGGCATATCCGCTTTGGGTTACCTTGCGAACGTTGCCACCCACGAAGAACGAATCGAGCTGGAAGATTCCCTCGAATTGCGGATCGGCATAGGGTGCCGGGCCTTCCGTGTGTAGGTGATGGATGTGTACATCCTTGAATTCGTGGTTTGCACCCCGTTCGCACATGGCCTTGATCAACACCTGAGGCGCGGATGCAACACTGCTGAGGTGAATATGGTCGCCCGATTTGATGACCTTCACAGCTTCAGCCGCCGTTGTGAATTTGATCTGAGTGTTCATTTTTGGTTTTACTCTTTTATTTCTCGCCGTTGCTTCCGGATAATCCGGTCCCCGGAAATATCCGAAAACAGCGGTTCGATGTGTTTTATTTGGATCCTGTTAGTTGCGTTTAACTTCGACCTGTTCGTATCCCTCGACAATATCGCCGACGCGAATATCGTTGAACGATTCGATGTTCAGACCGCAATCCTGTCCGGTGGTCACCTCTTTCACGTCGTCCTTGAAGCGTTTGAGCGATCCGAGGCGTCCCGTATAGATTACGATACCGTCCCGAATAACACGGATCGAGGTGTGGCGTCCCAGCTTGCCTTCGCGTACGATACAGCCGGCAACGGTTCCCACCTTCGAGATATGGAAGATCTCCATAACCTCGACCGAGCAGACGATCTCCTCCTTCATGACCGGCTCCAACATACCCTCGATAGCGTCCTTGATATCGTTGATAGCATCGTAGATGATCGAGTAGAGTCGGATCTCGATCTCCTCTTTCTCGGCCAGCTTGCGGGCCGATGCCGACGGACGTACCTGGAAACCGACGATAATCGCATTCGATGCGGCGGCCAACAAAACATCCGATTCGGAGATCTGACCGACGGCTGCGTGGATGACGTTCACCTGAACGGTCTCTTTCGAGAGTTTGATGAGCGATCCCGACATGGCCTCGACCGATCCGTCCACGTCACCCTTGACGATGATATTCAGCTCCTTGAACGATCCGATTGCGATACGACGACCGATCTCGTCGAGCGTTACGTGTTTCTGGGTCATGATACCCTGGATACGCTGCAACTGTTCGCGCTTGTTGGCAATCTCACGTGCCGAACGATCATCCTCCATGACGTTGAACGAGTCGCCGGCCTGCGGTGCTCCGTTCAGACCGAGTACCAGTACCGGCGTCGAAGGACCGGCCTCGGTAACTTTCTGGCCGTTCTCGTTGAACATTGCCTTTACACGGCCCGTATGGGTTCCCGAAAGCATGACATCGCCTACACGGAGCGTACCGTTCTGTACGAGTACCGTTGCCACGTAACCACGTCCCTTGTCGAGAGTCGATTCGATCACCGCACCCGATGCCCGGCGTTTGGGATTAGCTTTCAGGTCGAGCATTTCGGCCTCGAGCAATACTTTTTCGAGCAGTTTGTCGAGGTTGATACCTTTCTTGGCCGAGATCTCCTGATCCTGGTATTTACCGCCCCACGACTCGACGAGCAGGTTCATCTGCGAGAGCTGCTCCTTGATGTGATCGGGATTGGCTGCCGGTTTATCGATTTTGTTGATGGCGAATACCATCGGAACGCCAGCGGCCTGTGCATGGTTGATCGCCTCGACCGTCTGCGGCATCACGTTATCGTCCGCCGCCACGATGATGATCGCCACGTCCGTGATCTTCGCACCGCGGGCACGCATGGCCGTGAAGGCCTCGTGACCCGGCGTATCGAGGAAGGTGATCTTCTGACCGTTCAACTCTACGCTGTATGCACCGATGTGCTGGGTGATACCTCCGGCCTCGCCTTCGATGACGTTGGTCTTACGGATGTTGTCCAGCAAGGAGGTCTTACCGTGGTCGACATGTCCCATGACCGTTACGATCGGCGGACGCGGGATGAGATCTTCCGGCTTATCCTGCTCGTCGTCCTTGATTGCCTCCTGAATATCGGCCGAAACGAACTCGGTCTTGAAACCGAACTCTTCGGCAACGACCACCAGGGCCTCGGCATCCAGTCGCTGGTTGATGGATACCATCAATCCCAGGTTCATGCAGGCCGTGATGACATCCGTAATCGGAACGTTCATCATGGTTGCCAGTTCGTTTACCGTTACGAACTCGGTAACCTTCAATACGGAACGCTCCTGCTCCTCGCGCTGGAACTCTTCGTTCATACGCTCGGCAATGGCATCGCGTTTCTCCTTACGGTATTTGGCACCCTTGCTTTTGCTGTTTTTCGCCGTCAGACGGGCCAGCGTATCTTTTACCTGTTTCGAGACCTCCTCGTCGCTGATTTCGGGGCGAACGACCGGTTTGGGTGCTTTCAGTTTCTCTTTCTTGTTCTTTTTCCCCTCTCCCGGTTTGGGCTGGTTGGGTTGCGGACCTTTGCCGGAGCCGGGGTGGTTGTTGCTGGGTTTCCCGTTTGCTCCGGGTTTCGACCCGCCGTTTTGGGCACGGGTTACGTCGACCTTCTCCTTGCTCAGGCGCTTGCGTTTCTGACGGTTCCCGGGAGTGAATCCCGAAACATCCATCGTACCCAACACCTGCGGGCCGGTAAGCGTCTGCACCTCCGGACGGAAGATGTTGTCCTTCTTCGGAGCCTCTTCCGGGGTGTGATCCGGTTGAGACTGCGTCATTGGAGCCGAAGTCGGTTGCGGAGCCGCATCGAGTACAGGATGGGGGCGCTCCTCCGGTTCGGGCGTGTGGAGCGGTTTCTCCTCTTTTACCTGTGGAGCCGGTTCGGGCATCTGCTGTGGTTTCGGGTCCGGTTTCGGAGTGTGTTTCTTCGGTTCCAGATCGATTTTCCCCAGAATCTTGGGTTGTGGCAGCTCATCCTTGACACTGATTACATGGCTCTTGATGATGACCTCTTGCTCCTCCTCGCGAGACTGTTTCTGAGTCTCTTCCAGGGTGATGGTCGCCTGTTTTTGCGAGATGCGTTCGCGTACGCTCTCCCGCTCGTTCCCGGTCGTACGATTCCCTCCGAATTCCTTTTCGAGAACGGCGTATACTTCCGGCTCGACCAATGTATTGGGGGAACCGTCGTTTTTGATGCCTTTCTTTTGCAGGAAGTCGGTGATGGTATTCAGTCCCACCTTGAACTCCTTGGCAACTTGGATAAGTCTTAATTTCTTCTCGTTACTCATTATCTCGGTTTTAATTTTTTATTCGAAGTGGGATATTATTGTTCGAACTCGGCTTTCAGAATGTCTACGACTTTCTGGGCCTGTTCCATCTCCAGATCGGCTCGTGCCGCGATCTCCTCGATGGGAAGCTCCAATACGCTCTTGGCCGTATCGCAACCGCAGGCTTTCAACGCGTCGATGATCCAACCGTCGATCTCGTCTGCGAATTCGGTCAGGGCAACATCCTCCTCTTCAACTTCGCGATATACGTCGATATCGTAGCCGGTAAGCATCTTCGACAGACGGATATTCAGACCTCCCTTGCCGATGGCCAGCGATACCTGATCGGGCTTGAGGTAAACCGAAGCGGTCTTCTTCTCCTCGTCGATGGTGATACTCGATATTTTGGCCGGATTCAGTGCACGTTGGATCATCAATTGCGGGTTGGTCGTATAGTTCACTACGTCGATATTCTCGTTGCGGAGCTCCTTGACGATCGAGTAGATACGTGAGCCTTTCATACCGACGCAGGCGCCGACCGGATCGATACGCTCGTCGTAGGATTCGACGGCCACCTTGGCCCTTTCGCCCGGTATGCGGACGATCTTCTTGATGGTGATCAGTCCGTCGAATATTTCGGGAACTTCCTGCTCGAACAGACGTTCGAGGAACTGGTTGGCCGTGCGGGAGAGGATGATACGCGGCTGGTTGTTGTTCATCTCGACACTCTTGACGATCGCCTTGATCGTATCGCCCTTTCGATAGTAGTCGTTGGGGATCTGTTCGGACTTGGGCAGGATCAACTCGTTGTTTTCGTCGTCGAGGATCAGCACCTCTTTCTTCCACACCTGATAAACCTCACCCGTGATGATTTCACCGACCTTCTCCGAGTATTTTTCGTAGAGGTTGGCCTTCTCCAGATCGAGGATGCGGGATGCCAGGTTTTGACGCAGCGACAATACGGCGCGGCGGCCGAACGACTGGAGACTGATCGGATCTGCATACTCATCGCCGATTTCGTAGGTCGGGTCGATGGCTTTCACCTCCGACTCGGAGATCTGCATATTGGGATTCTCCACCTCACCGTCCTTTACGACCGTACGGTTGCGCCAGATCTCCAGATCACCCTTCTCGGGGTTGATGATTACGTCGAAGTTTTCATCCGTCTCGAACTGTTTTTGGAGAGCATGGCGGAATACATCTTCGAGCACTCCGATCATCGTAGCCTTGTCGATGTTCTTGAGTTCTTTGAACTCGGCGAAATTGCTGATAAGATTAAGATTATCCATTGGTAATTTAGCTGTTTTTTTATTTTTTTGATTTATTTATATGCTATTTGAAATCGAGGTATTCTTTCGTGTATTTGATCTCGTCGAACGGATAGCTGCGGCAGACCAGAACGGTTTGCTTGCGCTTTTTACCCTCGACTGCCTGCTTCTCTTCGTAGGAGATCGTGATGCCTTGCTCATTCGCCTCATCGAGACGGGCCAGAATTTTGGTGCCGTTCTTGAGCAATACCTCGACCGACTTGCCGATCAACTTGCGGAACTGGCGCAGGTCTTTCAACTCGGAGCCGATTCCTGCCGATGCAACTGTCAGGGAAAAGTCCTCCTGATCGCGGTCCATTTCTGCCTCGATCGCGCGGCTCAACTCCACGCACGCATCGATGTCGACCGATGTCTCGCTGTCGATCAGCAATTCGATCTCATTGGCTGGGGAGCAGGTACAATCCACGACGAACAGCTCGCTTTCGGCGAGTTTTCGATTGGCTATTTCGATGATTTTTTTGCAGTCGATCATATTCGTTTCTTTATTATTCGGTTTTTTCGGAGCGTATTTCCTTACCGCTCCTGCTTTTTCGTCTCCTCCGGAATATCGAAAACAAGCGCGTCCTGGAAGACTCGCTTCCTCCTCGTCGTTCTTTATCTCTTGTTTATAAGAGAATGAACTCCTTTAATATCCGATTACGAGAGGGTATATCTACGAAATAAGGGGACTTCGCTGTCCCCTTACCTCTTTTTGGTTTCTTACGCTACAAATGTAGGTAATATTTTTCGATAAATCAAAATATTCGGATCGAAATTTACTCCTCTTTTCCGCACGAAGCCTC
The DNA here is from genome assembly GCA_019118565.1 of Candidatus Alistipes avicola. GTDB lineage: Bacteria > Bacteroidota > Bacteroidia > Bacteroidales > Rikenellaceae > Alistipes > Alistipes avicola. The sequence continues at coordinate 8,521 of DWYR01000022.1, read as the reverse complement.
ATAGGGCTTGATGATGCCCCGTTTCGACTCGCGAATGAACTGTACCATACGATCCCGCTCGGGACTTTGGGGAACCTGTTTCTCGACCTCGTCGCAACCGGTCAGGTAGTTCAGGTCGCTTTGGAACAGGATGCGGGCGGCGTGGTGTATCTCGGCAATCTTTTCCGGGGTAAATCCTCGACGACTCAATCCGACCTTGTTGATGCCGGCGAAACGTCCCGTATTGTGCAGGGTGATGAACGGCGGCACATCCTTGCCGATGAGCGATCCCCCCTGAATCATCGTATGTTCGCCGATGCGGGTCCACTGGTGCACGGCTACGTGGCCTCCGATGACGGCCCAGTCCCCCACTTCGACTTCGCCTGCGAACGAGACGCGGTTGGCAATCACACAATGACTTCCTATCACATCGTCATGTGCGATATGGACGTAGGCCATAATGAGGTTGTGGCTGCCGACAACCGTCTTGCCTCGTGAGGCGGTTCCACGGCTGATGGTTACACATTCACGGATCTCGTTATAGTCTCCGATTTCGGCATACGTCTTTTCTCCAACGAATTTCAGGTCTTGCGGGGTGCATGAAATGGATGCGGCCGTATGGATTTTGCATCCTTTGCCGATACGGGCACCGTCGTGGATAACGGCCCCGGGCCCGATCCAGCAGTCATCTCCGATCGTGACATCGCCTGCGATGTAGGCGAATGGTTCTACGGTTACGTTCTGCCCGATCTTGGCATCGGGATGAACGTATGCGAGTTTGCTTATCATGAGGGGTTGTTTACTTTTTATTTTTTACGATCTGAGCCATCATGGTCGCTTCGCAGGCGAGTGTATCGCCGACGAAAGCCTTACCTTCGACCACGGCTACGCCGCGACGAATCGGCTCGAGCAGTTGAACTTCGAAGTGAAGAGTATCGCCGGGGACCACCTTGCGTTTGAATTTCACTCCGTCTATTTTCATAAAATAGGTGGAGTAGCTTTCGTCTCCGGTCTTCATTCCACCCAATACGAGGACACCGCAGCATTGAGCCATTGCCTCTACGATCAGGACCCCCGGCATGACGGGTTCGTCGGGGAAGTGGCCGACGAAGAACGGTTCGTTCATCGTTACGTTTTTGATGCCGGCGACGGTCGTGTCATCCATATAGAAGATCCGGTCCACGAGCAGGAACGGCGGACGGTGGGGAAGCATTTTGCGAATGTCGTTGATGTCGTAGATCGGCGGTTTGCGGCAATCGTAGTGGAAGCGGGGTTTCTCCCCTTCGCGACGGATGGTCTGTTTGACCTGTTTCATGAACTCCGTGTTGGCGAAATGTCCCGGGCGGGTTGCCCATACACGACCCTTGATCCGCTTGCCGAGCAGGGCGAAATCGCCGAGCAGGTCGAGCAGTTTGTGCCGTGCCAACTCGTTGTTGAAGCGCAATTCCAGGTTATTCAGATAGCCGCCCGTAATTTTTATATCCTGCTTGTTGAAGATTTTTTTGAGATGGTCGAGTTGTTCGTCCGAGACGGGATTCTCGACCACGACGATCGCATTGTCGAGGTCTCCGCCGCGAATCAGGTTCATTTTCATCAGCGGTTCCAATTCATGCAGGAAGACGAACGTACGACACGGCGCAATTTTCGACGCGTAATCGTCTTCGGGGTTGAAGGTCGCGTATTGGTTTCCGATAACTTTCGAGTTGTAGTCTACGTGCAGCGAAACGGAAAAATCGTCGTCGGGATAGAGAATGATGGCCACTCCCTTTTCCGGGATCGTATACACCATTTTTTCGGAGACCTGATAGTAGGATCGTTCGGAATCCTGTTCGATCAGACCGGTCTCGAGAATGGTTTTAGCATATTCCTTGGCGGAGCCGTCCATGATGGGAGTCTCTCCGGCGGTTATGTCGATCAGGGCATTGTCCACGCCTGAGGTCCAGAGGGCGGACATGATATGTTCGATGGTAGCAACCCTGGCTCCGTCTTTTTCGATGGTTGTCCCTCGGGAGGTGTCTACAACGTAGTCGCACAAGGCGGGGACTTCGGGGGCTCCTTCCAGATCGGTTCGACGGAAAACGATACCGTGGTCGGTCGGTGCGGGATTCACCGTCATCGTCACCTGAACGCCCGTATGCAGGCCCTTGCCTGAAAATGAGATCGGGGCTTTGAGGGTTCGTTGTTTTTCAGCCATAATCTAAATTTTCATTACATTATTTGCACGCAAATATAGGAAATATTATTGTAATATCGTACTTTTGTCTGAATTAATGATAAACCGGCATACCGTGACTGAACCGAAAAAAGATTCGCGTCCACCCAAGTTGCATCTTCCCTTCGAAAATAAGAAATCCGATGCAGGCGAATGGGCTTATGACCATCGGGTAGGACTGTGTGTTACACTGATAGCCTATCTGGTTCTGGGTATTGTGTTTGTTGCGGGGAAGATTGTGGTCGGGCCCAAGCCCTCCGTTCAGGGAATCGTTATCGATATGAAGACACTGGCGGAATTGGAGCTCGAGAAGATGCGTCTGGAGCAGGAGGTGCGCCAACGGCAGATGGCACAGAATGATGCCGCTTGGGAGAATGTCCGCAATCAGTATTCCAATGAGAATGCATCGACCGAGCGATCGGGTAGCGAACGTATGTCGAACGATGCCTCCCTGCAGGAGAAAGCCGAGGCGATCGGTGATCGGATGCGGGCCAATCGGGATGCTTACGAGCGGGGACTGGCTGAAGAACGGGCCATCCGCGAACGGATGGGAAATGATGGAACGGGAGAATCTACGCCGGATACCCGGGCCAAAGGTCGGGTAACGGTTTCGTTTTCGTTGATCGATCCCGTGCGTACGCGCCGTCATCTGGAGGTTCCCGCTTATCAGTGCGAAGGAGGCGGCGAGGTGATCGTCGACATTACGGTGAATCCTTCCGGTGAGGTTATTGCTGCGAAAGTTCACTCCGGCGGTGATGAGTGTATGCGGCAGGCTGCGTTGAATGCCGCGCGGAATTCGCTCTTCAATATCGACTCCCATGCTCCAGCACGGCAATCGGGAACGATAACCTATCTGTTCGTTCCCCAGTAATCCACTTTACCTCTCTTGATGGGCGAGGAGAGCAAGCGACAATTGAGAAAAAAGATATAAAGATATGGAGTTGTTTATTACGACCGAGAATTCGCTGTTGATCGGAGCGTTGTTGCTTTTCGTAGCCGTAATGGCCGGAAAGGCTGCCTATCGTTTCGGAGCACCGGCTCTGTTGTTTTTTCTGGGAGTCGGCATGTTGTTCGGGATCAATATTATCTCGTTCAATTCGGTCGAGTTGACTCAATTCATCGGCATGATCGCACTCTGTATCATCCTCTTTACGGGTGGTATGGATACGAAATATTCGGAAATACGTCCGGTTCTGGGGCCGGGTATCGTATTGGCGACACTGGGTGTGGTGATGACCGCCCTTATCGTGGCGGGATTCGTTGCTCTGATTGCGCCCTGGCTCGGATTCGAAATCTCCTTTGCCGGAGCGCTTTTGCTGGCAGCCACGATGTCATCGACCGACTCGGCCTCGGTCTTTTCGATTCTGCGAAGCAAGAAACAGGGCCTGCGGGAGAACCTGCGTCCGCTGCTGGAGCTTGAAAGCGGATCGAACGACCCGATCGCCTATGTTCTTACGATTTTGTTGATCGGAGTTTTGACCGGGGAATCGGGAGGAATCAATATTCCGTTGACGGTCTTTAATTTCCTTACTCAGATGATTCTGGGGGGTGTGGCCGGATTCTTATTGGGACGCTTGTGCGTCTGGACCATCAACCGAATCAACTTGACCAACCATTCGCTCTATCCGGTCTTGTTGCTCGCTTTTGTTTTCTTTACCTTCTCGTTTACCGTTTTGGTGCGAGGAAACGGATATTTGGCCGTATACATAGCCGGACTGGTTGTCGGGAATCACAAACTGGTGCAGAAACGATCGCTTACCGTTTTTTTCGATGGATTTACCTGGCTGGTGCAGATCGTCATGTTCTTGACGTTGGGACTGCTGGTAAATCTGGATGAGCTGTTGCAGCCCGAAGTGTTGATTCTGGGCAGTTTGATCGGTGCGTTTATGATTCTGGTCGCGCGTCCCGTCACCGTTTTCGCTTGTATGGTGCCTTTTCGTAAATTTTCGACCAGGGCACGACTGTATATCTCCTGGGTTGGATTGCGCGGAGCCGTTCCGATTATCTTTGCGACCTATCCGCTGCTGGCGGAGACTGAGAATGCACGGTTGCTTTTCAATGTGGTTTTTCTGGTGACGATCATCTCTCTGTTGATCCAGGGCACCACGGTCAGTTCGATGGCCAATCTGCTCGGACTCTCATTCCGGGAGAAGAAGCGTGCTTTCGGTGTGGATGTGCATGAGGATATTACCTCGGTTTTCAACGAGATCGAAGTGAATGATGCCATGTTGCAGAATGGCAATACGTTGAAACAGATCTCCCTGCCGAAGAACACACTGGTCATGATGGTTTGCCGCGACAGCGAGTATTTCGTACCGCAGGGTGATACGGTTTTGGAGAGAGGCGATAAACTGCTGATTGTCTCCGACCGTGGCGAGGAGCTTGAATCCACCTACCGGGATATGGGAATCGACGATGTCATGAAACTTTGAGGCTGATCTTTTTCTTACGTTTCCGTAAAAAAAGCAGAGCCGGACTCGATCCGGCTCTGCTTTTTTTGATAGGCTGTTGGAATTAGATTTCCCAGGTTGCGCCCGAGTGGAGCAGCTCATCCACGTTGTGGATCTTGCTCTGGGCTTTAACCTCCTCGACCTGAGCCTCGACAGCCTTGTCGTATACGACCTCGTCAGCTACGTCGCGGATCACGCCGACAGCAACCGGATAGTCCGGATATTTCATCGCTGCCAGCATCGAGTGCAGGATCGTATCTTTGGTGTGAGCGTCGTGGGTCAGGATCTTGTCGAGCGTATAGCCGTTCTGGCCGACCGTTACGACTTTCAGGCGCATATCTTCGAATACCAGACCTTTCTCGTTGTTGGCACCGAAGAGCATCTTCTCACCGTGACGGAGCGTGATGGTGTGCTCCAGACGGGTTGCCTTGTCGCCTGCGAAGTCAGCGTGCGTCTTGTCGTTGAAGATAACGCAGTTCTGCAGTACCTCTACAACCGACATGCCCTGGTGCTTGGCAGCTGCTACCAGGCAATCCTTCGTGAGGCCAACCTCCATGTCGATCGAACGGGCGAAGAACGTACCTTTTGCACCGATAACCAATTCGCCGGGGTTGAACGGTTTTTCTACCGTACCATAGGGCGAGGTTTTGGTGATCTTACCCAGCTTCGATGTCGGAGAGTACTGTCCTTTGGTCAGACCGTAGATCTCGTTGTTGAAGAGGATTACGTTCAGGTCGATATTACGACGGATTGCGTGGATGAAGTGGTTACCACCGATAGCGAGCGAGTCGCCGTCACCGGTAGCTACCCATACGCTGAGGCGCGGGTTAGCGGTCTTCACACCCGTAGCGATGGCGTTGGCACGGCCGTGTACCGAGTGGAAACCGAAAGTCTTCATGTAGTAGATGAAACGCGACGAACACCCGATACCCGAAATGAAGGTGAAGAGGTTGTGGGGTGTGTTGGTTGCATCCGCGATTTCGGGGAATGCCTTTTGTACGGCATTCAGGATAGCGTGGTTACCGCATCCGGGGCACCATCTTACCTCTTGGTCGCTTTTAAAATCTGCCGGTGTATATTTGAATTCTGCCATAGCTTTATTTCAATAAAGAGTGAAACTTATCCATGAGTTCGGTAACGGTGAAGGGCAGACCCTCGCACTTGTTGTACTGCTCGTACTCGAACTCCTGGAATTGACCGCGCAGGTAACTTGCGAACTGACCTCTGTTGAGTTCGCATACGATGATCTTCTTGAAGCGTTTGAAGATGTCGGCTACACCGTGAGGCAGCGGGTTGATGTAGTTGAAGTGGCAGAGCGAAACCTTTTTGCCTTCGGCACGCATCTTGTCGACGGCCGTCTGCAGGTGCCCGCGGGTACCTCCCCAACCTACAACGAGCAGGTCGCCTTCGGGATCTCCGTATACTTCCTGACGGGGGATGAAGTCGGCTACTTTGGCTACTTTGGCAGCACGCAGGTTGACCATCTTCTGGTGGTTGTCCGGATCGGTCGAGATGCTGCCCTTGACAGCGTCTTTCTCCAGACCGCCGATGCGGTGCTCCAGACCGGCTTTGCCGGGGATCGCCCAGCTGCGGACGAAGTTGTCGTCACGAACATAAGGCATGAACGGACCTCCGTCTGCGGTTTTGTCGATCAGCGGCGGGTTGATGGTCGGATAGTCCTTCATCGAGGGGATACGCCACGGCTCGGACCCGTTTGCGATGAAACCGTCGGAGAGGAGTACGACCGGAGTCATATGCTCCAGAGCGATACGGCCTGCTTCGAATGCATAGTGGAAGCAGTCGCTCGGCATCGAGGCAGCGATCACGACCACGGGGCTTTCGCCATTGCGGCCGTAGAGGGCTTGCAGCAGGTCGCTCTGCTCGGTTTTGGTCGGCAGACCCGTCGAGGGGCCGCCGCGCTGTACGTCGACAACGACCAGCGGGAGCTCTGCCATTACGGCCAGACCCAGAGCTTCGCTCTTAAGCGAGAGACCGGGACCGGAGGTGGTCGTTACGGCGAAGTTGCCGGCGAACGAAGCACCGATGGCGGTACAGATACCGGCGATCTCATCTTCAGCCTGGACGGTCTTCACGCCGAGATCCTTGCGTTTTGCAAGCTCCTCGAGGATGACGGTAGCCGGCGTGATCGGGTAGGAGCCGCAGAAGAGGGGACGTCCGCTCTTCTCGGAGGCTGCGCAGAGGCCCCATGCCGTTGCCACGTTACCGTTGGTCGAACGATAGGTGCCTTTCTCCATTTTACCCGTTGCTACGGTATATGTATTGGCGAATTGATGCGTATTGGCTGCGTAGTTGTATCCGGCATCGATGGCGAGTTTGTTAGCCTGAGCGATTACCGGGTTCTTTTTGGCGAATTTCGATTCGAGATAGCGCTTTGCGTGGTCCTCCGGACGGTTGAATAGGAAGAAGCAGATACCGAGTGCAAACATGTTCTTGCACTTAACGATCGCTTTGTTGTCCAGACCGGTTTCGGCGAGTGCTTTTTTCGTCAATTCCGTGATGTTGGGAATTACCACGTTGTAATCCTCCAGTTTCAGTTCCGCGATCGGATCGAGGGTCGCGAATCCGGCTTTCTTGAGGTGCTCCTCGGTAAGGGAATCTTCGTCGAGGATAACCGTGGCACCTGGTTTGAGCCATTTGCGGTTGGCTTTCAGGGCGGCAGGGTTCATGGCGACCAGTACGTCGCAGAAGTCGCCCGGGTTCAATTGTCTTTGGGCGCCGAAATGTACCTGGAAGCCAGATACACCTGCGACGGTGCCTTGCGGAGCTCGGATTTCAGCCGGGTAGTCCGGGAAGGTCGAGATACCGTTACCGAGCAAGGCTGAAGTGTCGGAAAAGAGCGTACCGGTAAGTTGCATGCCGTCTCCCGAATCCCCCGAAAAGCGGATCACGACATCCTGCAACTCTTGTACCTTGTTAGCATTCATTGTTTTAATTATGAATTAGTAAGAATAAATGTGATTGCGTATCAATAACGAGGCAAATATACTAAATATATTGTGATAAAACTCACAAATTGTAATTTAAAAAAACGCTCCGATTAAAACCCCGACTTGTTTGCGGGGGTTGAGGTTATGATTTTTTACCGAGTCCCGGTAAAAAAGTTATCGTATGGAATTCATCCGGATGCTCGCCTTGACCAGGGCGATGGCCCGGATACGGTCGACGGCGACCTCTTTGTCGGCATGGTGGGGATTCTGGCTGACCAGTTTGACGTACCCTTCTCGATCGGACTTCTGGATGTATTTGACGGTGATGAACTCTTCGCCGTCCAGGTCGATCGAGAGCAGGTACATGTCCCCCCAGAAGATGTCGTTTATATCCTTCAGTTGTTTATATAGGACAATGTCTCCGCTTTTGAGCAAGGGGTACATCGAGTCGCCGACGATGTAGATCGCTCCGTCGCATTTGGGCAGGTTGGGGATGTGGATGTAGTTGATCGGGGTGGTGCGGGAACTGTCTGCAAAGAGGGGAACCAATCCAGCTGTCCCTTCGATCGAATATAAAGGTACGCTCTGCATGGGCAGCGAGTTGTCCGTGCGGTGCAGGTAGGCCGTAAGGTCCGGTTCCGCGTTGAACATCGGTTCGGTTCCATTGTCGATCCATTCCGGATTCACATTCAATTCTTGAACGAGTATGTTCTTGTTGCGTGAAGATAGACCGGCTTTCCCCGTCTCGATCATCGAAAGAGCTGCTTTCCCGATTCCGAGCTTTTGGGCCAACTGTTCTTGTGTCAGCCCGATAGCCTTTCGTAATAATTTTATCCGATCCCCTTTCATAGGTAATCAAAATTTTTTATGGTAAATATTTTGATTTTATTGTACAATATTCAAATTTTGAACATATTTTTGTACTGCAAAGT
>DWYR01000021.1 GCA_019118565.1 Candidatus Alistipes avicola | reverse complement strand
CTCAGCAGCACAAGAGGATGCCATTAAGAACTGGATTTGGTGGAAAGAGAGTAGCCTGACTTACGAAGTTAAGTAAGGATATCGAATTCTAATCGTTCAATCCCGACCAGAGAAATCCGGTCGGGATTTTTATTCTTTGCCAACGCCCAAAAGATGGCTTCGTAATCGAATAATGGAAATGGGGACTCCCCTTTCAGAAAGTTGTCGATACCCATGAAGGGGACTTCCACTCCTGGCTCCTCTCTGAGAGAAACAGACGGTAGGATTTACTGGGATGCTCCTACATTGGGAGTTTTTTCAAAATTCGCTCCGAAGAACATGTAATCACATTTCCCTGGGAAGGGATTATGCGACAGATCTGGCAACAAACACACCCGTACACCCTCGAAAGAGCAGATACTCCACGGGGAATATTCGTACAAAAAAAAGAGAAGACTCTCTCGTTTCGAAAGAGTCTTCTCTTTTTTACAGAGACAACAGAGCGACCAAAAATTAGCGCGATCCTCCTTTCTTACGAGTTTGTTGCTGCTGTTGTTCCTGCTGCCGCAACAACTCTTCGTAACGCTGTTGGAACTTCGATTTCTTCCGGTTTTTATTCTTCACCGAATTAGCCCTCATGATGGCATGTATCTTCTCGTCGTCGATCATCCGACGAATCAGGAAGGTCTGACCGATCGTAAGGATATTGGCCAGGAAATAGTAGTAGGTCAGACCGCTCGAGTAGCTGTTGAACCAGAGCAACATCATGAGCGGCATGACATACACCATCATGATCTTCATACCGGCCATCTGAGGCTGAGAGGAAGCAGTCTGCTGATAATTGATATACGAGAAGAAGAAAAGCGCCAAAGTCATCAACAGAGCAAAGAGGCTGATATGGTCTCCATAAAACGGAATGTTGAAAGGAAGGTTCAACACGCTATCATATGAAGAGAGATCATCGGCCCACAGGAACGATTGTCCTCGCAATTCGATCGAGGCGGGCAAGAAACGGAACACCGCGATGATGATCGGCATCTGAATCAACAGGGGAATACAACCGCCCATCGGATTGATACCCGCCTTTTTATAGAGTTCCATAGTCGCTTGCTGGCGTTTCAGGGCATCCTCCTTGTTGGGATATTTCTTGTTGAGTTCCTCGACCTCCGGGCGAATAACCCTCATCTTAGCCGTTGAAACGTAACTCTTGTAGGTCAGCGGCGAAATGATGAGTTTCACCAATACAGCCAAGATCAGGATAATCAAACCGAAGCTGGCGATATATTGGCGCAGAAAATCGAAAACAGGGATCACAAACCAACGGTTCACCCATCCGAAGATACCCCATCCGAGCGGGATCAAACGCTCCAGGTGCAGCTCCTCGTCACCGGTCGTCGTCACCACATCCTTCAGGATGGCATACTTGTTCGGCCCGAAATAGAAGGCGAAGTTATAATGTTCGGTCGTCGTCGAATAAGGTACGGTCAATGCAGCCGAGAAATCCTTGATATAGCCCGATCCACGCTCCAGCGTTTCATACGAAAGGTTGGCATACGAGAAGTTCTCGGGAGCGATCAAAGCCGACGAGAAGAACTGCTGTTTGAAGGCCACCCAATTAAGCGAAGTGGTGATCTCCTCCTGCTTTTCGCCTTCGCTCATGCCCAGATCGTCAATCGAATTGTCTCCGGGGAAATGGTAGGCGATCGTCGTATAGGTATTCTCGTTCTGAAAGCCTTTTTCGTTTTGGTACGAGCGGTTGCCCCAGTCGATGGCAATGAAATTCTGTTTAGCCATTCGGGGGGCCAGATTCCGTAGGTTGACATTGAAATCCACCAGATAGTCGCGCTCCGGCATCCGGCTGTCGTAGACAATGTACTCATACTCCAAAGCGGCATCCTCGGCGATGGGCAGCACCATCCGTACAGTCTGTACGCTATCAGTCTCTTCCAATGAGACCAGCGTAAAAGTGTAATCGACCGTATTGACCGGAACATTGTTCGTACCGTTTTTGACATAGAACGAGAGGTTGAAGTTCTCGCTCGCCGGATCGAACAACTGCACCAACTCATTACGCTCTCCACGAGGCGCATATTTGGTATAATCTTTCAGGGTAACTCCCTTGACCTGTCCACCTCGTGTCGAGAAATCGATCTTCAACACGTCGTTCTCTACGGAAAACTCGCGGGCTTCGGCTTGCTGCGCCTCAGCCAATAACGCTCCGAACTGCATGACACGACGCTGAGCCAACAACGAATCCGCCACAAGAGTATTTTCGGCCATCGCCATCGAATCAAGCGACTGAATCTCCTTCGGAGCATTCAACGCCGCAATCGAATCCTGTTCGGCCTGCCATTCAGCCTGAGTTGCATTATAGGCAGCCAACTCCTCCTGATATTTTTTCTGCTGATGAGAATTATAGATGGTGAACCCTAAAAAGATCAGGGCTACGATAATGATTCCAATGACTGATTTTTTATCCATGTGCAATCTTTTTCGGTCTTAACGTTTACTCGACGAACTATTTTTTCTGCTCCTCGGTATATGCTACGGCTGCAGCCACAAAAGCTACAAAAAGCGGATGCGGTTTTTTTACCGTGCTTTTGTACTCGGGATGATACTGCGTACCGATAAACCAACGGTGCTCCGGAATCTCGATCACCTCGACCAAACCCGACTCCGGATTGACACCGGCAGCCTTCATACCGTGCGCCTCGAAATCGGGAAGGAACTCGCTGTTGAATTCATAGCGATGGCGGTGGCGCTCATAGACCAGATTCGTACCGTATGCAGCAAGCGCTTTCGAGCCGGGCTGTAACGAACAGGGATAAGCACCCAAACGCATCGTACCGCCTTTGGCGACAATCCCCTTCTGCTCCTCCATCAAGTCGATCACCGGATGAGTCGTCGAAGGTTCCATCTCGGTCGAAGCGGCATCTTTGAAGTTCAGCACATTGCGTGCGAATTCGATCACGGCGCACTGCATTCCCAGACAAATACCGAAGAACGGGATACCCTTCGTACGGGCAAAGTGTACCGCCTCGATCTTACCCTCGATACCGCGGCTGCCGAAACCGGGAGCCACGAGAATACCGGCCATCTTGCCGAGTTTCTCCTCCACGTTTGACGCGTCGATCTTCTCCGAGTTTACATAGTGCAACTTCACCTTGCAGTCATTTACGGCTCCGGCATGAACGAAAGACTCGCTGATTGACTTATAGGCATCAGGCAGTTCGGTATATTTCCCGACCAACGCAATATCGATTGTCCGCTTGGGATTCTTGATCTTCTCGATAAACGCCTTGAGAGAACCGAGATCCGGTTCCTGCTCCGAAGGCAGATCGAGCTTGTCGAGTACCACCTGTTCCATGTGCTGGCTGTGCATCATCAGAGGAACCTCGTAAATCGTCGGCACATCCACCGACTCCATCACCGCATTGGCATCCACGTTACAGAACAAGGCCACCTTGCGTTTGAGATCGGAACTTAAAGGACGGTCGGCTCTCAACACCAAAATATCGGGCTGCAATCCGTTTTCGAGCAGGGCTTTCACCGAGTGCTGGGTCGGTTTGGTCTTCAACTCGCCCGAGGCAGCCAGATAGGGGATCAACGTCAAGTGGATCAGCGCCGTATTGCGCGATCCCAACTGATAACGCAACTGACGCACCGCCTCGATAAAGGGCAACGACTCGATGTCGCCCACCGTACCGCCGATCTCGGTGATGATGATATCGAACTCCTTGCGCTGAGCGAGCAGTTGGATTCGGCGTTTGATCTCATCGGTGATATGGGGTACGACCTGTACGGTTTTGCCCAGATAATCGCCCTGACGCTCCTTCTCAATCACACTCTGGTAGATACGTCCCGTCGTAACGTTGTTGGCATGGCTGGTCGTAATCGAAGTGAAACGCTCATAGTGCCCCAAGTCAAGGTCCGTCTCTGCGCCGTCCTCCGTCACGTAGCACTCGCCGTGTTCATACGGGTTCAATGTTCCCGGGTCGATGTTGATATAAGGATCCAGTTTCTGAATCGTCACCGCGTAACCGCGCGCCTGCAGCAATCGGGCGATCGAGGCCGATATGATTCCCTTGCCGAGCGACGAAGCGACACCGCCCGTTACGAAAATGTACTTGGGTTTACTGAGTTTCATTATCTGTTCGAATTTATTTTGTATTTACCGTATTCAGTTTGCCGTAAAAAAGAGCCGCTTTCAAACGACGGATTCCATTCTCCCACCACCGGAACCGGAGGCTGTTAGGGCCTCCGGTTCAGCGGGATTACTCCTCGTTGTTATTCTGATCAATGAGTTTGACCTTCTCGATCGTAGACTGCATCTCCTGCTTAGCCCGTTCGATTTTAGCCTTCACGTCGGCGATCATCGTTTCGGCGTTCTTCGACTTGGAGAAAAATCCAATATTATTTTCCAACAGGGCAATTTCCTGCTCCAACTGTCGCACCTTATTATAGAGACGATCGCGCTCGGTACGCAGGCGCTTGTCGCCCGATGCCTTTAATGAAGAGACCCTCTCTTTGAAACGATCCATCGAGCGATTGTGCTGCGAACCGCGCAATTCGGAAAACATCTTATCGACAATCTCCTTATATCTTTTCTGGATGGACTCCTTTCGTTTGATAGGGACGAATCCGATTTCGCCCCAGCGTCGCTGGAACTCCCGGATCACCTCATAGCCGCCTTCCGCCACATCCGCGGCAGCCATCTCCTCCAACAGGGCCTCCTTACGACGCAAATTCTCTTCATATTCCTCGTCTACCGCAGAGAAATGCTGGGCCTTCCGCTCGAAGAAGGCATCGCAAGCCGCACGAAAACGCTTCCAGATCTGATCGGAATAACGGCGAGAAACCGCACCGATCTTTTTCCATTGGGCCTGCAAAGCGATCAACTCATCGGTCGTTTTTTTCCACTCCTCGCTGTCGCGCAACGCCTCGGCCGCCTCACACAACTCGGTTTTGAGTTGCAGATTGTGATCCATCTCGCTTTTCAGACCGGCATAATAAGCCCGTTTCGCCTCGAAAAACTTGTCGCACGCCGTCCGAAAACGCTCATAAATAACATTGTTATCCTTTTTCGGTGCGAATCCGATGGTTTTCCAAACTTTCTGTATCTCGAAGAGCTTTTCACTCGCCTTGTTCCACTCCTTGCGACTTGTCAACGGTTGCTGGGCCAACTCCTCGGCCTTGACGCAAAGTTCGCTTTTGAGCTCCAGGTTCCGCATCTGCTCCTGCTTGATATTTTCAAAGAAATCCTGATGCTGTTTGTTGATCCGGGCCGAAGCTTCTTTAAAGCGATTCCAAAGGACCTCCTTATATTCGTTGGCAACGGGGCCGATCTCGCGCCATTCATCGTGCAACTTTTGCAACTGGTGGAAAGCCTCGACGATCGAAGGATTCAACAAAAGAGTCTCGGCCTGCTCACACAATGCCAATTTCTGCTCGTAGTTCTTTTTCAAGTCCAGATCGCGCAACTCCTTGTTGATCTTGATCACGTTATAGAAGTGTTCCACCTGCAGGTTGTAATTTTCCCAAACATCCTTCACATTCTGCTGAGGAACGAGTCCCGTCTCCTTCCAGCGATTCTGCAATTCGCGGAATTTGGTGAAGGTCTGGTTGAGCATCTCGTCCGACGAGGAGAGCTCTTTCAACTCATCGATGATCTGTAACTTGATTTTGAGATTTTCCTCTTTCGTCGCCTCCAGGTGAGCTATAAACTCGTCGCGACGACGGCGATACTCTTTGAACAGATCCTTGAAGCGAGCTTCTGCCGGATCAGCCTCTGCCGCGAACTCCTCGACGGCACCTCCCGCCTCAACAAAAGCACGGCGTGCGGCCTCGATCTCGGCCCGGCGCAATTTATAGAAGGCGATTTTCAATGCCTCGACCTCCTTGCGTAGCGTCTGGATCGGACGTTCTTCAATCATTTTCGAGAAAATGGCGAGCAGTTCCTCTTTCGATTTACCAGCCAGTTCACTGGCCGAATTTTCCGCACGGTCGGTCTCCTCCTCCGGTGCCGCCTCACCCAAATCGAGTCCGGCATTCTCGGCCGCCAAAGCAGCCTCCTCATCGGTAAAGTCCACTTGTTGGCCGGCCATCGTAGCCTCTTCTCTCTCCTCCGAGATCGATGCGACCTGCCCTTCAGGAGTGATGTTCTGCATATTTTTTGTTGTTTCAGGAGAGTCGATCTGCTCTTCTGCTACAGAAAGAGTCGGTTCATTTGCCATTTCTCTTCAATTTTTAATTGCGTCTCGCAAAGTACATAAACCTTGCAAATATAACCATTTTTTCCGGGCTACGCACAGGTTTTGCAGATAATTTTGTTATCTTCGTAGCAAATTAAAATCGCGCCGTATGAAACATCGGATTCTCCTGGCAGACGACGAACCCGACATTTTGGAATTCATCCGCTACAACCTGGTGCGGGCCGGATACGAAGTCTACACGGCCTGCAATGGGGAAGAGGCCATCGAACAAGCGACGGCCCATCATCCCCACCTGATTTTGCTCGATGTCATGATGCCCGTCATGGACGGATTGGCAACATGCCGCGTCTTGCGTAGCGACCCGCAGTTCAAAAACACGATGATCCTTTTTCTCTCGGCACTGAGCGAGGAGGAGAGCCAGCTGGCCGGATACGAAGTGGGGGCCGACGACTACATTGCCAAACCGATCAAATTACAGATCCTGATGAGCCGGATTCAGGCGATTCTCAAACGCATCGAAACGGAACCGGAATCTTCGATCCGCATCGACCGCGAACGGCACGAAGTCATCGCCGACAAACGAACTTTCACCCTCCCCCGAAAAGAGTTTGCTTTGCTCGACCTGCTTTTTTCCTCGCCGGGAAAACTCTTCACACGGGAGGAGATCTATTCCAACATCTGGGGAGACGAAGTGGTAGTCGGAGAGCGAACCATCGACGTACACATCCGCAAGTTGAGGCAAAAAATCGGTGAAAAACACATCATCACCATCAAAGGAGTCGGCTATAAATTCGTAAAATAAACGAAATCCCACTATTTCATCACAAAAAATCCGGCAAAAGCTTATGATTTGTTACTGTTTTTTGCGTAAATTTGCGAATTCTTAAGAAAAACCGACCGTCAACCGAAAAATGTTACGCGAGATCATAGCTGTTGGAATCGGAGGAGCGCTCGGCAGTATGTCGAGATATGTCGTCTCCTACGTCTGGCTGGCCGGGCAAACATTCGGGGGATTCCCTGCAGGAACCTTCACTGTCAATACCCTCGGATCGCTGCTGATGGGATTTCTGATCGAATTTCTGAACGGAGGTACGGCCGTATGGCTGCTGACAGTCGGATTTTGCGGAGGATTCACCACCTTCTCCACATTTTCGGCCGACGTGGTACGTCTGCTGAAAAGTGGCGATTACGGCAGCGCAGCCCTCTGTATCGGGCTGAATCTGGCAGTCTGCATTTTGTGCATTCTGATCGGATTCGTAGCCGGAAAATATGTAAAGAATTAATTACAAATAAATTAACTATAACAAAACAATGGTTATCTTAGTACTCAACTGCGGCAGTTCTTCGATCAAATACCAGGTGATCGACATGGAAGCCGGCTCCAGCAAATTGCTCGCCAAAGGTTTGGTCGAGCGTATCGGCCTTCCGGAAGGAGACCTCACGCATAAACCGGTCGGCAAAGACCGATTCGAACTCCACCAGCCGATTCCCGACCACACGACCGGCATCCGTTTGGTTCTGGATGCGCTGACCGATCCCAAGCACGGGGTGATCCGTTCGCTCGACGAGGTGAAGGCTGTCGGCCACCGTGTGGCACACGGTGGAGAGTTTTTCGCGGAGAGCTGCCTGGTAACCGACGATGTCAAGGAGAAGATCCGTTCGCTCTTCCAGATCGCCCCGCTGCACAACCCGGCCAACCTGGAGGGTATCCTCTCGATCGAGCGGGTTCTTCCGGGCGTACCTCAGGTAGCGGTATTCGATACCTCATTCCACCAGACGATCCCTGCCATCAACTATATGTATGCGCTCCCGTACGAATACTACACCAAATACAGCATCCGTAAATACGGATTCCACGGAACGAGCCACAAGTTCGTATCGCGCGAAGGAGCCAAACTGGCCGGTCTGGACATCAACAACTCGAAGATCATCACCTGCCACATCGGCAACGGAGGTTCGGTAACGGCCGTTCTGAACGGTAAATCGTACGACACATCAATGGGCTTCTCTCCGGTAGACGGTCTGATCATGGGTACGCGCTGCGGTAATGTCGATCCGAGTGCCGTCACCTTCATCGGTGAAAAGGAGGGTATGAGTTACGATGATCTGAACAAGATGCTCAACAAGGAGTCGGGCGTTCTGGGTCTGTCGGGAGTTTCGAGCGATATGCGCGACATCGACAAAGCTTACGAGGAGGGCAATCCCCGTGCAATGCTGGCCCGTGACATGTACTGCCTGCGCATCAAGAAATTTGTCGGCGAATACGCTGCCGAGATGGGCGGTCTGGATTTGATCGTCTTCACGGGCGGCGTGGGCGAGAACTCGATGGAGACCCGTCTTGAGGTCTGCGAAGGTCTTGAATTCATGGGCGTGCGCTTCGACCGCAAAGCCAACGGAGAGGTGCGCGGCCAGAACAAGATCATCTCGGCCCCCGATTCCAAAGTGAAGATCGCCGTAATCGCAACCAACGAGGAGTTGGTTATTGCAACCGATACGTTCGAAATCGTCAACAGAAAATAAACCATATAAACACTTATAAAACCCATGCAACATCTCAAAGAAATTGTCGAAGAGGCAAGAAGAAGAGGCAAGAAACGCCTTGCAGTAGCTTACGGACAGGATGCACACACGCTGGCCGCCGTTTATGAGGCATACAAAGAGGGATTGGTAGAGCCGATTCTGTACGGCGATCCCCAGATCATCGAGCAGGTTTGCAAAGAGGAGAAGATCGACATCAACATCTTCAAGATTATCCCCGAAAGCAACGATGTAAAATGCGTGAAGCTGGCTGTTGCAGCCGCTGCATCGGGCGAGGCAGACGTACTGATGAAGGGTCTGGTATCTACCGATAAATATATGCGCGGCATTCTGAACAAAGAGGCAGGTCTCTTCCCCCCGAAAGGTACGCTGAGCCACATCGCCGTTCTCGAAATTCCAGGCTACAACAAATTGCTGACCATCGCGGATGTCGCAGTGATTCCGCTGCCCGACTTCAAGCAGAAGCAGATTCTGATCGGCAACCTGACCAAGATCGCCAACATGATCGGAGTCAAGACCCCGAAGATCGCCTGCATCGCTCCGTCCGAGCAGTTGCTGCCGAGCGTTATCTCTTCGACCGAAGCTGCCATGCTTGCCAAGATGGGAGATCGTGGTCAGCTGGGCAACGTAATCGTTGACGGACCGCTGTCGCTCGACGTTGCACTCTACAAGGAGGCTGCCGAGATCAAGAAAGTTAAGGGATCGGCCGTAGCCGGCGACGCAGACTGTCTGCTCTTCCCGAATATCGAATCGGGCAACGTATTCTTCAAGGCCGCAACCCACATGGGTGGTAGCGAACTGGCTGCCATGGTAATGGGTACGAACGTTCCCTGCGTGCTCACTTCGCGCGGCGACTCCAGCCTGACCAAACTCTATTCGATTGCATTAGCCTGCCTGGCTGCCAAATAATAAAAAGGGACAGTTCTTATGGGATTTAAAATTTTAGCCATCAACCCGGGCTCTACGTCCACGAAGATCGCCATCTTCGAAGATGAAAAAGCGATTCTGACCCACACGCTGCGTCACTCGGCTGAGGAGATCGCACGTTTTCCCCATATCATCGACCAGCTCGAGTGGCGTAAGGAGATGATTCTCGACGCTCTGAAGAGCAAGAATATCGATGTAAAATCGCTCGCAGCCGTTATCGGCCGCGGCGGTCTGGTAAAACCGATCGAGTCGGGTGTTTACGAGGTAAACGAAGCGTTGAAGAACGATCTTACGCACGCACAGCGCGAGCACGCATCGAACATCGGCGGTCTGATCGCCGAGCAGATTGCACGTGAGGCAGGCGTAAAGGCCTATATCGCCGATCCGGTTGTTGTGGACGAGTTGCAGGACGTAGCCCGCATCAGCGGTCTTCCGGAGTGCCCCCGCATCTCGATTTTCCATGCCCTGAACCAGAAAGCCATTGCCCGTCGTCACGCAGCCAAGATCGGCAAACGTTACGAGGATCTGAACCTGATCGTCGCACACATGGGCGGAGGCATCTCGGTTTCGGCTCACTGCAAGGGTCGCGTTATCGACACGAATAACGCCTTGGATGGCGACGGTCCGTTCGCTCCGGAGCGTGCCGGTACGGTACCTGCAGGCAGCCTGGTATCCTTGTGTTTCTCGGGGAAATACACGCAACCTCAGATTGTAAAGATGCTCGCCGGAAAGGGTGGTCTGGTAGCGCACCTGGGCAAGAACTCCGTACAGGAGATCTGCGAGAAGGATATCGCTGGCGGTGACAAGCACTCGAAGGAGGTTCTCGACGCAATGAGCTATACGATCTCCAAAGCAATCGGAGCGATGGCCGTTGTATTGAAGGGCCAGGTAGATGCTATCCTGCTTACGGGCGGTGTAGCCTACAACGAGCCGGTCAATGAGGTGATCCGCGAGCACTGCTCGTTCCTGGCCCCGATCGTTATCTATCCGGGCGAGGATGAGATGGAGGCGCTTGCACTGAACGCACTGGGCGTACTGAAGGGCGAAATGACTCCGAAAGTATACGCATAACAGGAGCCCGACTCTTGAACTCAATAAAAAACTCTTCCGAATATTCGGAAGAGTTTTTTATTATCTATACCTCGCACTCCCCTTACGCCTTATGAAATAACTTCCGGAGAATATCCAGAACGATCCGCATCGCCTCCAGACGGAATACCCAGGCCAACACGGCATAACAGATCGCCCCGATACCGACCTGCATCAGAAAGGTCGGCAACGGCCCGAAATCGGTAAAATGACGGAAAAGGACGACCACTGCAAACATAACGGCCGTCAATAAGGCAGAGGGGAGCAATGTCCGTACAAAACGCCAAAGCGTCAGATGGGAATAACGGGTTGTCGCTGCAAAATTGAGGGCCATCTCGAAGAAGGCCATCGCCGAAAGGCCCCATGTAATGGCCATCACGCTGTATGGAATCGTCAAGGCAAGAGTAATGGTCATGACCGTTTTCTTGACGATCTCCAACCGCACGATAATCCGCCCGTTGCTTTTTACCTTCAACACATTGTAGGATATGATCGCAATCGGAGCGAACATTCCCGCCAGGCAAATTACCTGGAAATAGGGAACGATCGGAGTCCACTTCTCTCCGAGCAGTCCCTGCAACATATCGGGGGCAATGGCAATCAGCCCGGCCATGGCCGGAAACATCACAAATGCAACGATCATGACCACCTGCCGATAACTGTCGGCGAACTTCTGCTCATCGTCCGCTATCTTCGACAGAGCCGGGAACGTAACATTCTGCACGGCCTGAATCGTTGAGGTTACGGGGAGATCCTTGAGCTTTTGCGCCTGATTGAAGAATCCCAGCACATCGGTCGGATAGAGTTTTCCGACAAAAAGCTGTGAAACGTTGTTGTAGAGAGTCGAAATCAGATCGGTCGCCAACAGCCGCAGACTGTAGGGAGCCATCGCCCGCAAAGCACCTCCTTCGTAGGCAGCACCGGGGCGCCAATCGCTCAACCACCAGAATAACAATGCCTTGACTCCCATGGCCGTCACCCGCTGTCCGACCAGGCTCCAGACTCCCAGTCCTCCCCAGGCCATGGCGATAGCCACCACTCCGCTCACCAGCGACGAGGCGAAGACGACCTTCGAGATCAGGGCGAAGCGGAACTGCCGCGTAAAGATCGTATTCTGTATGACGCACAGAGCATTCAGCGGCAGGAGCAGGAACAGTACCGGGGCTATATGCAACAGAACGGGCATCCCGTAAAAACGGGCCACCCAGGGGGTTGCGGCAACCAGCAGGGCATAAAGCAACAACGAAGCTACGACGTTGAAGACGAACACCGACTTGTAGTCGGACGGCGAAGGATCAGCCTTGCGGATCAGCGTCTGCGAGAAGCCGCTGTCCACCATGACCAACGCGAGGGTTGCGAGGACCGTCGGGATAGCCATTACCCCCAGATCCTCCGGCATGAGCATCCGGAGGATGACGATGCTCACCCCCATCTGTAGAAGCATCGAACCGACCTTCTCTCCAATGCTCCAGGCTACCCCGCTGGCAACCTTATCGCGCAACTCCCCGCCCATAACTGCAATGTTTTACCGACCGCAGCAGCACTCGTTCTCTCTCTCGCGCAAGCGTTCCACGTCCGAAATTTCGATGTAAGAAGCTCCGTAATGGGAACCAAAGCTACCTCCGATTACGGCGACCATATCCGTCGGCAAAAGGCTGTGTTTCCTTTCAATGAAGTCGAGCGCATCGATTACGAAGTGGTAACGGCTCTGATAGTTCTCGTCCGAAGAAGGCTCGCGCAAGATCGGTACGACACCATACGAGAGAGCCAGAATACGCTGAGCATGGCGCGTATAACAAACCGCCACGACCAGCCGACGTCCGCGGAATGCTGCCAGATAACGTCCCGTACGGCCCGAGAGCGTATCGAGGATCACGTAACGGATCGGCAGGTTGATCGAAGCGCGCACGGCCGAACGTGCCAACTGCGCCGTCACCTCATGATTTACCGAAACCATGTTCAGATCGACCATCGGAGGGAAGTGATCCTCGTCGCGTTCAATCTCGCGGGCGATGCGGGCCATCGTCGTGACGGCCTGTACGGGATAGTCTCCCATGGCGGTCTCATCACTCAACATCACAGCATCAACGCGTTCGAAAATAGCACTGGCCACGTCGCTCACCTCGGCACGGGTCGGACGCGGCGAGTGAACCATCGAATAGAGCATCTGCGTAGCGATAATCACCGGACGTTTGGCCGCGATACAACGCTCGACAATCCGCCGCTGCATATTGGGGATCATCTCCGCCGGCAGCTCCACACCCATATCGCCGCGTGCCACCATGATACCGTAAGAGGCCTCGATAATCTCATCCAGGTTGTCGATACCCTGCTGGTTTTCGATCTTGGAGATGATCTTGATCGGGCTGTCGAAACGGTCCAAAATCTCCTGCACGGCTTCCACGTCACGCGCATCCCGCACGAACGAGTGGGCAATGAAATCGACATCGTTGTGAACGGCCCACTCGATGAAACGGCGGTCTTTCTCGGTCAGCGACGGCAACTCGATCTGCATACCGGGGACATTCACACTCTTGCGCGAACGCAACACGCTACCCCGCACGAACTCACAGAGAAGTTCGTCCGAATCCTTATCGACCACGCGCAACTCCAATTCGCCGTCAGCGATCAACAACCGGGCACCTACCTCGATGTCGCGGACGATTGTCGCCACGTTCAGATAGATCAATTCGCGGGTAGAAGGGATTCCATCGGCCGTTCCACGAACCCGGACACGATCTCCGGCATGGAACTCGATACCGCCGTCATACTGTTCATCTACGGCCGTCACACGGATCTCCGGACCTTTCGTATCAAGGATTACCGGGATACTCGGGTTCACCTTTCGAACAGCCTCGACAACCCTGGAAGCACCCTCTTCGGTCAGATGGGCCGAATTGATGCGCACGACATCCATACCGGCCTCGAACAGTTGGCGTATGAAATCCTCATTGGCCCGAAAATCGGACAACGTAGCAATAATCTTGGTTTTCTTCTCTCCCCACATAGGATCTTTCGTTTTTATTTTATCGTATAATTCGTTTTCAACTTCTGTCAGCTCCCGCCATGCCCGTCGAACGGGTATATCGGGCAACGAGCCGATTCCGACTGCAAAAGTACGAAAAAAGCGCCACATACCGGCCGACCGCTCTCCGATTCACGCCAAATCTCAGAAGAATTAATATCTTTGTAATCCGTATTCGGATCGCGGCAGTCAACTTCCGCACCATCCGTTTTCACACTTGCAATGTCATGACAGAATTCGGACTTATCGAACAAATAAGCAAAATGTTCGCCACGATTCCCGCAAACGGATTCGAAGGGATCGGAGACGATTGTGCCGTACTGCCGATCGGCGATGAAGAGTCTTTGGTCTTCACCGCCGACATGCTGGCCGAAGGGGTCCACTTTCTGCGTCGTGCCACTTCGCCCGAAGAGCTCGGCCGAAAATCCCTGGCCGTCAACCTGAGCGATGTGGCCTCGATGGGGGCCCGTCCCGTTGCCACCCTGCTCTCGCTGGCCATTCCGCGCGATCTTCCACAAGGGTGGATCGAACGCTTCATGGAGGGCTATCGCGACCTCTCGACCCAACACGGGGTTGCACTCATCGGCGGAGATACGACCGCCTCGGATTCCGGACTGATAGTAAACGTCACCGCGATCGGCCGCACCCAGAGCCAGCATCTCAAACGGCGTAGCGATGCCCGACCGGGCGACCTGATTGCCGTAAGCGGACCGCTCGGAGAGTCGGGAGCAGGTCTCCGGGATATTCTGAACGGACAATACGACACCCCGCTGGCACACATCCACCGCAATCCGACACCCCAGGTTGCCGAGGGAATCTGGCTCGGCTCACGCCCAGAGGTCCGGGCAATGATGGACATTTCGGATGGGATTGCATCCGATCTGCGGCACATTATGGAGCGCTCCGGAGTCGGTGCCGAGGTGGAGATCCGACAGATCCCGACCAGCGTGGATATCGAAACGGCCGCCACCGCCGGGGAAGATTACCAACTGCTTCTGACAATCGCTCCGACCAAGGCCGACACCCTTCTGAAAGAGTTCGAAGCCTGCTTCCATAAACCGCTCATCCCGATCGGTCGCATTACCGCGGGTAACCGACTCGAATGGCTCGACCACGGGACTCCATTAGATGTCGAATGGCAGGGGTTCAGGCACTACTAATAATAAATAAAAAACGAACAGTTCCGGATTTCTGTTGAAATTCGGAACTGCCCTTATTTCGCAGCCTTAAAACTACTCCATCACGTAAACGGTCTCCCCTTCCCGTTGCATACGGTAACGTTCCCGTGCGAAACGCTCGAGATTGTCATCGTACTTCAACTCTTCGAGCAGTGTACTGTCCTGCTCGATACGGGACTGGTACTGCCTTTTCTGCTGCTCCAGATGACGAATATCGCTACGGATCGCAAGGGC
Organism: Candidatus Alistipes avicola; assembly: GCA_019118565.1. Taxonomy (GTDB): domain Bacteria; phylum Bacteroidota; class Bacteroidia; order Bacteroidales; family Rikenellaceae; genus Alistipes; species Alistipes avicola. The sequence continues at coordinate 57,449 of DWYR01000021.1, read as the reverse complement.
ATGTATCAAATTGCGCCCTACGATAAAGACCGTAAAGACCACGATGATACAGGTTATGATCACCCAGAACCGCTTGTCGAAACGCACTTTCATCGCTTTCCGCAGAGACTAAGGGATGTGCATGTATTTATGGGTCTGGATCGAGATATTCCATTTCGGATGTGCCTTTGCATACTCGACCAGCACCGGCATGATCTTCTCCGAGACACTCCATTCCGGTTGCAGAAAGAGCATACACTCCCGCTCAACCCGGGCGGCATTCTCTTCGGCCCACTGAAGGTCCTCCTCCTTCTCGATGATGACTTTCAGTTCATGCGCCCGCCAGAAAGCCTCGTCCAAAGGCGGCTGCTGACGCTTGGGCGAAAGGCAAACCCAGTCGAAATAGCCGCTGAAGGGATGTGATCCCGAAGTTTCGAGAAAGATCTTGAGCCCACGCGCCTTGAGCGCCGAAGTCAGCGGCCCCAGCGGATAGAGCAACGGTTCGCCTCCGGTAATCACAATCGCCCGAGCCGCACACGAAGTCGCTCGCTCGACAATCTGCTCGATCCCGGTCGGCGGATAGAGTTTCGGATTCCACGTGTATTTGGCATCACACCAGCGGCATCCGACATCACACCCGCCCAAGCGGATGAAATAGGCCGGTTTTCCCGCATGGAATCCCTCCCCCTGAATCGTATAGAAATCTTCGACCAGCGGCAGTTTCCGCCCACCCTCCAAGAGGGCATAGTCGTTCAGTTCACTCATCTGTTTACTCGGTTACCACGTAGACATCTTTCAGATTACGTCCCAGCTGGTCGTAATCCAACCCATAGCCGACAATAAATTCATTTCCAATCTCCATGGCCGGATAATCGATCGGAATCGACCGTTTGTAGGCATTCGGCTTGAAAAAGAGTGTACAGATACGGACACTGGCCGGATTGTGTCGCTGCAACTCGGCAACCATATGTTCGATGCTGGCCCCTGTATCGACAATATCCTCAACGATAATCACATCGCGCCCCTCGATATCGCGGTTCAATCCAATCAAATTGGTCACCTCGCCGGACGAGCAGGTTCCGCAGTAAGAGGCCAGTTTGACAAACGAGATCTCGCAACAGAAATCGATCTTTTTCAACAGGTCGCTCATGAACATAAACGATCCGTTGAGGACTCCGATAAAAATAGGATTTTTCTTCTCCCGATAATCGGCATTGATCTTGTCGGCAACGGCCGAAACGGCTACCTCGATCTTATCGGCCGGAATCATCACTTTGAAATTCCGATCGTGTAATTTTATCACCTTTTCCATAAGGTTCCCGGTTTTTTGATAGGCTTTTGCTCCAGATTGAAATACGACCGGCAATTACTTGTGAATCGCGTTCGCATTCGGCTATTTTTGCAAAAATAGCGATTTCACGGGAGAAAAACACAAAATACCGGCAAAAAACATCGTCGACACAAAGACACACTTTATCGGTCAGCACCTTCCCCGCAAACAAAAAAGGAGCTGCATACGACAGCCCCCTTTTATCATTCGGATTCAAGATCCTTTCTTATACCAGTCCGGAAAATCCCATAAAGGCCATCGCCAGAATCCCGGCCGTTACCAGGGCAACCGGGACACCCCGCATCGCGGCCGGGACGCCTTCCAGCTCCAGACGCTCGCGGATTCCGGCAAAGAGAACCAATGCCAGCGCGAAACCGATCGCCGTCGAAACCGAATAGGCCAGGCTCTGCAACAGATTGAACTCTTTCGAGATCATCAGAATCGCCACACCGAGTACGGCACAGTTCGTCGTAATGAGCGGCAGGAAAATACCGAGTGCCTGATAGAGCGACGGCGACATCTTTTTCAGGATAATTTCGACCATCTGAACCAACGCGGCGATTACCAGAATGAAGACGATCGTCTGCATATACTCGATACCGAGCGGCTCGAGCACATAGGTCTGGATGGGCCAGGCGACAACGGCCGTCAGCGCCATCACGAAAGTTACGGCAGCTCCCATACCGAGCGAAGTTTCCACCTTCGACGACACGCCCAGGAAGGGGCAGATGCCGAGGAACTGCGCCAGCACGACATTATTGACGAATATCGCGCCGATGATAATAGCGAAATAAGAGAGCTCCATACCTATTTGTTTTTCTTAACTACTTTATTGAACAAAGCCATCAGGTAACCGAGCACGAAGAAAGCACCCGGAGCCAGGACGAAGACGAGCGGCATATAGTCCGTCACACCGAACGAGTAACCGAAGATGGCGCCGCTGCCGAGAATCTCACGCACGGCACCGATCAGGGTCAGCGCGCAGGTAAATCCCAGACCGATTCCAAGGCCGTCGAAGATCGAGGCGATCGGACCGTTCTTCGAAGCAAAGGCCTCGGCACGTCCCAGGATGATACAGTTTACCACAATCAGCGGGATAAAGACACCCAGACTGGCATACAGAGACGGCACATAGGCCTGCATGAGCATCTGGATAATGGTCACGAACGAAGCGATCACCACGATGAAGGCCGGGATGCGCACTTTGTCCGGGATCAGGTTCTTGATGAGCGAGATCACCAGATTCGACATGACCAGCACGGCCATCGTCGCCGCACCCATACCGAATCCGTTGGCCGCGGAGGTCGTCGTACCCAACGTCGGGCACATGCCGAGCACGAGCACGAAGGTCGGGTTATTCTTGATAATTCCGTTTGTCAGTACTTTCAGATTATTCATTTTGACCTCCTTTCTCTTCCATGGAAGTTTGCGGTTGAGACGACTCTGCGGCTGCATTTGTCGCACCGGAAGCCGAATCATAAGCCTCCGTAGAGGTAGCACCCGATGCTCCATCGGTCTGCTGCGAAGCCCCCGACGAGGCATTGACCGGCTCACCGCCTACCTTCTGCACATAGGCATTGTAGGCCCGGCGTACCGCATCGACATAGGCCCGTGACGAAATCGTTGCAGCCGTCAGCGCATCCACATCACCGCCATCCTTCTTCACCGACATATTCATCTGAGCGGGATATTTACCCTGGAAGCTGAGCAGCAACGGGTTTCCTTCATCTGCCATCTTCGTACCCAAACCGGGTGTTTCGCTCTGTTCGAGTACCTGGATATTGATCACCTCTCCGTCGGGGGTGAAACCTACCATCAAGCGTACCACGCCGCTGAAGCCGTTTTTGGTCATTGTCTCCACGGCATAGCCCACTACCTGGTCTGCAGCCGTCGCCGTATGTACCGTCACCGGCAATTCATCCACTTCAATAGCCTCATCGACGGTCGCATCGAAGGGAGGCAAGACCAACTTCAACGCCTCGCGCGTCGCATTCTGCTGTGCGACGGCAATCGGCTCCTTCGTGATCATATAGACCGCCCCGACACCGCCGGAGGCCAGCAGGGTGATCACGAACAGCACCGCCACCATATTAAATAATGTACTTTTCATCGGCTCCGTCTATTTAACACCGAAACGGTGCGGTTTGACATACTTGTTAATCAAAGGAACAACCGAGTTCATGATCAGGATCGCGAACGACATACCCTCGGGGTAAGCGCCCCACAAACGGATCAGCACCGTGATAACACCGATACCGATACCGTAAATGATCATTCCGGCGTGGGTCATCGGCGAGGTCGAATAGTCGGTTGCCATGTAGACTGCACCCAGAATGGCGCCACCGGCCAGCAGATGGAAGATCGGGTACTCCCACAGGGCCTCGCCCTGCATTCCCTGACTCAGTCCGACGATGAAAATGAATACGGCCATCGTACCGAGGATCGCCACCGGGATGTGCCATGAGATCACCTTGCGCCAGAGCAGGTAGAGGAATCCGACAAGCAGCAGCAACGCCGAAATCTCACCCAACGATCCGGGGATCGAACCGAACAGAATATCCTGGAAGTTGATATCCGTATGCGAAATGATATTTGCCTTGACGGCAGCCAGCGGTGTAGCGCCGGAGAAGGCGTCGGCCAACTGTCCCACCGGACGCGGGAAGGTGGTCATCTGCACCGGATAGGCGAACAGGAGGAAGACACGACCGACCAGAGCCGGGTTGAAGGGGTTCTTACCCAATCCGCCGAAGGTCATCTTGGCAATCGCGATCGAGACGAACGCGCCGATCATCACGATCCACCAGGGAAGCGATGACGGTACGTTGAAAGCCAACAGGACACCGGTTACAACGGCCGACAGATCGCCGATCGTACGGGGTCCCCGCAATAAAAATTTCTGAATCAGGAATTCGAACAACACGCAACTCGCAACCGAGATACAGGTTACCATCAAGGCGCTCCATCCGAACACGACGATCGAGAAGATCAGGGCGGGAGTCAGCGCCAACAGCACATCCCGCATGATTTTCCGCGTGGATTCCGAACCATGCACATGGGGTGCAGGTGCTATAACTAATCTATTTGCCATACGCTATCTCTCTTTTTCTTATTTTCTGGATGCATTGGCGGCCGCGCGAGCGCGTACGAGCGCACCGACCTCCTGTTTTCCCAAGCGGATGAAGTCCAACAGCGGGATAGCGGCCGGGCAGGTAAACTGACAGCAGCCGCATTCGATACAGTTGCTCACCCACTCCGATTCAAGACGCTCCCACAGCTTGAGTCGGGAAAGTTTGGCCAGCAAATAGGGTTCCAACCCCATCGGGCAGGCCGATACACACTTGGCGCACTTGATGCAGACGCTCTCCCCTCGACGGAAAGCCGATGGGCCGGCAAATACCGTAATTCCCGAGCACCCCTTGATTACGGGAGATGCAAGGTTACTCATCGCACGCCCCATCATGGGACCGCCATTGAGGACCTTCACCTCGCCCTCCGGCAAACCGCCGGCAGCCTCCAGCAAGGAGGATACGGGAGTTCCGAAATGCACCCGCAGGTTTTTCGGCTCTTTGATCTGACGGCCGGTAACGGTTACGATGCGCTCGACAAGCGGTTTATTCTTCAATACGGCTTCGTATATGGCCAGCGTAGTCGAGACGTTGCAAACCACCGCCCCCACGTCGATCGGCAACCCCGGTGGAGGCGGCACCTCGCGTCCCGTAATGGCTGCAATCAACTGCTTTTCACCACCCTGCGGATAACGTACCCGCAGCGGCACGACCCGAATACCGGAATAACCGGCTGCAAGTTTTGTCAAATGCGAGATAGCATCCTGCTTGTTATTCTCGACACCGATAAAGGCCCGATCGACCTCCAATGCCCGCATCAGAATGGAAATACCCACCATCAACTCCTCACCCCGCTCGAGCATTGAACGGTGGTCCGAGGTCAGGTAGGGTTCACACTCGACCCCATTGATAATCAAATATTCGACCTTTTTACCGGCCGGGATGGTCAATTTCACATGAGTCGGGAAGGCTGCACCGCCCATACCGACGATACCGGCCGCCTTGATCTTGGCCAGAATCTCCTGTGGTGTCAGGGCGTATTCCCGAACAAGTGTCGAAGAGGTATCGATCCCCTCGGCCCACTCATCCCCTTCACGGCGGATCGTAATCATCATCTGACGCTGCCCCTGACCGTTGGGCTGCATCTCGACCGCCGTAACGGTTCCCGACACGGGCGCATGGATATTGGCCGACACGAATCCGGCGGCCTCTGCAATCAACTGTCCCGTCTTGACCTGGTCTCCCTTGGCGACCTTCGCCACCGCAGGGGCTCCGATATGTTGTGCAAGCGGAACGTTCACCACCTCGGGCAGCGGCAATACTTCGACCGCACTCGCCCGACTCAACTTATTATCCGACGGATGGACTCCGCCTTTTGGAAATGTCTTCATAGAGATTGTCGTTCGGTGTTTTCTAATTCAGATCAGGATTCGGCCGGTTTCTGCGCGGGGGTCGCTTTGGGTTCTTTCGCAAGCGGCTCCATGCCGACCAAACGAATGGCTCCGGTCGGGCACTCATTGACGCACTTGCGGCAGAGTTTACACTTCCAGGAGTCGATAAAGGCGAGGTTGTTCTCGATCGTAATGGCATCGAACGCGCACACTTTAGCACACTTGCCACATCCGATACATCCCGCCTTGCAGGCTTTCATCACCACGGCACCCTTATCTTTGCTGACACACGATACGAATACCGCGCGATCTTTCGGCCACTTCTTACGCAATTCGATCACCCCTTTCGGGCAAGCCTTGACACAGGCCCCGCAAGCGGTACACTTTTCGGGATCCACTTCGGGAAGTCCCGTCTCGGGATTCATCGAGATAGCACCAAACGTGCAGGCAGAGACGCAATCCCCCAAGCCCAAGCAACCGTACGTACATCCGGTCTGTCCGCCGTAAAGCGAAGAGGCTATCGCACACGAAGCCGCACCGTCATAATCGTTCAGACGGGGACGTTTTTCACAACTGCCGCCACAACGAACCGTTGCCACCTGCGCCTCCTTCTCGGGAGCCGCCTTTCCAAGGAAATCGGCCACCGATTTCATCACAGGCGCGCCTCCTACCGGGCAAAAAAGGGCCGAAATATCGTTTCGTTTCGCCAGCGCATCGGCCAACCCACGACAACCTGCGAAGCCACAGCCGCCGCAATTCGCACCGGGCAACATCTTTTCCACCTGATCGACCCGAGGGTCTTCATGCACTTTGAATTTCTGTGCTACGAAATAGAGAATCACGGCTGCCAGGACACCGATGATACAAAGCGTTAAGATCGTGTAAAGCAATATTTCCATATTCTGTCAAGATTGTGCGAAACCAAGCCCGCTTATTTCGAAATCGTGAAATGAATCTTCTCCTCAATACGATGTCGGCCCAACCACAAGGCACCGAAATAGAGTAGGACGGAGACAAGTCCCGCCAAAGCAGCCCATCCCTCGCTCATTCCGACGGCGAGGGCAGCCACGACCATACAGATCAACACCAGGAAGGGAACGACGTATGCCAATACGACCGCCGTCGCTCCCATATGACGGGTGACGGCTACCACAACCCGCTCGCCGGGTGCATACTGTGCGGCATCCGGTGTCCGCACCTCGATCACCTTGCGCGCAGCCTCACTCATACCACAAGCGGATCGCGCGCTACACCCCCCACAAGCGCTCTGTGAGGTTATTTCAACAAAAACCCGTCCGGAATCGACACTTTTGACCACGCCGCTATGTTCGATCCGCTCCATCTTGCTATCTTCCGTATTTATGGGTTAACGGCATCCGGTACTCATTGCGGAACGAGCAGGAAGAGAGACGTAAAACGGGAGGATACTGAAAACGTTTCTTCTCGTTATTCATGATCATCGAGTAGATCTTCTGCACCTCTTCGAAGTCAAAACCGGCATTGATAATCTCCTCGCGAGGCTGTCCCTCTTCGATCATGCGATAAAGGATCGCATCGACCACCTCGTAGGAGGGAAGCATATCGCTGTCCTTCTGGTTGGGGCGAAGTTCCGACGACGGTTCCTTCGTTAAGATCGCATCGGGAATGGGATGACCGAACTCGCGGTTGATATACCGGGCCAGGTCGTACATTTCGGTCTTATAAAGATCCCCCGTCACACTGAACGCACCGGCCGTATCGCCGTAAAGAGTGCAAAGGCCCAAGGCATTCTCGCTCTTGTTCGAGGAGTTGAGCAGCACATAGCCGCTCTTGTTCTGCAAAGCCATGAGCATGATCGTACGGATACGCGACTGGATATTCTCCTCGGTAGCATCGAAATCCGTACCGCCCGTTACCGGAATCAGCGTCTCGACGATACTACGGTAAGCCTCCGTAATGGGAACCACATTAAACTCGATACCGAGATTTTCAGCCAATTGTTTGGCATCCTCGACCGAACTGTCCGACGAAAATTGCGAAGGCATCATCAATGCCCGGACATTTTCCGCCCCCAAGGCCGCCACAGCCAAACAAGCGACCACGGCCGAATCGATACCGCCCGAAACTCCCAGACAGGCTTTTTTGTATCCATTCTTTGCAAAAAAATCGCGCAACCCACAACGGGCCGCCTCGAAGATAAAACGGGTACGGTCATTGCTCGATTCGGGTAACGACTCAATAGCCCTACCCGGATTCTCCGTATCGAACAACTGAATATCCTCTTCAAAACTTTTCAACAAAAGAACGACCTCACCATGACTGTTCATCGCTCCCGACATGCCATCGTACACCAGTTCGGTATTACCCCCGACCTGATTGACCATCACCACATTTTTACCGTTGACATAGGCGATATCGCCAATCGTCCGGGCGCGCTGGGTCAAATCTCCCTTGCGATAACGGCGGGCGTGTACGTTGATAATCGTCTCGACCGACTTGTCGAAATCTTTGGTATGATACAGATCATCTCCGACCACCAATGCGATACGATGTCCTCGTAATTTGACATTCTCACACCCCTTCGACGGAACGAGGAATCCGAGTTCCCGACGAACCGTAACACTCTTCTTCCCCACATAACGGGAAACGCGTCCCTTTTCAATCACGGCGGCGGCACTGATTGCTCCCTCGTTTGTCAAATAGGGGGTTCCCACAATGGCATCGATCGTATCGCACTCTCGTGCGATGCGATGCAAGGCATCTTCGCATTGTTCATGGAATGAATTTTTCCGGAGCAGGTCAAAAGCGGGAGCACCGCTTATCGCCTGTTCGGCAAAAACGACCAGATCTGCGCCCAAAGTCTTTGCCTGGCGTACGGCATCGATGATTTTATCCGTATTGCCATCTACGTCGCCGACCGTATAATTCAACTGTGCGAGAGCTATCTTCATGTATCGGAGGTTTCAAAAGTATAACTTCACAAAGTTAAATATTTATTCTCAAAAAAAACACACATCACCCCCCAAAAGTTTAGCTTCCCAGTTGTTCTAACGACTGAAAATGGCCATTCAGAGCCTCTTTAACATTTCCAGAAACACCTGCGCCAAGACTCAAAGGCAATCAACCTTGTCACCGCAGAATTCATGCGGCATTACCAAAGGCCCCCCAAAAAAAATCTCCACTTCGACAACAAAGCAATCGCCCGAATCAGGTTGTGATCCGGGCGACAACAATCTCTTATTCAGTACGACTACTCCTGCACCTCTTCCGGATCCGCTACCAGAATACGACCGCAGTATTCGCAAATAATAATTTTCTTACCCTGACGGATCTCCATCTGACGCTGGGGGGGGATACGGTTGTAACAACCACCGCAAGCGTCACGGCGCACAGTTACGACGGCAAGTCCGTTACGGACATTACGACGGATACGACGATAGGCCGCAAGCAGTCGCTCGTCGATCTTGGCTTGAGCCTTCTCCGCCTGCGCCGTCAAATCGGCAACCTGCGAGGCGGTCTCCTCCTCAATACTTTGCAGTTCGGCCTGTTTTGCCTCAAGGTCTTTCTGACGCTCGGCCATAACGGACTCCGTCTCTTCGACCTGCGCTTTCTTTCCTTTGACACCGGCTGCGTACTCTTTCAACCGTTTCTCGGCCAACTCGATCACAAGCTCCTGATACTCGATCTCTTTGGCAATAGCATCGAACTCACGGTTGTTCCGCACGTTGTTCTGTTGTTCTTTGTAGTTGCCGATCTGGATCTTGGCCTGATCCACCTCACGTTTGCGCTGTTTGGTAAGAGCGTTGAACTCCTCGATTTCGGCGTTGATATTCTCGACACGCGACCGCAAGCCGGCCAACTCGTCATCGAGATCCTGTACTTCCAGCGGCAATTCTCCTTTTATCTTGTTGATTGCATCGATTTGGCTGTCGATTTTCTGCAAATCGTAAAGGGCCAGGATCTTCTCCTGCATCGAATAATCAACTTCAGCTGTCTTTTTTTGCGTTGCCATATCGTGTTTTATTGTTTAGACTACACCATATAATGAATCGGATTGCGGGAGTTTACACTCTTGCGAACCGCAAAGGTAATCAAATTTTTCGATAAAATATCAAACAAAAGGTCGATTGCGCAATATTCGCTCTCAAAATGACCTACGTCGGCTACGATGAGGTTTCCGACCGGCGAAATAAAGTCGTTATACTTGAGGTCTGCCGTCACATAGATATCGACACCAGACCGGGCAGCATCACCGATCAGCGAACCGCCGGCTCCGGTACAAACGGCCACGCGACGCACCTCCGGCCGCACCAGGTCCGAATGTCGGATCACCGGTGCCGACAGACGCTCCCGAATACACTGCAGGAAAGCGCCCGCTTCCATCTCCACGGGCAGTTCACCCACGATACCGAACCCCACCCGACTATCCGCCGGATCGGTCGGCTGCAGCACCTGCATATTCTCCACGCCGAGCATACGGCCAACCTGCCAGCTCATACCTCCGGGCGTACTGTCCAGATTCGTATGACAGGCATAGAGCGCGATTCCCCGACGGATCGCACGCTCCACACAGCGTTCCACGTAAGTCGCCGAATTGAACCGTTTGAGCGGATGGAAAACGATCGGATGGTGCGTAATGATCATATCACACCCCTCCCGTTCAGCCTCATCCATCACCTCTTCGGTCACATCGACCGCAAGCAGCGCCCTGTGCACCTCATCCTGGGGTCGTCCCACGATCAGTCCAGCATTGTCATAGGACTCCTGATAGCGCAACGGAGCAAAACGCTCGATTATCCGGGTTATCTCCTCTATTTTCATCTTTCCACCTAAAATAACGACTGTTCATAGAAGGCGAACAACTCCTTGCTCTCCTCCTCCGTCTTCTCTTTCTTCGCCTTGCGCCGCGTACCACCCGAAGCAGTTCGTTTGGATGCCGGTTTCGCCTTTTCAGGCCCCGGTTCGATCACCGTAACCGGTCCATCCGACCTCATCTGCTCAGCGACAGGCTCCGACCCGGCAGCCTCTTCAGCTGCACCGGCACCATCCCGCAACTCGACACGCACCTCTTCGAGCATCGCGCGTACCCGCTGCAGACGCTCAAGCAGTTCGGCATCGCGCGAAATTGTCGTCTTGTTCTGCTTCAGACAACGGCGCGCCCCTTCGAGGGTCATGCCCCGCTCCTTGACCAGATGATAGATCAATTTCAGATTCTCGATATCGGCCGGCGTAAAGAGCCGGTTGCCTTTCTTGTTCTTCTTCGGTCGGAGCACATCGAACTTCGACTCCCAGAAACGAATCAGCGAGGCATTGACATCGAACATCTCCGACACCTCGCCCATCGAATAGAAAAGTTTTTTGGCCATACGTTAAAATCAAGCGTGAATCCGGCACGCACCGCCTCCGACTCTTTTATAAATGCCTCGGCTGGAATCGAGTCGGATTCATTCAGCGACGCCCATGCGTCCCGGACTCCAGCAAGACCTGTCTTTCAGCCATCCCTCAGGACAGCTCGTCGTTTTATCTACAAATTCAAAATGCGCAACGAATTGGGATACATATTGTTCACCCGGTTCCCGATTCGCTTGGCAAATCCCAGCGCCAACCCTTCGGCCGTTACCAGATTCACCCCTTCCTCAAAATCCGAGGCAGCAACCTCCTGCCGTCGCAGATATTGCAACGCGGCCTCCTCCGAAAGCTCCGCCACGGGCAGTGCCTCCCGGTTCAACCCGCAAAACATCGCCAACGCATGATCCGGCTTGAGCCGTCCCTTGAAGAGCTGCCCCATCGCCACACCCGATGCGACCACGCGCAACGACTCGGCCACGGTCTTGACCGCCTCATACTGCGAGGCATCGTATCCATAATAGGTATCGTTAACCGCCACGAAACTCATACGTTCCGGTTCGACGACCCAACGCTGCAACTCTTCGTCCTCACGCCGACCGGCCTGTACAAAAAGGTTGCGGCGAGACTTGGGCATACGGTTTCTGCCTCCGACATCGAAACTTTTGCGGGCCACCGCGGCAAAGAACCCTTCGCCCCGGGCCCGATACGGGAAGAAACGGAATGTCTGGAACGGGCCGACCGTCCCGACAACGATTCCCCAGGCATCCTGTACCTGGATCTGCTGCGACTCGACCACTTCATCGCCGCTCTCTGCGAGGAAAGCCTCCAAAACCCCTTCGTCCTCCATGCGGTTGAACGTACAGGTACTGTATATCAACAGACCGCCCGGCCGCAACGTCTTCCACGCCTCACGCAGAATCTCCACCTGACGATCTGCACATATTTTCACACTGTTTTCGCTCCATTCCTCGCGTGCCTCGGGCATTTTGCGGAACATACCTTCGCCGGAGCAGGGGGCATCCACCGCCACCACATCGAACCACGATTCGAGAACGGCTATCCGAGCCGGCTCCTCGACCGTCACCACGACATTTCCAACGCCCCATTTACGGACATTGTCCGCCAGGACAGCTGCCCGCTGACGGTTGATCTCATTGGCAACAACCAACCCCTCATCGCCAACCAGCGACGAATAGAGCGTCGTCTTGCCGCCCGGTGCCGCACAAAGGTCGAGCAGACGTTTCCCTTCGACCGGCTCGTCGGCCAGAATATGGGCCACGAACTGCGACGAGGGCTCCTGCACGTAATAAGCACCGGCATGGAACTGGCTGTCGAGCGTAAACGACGGCCGTTCGGAGAGATACCGGCCGAAAGGCGACCAGGGAATCCGCTCCGCCTCCTCCCAACGACACCATCGCCGGGGATGCAAGCGAATCGAGGTTGTCGACGGTGTATCGAGCGACGCACACAATGCCCCGCCCTCCACCTCGCCCCAATCGGCAAGCGTCCGCTCCACGAAACGTTCCGGCAACATCCCCATTACTCTCTTGTCTTTTCGAGCGCTGCCCGTTTCTCATCCAGAAGGGCGCAGATCTTCTCCATGACCGACGGATCCTCGACAAAATCCTCGCGATCCTTGTCGATGACGATCACCTCGCCCTTGTAAATATTCTGAATCCACTCCTCGTACCGTTCGTTGAGGCGGTTCAGATACTGTTCGTCGATGTTCATCTCGTAAGCCCGTCCCCGATGCCGGATCTGTGCGATCAGCGTCGGCACGCTCGCCTTGAGGTAGATCAATACATCCGGCTGCGGGACCAGATTGGTAATCAATCCGAAGATGCTCATATAGGTATCGAAATCCCGTCCCGACATGAGTCCCATCCGATGCAGGTTGTCGGCAAAGATATAGGCATCCTCATACACCGTACGGTCCTGCACGATATCGCCGGTCGTATTGTGCAGGATATCCATCGTCTGCTGGATGCGACTTCCCAGAAAATAGATCTGGAGATTAAACGACCAGCGATTCATATTCTCATAAAAATCACCGATATACGGATTGTCACTCACCTCGTAATAGGCCTTGGCCCGATAACGTTCGGTCAGCATCTCCGTCAGCGTCGTCTTGCCGCTTCCGATATTTCCTGCAATTGCGATATACATTGGTTTCTCGTTGAATTTTCCTTGTTAAATCTCAGTCCTGTTTCGACTGCCCCATTTGAAGCAGTTGTTCAATTACGGTACGGTCGTTCTGCATCCGAGGCAGTTTATTCTTCCCCCGGACCTGTAGCCATTTGAGTACCGTCCCCTGAGGCAATACATCTACCCGCAGCCGATCGATCGCCGAGAGACGTTTGGCATCGTAGTCCGAATTGATCCGGCGCAAAGCCTCATCGAGAACCTCGGCGAAATGCTCCAGCGAATCGGGTTCCTCGGAGAACTCGACCGCCCATTCATGTCCGCCACGCGTATTCAGCCCCATGAAACAGGGAGCTACCGAATACTCCTCGACGACCGCTCCGGTGGCCTCACAGGCAACCTCCAGCGCCTTCTCCGCGTTATCCACGATCACCTCCTCGCCGAAGGCATTGATGAACTGGCGCGTACGGCCCGCAAAACGGATCCGGTAGGGATTCGTCGAGGTGAACTCCACCGTATCCCCGATCTCATAGCGCCACAGGCCGTTGATCGAGGTGATGATCATCGCATAGACCTCACCGCAACGCACCCCCTCCAGCGGGACGATCTCGTTGCCCTTCCGGAACTCGTAATAGGTCCCGTAGTCGAGCATCAGCAGCATGTCGTCCCGCGAAAAGTCATCGGCCAGGGCGAAAAATCCCTCCGAGGCGTTATAGGTCTCCATATAGGCCATCCGATCGCTCGGGATCAACCTGGCAAACGACTTGCGATAGGGGCTGAACGAGATGCCGCCATGCGCGAAGAACTCCAGGCGGGGCCACACTTCGAGCAGATTCTTCTTGCCCGTATACTCCAGCACCCGACGCATCAGCAACAGATTCCACGACGGAACCCCGGCAAACGAAGTGATGTTTTGCGACACGCACTCGCGGCAGATCGCATCGATCTTCTGCTGGAAATCAGGCAGCAACGCCGTCTCGATCTTCGGAGCACGGAACCATCCGCTCCAAAAGGCTGCCTGTTTGATCAATACGGCCGAAAGGTCGCCGATCAACGCTCCGTTCTCCTCATAGCACGACCCGCCGAGGGTGAGCGTTTTCCCCTTGAAGACTTCGGTATTCGGGTGCGCCATGATATAAACGGTCGCCACATCCCGCATTCCGAGCGTATGGTTCTGCCAAACCGACTTCCTGGTTATCGGAATATATTTGCTGCGGTCGGAGGTAGTTCCTGACGAACGGGCAAACAGTGTTACACGCCCCGGTGCCGCAACGTTCTCCTCCCCGTCGAGCATCCGCTGAATATAGGGCTTAAAACGGTCATAATCCTGCACTTCGACCCGTTGAGCAAAACTTTCCGGAGAGATATCGGCCGTAACGGCATGATCCCGACCAAACCGGGTCCAAGCTCCTTCAGCCATCAAACGATGGAACATTTCCTCCTGCACCTCGATCGGATGACGGCGGAAATAGTCTATTGTCCTCATCCTCCGAGAAAAATAGGCTCTCAGCAAACTGTTTCGAATCGACATTGTCCCTTCGTTTTATTCTGTTTTAACCATTATTCTATCGCGAAGTCGCCCCACGACCTTCCAACCGGGCCCTCTTCCCGAAGTTACAAACGAGCCCCCGGGAAAGTACACCCGACATCAATTGAAATAGTATCCGATCTTGGAAATAGACTGAGGCATCGAGAAAACCACTACGCGGTCATAAGCGTGCAGTTCCATGTTCCCCGAAGCGATGAATACCTTGTCTCCTCGCACAACGCCTCCGATGATCGTATCCGGTGGCAGACGCAACTCCTTGATCGAAGCCTTGGTCGCCGGTGAATTGGGACGAACGATGAACTCCAGTACCTCGGCCTCGCTTCCGGTCAGGTATTTGATCGCCTGCACATCGGTCGCCATCGTGAATCGGAAGATATTGGAGGCCGTGATCAACTTCTTGTTGATGATCGTATCGATACCGATGCTCTCGGCCAGGTCGATATAATCGAGGTTCTCCACCTCGGCGATAACCTTCTTTACACCCATGCGCTTGGCAAACATCGAGGCCAGAATATTGGTCTCGCTGCGCCCCGTCACAGCGACGAATGCATCCATGTTGTTCAGATTCTCTTCGAGCATTGCCTCGATGTGGCGACCGTCCTCGTTTATGATCAGGGTCTTATCCAGCATTTCGGCCAACTTGTAGGCTTTGTCCGCATTGTAGTCGATCAATTTGATGTTCATCTCCTCCTGCAACTCGGTCGCTATGCGAACACCGATGCGCGAACCGCCGAGGATCATCATGTTCTTGATCGCCACATTCGTATGACCCGAGAACTCCATCACCTCCTTCACGGCATCCTGACGAGCGATGATATAGACCGTATCGTCCTCCATGAAGTGTTCGTCGGAACGGGCGATGATCGTCTGCCCGGCCCGAGAGATCGCCACAGTCCGGTAACTCAGCTCCACTCCATCCTCCGCAGCACGAAACAACTCCTGCCCGATCAGAGAGGAGGTGGCATCGAGACGGAACACCACGAGCGAAAGCCGACCGTTTGAGAAATCCACATATTCGGTCGTCGAGGTATGTCCCAACAAATTGATCACCTCCTGTGCCGCCACCTTCTCCGGATAGAAAAGGTAGTCGATGCCCATGTTGATGAAGATCTCCTTGTTGTTGGGTTCCAGGTATTCATTGTTATCGATACGGGCAATGGATTTCTTGGCACCGAGTTGCTTGGCCAACATGGCGGCCACCACATTGTCGTTCTCGATATGATTGACCGCAATAAACAGATCGCACTTGCGGACCGAGGCCTTACGCAACGCGGCGAAAGTCGTCGAATCGCCTTCAACAGTGATAACGTCGGCCGCACCGGCCACGTCGGCCAACAACTTGGGATCGCTGTCGATGATGGTAATGTCGTGAGTGTTTCCGCTCAGCATCTTGGCCAGGTGGCTACCCATCTCTCCCGCCCCTGCAATAACGATTCTCATGATGAAAAAAGATTCTGTCCCGCCCCCCTTCATGGCACTGTAGCCGCCATCGGCTCGAGACACCCAAGTTCAGGGTAACATTTTTGCAATTAATCATACAAATGTATAAATTTGCATCGGAATGCCCAAATTTCGGGAATTAAATTTAGCATACATGCCCTCCTGGTTAATCATAGTTCTGATCTCGATTCTGGCCGTCGGCCTTTTTGTCCTCGGAATGTCCCTGACACTCATGATCAAAGGCCACCATATCGACTCGGAGATCTCCACCAACAAAAACATGCAAAAGCTCGGTATCAAATGCGCCGTACAGGAGACCCGCGAACAGATGGCCGGAATGGACGATTGTGCGTCGGAAATCGGCTGCTCGGGAAACTGCGCCGCCTGCTCTACCGAGGAGATGGAACGCGTCCACCACAAAACGAAATGACCGAACGCTGCTCTGCGCCCGGCCACCTCGTTTCAACACATCCCAACAAAAAAAACTTAAGTTAAAAAGGCGAGTTCTTGCCCCGGCAGACAAACCAGGGATTCTGCAAATCGGCCTTGTTGTATTGCAGAGGGCGATTATCCGGCAGCGAAAGGGTCTCTCCGCCCGCCTCCGAAAGGATCAGCTCTCCGGCTGCCGTATCCCACTCATAAGTAGGGGTTGTACGTACGTAAAAATCCACGTCGCCTTCGGCCAGCATACAAAACTTATAGGAACTACCCTGTTCGACAATTTCCAGATCGGGGCACTTGGCGCGCAACCCGGCAACAAACTCCGCCGTTTCCGGCGATTGGTGCGAACGCGACACGGCCACACGTGGCCGATCGTGCCGGGTCGTTTCGAGAGGCAGGCGTTGAAGTCCCTCTCGAATCTGGTCGTACGTATACTCGGCATCCGCCCGAGGGGCAACATTTTGTTTCAAGTAGGCACCACCTCCGAGCCAAGCAAGGTATAATTTTTCGAGATAAGGCACATAGACCGCTGCCGCCACACTGCGGTTGTTCTGCATCAAGGCAATATTGACCGTAAACTCATTGTTCCCCTTGATGAACTCCACCGTACCGTCCAGCGGGTCCACCAGCCAGAACAACTCCCAGTTGCAGCGCTCCTCGTAACGCATCTCGCGTCCCTCCTCGCTCAGAATCGGGATACGGGTCTGCCCCAGGTAGTTCTTGATCGTATCGTGTGCCTGGCGATCGGCCTCCGTAATGGGAGTTTTGTCGCTCTTTATACGAATATCGTAATCGTCCTTATGTCTATAAACCTGCATGATGGCGGCACCTGCCCGTACCACGGCATTGCACAGGCTCGGTACAAGGAGCGCCTTCAGTTCGTTGTCAAGCATGGAATAATTTTTTTTCGGTTACCATTGGTATTTCAGGCCAAAGGTAGCACTATTTTTTCGAACTGTGAAAAAATTCACACAAATAAAACACGATCCTGCCGAAAAGGCCTCTCTGCCCCAAGAAGCCGATCTTCCGCCAGCTCAATCACTGCGATCTTTTTCCTCCCGGCAAAACAAGACGGCATCTTTGGCTCCCGTTCGGCGCATGAAAAAATGAGGAAGTTTTGCCAATATCGAGATTTTTGTTATATTTGCAGGCTGAATTTTGTGTACAAACACATTTTATAAACACAATGTACGTTATAGTAGAGATTGCAGGTCAGCAATTTAAAGCTGAAAAAGGTCGGAAACTCTATGTTCACCGTCTTCCCGGCGAAGAGAACTCGTCGGTGAGTTTCGACAAAGTCCTGCTCGCAGACAACGACGGTCAGGTCATGGTAGGCGCACCTGTTTTGAAAGGCGCCTCGGTAAAGTGCAAGATTCTTAAACACCTCAAGGATGACAAAGTCCTCGTGTTCAAGAAGAAACGCAGAACAGGTTATCAGAAGCAGAACGGTCATCGCCAGTATCTGAGCCAGGTTCTCGTTGAAGACATTGTTGTAGCATAACCTTAAATTTAGAGAAACATGGCACACAAAAAAGGTGTAGGTAGTTCAAAGAACGGCCGTGAGTCTGAAAGCAAACGACTCGGTATCAAACTTTTCGGTGGTCAGTTCGCTAAAGCTGGCAACATCATCGTTCGCCAGAGAGGTACTGTCCACAACCCCGGCGAGAATGTAGGTATGGGTAAAGACCACACGCTCTTCGCTCTTACCGACGGTATGGTTACTTTCTCCAAGAAGAGAGAGGGCAGATCGTATGTAAGCGTTACTCCGCTCAACGAGTAATCTGCTCACCACGATAAAAAAAGGATCCGCACAAACGGATCCTTTTTTTATTTGCCCTTATCTCTGCTCCCACTATCTTTCTCAACACCCCATTCTCCCGGCCTCCAATCCTGAAAAACCGACTTCTAACATAGCAAAAGTAAACTTAACTTTTAAAAATGTAAATTTTATTTGCTTTTATGTAAATTATAATTTACATTTGCTATACCATAATACAAACCAATATTTGGTAAGCTATGAAAACAATGCTTTTGCTGCCCAACGGTTTTAAGAGGATCGGTTGGGTGATCTTCATCCCGACATTCCTGCTCGGTTGTTCGATCTGCTTCTTTGAAGAGAACTTCTCCCGCTGGCTTTTCCCGGAGGCCGTTATGAACAACATCGCTATCATCGGGACGATCGTCGGAGCCCTCATGATCGGATTCTCGCGCGAGAAGATCGAAGACGAGATGATCCAGCGCATCCGGCTCAACGCCCTGCTCGTAAGCATGTGGATCAACTACCTGCTGCTGATCGTAGTTTCGCTTCTGGTCTATAACTTCAACTACCTGATCGTTATGACCTGTAGCATGGCCACCCCGCTGGTAATCTTCCTGATCGTCTATTACGTCAATCTCTATCGTCTGAATCACACCGCAAGCCATGAAGAATAACATCCGAGTCGAAAGGGCCATCCTGCGCATGACCCAACAGCAACTGGCCGAACGGGTCGGCGTAAGCCGCCAAACGATCAACGCCATCGAAAGCGGCAAGTTTATTCCATCGACCCTGCTTGCCCTCAGAATTGCCCGCACCTTCCAAAAACAGGTCGAGCAGATCTTCCAACTCGAAGAGAACGAATAAAATCTCTTCCCTACAATACAAAGAGCGGGCTACTGAAAAGTAGCCCGCTCTTCCATATTTATTGAGATTCGGATTAGTACTCGATCTTGGTACGACGCACATAACCGTCATAACGCCATTTGGCATTCTCCTCGGCAGCCTGGTACAGGGCCTCGGCATCCTCGGGCGAAGCCGCCTTGAGCGAAGAGTAACGAACCTCCTTGAGCAGGAAGTCGCGGAACTTCGACCAGTCGGGCTCTTTCGAATCGAGCACGAACGGATTCTTGTGCTCTGCCTCGAGCTGAGGATTGTAGTGCCACAAGTGCCAGTAACCGCACTCTACGGCCTGTTTGCCGATCGTCTGCGTACGGGTCATACCGCCCTTGATACCGTGGTTGATACAGGGAGCGTAAGCGATCACGAGCGACGGACCGGGATAAGCCTCGGCCTCTTTCAGCACGTTGAAGAGCTGCGCCTGCGAAGCACCGATCGAAACCTGTGCCACATATACATAACCATAGGTCATTGCGATGGCACCCAGATCCTTCTTGCGGATACGTTTACCCGAAGAAGCGAACTTGGCAACGGCACCCAGCGGCGTCGATTTCGAAGACTGGCCACCCGTATTCGAGTAAACCTCGGTATCGAGAACAAGCACGTTCACATCCAGACCCGAAGCCAGTACGTGATCCACGCCACCGAAACCGATATCGTAAGCCCAACCGTCGCCACCGATAATCCACTGCGACTGTTTTACCAGGTAATCCTTCAACTCGAGGATCTGGCGGCAGTAATCGCAGCCGCAAGCCTCCATCATCGGGATCAGGCGGGCAGCAACCTCAGCCGAACGCGTCGAAGAGATACGTGCCTCGATCCACTCTTTCATAACGCCCTTCAACTCCTCGGAGCAGCTCTTGCAGTTGGCGATAGCCTCCTGCATCAGCACCTGGATACGATCGCGGAGTTTCTCGGCACCGATGAACATACCCAAACCGAACTCGGCGTTATCCTCGAACAGGGAGTTAGCCCATGCCGGGCCGCGGCCCTGAGCATTCTTGCAGTAAGGCGTCGAAGGAGCCGAACCCGAATAGATCGACGTACAACCCGTTGCGTTGGCAACCATCATGTTGCTACCGAAGAGCTGCGAAATCGCCTTGATATAGGGGGTCTCACCACAACCGGCACAAGCACCCGAGAACTCGAACAGCGGCTGCTCGAACTGCAGGTTCTTCACCGACTTGGTCTTGTCGACAACCTGTTTGTATCCGATATTCTTGGTAATGTAGTTCCAGTTGTCAGCCTGAGCCTGCTGGCTTTCAAGCGATTTCATCACCAGAGCCTTCTCCTTGGCCGGGCAGACATCCACACAGTTGCCGCAACCCGTACAATCGAGCGGCGATACCTGCATACGGAACTTGTACTCCTTCGTCTCACCCAGACCCTGTTTCCACTCTGCACCCGATGCCGCAGCCTCAGCCTCGGTTGCCAGGAACGGACGAATCGCTGCGTGAGGACATACATAAGCACACTGGTTACACTGGATACAGTTGGCGATCTGCCACTCGGGAACGTTCATCGCGATACCGCGTTTCTCCCAGGCAGCCGTACCGTTGTCCCACGTTCCATCCTCACGGCCGTTGAATGCCGATACGGGGAGCTGGTCGCCTTTCAGGGCGTTGATCGGGTCAACGATATTGCGGACGAACTCCGGACGCGACATATCGACACCGTGTCCGGCCGGTTTCTCCTCGATCGAAGCCCATGCAGCAGGCACCTCGATCTTCTCAACCGCGTTGCCACCCGCATCTACGGCAGCATAGTTCATGTTAACGATATCCTCACCCTTCTTACCGTAGGTCTTGAGGATCGCCTTCTTCATCTCCTCAACCGCCTTCTCGAACGGAATCACATTCGCGATCTTGAAGAATGCAGCCTGCATGATCGTATTGGTACGCGAACCCAGACCCAACTCGGTTGCGATCTTGGTAGCGTTGATGATATAGAAGTTGATCTTGTTCTTGGCCAGATATACCTTCATGTGGTCGGGCAGCGTCTTGCAGGTAGTCTCTGCATCGTGTACCGAGTTCAAAAGGAACGATCCGCCCGGTTTAAGACCCTTCAGCACATCGTACTTGTCTACATACGAAGGCACGTGGCAAGCCACGAAGTCAGGCGTGGTCACCAGATAGGGAGAGGTGATGGGCTGATCGCCGAAACGGAGGTGCGACGAGGTGTAACCGCCCGACTTCTTCGAGTCATACGAAAAGTAAGCCTGGCAATACTTATTGGTCGTACCACCGATGATCTTGATCGAGTTCTTGTTGGCACCCACCGTACCGTCAGCACCCAAACCGAAGAAGAGCGCCTCGAACGTACCGGGTTTTGCCAGCGAGATCTCCTCGCCTACGGGCAACGAACGGAACGTTACGTCGTCCACGATACCTACCGTGAACTGGTTCTTGGGCTCGGCAGCCTTCAGGTTGGCGAAAACGGCCAGCATCTGAGCCGGCGTCGTATCTTTCGACGAGAGACCGTAACGGCCACCGATGATCAGCGGCTTGCGGTCGGCCGGAATATCCTTGCAGTTTGCGAAAGCCTCTACGACATCCATGTAGAGCGGATCGCCGTTGGCTCCGGGCTCCTTCGTACGGTCGAGAACGCAGATGCGTTTTACCGTTGCGGGCAGCACGGCACGCAGATACTTCACCGAGAACGGACGATAGAGGTGTACGGTGATCACACCGAGTTTCTCGCCCTTGGCATTCAGGTAGTCAACCGTCTCTTTCAGCGTCTCGGTTACCGAACCCATCGCGATTACGATCTGCTCGGCATCCTCGGCACCGTAATAGGTGAACGGTTTGTACGTACGGCCCGTGATCTTCGAGATCTCGGCCATCGTCTCGGCCACCATGTCGGGAATTGCCTCGTAGAACTTGTTGGAAGCCTCACGAGTCTGGAAATAGATATCGGGGTTCTGAGCCGTACCGCGCGTTACGGGGTGAGCCGGATTGAGGGCACCCGCACGGAAGCGTTTCAAGGCCTCACGGTCGAACATCTTGGTCAGGGCAGCCTCGTCCATGAGCTCGATCTTCTGGATCTCGTGCGAAGTACGGAAACCGTCGAAGAAGTGCAGGAAAGGAACGCGAGCCTTGAGTGCCACGATATGAGCGACACCGGCCAGGTCCATCACCTCCTGTACGGACGAAGTAGCCAACATGGCGAATCCGGTCTGACGGGTTGCCATTACGTCCTGGTGGTCACCGAAGATCGAAAGCGACTGTGCGGCCAGGGCACGAGCCGATACGTGGAATACGGCCGGGAGCAACTCACCGGCAATCTTGTACATATTGGGGATCATCAGCAACAGACCCTGCGAAGCAGTGAAGGTCGTGGTCAAGGCACCGCCCTGCAACGATCCGTGAAGTGCACCTGCAGCGCCGGCCTCGGACTGCATTTCGATCACACGAACCGTCTCGCCGAAGATGTTTTTACGGCCCTGAGCGGCCCACTCATCGACAAGCTCCGCCATCGTCGAGGAGGGCGTAATGGGGTAAATAGCAGCAACCTCAGAGAACATATAAGCAATGTGGGCTGCAGCGTAGTTACCGTCGCAAGTGATAAATTTCTTTTCTGCCATTCTTTTATAAAGTTAGATTGTTTTGAATTTGCAAAATTTCATGCAAAGCTAACAATTCTTATCGAGATTCCCACATATTTCCGGCACAAATATCGCCGCCATTTGTGTTATAAAAATAACACTATCAATGTATTCGCACGTATCCTCCTCCGTGCGAGAGAGGTATCCCCCGCCAAGGGGCAACGAAACTTTCAAAGCGGGACACAATCCGAAGCCACTCCTCGAAAATCCATCGGCAGGAGAGCCATTTTGTAAAGAAAAAGAATAAGTCGTACCTTTGAAAAAAATTTGCAACCGACGTGATTACCTATAAAAACCATACCTTAGTCAATGGGCTGACGGTCGTAGTCAATCGCGACCGTTCGTCGAAGCTGGCCGCCGTAAACCTGCTCTACAAGGTCGGTGCCCGCAACGAGAACCCCTCGCGGACGGGTTTTGCCCACCTGTTCGAGCATCTGATGTTCCGGGGAACACACGAAGTACCGGACTTCGACACCCCGGTCCAGATGGCTGCCGGCGAAAACAACGCCTTCACCAACAACGACTATACGGATTTCTACATGACGCTTCCGAAGGACAACGTCGAGACAGCCCTCTGGCTCGAAAGCGACCGGATGACCGGCCTTGACATCTCGGAGGAGAATCTCGCGATAGAGAAGCGCGTCGTGATCGAAGAGTACAAGCAACGCTACCTCAACCAGCCCTACGGCGATATGCAGATGCTCCTGCGTGCCCTGGCCTACCGGGTCCACCCCTACCGCTGGGCGACAATCGGACTTGCGCCCGAACACATTGCCGAGGCTTCGCTGGAGGAGGTCCGCGCCTTCTATCACCGTTATTACCACCCTTCGAATGCCATTCTCTCCATCTCGGCCGACATCGAGGAGGAGCGTATGATCGACCTGGCCGAAAAGTGGTTCGCGCAAATCGAGGACTCACCCCGCCCGGCAGTCGAGATTCCGCAGGAGCCGTCTCAAACCGAAGCCCGGCGGCAGGAGATCGAACGTGACGTTCCGGCCACTGCTATCACAAAAGCGTACCACATGGGCAGCCGTACCTCTTCGGACTTCTTCCTGGGGGATCTGACTACCGACCTGCTGGCCGGCGGCGAATCGTCGCGTCTGTACCAACACCTGGTCAAGGAGCAGAAACTCTTTGCCAACGTAAACGCCTACGTATCGGGAGAACTCGATCCGGGACTCTTCGTCCTTACCGGACAACTGCTTCCGGGAACAACCGTCGATGAGGCCGAAGAGGCCATGCAACGGGAGATCGACCGACTGCAAACCGAAAAGGCCGAGCCGCAGGAGTTAGAGAAGATCAAAAACAAATTCGAGGCGAATACCCTCTTCGGGGAGATCAACGTCATGAACAAGGCGATGAATCTCGGTTTCTATCAAATGCTGGGCGACCTGCCGCTCATCAACCGCGAAGTTGAAATCTACCGGTCGCACACACCCGAACAGGTTGTCGAGTTCTGCCGCCGCACGCTTCGCCCCGAAAATTGTTCCACCCTTATCTATCGCGCCAGAAAATGAAACGTCCTCCCCTGATCATACCCGAAACGGTCGATGTACCACAAGCCCGGCGGCATACTCTGTCGAATGGGGTAAATCTTTATGCCATACCCTCCGAGGAATTCGAAGTGTTGCGCTTCACCTTCGTATTCCGGGCCGGAACGGTCGTACAACGAGTCCCCTTTTCGGCCTCCTCGACCCTCAATATGCTGAGCGAAGGATCCGAACGGATGACTGCTCGCCAAATCGCCGAACGACTCGACTTCTACGGGTCGAATTTCGAAGTCAATATGGACCGCGACTTCGTCTATGTCACCTTCAACACCCTCTCCAAATTTTTCACCCCCACGCTCGAAGTAGCCGAGCAGATCCTTCTTCACCCGATCTTCCCGGAAGAGGAGCTCGCCTCCTACCGCGAGAAGCGCAAGCAGGGGCTCGCCATCGAACGCATGAAGGTCGATACGATCGTCCGTGAGAACTTCGGCAAGGCACTCTTCGGCGAAAAGCATCCGTACGGAATCACCTATCCCGAAAGTGCCTACGACACACTGACACGCAACGACCTGACCGACCTTTATCGCAACCGCTATACGGCCGACAACGCCCTGATCGTATGCAGCGGGCGCATAGACGACCAAGTTCTGAAAGCACTTTGCTCACTGGGCGAACAGCTGCCCCGATCCGGCAGCGGAGCGGGCATTGAGTTCCCAAAGGGAGAAAGCACCCCCTACCGATTCACCCAACGTGCCGATGCCGTGCAATCCTCGATTCGGGTGGGGCGACTGCTCTTCCCGCGCACCCATCCCGACTTCATCGGAATGCAGGTCGTAGCGACTGTCCTGGGCGGCTACTTCGGCTCCCGGCTGATGCAGAATCTACGCGAAGAGCACGGGTACACCTACGGTGTCGGATCGGCCATGATCAACTTCGAACAGGCCGGCTATCTGGCCGTCGCAACACAAGTGGGAACCGAGGTCACGGCCTCCGCCCTGCAGGAGATCTATCGAGAGATCGAACGGCTGCGTACCGAGCCGGTCTCCGAAGATGAGTTGTCGCTGGTCAAAAACATCATGATCGGCGAGATCATGCGTGTACTGGACGGGCCGTTCGGCATTGCCGATGTCACGATCGAGAACATCCTTTGCGGCAAGGACAACGAGGCCGTAACCGAGGGTGTTCGCCAAATCCGGGCAACGACACCGGATGACGTACTGCGCCTGGCACAAAAATATCTCCGTCACGAAGATCTCATAACGGCCGTAGCCGGGCCACAGAATCCACTTCCCAGTTGGAATAATCCCTGAAAAAAAAGACGAGCCCCGACCAAAATCGGGGCTCGTTCATACGATTTAATTCATTCTCTATTCATCCGTCTTGATTTTCTCGTCTTGTACCTGAGTCGGCAGATCCCGCAACGGAACATAGAATTTAGTTTGTGTCGGAGTATAAATACCGAAAGTGATACCGGAAACCAACATGTTCAAGAAGTTGAAATTCGTCTTGACCACATAGTTTTCGGCATTGTTAACATATTCGGCAGCATCGAGCTTGTTTTTGCCGACAGGAATCAAACCTCCGATCAGGTGGTGGTTCCACTGCCGATTTACCTGAACAAGGGGCTCATTCTCCTTAACATCGCCATAGAGAATACGAGTACTGTAGCAAGAGGTCATCATGGCTGTTACGCCACAAAGCATAACACCTCAAATAAGAATCTTCTTCATAATTACATAAATTTAGGTTAAAGATAATCAGCCAATAACGTACATAACGTTTGACTTTTTCAATTTTGACAAAAAAAGCATCTCTAATCAGCAAGGGAATCGCCCATTCTTCTCACGCGGATGCAGTGTGGGCCTCCACCCAACGGGTCAGTTCCACAAAATCCGCGACCGAAAGTTGCTCTGCCCGTTTCGAAAAGAAAGGATGCTCCTCTCCGCCAAAATCACCGAAAGCAGCCCGCAGTGAATTACGCAGCATCTTGCGGCGCTGATTGAACGAGGCCTTGACCACCCGCACGAAGAGCCGCTCATCGCAATCGAGCCGCTCCACCTTGTTGCGGCGCAGACGAATAACAGCACTTTTGACCTTTGGCGGCGGATTGAAGACCGTTTCGTTAACCGTAAACAGGTATTCGATATCATACCAAGCCTGCAACAGTACGCTCAAAATACCATACTCTTTCGATCCCGGCCCTTCGGCCAGACGCACAGCCACCTCTTTCTGGATCATTCCGACACACTCCGGAATCAGATCCCTGTATTCGAGTACCTTGAAAAAGATCTGAGAGGAGATATTGTAGGGAAAGTTACCGATTACACGGACCCCTCCGGGAAACATCTTCCGCAAATCCATCTTCAGGAAATCCCCTTCGACCAACCGGTCGCCGAGTTGCGGATAGTGACTCTGTAGATAGACAACACTCTCCGAATCAATTTCAGCCGCATGGACCTCCACATCGTTTCGCTGCAACAGGAAGCGAGTCAGCACCCCCATTCCGGGTCCCACCTCCAACACCTTGTCCGGAGCATCGTCCGTCCCTCCGCTCAGGGAGTCGCATATCTTTCGTGCAATATTCAGATCGACCAGAAAATGCTGGCCGAGTGCCTTCTTCGCTCTAACTTCGCTCTTCACTCGTTCAAGTCCGTATTATACCCTCCCGAGAAACAAGCAACCTTCCGTCTTATCAAGGAGACCTCGGAAGGTCCTCTTCCCGGCCACTGGCCAATTATCGGATGTACTTCTTCACATCCTCGACGTGTTTTCTCTTTTTTTTGTGAAATTCCCTGTAAAACATCCAAACACCGGCTAACATAAATAGAACGGGCAGGACCAAATTCCTGACGCATCCGTCATGCAGCACCCATACGATGTTGATCACCAGCCACATGATAGTCGCAAGCATGAATACCAACGCCACAGTGGCTGTTTTTTTATTCACCTGGTCATTTTTCTTCATAACTTCCCGGTTTTATGATTAGACTTTTGTTTATCTCTTTTCCGCTCCCGTTCCCGTCGACGATAATCGAATATGAGAGCGACCAGACTACCCGACAGAGCCAGTACGACCACTCCGCCCCCCGTACTCGGCACCTTATACAACCAAATGGACTGTACCGCGATCAAAACGACGATGACCGCCATCAGCACGATCCGAAGTTTCTGCAATCTGAATTTCATTCCTCCTCGACTTCGATGATCCAACGTTCTTGTGCGGAAGTATCCGCCCCCCCAAAAGCTTCCCTACCTGAGACACCGTGCGGATTTAATTTCCTTGTTCACACATGAACTTGATGCGCACCAGGCGGATCTCCTCCTCCGTATAGTCGCCGCCGAGTTCCTCGATCGCCTCATCGAGCGAATCGCTTTGGGCATCTTCCTTGAAATAGAGGTAAATGTCCTGTGCCTTATCCTCATCGACAACCTGGTCAATATAATATGAAATATCGAGCTTCGTTCCCGAATTGACGATCCCCTCGATCTCGGTCAAGAGTTCGTCCGCATCGAGATTCTTCGCCTGGGCAATATCCTCGAAATCCATCTTGCGGTCGATCGCCTGGATGATGAAGATCTTGTTGCCCGACTTGTTACCGACCGACTTGACAACCATATCCTGCGGGCGCACGATCTCCTTCTCCTCCACATAAGCCTTGATGAGCTTGATAAACTCTTCACCGAACTTACGGGCCTTGCCGGCTCCAACTCCGGAGATATTCTGCATCTCCTCAAGGGTAATCGGATAATGTACCGACATGTCTTCGAGCGACGGGTCCTGGAAAATCACGAAGGGCGGCAGATTATGCTGTCGTG
This sequence comes from Candidatus Alistipes avicola, assembly GCA_019118565.1. GTDB lineage: Bacteria > Bacteroidota > Bacteroidia > Bacteroidales > Rikenellaceae > Alistipes > Alistipes avicola. The sequence continues at coordinate 29,218 of DWYR01000021.1, read as the reverse complement.
CGACTTTCTTCCGCAAATCCTTCAACATCATGAAGAGCTCCTCGTCGGCTACGCCCCCCTTTCCTGTCGGAGCGATTGCTTCGGACTCCTTCTCCTCCTCGTCGTAATCGTGGTCGAGTGCAACGGAAACCGACTGCGGATGAGCGATGAACTCCTCCCCTTTGGCATTGATCGAAATCAATCCGTAATTCTCGATACTCTTGTCGATCAAACCCATGATGAGCGCCTGTCGGACAACCGCCCCCCAATAACGCGTATCGAAATCGGCCCCGGCACCGAACCATTCGCTCTTGTTGTGGCCGTAACTCTTGATCAGGGCCGTATTTTTTCCCATCAGCACACTGATCAGATAGTCGGACTTGAACTTGTCGCCCAAATCGCGTAAAGCCTCCAATACCATACGAAGCGAATCTTTGGCATCCACTTTCGGCTTGGGATGACAACAATTGTCGCAATTGCCGCAATTCTCTTCCGGATACTCCTCCCCGAAATAGTGCAGCAGCGTCTTTCGACGACACATCGAACTTTCGGCATACGAAACCGTTTCAAGCAGCAACAACTTGCCGATCTCCTGTTCGGCCACCGGCTTCCCCTGCATGAACTTTTCGAGCTTCTGAATATCCTTATAACTGTAAAAAGTCAGGCAATGCCCTTCTCCTCCGTCCCGTCCGGCACGTCCGGTCTCCTGATAGTACCCTTCCAAAGACTTGGGAATATCGTAATGAATCACATAACGTACATCGGGTTTGTCGATACCCATTCCAAAAGCGATCGTAGCAACGATCACATCGACCCGCTCCATCAAAAAGTCGTCCTGATTGGCAGCCCGTGTCTGGGCATCCATCCCGGCATGGTAAGCCAAGGCCCGAATTCCGTTGGCAACCAGCAATTCGGCCAACTCTTCGACTTTTTTCCGACTCAAGCAATAGATGATTCCGCTCTTCCCCTCGTTTTGTTTGATATAACGGATGATTTCACGATCCACATCGTGTTTGGGACGGATCTCGTAGTAAAGATTCGGACGGTTGAACGACGATTTGAATACAGCAGCATCGCTCATCCCGAGATTCTTCTGAATATCCATCTGCACCTTAGGTGTTGCAGTGGCCGTGAGGGCAATCAACGGAGCTGGTCCTATCTCATTGATAATAGGACGAATACGACGATATTCCGGGCGGAAATCGTGTCCCCACTCCGAAATACAATGCGCTTCGTCGATGGCATAAAACGAGATCTTGACTTTCCGCAAGAACGCCACGTTATCCTCTTTGGTCAGAGACTCCGGTGCAAAATAGAGCAATTTGGTCTTTCCGGACAACACGTCACTGCGCACCTGAGCGACAGCGCTTTTATTGAGCGATGAATTCAGGAAATGGGCGATTCCGGATTCGGTTGAAAACATACGCATGGCATCGACCTGGTTTTTCATCAGGGCGATCAAGGGCGATATGACGATTGCCACTCCCTCCATCAGCAGGGCGGGCAACTGGTAACAAAGGGACTTTCCGCCGCCGGTAGGCATCAATACGAACGTATCTTTCCCGGCCAACACATTGCGGATCACGGCTTCCTGATTTCCTTTGAATGAAGAGAAGCCGAAATACTCTTTCAGTTTCTCGCTCAACAAGGAATCTTGATTTTGTTTCATAAGAGGTCTCTAACAGAAAATTCAATGTAAAGATAAAAATAATTCGGAAAAAAACATAACTTTGTAAAAATTTTATCCGAATGCGTCTCTACACCAGCGAACTTGTCAAAAAATACAAGGCCCGTACCGTTGTTAATCATGTTTCGATCGACGTAAAACAAGGGGAGATCGTCGGTCTGTTGGGTCCCAACGGGGCCGGAAAGACCACGACGTTCTACATGATCGTCGGACTTATCAAACCAAACGAAGGTCAAATCTTCCTGGAGGACAACGAAGGGAAAGTGGTCGAACTGACCAATGAACCGGTGTACCGACGCGCCCAAATGGGAGTCGGCTATCTGGCCCAGGAGGCCTCCGTATTCCGGCGTCTGAGTGTCGAGAACAACATCAAGGCCGTCCTCGAAATGACGAAACTCTCCAAAGAGGAGCAGACGGCCCGTTGCGAGAGTCTCATCGAGGAGTTCCGCCTTCAAAAAGTCCGCAAAAGTCTGGGTATCCAACTTTCAGGTGGAGAACGGCGCCGTACCGAAATCGCCCGTGCCGTAGCAATCAACCCGGCATTCATCCTCCTCGACGAGCCTTTTGCCGGTGTCGATCCGATTGCCGTCGAGGATATTCAAAGTATCGTCGCCACCCTCAAAAACCGCAATATCGGAGTCATCATCACCGATCATAACGTCGATGAGACCTTGGCCATCACCGACCGGACCTACCTCCTGTTCGAAGGGAAAATCTTAAAGGCAGGATCGGCCGAGGAGCTTGCGGCGGACCCTGTCGTCCGCAAGGTCTATCTGGGACAGAATTTCCAGTTGCGACGCAATCCTGCATTCGACAAAAAGGTCAAAGCGGAGGAAGATTCTTCCATCCCGCAGTGGGAAGAGTAGTTATTTCCGACAAGAATACGATATGGATCGATCCATTCTGCCGGGGCGAATCCGAGGCATTTGTATCTCCCCCGGCTCAAAAAGTTACGCACAACGGGCATTGGCCGCCTCCCTGCTTACGGAGGGAACCTCCGTATTGCATCACATTGACTTCTGCAACGACACCCTTTCCGCGATCAGCTGCATCGAAGCACTCGGGGCGAAAGTTCATCGCACGGGCGAACGCTCGCTGACCATCGAAGGGGGATTACGTCCGCAAACCGACCGTCTCTGTGTTGGAGAATCGGGTTTGGCCGCACGTCTTTTTGCCCCCATCGCATCGCTTTGCCGAACCCCTATCCTGATCGAGGGCGAAGGGACCCTGCGGCATCGTCCGATGCTTCCGATGCTCGAAACGCTGCGACAATTCGGCGTTCAGGTTCGGGACGGAGGAGGGTTCCTTCCTATTGAGATATGCGGCCCTCTCCGGGGCGGTGAGGTGACGGTAGAAGATCCGATCTCCTCTCAGTTCGCTACAGGGTTGCTGCTTGCATTACCTCTGGCCTGCGAAGAGACTACGATCCGCGTTGCTCGACCGATCGCAACGCCCTATCTGGACATGACCATCGATACGGCCCGGCAGTTCGGCATCGAGATACTGCACAAGGACTATCAAGAATTCTACATCGCCGGAGGGCAATATTACAGCCCGACCGAAATCGAGATCGAAAGCGACTGGAGCGCCGCCGCCTTACTGCTGACAGCCGGAGCCATCGCCGGGCAGGTAACCATACGTCATTTACCGACCCTTTCCAAACAGGCCGATACGGCCGTCATGCAGGCCTTCGTCCGTTCGGGAGCAGCCGTAATCGACGAAGGCGACACGATTACGGTCGCACATCGTCCCTTACAGGCCTTCTCATTCGATGCCACGCACTGTCCCGACCTCTTCCCCGCTCTGGCGGTACTGGCCGCTGCGGCCAACGGCACGAGCATCATTCGCGGGACATCCCGTCTGGAGAACAAGGAGAACAACCGGGCGGAATCACTGAAGGAGGAGTTCGAAAAACTCGGCATTGAGATAGATCTGGAAGAGGAAGACGTAATGAAAGTACAGGGAGGCAAAATCCTGAGCGGCACGGTCGAGAGCCACAGTGACCATCGTATTGCCATGGCCCTTTCCATTGCCGGACTGGCTGCCGAAGGTCCCGTTACGATCGAGGGGGCGGAATGCGTTGCCAAAAGTTTTCCCGACTTCTTCGAACGGCTTGATGCCCTCCGTATCCGATAATCAACCGTTATGCCGACACGTCGGGAGGTCATAAAGAGAATCACATCGCGGCTCACACCTCTGTACGGAGAGCGGGAAGCTCAACAAATCGCACGCATCGTAATCTGCGAACTGGGTGGACTTTCGTTCACCGATCTTACCCTGTCGCCGGACGAGTCGCTCGAAATCGACACGCTGGAGTCGGCAATCGAAGAACTCGCATCCGGGAGACCGGTACAATACGTGCTGGGGCACACGGAGTTCTGCGGACTGGATTTTCGCGTTCGGGAAGGGGTACTGATCCCACGACCGGAGACCGAAGAGCTCGTGCAGTGGATCGTTTGCGGGAATCACCTTCCGGATCCGTCGATTCTCGACGTAGGGACCGGAAGCGGAGCCATCGCCATTACCCTGGCCCATCTACTTCCTGTAGCCCGGGTAACAGCGGTCGATCTCTCTCCGCAGGCGCTGACCATTGCCCGAGAAAATGCACAAAGACTCCAGACAAAGGTCTCATTCGAAGAGGCCGATGCACTCGGAGAGCTATTCCCGGGCGAGAGGGGGCGATTCGACCTGATCATCTCGAATCCCCCCTATATACCCGAAAGGGAGCGCACGCTGATGCGTCCGAATGTAACGGAGCACGAACCGTCGCTCGCACTTTTCGTTCCGGACAACGACCCGCTTCTGTTTTACCGTTCGATTGCCCGGAATGCACGGCGGCTACTCCGTCCGGAAGGCTCTCTCTATTTCGAAATACACGAAGATTTCGCCGAGGAGATCAGCCGCATGCTTGTCGAAGAGGGATTTCCGACAACCGAAGTTCGAAAGGACATAAACGACAAAAACCGTATGACATGCAGCCGGCTAAACCGAAAGTAAAACGAGACAAGACCCCGGAGCAGGCGCTGGCCTCTCTGATGCGGCTCTGCGCCCGCAGCGAAAAATCCACGGGAGATGCCATGCGGCTGATGCAGCGCTGGGGTGTTGCCCCGGCGACTCGACAGGACGTTTTGCAACGGCTGCTCAACGACCGTTTTATCGACGACGAACGTTTCGCCGAAGCATTCGTGCGGGAAAAGATACGGCTGAGCGGCTGGGGTGCCCGTAAGATTGCAACCTCTTTGCGACAAAAGGGGATCTCCCGCCAGATCATCGAGCAGGCTCTCGCCCAACTCGATCCCGAGGCCAACCGCACACGGTTGAGGGAGCAGATCGGGAAAAAGATGCGTCTGACCCGCTATAAAGACCTTTACGATTTAAAAAACAAACTGCTCCGCTACGGACTCTCGCTCGGTTATGACTACGAGACGGTTCTCGAGGCCGTCGGCGAAGCGGTGAAAAACACCGATACACCATGCGACGACTTTTTTTAATAGCACTCTGCCTGTTGGGCGGGATAACGGCCCGGGCACAAGAACTCAATCCGGACGACTATATCTTCCCCGTACAGAATGTAGCCGGACTCTTTTCATCCAACTTCGGCGAAATGCGCCCCAATCACTTCCATTCGGGTGTCGACATCAAGACGGACGGCGTAACAGGGAAATCAGTGATAGCCGTGGCCGACGGATACATCTGCCGCATCGCCGTCACCCCCGGCGGATACGGACGGGCCATCTATATCGCCCACCCCAACGGCACGACCTCCGTTTACGGGCACCTCTCCGTATTCCGGAGCGACATCGAAAAATATGTCCACGAAGAGCGCTACCGCACCCGCCAGAACAGCATCAATCTCTATCCGTCGCCCGACAAGTTTCCTCTCAAACAGGGCGATGAATTCGCCAAATCGGGCAATACGGGAGCCTCGTCCGGGCCGCACCTCCATTTCGAAATCAGGGACTCCCGCACACAAAGGACGCTCAACACAATCTCATCGGGAGTTATCCGCTCCCGCGATCAAATACCGCCGCTTCTGGTCAAATTGCACTACGTCGAGGTCGACACCGTAGGGGGTGTGCCGGTTCACGCCACTCCCCGCGCTATTGAACTGGCCGCCAAAGCTCCCGGACAATACGTTTTAAAACAGGATGCCCCTCTGCCGGTCGGGAACCGTGGATATTTCATTCTGGAAGCGACCGATCGCAAAGATGGGGTCTCCAACACATTCGGAGTATGGCGTGTAAGCGAAACGGTCGATAACGAAAAGATCTTCGAACTGCGTATCGATGGATTCGCATTCGACGAAACCCGCTACTGCAACGCCGTCGCCTGCTACCCGATGCAGGTCGGGTCACGCAACGAATTGATCCGCCTCACCCAAATGGACGGCTGTATCGACGCATTCTATCCGGTGATGAAAAACCGGGCACTGCTGACTCCGGCCGAGGGACAGGCCCAACAGGTTCGCATCGAAGCCGAAGACGACAGCGGCAATATCTCTACGCTTGAATTTACGATCGTCGGTCAAAGCTCCGACAAAAACTTCCGGGCATCCTGCGATTCGAGCCTGCCCGTAATCGACAATCGGTCTCCATTCTACCGCGACGAGTACCAATGTTCGGTGGAGATTCCGGCCGGGACCTTCTATGAACCTATCTTCTATCGTTCGTCGTCCCGTCCCTCCGGATCGGTCTCGGTCAATACGGTTTCGATCCACTCTCCGGTATTCTCGATACTGGACAGCACGCTACCTCTGCACAAAGCTGCGAAAATTACCATACAGGCCATGCTCCCCCCCGACCTGCAACCGCACGCTTCGCTGGGATTTGTCCGTAACAACAGAGTCTCATTCGCCGGAGGAAAATACAAGGACGGGGCCGTCAGCGTCAACACCCGCACCCTAGGAGAGTTCTGCGTTGTAGTCGATACGGTTCCCCCGAAGATCACCCCGCAATTCAATGCGGACGAACCGATCAAGTCCCGCAGCATCTCCTTCAAATGGAGCGACAACTACTCCGGATTGGGGAGTTACACCGCCACAATCGACGGGAAATGGGTCCTGCTCGACCGCAATCCGATGAATGGAACGATCACCCATACGTTCGACGACAGCCGTACCCCGAAAGGGGAAAGTTACCTGTTCAAACTGACCGTAACAGACAACTGCGGGAACAAAACCGTTTGGGAAAAACGAATCTCCCGATAAAAGTATGGAAATAGGCATTCGGGGCATTTCTCACGCAGGGAAATGCCCCGAATATTATTTATGGATGTAGAGAAAAACCACAATTTCTAATCCGAGCTCTACATATTTTCACAAAAGCAGACTTTGGCACAAAGCCACTATATCTCTATTAATCAGTCGTTTAATTTAGAACATGTTTTATGGTCCTCTTCTTGGATATAAGATAAGCGAACGAGCCTCAACGAAGACTCGTATAAACCGGACGTTAAACCTTAAAACATCAAGACTATGAAAAAGATCATTTTAATGCTGACGGCCTTGACCTTCATGACCGGTAGTGCATTCGCTTGCGGACAGCAACCCGAAAAGAAAGAGATGACGGAGCAGACGACACCCACAACGGAACAGAAAGAAACGACAGAGCCGGAAAAGAAAGAGTGTACGAACGAGAACAACGAACAGTCCGAAACGAATACTGAAACGGCTGAGACGGAAACTCAAGTTCAATAAAAACCATATAACTAACAATTGTTTGCCAAAAACGCTCCACCTTCAAAAAGTGGAGCGTTTTTTATTTACAAAAAGCAGAGCAATCCAGATGAAAACTGCCGTCTGTTCTTCTTTACTCGGCAATCACTCCCGAACCGACCAACTCATCCCCGTCATACCAGGCCGCGAACTGCCCGGCCGTAATACCCCGCTGCGGCTCATCGAACAACAGGAAAGCTCCCGTCGGACGGATGAACAGTTCGGCATCCTGCAACGGCTGCCGATAACGGATCCGCACCTTGAAACGGCGGCTCTCTCCCTCGTGCAACTCACGCAACGGATTGACCCAATGGATTTCCGAGTGTTCGATACGCAACGCCTTGCGATAAAGGCCCGGATGAGAATCCCCCTCCCCGACATAGATCACGTTCTGCTCCACATCGGTTGCCAGAACAAACAATGACTCCTTCCGGCCACCGATACCGAGCCCCTTGCGCTGTCCGATCGTATAGAAATGGGCACCGTTGTGTTCGCCGATCTTCTTGCCATCACGCACCGTATAGCGATACGGTACGGCCAACGCCTCCAGATCGTCCGGCGCGTTGCGCTGCGCATATTTGGGCCAGTCGGCCCGGATCTCATGGACATTACCCTTCTTGGCAGCCAACTTCTGTTGCAGGAATACGGGCAGATCGACCTTCCCCACGAAACAGATTCCCTGCGAATCCTTGCGCTTGGCCGTAGCGAGTTTCTGCTCCTCGGCCAGTCGTCGCACCTCCGGTTTCAACAGATGGCCGATCGGGAAGATGGCTCGCGATAGCTGTTCCTGGGAGAGCTGACACAGAAAATAACTCTGATCCTTGTTGGGATCGACTCCGGCCAACAGGCGATAGACAGTTGTCCCGTCGGGAGCAGTCTCCTCAGCACGACGGCAATAGTGTCCCGTAGCGACGAAATCGGCACCCAGTTTAAGTGCCTCCTTCAGGAATACATCGAACTTGATCTCCCGGTTGCAAAGCACATCGGGATTAGGTGTACGTCCCCGCTCATACTCGGAAAACATATAGTCCACCACACGACGTCGATATTCATCCGACAGATCGACCGTATGGAAAGGAATATCGAGCCGCCGGGCCACCAGTTCGGCAAAGACCCGATCATCGTGCCAGGGACAATCCCCCTCCAGGGTTCCGGTCGTATCGTGCCAGTTGATCATGAAGAGTCCGATTACTTCATGCCCCTGCTCCTTGAGGAGCCACGCAGCGACCGACGAATCGACACCCCCGGAAAGTCCCACTACCACTCGTGCCATCTCTTTTTCTCTTTTTTATTGCTGATTTACAGCCTCTCTGACAAAATCCTCCAACGGACGGAATGAATCCGTATAAAGCGACGACTTATCGACTCCCAACCGGTCAAACAACCGCATCAGGTTGTAACCCGTCGCAAAGAAATACCCGGAACGGTTCGTATCGAAAAGCCAGGTATCCTTCTCCTGAGAATAACATCCGAGGCGGAATCCCACCTCCGCCTCAATATAACGGGCCAGCCCCTCCATATACTCGTAAAACTCCTCGTCACGCACGGCCTCCTCACTCAACTCCTGCGCCATACGCTCCTTACGAGCCTTCCGACTCATCAAAAAAGTACGAATATGGGAATTCCGATCGGACGCATCATCCGCATCAACTGCATCCAATATGGCGCGATTTTCAACTTCGATCAGTTCGTTAAACCAATCATATTGCAAATGCAGTCGGGCCAACTCCATCTCGCCATGCATCGGCAAGGCGTGAGCCAACAAGGCATCCAACCAGGGGTGGGCATACTGATAGCCGTGTGCACACTCATGCAGCACCATCGGAAACCATGCATTGTCCGTAGTAACATCGGGAACGGAACGGGCAACAATTTCGGGTGAAGAACAATAGAGGTAGGGACTCCAATAGTTGAATGCGGTCGAATCGAGAAAATCGACCTGAGTCTCCATGTGAAAAGGGATCGAATCCGGCAGCGACGTTTTATAAACCCGCAGGGAATCGTCCCGATAGACCAGACGGGCTGCAAATTGTTCCTGAAAATCCGCACCCGGATCCATTACATAACAGATCGAATCGGTATAGTAAAGCAGCGGTCTTATATAGTTCGGATCATCGAACCCGGGCAGTATCGAAGCCATCTCCCGCTGCAACAAACGGATCGTACGGAAACGTTCGAGCAAGACTTTCTCCTGCTCGCTCAACGAGGAAAAATGGCTTGTACACGCCGTTGCTCCCAATAAACAAAGTATCAGGAGGTGAGAAAAGAGTCGTCTCATCGTATATCCGGTTAATCCAAATCGAGCAGTCCTTCGGGCAGGACCATCTTCACGAAACGTTTTTCGAAGTCGATATGCGCAATGAATTCCTCTACGGCAGGGATCAAAACCCGACGGCCGTCGATCTCGACCTCGAACAGCGGATTGAAGTCATGGTCATAGAGATCGGTAATCTCACCGCGTTTACGGCCAATCCGCACTTCAAATCCGATCAGATCTTCGAAATAGAACTCGTCGTCATCCCGCTCCTCCTCTTCGATGAAGAGCTCCTTACCGACCAGTTCCTGTGCGCGACGTTCCGAATCGATGTCGGCGAAAAGGACCAGTGCTCCGGTCTTCCCCCGACGTTCGAAACGGTCACAAAAAAGAGGAACCGCCAGTGAATCGATCTTCACGAACAGCGGTTCCTCTGTTGAGAAGTCATCGGGAAACGTCGTGTAGAGATTGAGAAGAACCCCACCTTCAACTCCGAAGAGTTTACTCACGCGCGCAACCGACAACAACATGATACAAGCTATGCTTAGGCCTCGGCAGATGCCTCTCCCTCGGCAGGAGCTTCACCTTCCTGAGCAGCTGCCTCTGCGGCAGCGACCTCGGCAGCCTCACGAGCAGCAGCCTCTGCGGCAGCTTTCTTCTCAGCGATGGCAGCGGCACGCTCCTCTTTCACCTTGGTCTCGGCTACCAGACGGTTCTTCTCTGCGGTCTTCGCATCGGCCATCAGTTTGCCTCTCTTGCTCTCGATCTTGCTCTCTTTCTCGTTCATCCACTTGTTGAACTTAGCCTCGGCATCGCTCTCGGAGAAAGCGCCCTTAGCTACACCACCCAACAGGTGTTTCTTGTACATTACACCCTTATAGGAGAGAATTGCACGACAAGTGTCGGTGGGTTGTGCGCCTTTCTGTAACCAATCCAGGGCTTTTTCGAAGTCCAGATCAATCGTAGCAGGATTCGTATTGGGATTATAGGTTCCCAACTTCTCGATGAACTTACCATCACGTGGCGCTCTGCTATCTGCGGCAACGATGTGGTAGAAAGCATAACCCTTCTTACCGTGACGTGCCAAACGAATTTTAACAGCCATTTGCTATAAAATTTTTAATAAAAGTTAATAAACGCAAACCCACTTTCGGGGCTTTTGGTGGGCAAAGATAGGAACAAAAAAACGAACTGCCAAATCTTTACACGCCAAAAGAGATTATAAATTATGCTCAACCCGCGGAATAAGCCGCCGCACGTTTGCAGATTTGGCGGAATTGTATTACTTTTGTGCCGCTGAACGGCTTAATATCCGTCACGATGGTCCCGTAGCTCAGCTGGATAGAGCAACAGCCTTCTAAGCTGTGGGTCACAGGTTCGAATCCTGTCGGGATCACCGCTTTTGAAAACAAGTCCGCATCGACGAATTTCATATCGAAGATGCGGATTTTTCTATCCAACCCCCGATCCACCCACAGTCCCCTTCCTCCGGGAAAAGATTTTACCCCCCTCGAAACCACGAAAAGCAACCAATGTTTGGCAAAGGGAAATAAATCCACTATTTTTGCAAGAAACACGACCGTACGACAACATGAAATCCATCCAGAATATCCTTTCCGTCTTCATTTGGTCGACCACCTTGTTTCTGATGGGGTGCAACAATGACGATAATTACAGCCTGATCGGCCCCACGACCGACATCGTATTCGATTCGGCAACGGCAAACGGATCGGATCAGGAACGAACCACCTCCCTCACCCTGACTTTCGACCAGGAGATCGAGGGGCTGAGCCTGTCCGATATTTTTCTAACGACGGGGCAAACAGGAACCATCGCAAGCGGCATTACGCCCCAAGGAGGAGGTATCTATGATTTAACCGTACGGAGAATCTATAACATCGGCGAGATTGCTGTTACCGTGGCAAAAGAGGGGTATCTCTTCACACCTCCGCTTCAATGGGTAACCGTATACGGATCGACCATTCCCGTCCAATGGGAAGAACTGACTGGGAATGGCTCTTCCGACGAACCGACTACGATGCTGACTCTGACATTCAACGGCGATATTGCCGAAGAGTTATCAGCCGAAGAGATAACTTTCAAAAAGGGAGATGGCACCGACACGGACGAGGATCAGGGGACGGGATCGACAACGATCGCAGAGAAGGGAGAACTGACGTACCGAGGCAACGGGACATTCGACCTGTCCTTACTCAATGTTACCGAAGAGGGCGACCTGAATGTCGGGATCGAAAAGTACGGATACGAATTTACCCCGGCATCGAAAACCGTCCATCTATACCCCTGGACAAAAATCGAATGGAGCTCATTGAGTGCCAATGGGTCCGAGACGGAAACAACCACGAAACTCTCGTTCATTTTTTCGGCCAATATCGACGGGTTGACCTCCGAGGACATAACGATCGATGCAGGAAAGACAGGGGCAGTCAAAGGAGAACTGAAACAACTCATCACCGGGGTTTACGAATTGCCGTTAGATAGTATCACCCAATCGGGGGCGATCTCCGTTTCCATTTTCAAGACCGGCTATGCGATAAATCCGGAGGAAAAAGATGTGGATATTTTCTATGCGGAGACCGATACCGACGAAGAGGTTGTCGAATAGTTTGATTTATCTCACGGAATCTTCTGTCGATCGAAAAAAATACCGTCCCTTCGGATGGATTCGAAAAAAATCGAATCGGAATCCCGACAAGCAGGGACAAACGCTTTCTTACCAGCAGACACCGGGTTTCCCATGAAGAAGACACCGAAACTATTGTTTGTCATTATTCTTCTCCTGACAATCGACTCCTCATACGCCCAAAAGCGTATCGGATTCGCTTACTACGACCTGGATCGTCTTTATGACACGATACCCTCGCTCTTCTACAACGATACGGACTACACGCCCGACGGCCGTTTGCATTGGACCCATGAGCGCTACCGGGTCAAAGTAGAACTCGTTGCCAAAACAATTGTGCGCATGGAGATGCCTTTGGTGGGATTGTACGGAGTCGAAAACGAAGCGGTCGTAAAAGATTTAGTACAAGCGTCATCCCTTCCCTACAGCTATATCCATCGCACACTCAATTCGCTTGACGGAATGGACTTTGCCCTGCTCTATTACGGGGATCGATTCTTCCCCGAACGAATCGAGGAAGGATACGGCTATCTCTGCATAGAGGGGACGATGGACGACAACCCGCTGGCGATTCTTTTGACCCGCGGCAACCGGTTTGCGGCCGAACTGATCGAAGAGATCCGCGACCGAACTCCGAACGTCCGAATCCTTTGCGCAGGCAAACTGCCAGCCCACGCGGCCAACGATCTGCAACTACAGGATGCTCTCGCCCAAGCCGAGAATCAAGGTCGCGGAAATGCCTACTCACAACGGGGATGGTGGCTTCACGATCGGATCCTGACGGATCGCTCTTTCTCAATTCTACGCGCTGACATTTTCGCCCGACGCGACATGCTCGACCCACACAGCGGAGCTCCTCGTCCCGTTTATTATCGAAAAAGCTATGCGGGTGGCAGCGGGCATTATTTCCCAATATTTTTATATATTAAATAAGATTTTTGATTATCCGAAAATTATCGTATTTTTGTGCAGAATAAGATACAGGATAAATATTGACCCTTAAGATCGAAAATTATGGCAGACGTTAAACGAGTCTATACCTTCGGCAACAAACAGGCGGAAGGTAACGGCAAAATGAGGGAACTGCTCGGTGGCAAAGGAGCCAACCTGGCAGAGATGAACCTCATCGGCATTCCGGTTCCTCCCGGATTCACCATCACAACGGAAGTATGTACCGAATATTACGCCAAAGGGCGTGAGAAGGTAATCGAGATGCTTCGCACAGAGGTGGAAGAGGCAATGAAGAACATCGAACAGCTCACCGGAATGAAATTCGGCGACACGAAATCGCCGCTGCTCGTATCGGTACGTTCGGGAGCCCGCGCATCGATGCCGGGCATGATGGATACGATCCTCAACCTGGGTCTGAACGATCAGGCTGTCGCTGCGATTGCCGAGCGTACGGGCAATCCCCGTTTTGCATGGGACTCGTATCGCCGCTTCGTACAGATGTACGGAGATGTCGTGCTGGGTTTGAAACCCGCATCGAAAGAGGAGCATGATCCGTTCGAGGAGCTGATCGACGCAATGAAACAAAAACGCGGCGTACAGCACGACACAGAACTGACCACCGACGACCTGAAAGAGTTGGTCGGACAGTTCAAAGCGGCTATCAAGGAGCGCACCGGCGAAGAGTTCCCGACCAATCCGTGGGATCAGCTCTGGGGTGCCGTAGGCGCAGTGTTCGGCTCGTGGATGAACGACCGCGCCATCCTTTACCGCAAACTCAACAATATCCCCGCAGACTGGGGTACCGCCGTTACCGTGCAGGCCATGGTATTCGGTAACATGGGCAACAATTCGGCTACGGGTGTAGCCTTCTCGCGCGATGCAGCCACCGGTGAAAACATCTTCAACGGCGAGTACCTGATCAACGCACAGGGCGAGGACGTGGTAGCCGGCATCCGCACCCCGCAGCAGATCACCATCGAGGGATCGCGCCGCTGGGCTGCCGCTCAGAACATCTCCGAAGAGGAGCGTCGCAGCAAATTCCCCTCGCTCGAGGAGGTGATGCCCGACGTATACAAGGAGCTGTTCGACATCCAGCACCACCTGGAGCAGTATTTCCAGGACATGCAGGACATCGAGTTCACGATCCAGGACGGTAAACTCTGGATGCTGCAGTGCCGTAACGGTAAACGTACCGGTGCCGCCATGGTCAAGATTGCCATGGATATGCTCAAGGAGGGTCTGATCGACGAGAAGACCGCCGTACTGCGTTGCGAACCCGAAAAACTCGACGAGCTACTCCATCCCGTATTCGACAAGAAGGCCATGAAGAGCGCCCAGGTAATCGTAAAGGGTCTGCCCGCTTCACCGGGTGCGGCAACCGGTCCGGTTGTATTCTTCGCAGACGATGCCGAGAAGATGCTCAAAGAGAAACATCAGCGCGCCATTTTGGTTCGTATCGAAACCTCTCCCGAGGACCTGAAGGGTATGCTCGATGCAGCCGGTATCCTTACCGCCCGCGGAGGTATGACCTCGCACGCAGCTGTCGTTGCCCGTGGTATGGGTAAATGCTGCGTATCGGGTGCCGGTGAATTGCTGATCGACTACAAGGCCCGCACAATCCGTGTCGGCGGCTTTGAAATCAAAGAGGGCGACTGGATCTCGCTGAACGGTTCGACCGGCGAAGTCTACCTCGGACAGGTTGCTACGCAGGCAGCCGACCTGAGCGGTGATTTCGCAAAACTGATGGATCTGGCCCAGAAATATTCCGTACTGAAAGTACGTGCCAATGCCGATTCACCCAAAGATGCCGCCCAAGCATTTGAATTCGGTGCCGAGGGTATCGGCCTCTGCCGTACCGAGCATATGTTCTTCGAGGGCGACCGTATCAAGGCCGTTCGCGAGATGATTCTGGCCGATGACGAGGCAGGCCGTCGT
Organism: Candidatus Alistipes avicola; assembly: GCA_019118565.1. Taxonomy (GTDB): domain Bacteria; phylum Bacteroidota; class Bacteroidia; order Bacteroidales; family Rikenellaceae; genus Alistipes; species Alistipes avicola. The sequence continues at coordinate 14,055 of DWYR01000021.1, read as the reverse complement.
GTAGCGCTTGCCAAACTGCTCCCAATGCAGCGTGGTGACTTCGAGGGTCTGTTCAAGGTGATGAACGGATATCCCGTAACGGTACGTCTGCTCGATCCGCCGTTGCATGAGTTCGTGCCTCACTTCGAGAAGGAGCAGCGCGAAATGGCCGAGGAGATGCACATCCCGTTCGAGAAGATCGTCGCCAAAGTCGAGTCGCTCACCGAATTCAACCCGATGTTGGGACACCGTGGATGCCGACTGGGAAATACCTATCCCGAGATCACCGAGATGCAGGCCCGTGCCATCATCGAGGCTGCCATGAATGTGAAAGCAACGGGTATTCCGGTTCACGTCGAGATCATGGTACCGCTGGTAGGTAACCACAAGGAGTTGCGTTATCAGAAGAACATCATCGACAGAACGGCCGAGGAGGTCTTTACCGAGCGTAACGACCGCATCGAGTACATGATCGGTACGATGATCGAGGTTCCGCGTGCAGCCGTTACGGCCAACCAGATCGCCGAGGTTGCCGAGTTCTTCTCATTCGGCACGAACGACCTGACGCAGATGACGCTCGGATTCTCACGCGATGATATCGGCAAGTTCCTCCCGATCTACCTCGAGAAGGGTATTCTGAAGAACGACCCGTTCCAGATCCTCGATCGCAACGGTGTAGGACAGCTGATCCGCGAGGCCGTATTCAAAGGTCGCGGTACACGCGAGAACCTCAAGTGCGGTATCTGCGGCGAACACGGCGGTGAACCCTCGTCGGTAGAGTTCTGCCACTTCGCAGGTCTGAACTATGTAAGCTGCTCGCCGTTCCGCGTGCCTATCGCACGTCTTGCAGCCGCTCACGCAGCTCTCAAAGAGGGGAACTAATCTACTTTGAATATAAGAAAAGCGGTTCTCTCAAAGAGAACCGCTTTTCTTATTATCCTTCAGACACGAAAAAAGACGCTTTATTCGTTTTCTTTTCGTATAGACGAGAGTCTTTACTGTAACTTATTTACGCATGAAAAAAATACTCCTCACAACACTTATGCTGATGGCAGCCATCGGCGTATCGGCACAGAACAAAGGGACCATGGCCGTCGGCCCAAAGATCAGCCTCTATACCAACACGGGCAGAGGAGCTATTTTCGGTATCGGGGGATATTACCGTTACAACCTGACGGATCCACTGCGACTGGAGACCAACCTGATCGTTCCCTGCCGCTCCGACTGTTCGATCGACCTGAACTGCAACGTTCAGTATCTCTTCGAGGTGGCCGATAAATGGAACATATTTCCCCTTGTCGGACTCGGCGTAAACGATTTGGGAGATTGGTCCTGCGGAGTCGATCTCGGAGCTGGGGCGGACTACCGCATAACCCGCCATTGGAGCCTCTCGGCCGATCTCAGATGGAAAATCCAGACAGCTCGCTTTGCAAGAAATCCGATCGTCCTATCCATCGGAACAACCTTCTCTTTCTAAGGTGAAAAGAATAACATCTTAAAAAGGCAGAGCCGGGACTCGATCGAGTCCCGGCTCTGTCTTTCATTACCACGCAGTTCTCTTAGAAACAATAGACGCAAGTGATACCGAAGTTACACAAGGCGCGTTCATTAAACTCGGAGTGCGAACCTCCGTCCCAATAAGCAATTCCCGGACCGAACGACGGAGACCAGTCGAACGACAGTTTCACCGGAGCGCCCTTGAACGCGATACCCAATTTGGCCATACCGGCAACACCGACATAAGCATAATGGCTCTTACCGCCGACATTGAGACCGCAACCGGCATCGAAGAACCAGCGTCCTGCCGAAGGTGTCCAATCCATGTTGCAGACATTCCAGTTATAGAAAGCCGAGAAATCAGCCGTCAACGTAGAACCGGCATTGGCAAAATACATACCGAAACGAGCCTCGACGTAGTTGTTCGTGTTGAATACATACTGGCCTACGGCTTGAAAACCGGAACCGATACGACCGCCGACCGCCCAGTTTTGAGCCGATGCAGACCATGCAAGCAATCCGAAAGCCAAAGCAAGTAATAACTTTTTCATAAAATTCGATTTTTAGGTTGTGTTATTGTTTAATGTAAAGATAAGCAAAATCCCGGTTCCATTCAACATTTCATGCAGGAATGATCCGATTTTTCCCTATTCTATTCTCGTTTGTCCTATCCGCATTCCCGGGATATAAAAGAAAATCCCGATATACAATCGGGATTCAAGAAACGGACCAAACTATTGATCTGTCCGCTATTTTGTTTTATAGGTACATCTGTAACGCCCTTTTGCCAGATTCAACAGCTTGCTCTTGATCAGATTCCGACGCAGCGGCGAGAGACGGTCGGTAAATACCGTACCCTCCAGATGGTCATATTCATGCTGGATTACCCAAGCTGGCAGGCCGACGAACTCTTCATCGTGCGGTTGGAAATCCTCATCCAGGTAACGCATCCGGATCGCAAGCGAACGGCGGACCGACTCATGCAGTCCCGGCAGCGAAAGACACCCCTCCTCGTAGAGTTTGGTCTCCTCCGACATCTCATAAATTTCCGGATTGATAAACGCACGACGGAAATCGGCCAGTTCGGGATGCTCTTCCCCCCAAGGCGTGCAATCGACAATGAAAAGCCGTATGCTCTTCCCAATCTGCGGAGCAGCCAGACCGACTCCCTCCGCCTCATCGAGCGTTAAAAACATATCCTCGATCAACTTTTTGACCTCCGGATAATCCGGGGCAATCGGCTGGGCTTTCTCCCGCAGCACCTGCGCCCCATAAACAACGATCGGATAAATCATATCTTACTCTAAGTGCGTTATTCTACTTCTTTATACTCTCCATATACCCTTGCAGGATGATCGTCGCCGAGATCTTGTCCACCAAGGCCCGATCCCGCCGGGCCATCTTGCCGATCCCGCTGTCGAGCATCGTACGATGGGCGATCACCGAGGTAAAACGCTCGTCATAGAAGACCACCTCCTTGTCCGGATAGGCCCTGCGCAGACGCGCAGCCAACGGTTCTACAAAACGCCACGTCTCGGAGGGTGCGCCGTTCATCTGTGTCGGTTTGCCGAGTACGATGGTCGAAACATCGTTATCGGCAAAATAGCGGGCCAGCCAGCGCTCCAACCCCTTCGTATCGACCGTTTCGAGTCCTCCGGCAATAATCCGGAGCGGATCGCTCACGGCAATACCCGTCCGCCGGGTTCCGTAGTCTATGGCCAGGATACGCCCCACCCTTTAAGCGAGTTTTTTCAATAACGTGCGGATCGAGCAAGCCTCGTTCACCATCGCGAACAGGTCGTCGATTGCCACACGCTCCTGCTGCATCGTATCGCGGAAACGAACCGTTACCGTATTATCCTCGAGGGTCTGACCGTCAACGGTTACACAGAACGGCGTACCGATCGCATCCTGACGACGGTAACGTTTACCTACCGAATCCTTCTCATCGTAAACGACATTGAAATCGTATTTCAACCGATCGACAATCTGCTGGGCCACCTCCGGCATCCCGTCCTTCTTGACCAGCGGCAGGATGGCGACCTTCACCGGAGCCAACGCCGCCGGGAAACGCAGCACGACACGCTCCTCGCCGTTTTCGAGCCGCTCCTCGGTATAAGCGGCCGACATAACCTGCAGGAACATACGATCGACACCGATCGACGTTTCGACCACATACGGTACGTAGCTTTCGCCCGTTTCGGGATCGAAGTACTGAATCTTCTTACCCGAATACTCCTGATGGCGCGACAGGTCGAAATCCGTACGCGAGTGGATACCCTCCACCTCCTTGAAGCCGAACGGGAAGTTATATTCGATATCGGTTGCCGCATTGGCATAGTGGGCCAACTTCTCATGGTCATGGAAACGGTAGTTATCATCGCCGAATCCCAACGCACGGTGCCACTTCATACGAGCATCGCGCCAGCGGCTCCACCACCCCATCTCTTCACCCGGGCGAACGAAGAACTGCATCTCCATCTGCTCGAACTCACGCATACGGAAGATGAACTGACGGGCCACGATCTCGTTACGGAATGCCTTACCGATCTGGGCAATACCGAACGGCAACTTCATGCGGCCGGTCTTCTGTACGTTCAGGAAGTTGACAAAGATTCCCTGGGCGGTCTCGGGACGCAGGTAGATCGTATTGGCCCCGTCGGCCGTCGATCCCATCTGGGTCGAGAACATCAGGTTGAACTGACGCACCTCGGTCCAGTTGCGCGTACCCGAAATCGGGCATACGATCTCGCAGTCGAGGATGATCTGTCGCAACTCATCCAGATCATTGGCATTCAAAGCCTCTGCAAAACGGCGATGCACCTTGTCGCGCACTGCGGCAATTTCCAATACACGCGGTGAGGTCGAACGATACTGCTCCTCGTTGAAAGCCTCACCGAAACGTTTTTTCGCCTTGTCGACCTCCTTTTGGATCTTCTCGTCCTGCTTGGCCAGCCAATCCTCGATCAGCACATCCGCGCGGTAACGCTTCTTCGAATCCTTGTTGTCGATCAACGGGTCATTGAAAGCACCCACATGACCCGAAGCCTCCCACGTACGGGGATGCATGAAGATCGCCGAATCCAAACCTACGATATTCTCGTGAAGTTTGACCATGGCATCCCACCAGTAACGTTTGATGTTGTTCTTCAACTCAACGCCGTTCTGGCCGTAATCATACACGGCTCCCAAACCGTCGTAAATTTCACTCGAAGGGAAAATAAAGCCGTACTCCTTGCAGTGAGCGACCAGCTTCTTGAAAAGTTCATCCTGGGTCATATCAATCGATTGTTTTTCTTTGATTCCAAACTATAAAGCGACGAAAACAGGGCCGATTCCACCAATCAGCAACCCATCGTTGCATTGTTGCAAATGTAGGAAATAAAACAGGATTTTCCAACGGCACGTGCCCCTTCCACCCTCAGAAACACTCTTCGGATGGAGATTATTCACTCCAACCGAGAATTAATAGAGCAAACCGGCCTGACGGAAACTGAAATCACCCTCGCTCGAGATAATCAGATGATCCAATAAACGGATATCGAACAAGGCGGCCGCACGGGCAATTTTCTGAGTAAGGACTTTGTCCTGTCCACTGGGTTCAGCCGATCCCGAAGGATGGTTGTGAACCAGAATTATTTGCGTGGAGAGCAGTTCCAAAGCCCGCTTAACGATCAACCGATGATCGACCACCGTTGCCTGAATTCCTCCCTGACTCATACGCATACGTTCGATAATGCGATTCGAAGAGGTTAAGAAGAGACACCAACACTCCTCATAGGTCTTTGCGGTCATGTCGGGCCGGAACATACGAACTACATCGTCGCTCGAAGTGATCGTCCGCGCCTCCTGCACCTCCGTCGAAAGGACACGACGTCCCAACTCAATAGCTGCCTGGATTCGCAGGGCCCGCTTCAGACCAATCCCTCCGGCCATACGCAGACGGGCAATATCCGCCCGCGCCAACTCGGCAAGTTGGCCGCCGAAACTTGCCAACAACGCCGAAGGAACCTCCTCCCGCCCCGAAGCCCCATCTTCCAACAACAGGGAGAGCAACTCGGCATCGGTCAGTTTATCGACCCCACGAGCCAATGACTTCTCGGCGACTTCACTCATGATACATTGCCCCGATTGGACTGTAGCAAACGATCTACCTTATCGAGAATCTCTCCGACCGTCTCGTCGTTCATCGTCACATTGGACACCGAACTGGCAGCATGCTGCTCCGCCTCCTTTTTCGATTCACCCTGACCATGCCCGACACAGATCCCGTCGATCAACACCGTCGAGTCGAATACGGGATGGTTGGACGAATAACCGCTCCCGTGCACCGTCTCAAAAGCGATGGAGTGGTGGTTCTTCTGGCACCACTCGATCAGACGACTCTTGAAATCGGTCTCCTCATCCAACAGGCTGTCAATATCCAAATAGCGATAATAGATGCGGTTGATCAGGAGTCGATTGACGAAATCATACCCCATATCGAGGTAAATCGCCCCGATCATTGCCTCAAACGCATCTCCGAAGATATGTTTCTGATTGCCGCTCCCGTTCGAATTCGCAATCACATGACGATCCAGCCCGATCGTACGGGCAATCGTATTGAGCGATTGACGAGAGACTATTTTCGACCGGAGCTGTGTTAAAAAACCCTCCTGACGATCCGGGAACTCAATGTATAAATAATCGGACGTAACAGCTTCGATCACGGCATCGCCCAGAAACTCCAACCGTTCGTTATTGATCGTCTGACCATCCTCCAAAACGAAAGAAGCTGACTTATGGATCAAAGCCAGCTTATAAAGCTCGATGTTGTGCGGAATGAACCCGAACAGATCATCGATGATTCTATAATACTCCTTATCAGGCCCGTAGTTTCTTCTTACGGCTCGTAATACGAAATTCCTCACGGTTCTGAAACAAGGGATCTCTTACAACTTACGGAAAATGACCGTCGAGTTATGGCCACCGAACCCGAACGTGTTGCTCAGAGCGCACTTCACTTCGCGTTTCTGTGCCGTATTGAGCGTCAGGTTCAATTTGGGATCGATCTCCGGATCCAGATTCTGGACGTTGATCGTCGGCGGAACCACCCCGTGCGTAATGGCAAAGATACAAGCCAAGGCCTCTACCGCACCGGCTGCACCCAGCAGGTGTCCGGTCATGGATTTGGTCGAAGAGATATTTACGTTGTACACATGATCACCCAGAACGTTCTGTACGGCCTTTAACTCCGGCAGGTCACCTGCGGGTGTCGACGTTCCGTGGACATTCACATAGTCGATCTCTTCGGGTTTGATGCGCGCATCCTTGATGGCATCGCGCATGGACTTCATTGCACCCTTTCCTTCGGGATGAGGGGCCGTAAAGTGATAAGCGTCGGCAGATGCACCGCCACCGATCATCTCACAGTAGATTTTTGCACCGCGTGCCTTGGCGTGCTCATACTCCTCGAGGATCAGGGCTCCGGCACCCTCACCGACTACGAAGCCGTCGCGATCCACATCGAACGGACGCGAAGCGTGCTCCGGATCGTCATTACGGGTAGAAAGAGCCTGCATCGAGTTGAATCCACCGACACTCGGTTCATTGACTGCGGCCTCCGATCCGCCCGCCACCATCACATCCGCATGACCGAGACGAATCGTGTTGAACGAGTCGATCAAGCCGTGGTTCGACGAAGCGCAAGCCGAAACCGTACAATAGTTCGGACCCATAAAACCATATTTAATGGAGATATAGCCCGCAGCGATATCCGCAATCATGCGGGGGATAAAGAATGGGCTAAACCGAGGAGTTCCGTCTCCTGCGGCGTAGCCCAAACACTCATCGAAGAACGATTTAAGTCCTCCGATACCCGAACTCCAGATCACGCCGATCTGCTCCAGATCCTCCTTCTCGAGATCAAGTCCCGAATCCTCGACAGCCTGTTGGGCTGCGATCAAGGCATACTGGGTAAAGAGGTCGTATTTACGTACCTCCTTGCGGTCGAAGTGTTGGGCCCAGTCGTAATTTTTTACTTCACAGGCGAATCTGGTCTTAAATTTTTCGGCATCGAAATGAGTGATCGGCGCAGCGCCGCTGACACCTTTTTCAAGATTGGAAAAAAATTCTGCGATATTGTTGCCAAGGGGATTGATCGTACCGATTCCCGTTACGACTACTCGTCTTTCTGCCATATATTCAAGACTTTAAATTGCCAGTTGTGAATACAAATTATTTCTTGTGAGACTCGATATAGTTGATTGCGTCACCAACGGTCTGGATTTTCTCTGCATCCTCGTCGGGGATCTGAATATCGAAAGCCTTTTCAAATTCCATGATCAGCTCAACGGTGTCAAGCGAATCAGCACCCAGGTGATTGGTGAAGCTTGCTTCGGGAGTAACCTCAGACTCTTTTACACCCAGTTTGTCAACGATGATCTCGACAACTTTAGACTGTACTTCAGACATAATCTTAATTTTTTAGTTAAACAATCGTTATAAAATGTTGTATCTTCTTTCACTAAAATAATCGCACAAAAATAACACTTTTTTTATTATTTTTGACATTAGAACCAAATAAAATGCCTCGAATAGCAGGGAGTATATATATAACAAACTAAATATTAACAACTTATGAAACTATTATTAATTTCAAACTCAACCAACGCCGGAGAGCCCTATCTACAGTACCCGATGCCGTACATCGACGAATTTCTCGGTTCGATCCGCGAAGTGGTTTTTGTCCCGTACGCTGCGGTAACTTTCTCCTACGCCGAGTACGAGGCCAAGGTACAAGCCCGCTTTGCAGAGAAAGGTATCAAAGTCCGTTCCATTCACCGCGCCAAGGATCCCCGTCGGATGATCCGCGAGGCACAGGCGATCTGCGTGGGAGGCGGCAACACGTTCGCCCTGACCAAGAAGATGCAGGAGCAAGGGTTGATGAAGGCGATCCTTTCGAAGATCAAGGCCGGAACTCCCTATATGGGATGGTCCGCCGGAAGCAACGTCAGCTGCCCGACCATCTGCACGACCAACGACATGCCCATCGTACAACCCGAATCGTTCAAAGCAATCGGAGCCATAAAATTCCAGATAAACCCCCACTACCTGGATGCAAATCCCGAGGGACACGCCGGAGAGACCCGTGAACAGCGTATCCTCGAGTACATCACGGCAAATCCGCGCCGTTATGTAGTCGGTCTGCGCGAAGGCTGTATGCTCCGCTATGAGAACGACCGTCTGGAGTTGATCGGCAAACGCCCCATGCGAATCTTCAAGAAGGGAATCGAATCCTACGAAGTTAAGGCAGGAGACGATCTTTCGTTCCTCTTATAATATATATGGTATAAAACCGGGGAGGAGTATCTTCGCTTGCAACAATCGGAAGGACTCTTCCCCTGCTAAAGATTTCTTACAACCCCCATCACCCTTCCTCTATATGGACCTACAGATCGCAATCAACCATCTGCACGGCGGAAAAAACATCAAACTACCCTATTTCATTGCCCAGCTATCTCGCTACGCCATTCCCAAATCCATTCTTCGCAGTCGGTTGGATGCCATTCTGGAAGACGGGGCGAAACGCTACGACATGAACTATGTCCTCGACCGAGTCAATTACTACAATCGCTTGACCGGTTCAGAACACCTCTCGGATACGGAGGCTACGCCCCTAAAGGATTTCAAACTGCGAGGACATCAAAGTGCCTATTTCTTCGACTCCTACCAAACGGTACGATTCTTTGACGAATCTCTACGTTGGCAGACGAAGTTCGGCGACGGTGTATTCGACCTGGAGTATCCGACAATCGTCAAAGCCCGCAAGATCAACCGCGAAAGCGAATCGGACAACTCGGTAATTCTCAACCTGGACCGTTGTCGTCTCGACATCCGGCTGCACGACAAAATCCCGTTCACCGAGAAGGCCGACCGCGTCATCTTCCGAGGCTCGGTCAAGGGAAGCGAACAGCGTCGCCGTTTCATCGAAACATTCCGGGGCAATCCCCGCGTCGATACGGCAGACACCCGCAGCGGTCACAGCCCGCAGGAGACCGGCACGGCCAAACAGATTACCCTGTACGCCCACCTGACCTCGAAGTTCATCATGTCGTTCGAGGGGAATGACATTGCAAGCAACACCCGTTGGGTCATGTCCACCAACTCAATCTCGGTCATGCCCCGACCACGCCGTGAATCCTGGTTTATGGAGGGACGTTTAATTCCTGACTATCACTACATTGAGATTAAGGAAGATTTCTCCGACCTGGAAGAGAAGATGGACTACTACATCTCACATCCCGAAAAGGCACAGGAGATCATCGACCATGCCAATGCACACGTCCGTCAGTTCCACGACTGGCGCCGGGAGCGTTTCATCTCGCTGCTCGTCATGAAAAAATATTTCGAAATGACGGGGCAGCTTCCGCGGACATCGCTATGGTAGAGAGCCGACAAACCGGGTGGCAGGGAGAAGAGTTAGCCGCCCGTTGGCTGCTCGACGAAGGGTTCTCATTGCTTCATCGCAACTGGCGATATGGGCAATACGAACTGGATCTTGTCGCCAGCAAACAGGGTGTCCTGCATATAGTCGAAGTCAAGACCCGACACAAAAATTCGTTAACTACACCCGAACAGGCTCTCGACCATCGGAAGACGCAGGCACTTGTCCGTGCAGCCAGAGCCTACCTGGAACAACACCCCTTCTGCGGAGAGGTTCAATTCGATCTGATCGCCATCGAAATCGGGGCCGACACACCTCCTGAGCTGCGATACATCGAGGATACGGTAGAACTACACTGGTAATTTGGCAGTTCCGACAAATTGTCTTATCTTTGCCCCGCGAAAACAAACGCACAAAAAAGGATGTGGATCTATAACCTCGGTCTCATACTCTACGTATGGGCTATTGCGTTGGCCTCCCTCTGGCATCGAAAGGCCAAGCTCTGGATTGACGGACGGAAAGGTCTTTTCGACCGCATGAAAGAGACGATCGACCCTTCGGCACGTATCGTCTGGATACACGCCGCTTCACTCGGCGAGTTCGAACAGGGGCGTCCACTGATCGAAAAAATCCGCAAGGAACATCCCGAATACAAGATCCTGCTCACCTTCTTCTCCCCGTCCGGATACGAGATCCGCAAAAATTACGATCAAGCCGACTACATCTTCTACCTGCCGATCGACACGCCGGGAAAAGCCCGTCGCTTCCTCGATATAGCCCATCCAGAAATCGCTATTTTCGTCAAATACGAATTCTGGATCAACCTGCTTACGGAGTTACGCCGCCGTTCGATTCGAAGTTACATCGTCTCGGCCATCTTCCGACGCAACTCGATCTTCTTCCGTCCATACGGCGGCTATTGGCGCACGGCACTCGAAAGTTTTGACACGATCTTCGTTCAAAACAACGAATCCCGGAAACTCCTGGGAGAGTTGGGTTTCGACAATGTAGTCGTAGCCGGGGACACCCGTTTCGACCGGGTTGCCGAAATCGCATCCGCAGCCAAAAAAATTCCGCTGATTGACCGTTTCAAAGGAAATGAGCGCGTGTTTGTCGCCGGATCGACCTGGGGGCCGGATGAGGATCTGCTGATCCGCCTGATCAATGACAATCCGTCGGTCAAATTCATCATCGCACCCCATGAGATGGAGGAGCACCGCATCGAGCGCCTCATCAACGAGACACACGGAGGAGCGGTTCGATATACCCAGTGCACGGAAGAGACCCCGCTGGATAACAAGCAACTGCTCATTATCGATACGATCGGCATTCTCTCCTCCGTATACGGCTATGCAGAGTGGGCCTACATCGGAGGCGGGTTCGGTGTCGGAATCCACAATACGCTCGAAGCGGCCACCTTCGGTCTGCCGCTGGCATTCGGACCCAATTACGAGAAATTCAAGGAGGCTCGTGATCTGGTAACTCTCGGGGCAGCCACTCCGGTCCACTCCTACGAAGAGCTGAAAGCATGGTTCACACCTCTGCACGACGATATGCAAATTCTCGAACAACGCAGTCGTATCGCCAAGGATTACACCCTCTCCCATCAAGGGGCCACCAACCTCATTCTCAAAAGTATTTTCTAAAGAGAGAAAAATCTCTCGGCCCCCTTTATCCCCGCAGAATCGAGAGCAAGACAAAAGCGCGATACTTTGAAAGTATCGCGCTTTTCATACCCTATTCTGAAACGACCTATTTCGATTTGGAAGTCATAATCTGAAGTATCAACCGATCCGTCTCGTTCATCCCCTCCCTTCCGATCAAGGTCATATTCCGAATCGACTGATCGACATCATCGTCGATAATACCCTCAACCGAAGTAACATAATGGTTCTCCATTGCCATAACGGCCGAAAGGACTGCGGTCGAGACTCCGGTCGTCAATTTGAGAGAGCAACTCGGCTTGGCTCCGTCGCAAATCATACCGGTAATATTGGCAATCATGTTCTTTACGGCAGAAGCGATCTGCTCATAACCGCCACCCATCAAATAGGTGATACCCGAGCTGGAACCGGTCGCAGCTACGACACATCCGCACAATGCGGAGAGACGTCCCAACGACTGTTTGATATAGATTGCCGTCAAATGGCTCAACGTCAAGGCACGAATCAGATGCTCCTCATCAGCACCGACCTCTTCGGCATAAACTACGACAGGCAACGTCGCCGCAATACCCTGGTTACCACTGCCGGAATTACTCATCACCGGTATCTTCGCTCCGGCCATGCGGGCATCGCATGCCGCACACGTATAGGACATGATGTGGGTTAAAATATCGTTCCCGGCAATATTCATGGCGCGCCCTTGGCGCAGCGTATTCCCGATACAGTGGCCATACTGATGCTTGAACGACTCCTCGGCTGCCGCCTTGTTCAGGCGTTTGGCCTCCAGGATGAATCGGATCTCATCCAGCGGAGCGGTCATGGCAAAATCGAACACCTTGCGCAAGGTAAGGTCGACATGCTGCTCCTCCTGTTCGGTATCGGCAGCCTTGCGGTGATCAAGCAGGATCTCGCCATCGCAAGATTCAAAGACAAAATTCGTATGTCCACCGGCAATGATCGCAACAGCCTTGTGTCCCTCTCCGACGACCTCGACTTCGATATACAGTTTTTCCTCAATATCTTTTTTAAGAGAGATGTCGATACGCCCCTCCTCTATAAAACGTTTTCCGCGCTCGACCGCCTGCTCGTCGGAATCTTTGAGCACTTCGAGTTGGTAATCCGATCGACCCACAAGCGCCCCCAAAGCAATGGCGATCGGCAGACCGATCATACCCGTACCCGGAATTCCTACACCCATGGCATTTTTCAATATATTGGCACTGAGTTTCACCAAAATTCTCTCCGGTTTACTTCCCAGTATCTCAGTCGCTTTTGCGACACACAAAGCGACGGCAATAGGCTCGGTGCAACCGATCGCCGGCACCACTTCGCGTTTTATCAAGGCAACAATCTGTTCCCGTTCAGAAGTTGGAATCATATAATATTCGATTTAGGACGATTCTGTAAAAAGCGCCCCAAAGTTAGTGAAAAAACCGAGAGTGAAGACAAAATCATCTGAAAAATAGATGTTCTCTTCCGGCAGTATCTTATCCTGATCGAGCACACAAAAAAGAGGGACTCCTCTGCGTAAAAAGTTCCTCTTTTCCCAGGCTGCAACCAGCAAAAACCAAATTGTCTCTTATTTGCCGACCGTCTGCGCCAAAACGACACCGTAACGGGTCGGATCCAATCCGAGCAACTGCATCAGGGCATCGACCTTAAAACTGCCTCGTGTAATGGATTTCAGGCCGTGACCGGCCGTATAGAGATTCACGTTTTCAGCATATCCGGCCGCATCGGCCATTGCCCATACACGCATCAAATCCGGATCCGTATCCCCATAGACACTGAAATCCGCAACATAAAGCAGATTGAGCGGAGCCTTGTAGGCGAAATCCTGCATGGCCGTCAATTCGCGATAATCACCATTGACAACGTGGATAAGGCTGCTCGTTGCAGCATCATACCGATAAACGCCCTCCGGGAAAAAGGCATAGACTCGGAGCGGATACAATCCGCGTGTCGAAGGGGCCGTCAGGTGTCCATCCTCCCGGTTGATCCCGGAGGCAGCCCACATTACGCCCGAGAGTTCCTCAAGCGAAAGAGGTTGTTCGGAATACTCCCGAACAGAACGGCGGTTCCAAAGAGCCTCGTTGATCGAGAGCCCCTCCTGTTTCGGGACAGCCATCAATTCAATCTTAGCACCCATCTGTACCGGCGTACCTACCGACTCGGAATCCGTTTTGGTCCTGGTTTCGCTGCCGCAAGCCGTCAAAGCGACCAACGCGCAGACCATCAAACTTTTCGTTTTCATCTTCATTTCTCCTGTAATTGTCTTGAACTAGTTTGCAAGATAGTCATATTATTATCAATTCCCAACTATTTCCGGCAGCCTGTCTTTATCGCAGAGCGAGCAAAGCAACCATTTTTTTCGAAAATATCCACCCGTTTTTTTGGACTTTAGCAAATAATCCCTATATTTGCACCACGATTTGATGCCCAAACAGCTTGATCGGTAATGGTGCCATAGCTCAGATGGTAGAGCAAAGG
>DWYR01000003.1 GCA_019118565.1 Candidatus Alistipes avicola | reverse complement strand
GAATGGTGCAAAGGGAACGACATAAGCATTCTGTATACCCAGCCTGGATGTCCGACACAGAACGGATATATAGAACGGTTCAATGGCAGTTACAGAAGGGCTGTACTTGACGCGTACATCTTCAGAAGCATTGAGGAAGTGAAACGGGTAACCCAAGAGTGGAACTGTTATTACAACAATGAGAGGCCCCATGAGAGTCGCGACAACATACCGCCGATGAAATACCGGGCAAAAAGGTGTGACACAAAATGATTGATGTTTAGACAGGCAAATATAGCTCCGCTTAGGGTGGCCTATCTGAAATCTACACCGAATTATACATGTAATTGGAACAGCAAAATATTATAATTTGTTGTCTAATTGAAGGCTGTCCTAAAAAGGGAAAGTTTACATTTTTAGGGAAGTTTACACCTTTACTTTATCCCCGTATTCATATATACGTTCATTAAAGTAAAGTCAAAATAAGGGAAGGGAAGAAAAGAAATGGCTGCGCCATGGAAAATGGCTACTGCCATTTTTTCTTTTGGCTGCGAAACTTTTAAGAGCCCAGGAGCAAACTAAGCAAAACACTTCATCAGCCCACCCAAGATGACAGCCAACAACCCCGAAACTACCCGTGAATCCATCCTCGATTTTACAGCCCATTTTGGCGAAATAAACCCCGATATGCTCTATCTTTGTAGACGGGGTCTGTCGGTGTTCCCAAGGGCTGTTTTTGCCTTTTTCCCCTCTGTTCGGAGGGAACCGATGAAAAAAATCGTTAAATCGTCGATTTTTTGCGAAAAAACAAGTAAATTTTTGAGATTCCTATCTTTTAAGCCGTAAATTATTGATAGTCAATAGGCATTTGATAGTGCATCGGAAATACCATGACACTGTTGTAATTGATATTTATAAAAGCATGTATGCAAAAAAACATCAAGACATGAGTGTCGATAATTGGGTTGTGAAAGAAATTAACGACTGGGTAAATAACAAAGGTCGTCTACCTTGGTACGATGCCATGATGAAGTACATAAAACAATACAATGAGTTCGATACTCTTCTTTCCTATTTCGATTTCGGAGAGACTGGCAAATATTCAAACATTAGAAAGGTATGCAATAATTACAATCATGCGAACTCATTTTATTATATTGCAATGAACGATAATAACATATTCAATAAGCATCGAATAGAAGAACTTACTCGCATATCAGATTGTGTAAAAGACATCTTCATTTTCCACTTTGCCTACTGTATTTTCCTTAATCCTCATTACATTATGGCATCAGACTATACGGATGCCCTGGATTGTGGCGCATCTCCAGAAGAAGGTTCTGAACGCTGGGTTGCTCCTTTCGTTCAAGAAATATTTGATAAATATGTAAAGACACGCTGTCCAGAACTCGCTGTTTATATAACAAAAAACCACGCTATGCAATTTGATTAAACAGAAAGTCTGAATTTCTACAATGGACGCTGGGTTCTCGATTTAATTTCCTACTTTTGTAAATAGTTCTGTGCCTCCGTGGACAGGACCTAACATATTTACGAACGTTTCGTTACGTTTTCTTTCACGCTCAAACTTCGCAAACTTGACACATTGAAAGAGATGTAACAGGATGCCTCGTGGACGTATGTATTGTGCATGTAGGCCATTGGCTTGCTATGTGCACAATACACGTTTCGCGTGGGCTGTCCGTGTTACTTGTTTCAATGTGGGGCAGCGAAGGCCTGAGCGTGGGATAAGTCAATGCGGCAACCCACGTTTTTTATGGCTTTCGATTACGACTACACGGGCAACCACACCCTACTCGACCGTCGGAAGGTCGCCTTCTTCGCCTCGCGCGTCGTTTCACCCGCCGTCGAGGAGCAGGCCCTCCGCTGGGCTGAGGCGTGTTGTGCAACCGACCGCGTCGTAATCAGCGGTTTCCAGTCTCCGCTCGAAAAATCCGTTTTCAAACTCCTGCTGAAAGCCCGCCACCCGATGATCTGGGCCCTGGGGCGAGGCCTCTACCGCCGCTACCCTCCCGCCGTCGAAGAGGCCTTGGCAGAGCAACGTATCTTGATCTTTGCCGTTCGCAACGTCTGCCGTATCGGCTGGCAGACGGCCCAAACCCGCAACTACACCATCGCTACAATGGCCGAGGAGAGCGTCTACGCCCTCCGCACGGACGGACGGCCCAGTACGCTCGAGGTCCTCTACAGACTGGAGTTAGGGTGCAAGCCTGTGCGCTGTTTCCCACAATAAATCGTTGCATCAACAGCGTGACGCAGGGCATCCGGCCAAGAGTCCGTTCGACCCGGCACGCGACATTTCCAAGGATATGCACCGTGCGGCGATGGATGCCGTTTCGCGGAGGGCAGTATCGGCAGCTACCGCGCGTATCAGGAACGGCTGAAAGAAAGAGAGCTACAAGCTACAGAACGAAAGTTCAGGGGGAACCATGCGACCCAGGTCACGGCTTCCTTCCGGAAGCAACACGTGGTCATACGGGAGGGAAATGCCTATCGGCTCAACCCCGATCTCCGGATTTGAACCCGACTTTACTTTATTGCCGGAGTGTATATAATAAAGCAGAACTGCCGTAACGCAGGGGTTGTTTACCCCTTCCCTCTGTTTCAGGGAACCGAAACGGCACCGCCGTCCGTATCCGATGCAGTTACCAATCACCCTTGAATATCCGGTGCGGGTCGCTGTACAAAGCCCGACACGAAGTGTTGCGAAGTGTTGCAAGATATGCCAAGGTATAACCTCACTCCGTTGCGATTGTATATTGGCGCTCTTATCTTTCGTCCCTACGATAGCATCCAACGGGCTCGAAGAGGTGTGTGCCATCGAATGCAAATACAGGAATGAACCCGATCTGTATCATTATACTGTCCGGGAAAGAGCCCAACCTCCAATAGACACAATGACAAAAGCAATTAAGTACAATATATGCGCTTTTTAATCCTAAAAAATTCAGCCTAATCCATTTATCTTTGCTATAAATAACGAAACACACCTCCAATGCAACCAATACTCAACACTCTAAAACCAATTCATCCATGAAACATTTTTACCGATTATGGTGGATGCTTTTTGCATTCACAGCCCTGGTGGCTTGCGAAAAGGACAACACGACGACACCTTCCGAACCGCAGCAACTGGGGAAAACCGTTCTGACCCTCGCCGAATGCACAAACCACTCGTTCAGCGTAACCTGGCCCGCCGTCGAGCATGCCGCCAACTACGCCTACCGGGTCGAGCTGGGCGATCAGTCCCAGACCGTCATTACCGAGAGTCTGCTTCAGGGGGGCGAGAGCCAGCTGACGCTTTCCGTCGACAAGCTGCTCCCCGAAACCGCCTACAAGGTATCGGTAACGGCTCAGCCCTCCGAAGAGGATGCGGAGCTCTTCACCCCCTCCGAGACGGCCATCCTGACCGTCACCACGCTGGCCAAAGAGGCACCCGACCTCCCCTCCGACATGTTCGAAATCGAGCTGGGCATCACCGGCTACCAGGGAATCCAGTATACATTCAAACCGAAGGATCCCCTGATGCTCTACACCAACATCCTCATCGATGAACGCTACCTGACCGAAGACGGTCTGACCGACGAGGATTTCAGCGACCAGATCATCGACGAATCGAACCAGATGCTCAAGGAGCTGAAATCGCTACAGACTGCTCTCGATGCCGAGTTCTTCTACATCGGCGAATACTCCGGCACCGGATTCGCGGGCAAGACCCCCGGCACACGCCTCTTCTTCGCCCTCATGGGTGTCACGTACGACGAGGCAACCAACACGGTTACCCCCGCCACAAAGATCTCCCGCTCCGAGATCTTCGAGATCACGAACGAGCCCCTGCCCGCACCGGACGAACCGTGGGCCGACATGCTCAACCCCGTCTATGAGACCTATAAGGGGCAAGATGTCGTTTCGGTCGAGGTTGTTCCCAACGAGACCGGGGAAGGTTACGTCTTCGGCAAGGTCTATCGGGCCGACTACCGCAACAGCCATTCCGACTACGAGATCATTCAGGAGCTGACCGACATGAACAACATGAGCGAAACAATGATTGTCGACTGGGATCTCCACCTGCGCGGGGAGATGGCTCCGGGCGAGCAGCGCCTCTTCGCCGTCACCTGCCTCTACAAGGACAACGGCAAACAGAGCTCGAAACTCAACTGGATGATCCTCGAGGCCCCCAATGCCATCGGAGGTAAGGTTCGCATCGTGGATTCGGCCAGTGGCCAGAAGGATCCCGAGCCCGAACCTGAGCCCGAACCCACGACAATCACCTTCGAGACCTCGATTTCGGTCGACGGCACGCAGGTAGCCTACACGATCACCCCCTCCGATCCCAACGCCTACTTCTTCATGTCGTACCTTCCGGCAGATTCGACGACCACCCCCGAAGAGAGCATACAATCATTGATCGACTATTTTGACTGGGCCGTTGGATACTACGAGTGGGACTCTCCGGAACAGTATATGGAATCCGAAACGGATCTCTACAAGGGGAACCTCTCGACAACCGAGGCGTTTGATCCGGGCAGCTATAAACTTATCTTCCAGGCTGTCGGTTTCTCCTCCGCATCGGGAACCCTGAGCGCCACCCCCTGCTCCGAGATCGGTACGCTGCCGTTCACGGTTGAAGAGGTTATTCAGCCGGCCGGACCGACAGTCGACATCACCGTAGACCACTTCGAGGATGTGGCCAATTCGGGCTGGACCGAATATGCGGGCAACATCTTCGTCTACATCAATGTCCAGGAGAGCGACACGTGGGACAAATACCGCATCTCGGGCGGCTGGGAAGATGGTTCGTTCGAGCAGAAGGGAGAGGCTGCCGTACTGGAGTTCCTCAGCAACCCCGATAATGAATTCTACAACACCCCCGAAGGGGCCCCCTACTACGACGAGAAAGGTCGCGACGACACGGGCGTTTTTACCCTCGGCGACTTCTACTCGCCCGACTGGCTGGGCAAGACGATGGAGTTCCACTACGTGGCAATCGATGCCGACGGTCATTTCGGCGCACCGGCCGTACTGAAAGTTACATTTCCCCAATCGCTCTAGTCCTTGTCGGAAATAGATGGAGAGAGTTCGCTTCCTTTTCCCAGGAGGCAAACTCTCTCCATTTTATCCCGTCCCCGGCAATAAAACCCGAATGCCGGACATTGCAGCATCCTGAATCGCAAAGAATCGGAAGCGAGCATATATCAGCGCCTATTCCCATGTAAAAAAGAAGAAATGATTTAACGACTCTCTTCCCGAAACTCCCTTATGCAATCTTCTCCGCAATAAAAAAACACGGCACATTATTTATGTGCCGTGCAAATGCAAGATACTTGACAGCGATTATTTATTGGCATCCATCAGCCACTTCCCATCGCGCAGAACCATATCCTGGCTGTCTTCCATCTCGGATCCGTCACCGAACTGCAATTTGAAAGTAACAACAGCATTGTTTCCGTCTTCAGAGATCTCCTCGGAGATGATCTCGACACCCTTGATACCGCCCTTGCTATCAAACTCCTGACCAGCTTTCTCACTGATCAGACTCGCCATCATGGCCTTCTGCTGCTGAGCCTGCTCCTGAGAAACACCCTCTTCGAGAGCGAATCCATCCACGAATTTCTCGTAATTACCGCTCTTCAGAACGTCTACATACTGGGTGAAGGCTTTACCCGGAGTGGCAGGAGAAGAGCAGGATGCCATCATAAAGAGAGCTACAAGCCCTAAGCCGAAAGTCAAAATCTTTTTCATAACAGTTTTTTTTAGGTTAATAAATGGGATTAATTAAAATTTATATATCAAACAGAGTTTCCCACTCTGTGCAATATCACACGGCAAAAGATAATCTCCGTTGAATAACGGAATGTTTATCTTGCTCAGGCGCCCTTCCGACAAATCGATTCCTCCTTTTTTATAAACAAATTCTATCAATTCAGTACAATACATCTGCGCGGTGTCGGTCAAATCATAGTCATGGTCGAACAAGACTCCGGCTCGTGCAAGCGCTAAAGCCCTTTCAGCAGCCCTACGTGCTTGTTCGGGAGCTTTCTTCACTCGCATTACAGCCCCGTTGGCAGCCCTGGTCCGGGAGAAAAACGTCTCCACGGCATCGACTTTCACGCGATCCTTGTCTCCCTGATAATCGGGCTCTCCCGGCACAGCATGGATCACGCACCACTTTCCGTCAATCCGTTTGAGAATTCCGACATGGGAATAAGCTCCGTCACGATCAGCCGCCAGCACCACCCGGCTCGTAAAACCCATTCCTCGCCGAAAAACAAGGTCGCCGTCCTGAAACAAATCGGTCGGAAGCTCCGCCGGTTCCCAAACTCTTTCCCTTTCTCTACAAGAGACTAACCCGAGTAGGCAAAAAGCGATTCCCGCCAGTCCCGATATGAATATCCGCCCTATCACTTACTCCTGTATATGGCAGGAAGAAATAAAAACAGAATTGTCAATATTCCCCTCCATAATAATATTATACTCTCTTCATTTACAAATATAATAAAAAAAAAGCAACCATCCCCATATGCAGGCTTTTTTTTCTCACACCGGGAAAATCGAAAGCCTGAAAAAAACGGAGTGTTTCAAAACGGGATTTTCCTCCGAGCCTTCAAAATGGGAGAGTCTCCGGGCTTTCCCTTCGACCGTCCGTCTTTCGATCCGGGGACAAGAGGCCAAAGGGAAGCGCTCTGTTTACGAACAAGTCGGATCGACGAACCCTCCGCAAGCATCACGATCCAGCAATAACCTGTAGAAGATAAAACAGGAGAACAATGTCAACTTGACACAAAAACATTATCTTTGTAACATATTAAATCTGCAAATACGATGAACGCTATCACACGAACCGACTTCGCTTTCGAAGGGCAAAAAAGTAAGTATACGGGTAAAGTCCGCGACGTATATAACATCAACGACGAGCACCTCGTTATGGTAGTTACCGACCGGATTTCAGCTTTTGATGTGGTGTTGCCGGAGGGAATCCCCTACAAGGGACAAGTGCTGAACCAGATCGCCGCCAAATTTCTCGACGCGACCGCAGATATTCTTCCGAACTGGAAGCTGGCTGTTCCGGATCCGATGGTCACAGTCGGCCGCAAGTGTGAACCGTTCAAGGTGGAAATGGTTATCCGGGGCTATCTTTCAGGACACGCCTGGAGAGAATACAAGGCTGGGAAAAGAGTAATCTGCGGCGTAACGATGCCGGACGGGATGGTGGAAAACCAGAAATTCTCCGAACCGATCATCACCCCAACGTCGAAAGCAGCCGAAGGCCACGACGAAGATATTTCGAAAGAGGAGATCATCGCATCCGGTCTTGTAAGCCGCGAGGATTACGAGCAACTCGAACGCTACACACGGCAGATCTACCAGCGAGGGAGTGAAATGGCCGCCCGAATGGGACTGATTCTCGTGGATACCAAATATGAATTCGGCAAAAAGGATGGTGTCATCTATCTTATGGACGAGATCCATACCCCTGACTCCTCTCGCTATTTCTATGCCGAAGGATATGCCGAACGGCTCGCCAAGGGAGAGCATCAGAGACAGCTCTCGAAAGAGTTTGTTCGTGAATGGCTCATGGCTAACGGATTCCAGGGACAAGTCGGGCAACAGGTCCCCGAAATGACCCCGGAGATCGTGGCCGGCATCACCGATCGATACATCGAACTTTATGAAAAAATTACCGGAGAAAAGTTCATCAAGGGTGCCGAGGCCTCCGGTACGGAGACTATCCTGCGGCGAATCGAGAAGAATGTCGCCGACTGTCTGAAAGGACTCAAATAAAATCTGTTCAAGAAAAATCAACCATCTCAAAATCACATCTTTTCTGAAAAGATAAGTAAAAGAGTTCCGAATCGGAACTTCGAGTTCTCATCCTCTATATTTTTAGCGCCCTGCCTTATGGTTCGGCGCTAAAATTTATGATACACTTCGGCTCATTTCCATCCGGGAAAGAGCATCTCCCTTTACGGATACGAATACGGAAGCGACTTTTCACGCAAGCAGTCCATTTCTCCGAAAGGATATTCCCCGCGGGAAGCCTCCTCCTTCCATATTCTTGCATAATCAAAATTTAATGTATCTTTGCGCGAAACCATCCGAGGGAGATCTCCATAGAGGTGCGATCGACGATATTTGTCGATTTCCACGACTCAATCGGAACAAACCCCGTTCAAAATAGCTTTCGCATGAAAAAAACATATTTCGGTTAATCCCCGGTATCCTGTGCTGTTTATTGAGTGCCTGTAACGACGACGCGACAGATCTGATGATACCGGGTGACGATATTCTCCAATTAAACTTCTCAACAATCGAAACCCGCACCGATCTCGACGGGACCGGTGCCGGGACCTTCTCCGAAAATGACAGGATCGGGCTTTATATCAACAATGGGACAACCGTCGAATACCGCGAACTCACTCTGATTTCGGGCGAGTGGCAACCCCGCCTGCGACGAAGCGAATTCGGCCAGGGTGCACTGACCATCTCGGCCCATTATCCGATTCAACCGGAACTCATCGAGGCTGCCGGAACAAATGAGTTCACAATCGCCGAAGATCAAACTTCGGAAGGATACACCCAAACGGACCTTCTCTTTTCGCAAAGGACTTTGCCGGAAGGAGAGCTCAGGGCCGACTTCTCTTTCACGCATGCATTACATCGGCTACGAATACAATTTACGGGAGAGAACGACGCATCGGTAAAAATCCGCAGCAGACTGACCGGCTCGGTGAATCTTCTCACAAGAGAGATCTCTACGGAAGACTCGTTCGGATGGATCACCCCGCGCAAAAACACGGACGGTAGTTTCGAGGCAGTAATTTTTCCCCAACCGACCGATGCTTTCCAGGGGGACGAAGGATTGCTGAAAATAGAAACAACAAGCGGCGAATCCACCTATCGAGCACCCGAATCACTCAATGAAGAACCTTTTGTCGAATTTCGTGCAGGAGCACAATTAACAATCCGACTGGACTTCAAGCAATCATCTCCGGATCTGGCAAACCAATCGATATGGGTTTACGGGCTGAATGTTCCCGACTTCCCCGGAGAGGATAAACTACCGACCTACGGTCTCTATGACAAAGTGGAACCGGGAATCTGGTTCCGCAAGGACCGCACCTTCGAAGAGATTCAAAACCTGACTTGGAAAGAGGGTTGCGGCTGGTACGATTGCAATAAATCTCCGGAATATAATGAAGACGATGCAAATACCTGTTGGGCTGCATCGGCTTCGAATCTAATATTGTGGTGGCTGAACCAAAACAAAGCATATATCGATGCCTACACGGCAGATTGGGGAAATAGTGTTACTTCGGTCAATGGGAAATACGAATATGAATTACCATCATCGGATTTTCTCCCGCTCCTGGCACCGGACGGGAGCGTGAATAGGAACGCTGTTTTCAACTTTTTCAAGGTCTATTGTCAGAATATAGGATCGTGGAATTCATCGGGGGTAAGATGGTTCATCACCGGAGATAATACGAACATTCCAACCGAATTCGCAGGAGACGACTTCCCCGGATTTTTCACCCACGTATTTAGTAAGAGCGATGTAATCGCTATCGATTCCAGCCGCAGCCCTTCAGAAGAAGATTTCAACAAATTCATTGTAAATGCATTGCTAAACAAGCAGGCCATTGGATTCACCGTATACGATATTGCAGGCAAGAATACGGGCAATCATGCATTGGTAATCTGGGGCGCAGAATTCGATGCCGAAGGAAAGGTTTCGCACATTTATTACTGCGAAAACAACTATGCGGATCAAGACGTAAACGGAGCGGTAATCTCACGGATGCAAATCGGATACGAAATGGATCCCGCATCGTCAAGTACCCGGGAATACACCTTTTTGAAAACACTTCCTCCGAGAGACGGATCCCCAGCAAAAAAATACAGAATTACAAGTTTGTGTGCCGTAGATTTACGTCAAGACATTTGGGCCGAGAAATACCCATCTGTCACCCCCTGATCAACGAAACGAAATAAAATAAAACGAGACAAAGAAAACGACAGAATATGAAACGAATGATAAGCAATGGGCTTTTGCTAATGGCCCTGATTACCATCGGATGCCAAAAGGACGACTGTCCGACACCATCGACAGATCCAGCCGATCGGGAAGTTTCTTTCGCCGCCACCATTGCAATGATGACACGGAACCCACAACTGAACGAAGACGGGAGCGGTTCTTTCAACACAGGAGACACTTTTACACTCTATGCATACCATGATGCCACCGGATCGTCGACGATCGACTATGCCATCGGCCTTTCGACTCTCTATTGGAGAGATCTGGCTTTTGCAACCGAGGGCGAAAAAATAAACTTCGCAGCGTGCTATCCGTCACAAATCCTCGATGGCGATAGTTTCAACTTTAAGGTTGAACAGAATACCAACTCCGATTTATTGATAGCGGGCGCCACGGATGTAAATGTCGGGGAAGAGCGCCCCATCGCTCTAACTTTCCGACATGCAACGCATCGTCTTGTCGTAAAATTCACATCCAAAGATTCGTCGCTCGTGACTGAATCCATCGAAACACGATGCACGGCATATGCGACCGGCCAATTCCATCTGACAAGCGGAACCTTTACTCAAGGAGATACAAAAGAGACTTACACAGCGACAGGATCGCAAGTGGCCTTCCTGTTGCTTCCTCAATCGACTCAAGATGTGACTTTGGAGGTTCGGATCGGAGACGTTTCAAACCGCTGGACCCTTGCAACCCTGGACCCTCAATTTCAAACAATAGAACAAGGAAAAGAATTGACCGTGAATTTTACGATCCAGAACGGGGAAATATCATTTTCCGGAATGACAATCGAAGGTTGGGGCGATCAAGGGACCATCGACGACGAAATTATCGTATAAAAACCTTTTGCCGGAATCGAATGCAAACAACAAGGAGCAACTCCCATTTATTTCCTTCTCCTCATCCATCAAAAAAGCGGATCCCCCCGATGGGGGATCCGCTTTTTTAATCCTTCAAGAAGAGAGACTCCTGCCTAATTATTGGTCATATCCCCCTCCGCAAGGGCGCGTGCCACCGGAGTCTCACCGTCGACGGTGATCACGGCACCATCCACGATCTCGCCGAAGTAGGGCCATACCGTCGGATCCTGTGCGATCCACTCGGCAACCGACGATGCAGAATGTGAGCACAAAATATTCCAGGTTCCGACCGTCATATTGGAGATCTCAACCTCATAATTACCGCTTACCCCCATATCGCCGATAACAGGACCCGATGAGTAAGCCGGATCATCCGCAATGGCATAAGCGTGTTCAACCGTAACACCAGCAACCAGACACCCGGAAATAGTTGTCTTTACGGCCTGAATCGAACCGATCAAACCACCCATCGCATACCATCCCTTCAGGTGTACTCCATTGACCAAACTGTTTACAATAGCATTCTCAGTACCCGAGACAAAGCCGACGAGACCACCTACTCGATAGTAGTTTGTCACCCCGGACTCCTTGTCAACGGTCAAGTTCTCCACGCCACAGCCTGTAACCGTTCCACCCTGCATCAAACCGACCAAGCCACCGATCCAACGGCCTCCGGTCGAAAGATTGGCATTCAGCCTGATCTCGCCCTGTTTCAGAAGCAACCTGCTGATCGTCGCATTACGCGTAAAACCGAAAAGGCCGACCCCATAGTTGCCCGGAGCAATCGTAAAGTTGGAGATCATCTTGCCATTGCCATCGAAAGTACCTGCAAAGGCAGATCCCTCCGCCTTGTCATTCTTGCAATACCCCCATTTGGTCAACTCCTCTCCGTTAACATCGAGATCCTGCTCCAAACGGAAATACTTTCCAACAAACATATCCTCGGAAGCCTTTGAGAACTGCCATCCAACCCGATTCCAATCCTCAACCGAAGAGATCAGATAGGGGCTCTGCTCCGTACCTTCTCCCGGAACAAGGGGCGTGGTCGTCCACTGCAGCACAAGGCTGGAGCTCGTCGTATAAGGATCCGGCGTCCAATAGCTATAAGAACCCTCGCCCGGTGTCAAACTTTTCGGGGCTGTTTTCCAGAATATACAACCGTCGTTGTTGATTGTAAGCGCCTCGGGCTCCTCTGCATAATAACTCAGCACGCTGCCTCCGTCAATAATCAAATGACCGACATTCGCAACCGGACGCCCCGAACTTGCATCCTTCATCCGCAACGTCAAACGGGCTACATTCGAAGTAAGCGTTTGGGCTACTCCATAAAAATCAGCATCGACGCCACTACCATTAAGGTCAAAGTTAAACGAAGCCGTCGAGGTGGCTGCCATATTGGCCACCTGGATTGTGGATGCTGCCGCCCAGGTCGCTCCTCCCACAGTCGTCACAGTAATCGAACCATCGGTAAACGGCGCATACAACTTAAAGGTCTCAGGCATCGCAGCAGGAAGTTCAATGGTCTGATCGCCGGAGACCGGTGTCGTGATAACAAGTTCATCCGAGCCGGCAGCCACCGCCTCCGCTATTTGAATGGAGATTTCCTCTCCAGTAGCAGCACCGACAAACTCCCATACAGGGAAAAGCAACTTCTTATTCCGCACAGGCTGTTTCTCCGAAGAATTTTTCTTAAGCTGCAGCATGGTCTCGCCATTATAGAACTCGAAAGCGAGGGACGACTTGCCGAAATATGCAGTTCCCGGCAAAATGGGCACAACAATCGGAATCTCAACAGGCTCTTCACCAAGCACCAAGCCACCATCACCACAATTCACCGTAATATTTTTCGTATTCAACGAAGAGTCATACGGCTTAAAAGCCGAAGTCTCAACACGGAATTTCGGCTCTCCGGCAATCGAAGTATCAATTACACCAGGACCAGCCAGGTATCTCGAAGTCGAAGTCATCTTAACCGAAGTAATCGTACCGGTACCCTTAACTCGAACGGTAAAGACTGCCGCACAGTTATTGAACGAGAGTGCGTCTGCCGTTCCACTAACGGTACCAAACATCGGCATGGCAAAATTATCAAGATTCTGTACCGTCGGCAGAGTACAAGGGACCTCGCTCTCGGCAGCTTCGGCATACTCCCAATACTCCTCGGCTGGATAGAACGCGTAGAGGATCCTATCTTCCTCGCCCATATTGCTTTCGATCTCCTCGAAGGTGGCGTTGTTTGAACCGACTCCGTCGACCAACGCGAAATCGGAGGAAGCGGTCAAACCGGTCGAGACATCCTCATAGAAAACCTTTATCTTGTCATCAACATCCCACGTAATGGTCACATCGTCGAGCGCAGCGCGGGTAACCCCGCCGATCGCCGCAGTCAATCTCCGCTTGCCGACGGTCGGTTCTTCTGTTCCGACCTCCTCTTTCGTGCATGATGCAAAAAACAGAGCTATCCCGGCTACCAGGGCTAGTATCTCAAACAATCTACTCTTTCTCATAGCACAATGCATTTTACCATTCACTCTCTTCCTTATCCAGCTCTTCGGTATTACCCGTAGCGATAAATCCGCTCTCGACATAGATGTCGATGCATTCAATGTTAGGTCTTTCGTAATGTCTTTTCATAGCCTATTTATTTTATTTGGGTTATTAAATAAGTCACCTGATGGGAAGGCAAAAATAATGTATTTTAAAACACGATGTATCCCTTTTACGCCAAAAAAAAGACTTTTATGCATAATCCGGACGGCCCGGTGCATAAAAGTCTCTAAAAATTGGCTAAAAATAATATTTACAAAAGAATTTTGACCGGTACTGTCCGTCCCGAATCCATTATTCGTGCAACCACAGGCCGACCACCTTGTGGCGAATAGCCAACGCATTGATAGACGTAACGAACCCCACGAAAAGCAGTCCGATCAACAAGGTTATACCGACACCCGAAGCCTCGTAATCCTCCCCAAACAACCCGACAAGCGACAAATAGCGGCTACGGACCCACAGGACCACGGGAATCGCACAGAGAAAAGCCCCCAGATTAAGTCCCAGCGAGAGCAATTGATAGGGGCAGGCCACTTGTGCCGGCGTATAACCGACCATGAGCAGATCCTCCAGTTTGCGGGTATTCTTCTGCAGCAACAGGAAGATACTGAGCATCAGGATAAAGAACGAGAGCAGCGTAATGAGCAGACCAACCCCCGTTACCGAGAAGGTGATCAAGCGCAGAAAGTAGTTCATCTGTCCCTGGTCGTTTCCATCCCCCTCGACGCGATATTCGTGTTCGGTCAAGTATTGCTGTAACTGTTCATCGGCGACATTGGGGACTTCGATAATGATTCGGGAGGGTCCCGCTACAGGCTTATCCGAGAAACAGTCGTTGGACCACCGAATAAAACTATCGGGGACGAGGATCGTATTGAGCCTGTTCGAGAAGGCCACCACTCGCCCCTGG
This sequence comes from Candidatus Alistipes avicola, assembly GCA_019118565.1. Lineage (GTDB taxonomy): Bacteria > Bacteroidota > Bacteroidia > Bacteroidales > Rikenellaceae > Alistipes > Alistipes avicola. The sequence goes on along the minus strand of DWYR01000003.1, from coordinate 44,351 downwards.
AAATTTTGGATTCGGCCGCGTCCCGACAATTCGATCGAAAGAGGGATTTCACGCACGAGCTCTTCACTCAACTGTGGAAGTCCCTGTGTTGATGCAAATCCGAAATTATATAGATTCAAGTAGTTGCGCGGCAATATGATCGGGATCACATCATCCCCCTCTTCGAATTGCCACTGATCGCTCTCTACGTCCAGGAATCGGTCCGGCACACTCTCAAAAAAAAGATAGGTGCTCATACGAATTCCGAAAGCGGACAGTCCCCCCGTTACGCGATATTGCGCAGGGGTAAATTCTCCCATCGCTTCGACAAAAGGCTGCTCTTCGAGATCGGTCAACTCCTCCTCGGTAAAGAAGGTTTTGTTCACTCCGACCTGCTCGACCTGTTTGCTCAGCACCATGAAATCGTTGTCCAGAAACGAATCGGGTGCGTTGACAAGCGGTGTCACATCCCGGTAGACTTGCAGAGCCGTCAGCACGATGACCATGCCGACCAGATTCGTAACAAAGAATCCGGTCAGTTGCAGGAGGCTGATATGCTGCCTCAACAATTTCCAGATCAGTCTCATAAGGCAAAGATTTTATCGTAAGCTATGTCGAAGCGTTTGCCGATCGAGGTTACGACGACTCCCGCCCCGCTCTTTCGAGCCTCATCGAGCAGAATCCGGGCCATCGTCGCCGCATTCCGGTCATCCAGATGACTCATCGGTTCATCCAGGGACATGAAATCCGCCGGTTGGCACAGCATTCGGATGAAAGCCACGCGCTGCTGCTGCCCGAACGAAAGTTTCGCAACGGGTGTCTCAGCCTTGTCGGCAATTCCCAACGCTTCGAAAAACGAGGCGATCTGCGCCTCGCTCCGATAGCCGGTCAACTTATTCTTCAACCGCACGTTGTCCAGAGCGCTCAACTCCGGAAAGAGGCGCAGTTCCTGGAAAAGCATGGACAGAGAATTGCGTCGCAGACGACTCCACTGGGTCATACTCAAAGATCGAATATCCTGATCGTCGAACAAAATTCGCCCCGAATAGTCCCGCCGATAGCCGTACAAATAACTACAAAACGAAGACTTGCCGGATCCGGATGCCGCCTCTACCAGGTAGACGGTTCCCTTTTCGAGCGTTACCTCTTTCAACCAAATGTCCGAATCTGCCGGCGGTGTCTCTGCAAACACGGCTGGCAATACCCGCTGCAAACTAATCTTATCCATACCTTTACACGGAATCTGCGCGGCCGGCGACACGCCAGCCGCGCAGACTTTAATCATTCATACACTCCGGAAAGAGCCTACATGGCCATGGCAGCACCCATCTGAGCCAACCCCTCTATCGTTTCATAGAGAACGGCAAGCGCATTCTTCTCCTTATTGGTCATGTTGATCACCAACTTGCCGTCAGCATCCATATCAGTCGAGCTTTCGATCGACTCGAACAGGCCGAGGAACGACAAGGCAATACCCATCTGGGGATCGATCTGTCCAGCAGTAACCATCTGATTCAGCATTTCACGCACCTGTACCAGATCCACCTCCATTGCAACATACGAGTTACGGAAGATAGACTCATTGAGAGGCTTGTAGTTCGACATGCTCTTGCCAGTCAGATAATCCAGTGCAGAGGCATCGGTCGTCACATACAACATATTGCCGTTCAAACCGAAATAAACAGGGAAGCCCTTAACCTGATACTGGTTGGGAGCCATCTCTACGAACTCGAAGGTGAACAACTCCATAATCGTGTTCAAATCAGCTGCATCGCGCAAATCCACGAGCATTGAGAGAGCCGGCATCTGACCATCAGCAAGCATACCGTGGAACGAGAGCGAGAAATCTCCGGCAATCGATTTCATAATCGGGGCAAGTTGAGGAACCGACGAGAAGATCATTCCATAGATCGGATTCTGCTCGAGGAATCCATAAATTTTCTCACCCTGCAAAGCAACAGCCAACACAGCCATATTCTTTTCGGGCAACATCGACAGGAACTTGCCATTCAGACCCTGCGAGAAGGCCTCCATCATAGCCTGATACTGTTTCTCAGCCTCCTTGTCGCTGAAAACGGCTTTTCCCTCCGAAACGATCTTACCGACCTCGAAGTTAACCTTTCCCACATAACTCATCTTCGAGAGGAACTCGAATCCCGGAATCTGCATATTCATCTCCGGCATATTCATCAGGGCAGCATATCTGAAAACCAACTGCATATCGTTAGCCTCATTGAGGGCAGATGCAATTTCAGGCATAGCCATCAAGCTTTCGCTCTTCTTCTGCGACAAGAGCTGCATAACCGTTGCCTTCACCTCGGCAACCTCGGGATTCGTCTCGGTATAGAGCAGGAACGACTCTTTGGTGTAGGCGATATAGGTCGTGTTCTGATCTGCGATCTCCAGGAACGTTACGCCATTCTCAGTCTGAGGCTCTACCCCGATCTTTCCCGCAATCCATCCCAGGAAGGTCTCAACCTCTTTCGGATTCTTCACATTGAAAAGCATACCCACCTCAGGCTGCGAAAGAACGGTGTTTTTATCCTTTCCGACGAAAACGAACATATCCTTCTCCACATCCAGACCCGTCGTTCCCGGATGTGCGATCATCTGTAGGAGATACTCGCTATCTTCGGCACTCATCTGCTGTTGTGCAAGCAGCATCTGCGCCATCTGATAGTAGATGCTTTGCGTGAAATCACCCACCTCGGCCTTGTCTGCCCAGGACTGAGGATTGACAGCAATCACAGCCGTAGCATCGGCAGGAAGCGTATCGCGATAGTCGCGACTACTACAAGCAGAGAGCATCAGAGTGACCGTAGCCACGCACATAACGCTCAAAAAAGTGTAAAATTTTCTCATATCAATTTTGTTTTAATTTTAAATGGTTCTTTTTTCCGACTCTCAAATCAATCTCTTCCAACAAGGAAGACACTTTAAATACAAAGATAGTATAAATCATAATAAATGATATTTCTCCCTCTTATATTTTTTCAAGAACATTTTTTCAATCCACACACAGGACAACTCCTTACAAAAGAGGCCCCGATCCTCTTTCGGATCGGGGCCTCTCTTATCTTACAAATTCGACTACTTGAACATACCGGTATAGCTCTGCGGCGTAATGGCACGCAACTCGGCCTTCACCTGGTCAGACACCTCCAGGTTGTTGATGAATTCGGCAATCGACTCACGCGTGATGTGGGTATTGGTACGGGTCAGCGCCTTCAATGCCTCATAAGGCGACGGATAACCGGCCCGGCGCAGTACGGTCTGAATACCCTCAGCCACGACAGCCCAGTTATTCTCCAGGTCACGCTCCAACGCCTCCCGATTCAGCAACAACTTGTTGAGACCCTTGAGCAGCGAGCGCAGGGCGATCAGCGAATGGGCCATCGGAACGCCCACGTTACGCAGTACGGTCGAATCGGTCAGGTCGCGCTGCATACGCGATACGGGCAGTTTGGCAGCAAGGTGCTGATAGATCGCGCTGGCGATACCCAGGTTACCCTCGGCGTTTTCGAAGTCGATCGGGTTGACCTTGTGCGGCATGGCACTCGAACCCACCTCTCCGGCCTTGATCCGCTGCTTGAAGTACTCCATCGAGATGTAAGTCCACATATCACGGCAAAGGTCGATCAGAATCGTATCGATCCGCTTCAAGTTATCGAACAGGGCAGCCAGGTTATCGTAATGCTCGATCTGGGTGGTATATTGCGACCGTTCCAGTCCGAGACGTTCGCGCACGAAACGGTTGGCAAACTCGATCCAGTCAACCTCGGGATAAGCGACGTGGTGTGCGTTGAAATTACCGGTAGCACCACCAAATTTGGCCGGGACGGGAATTGCAACGAGCTGTGCAAACTGCTTCTCCAGACGCTCGACAAAGACCAGGATCTCCTTGTCCAGACGGGTCGGCGAAGCAGGCTGACCGTGCGTATGAGCCAACATGGGAACCCCGCACCACTCGGTTGCCAACGCCTTCAGACGCTCGACGACCTCACGGGCAGCCGGCATATAGACCTCGGCCAACGCCTCCTTGATAGTCAGCGGAATAGCCGTATTGTTGATATCCTGCGACGTGAGGGCAAAATGAACAAACTCCTTGTACTGGCCCAAGCCAAGAGCCTCCATCTTCTCCTTGAGCAGGTACTCGACCGCCTTTACGTCGTGGTTGGTCGTCTGTTCGATCTCCTTGACACGCAGGGCATCCGCCTCCGTAAAGTCCCGGTACAACGAACGCAGCGCCTCGAACTGCGAAGCATCGACCCCTTTCAGCTCGGGCAGCGGCAGCTCGCAAAGGGCAATGAAATATTCGACTTCGACCCGTACACGATAACGAATCAGGGCATATTCCGAAAAATAATCGGCCAGTTTCTCCGTTTGATTACGGTAGCGGCCATCCACAGGCGATATGGCCGAAAGCTTGTTCAATATCATAATAAGATGTAAAAATTGCGGATGTTTACGGGGATCAAAAGTAGTATATTTAATCGATAATTCATACCGATTAGGGATGAATGGCCGTTTTTTTTCTACCTTTGTCTCGACATCCATTAAAGATTTCAAACCCATGAATATCCTGACAGCCATCATCGACGGATTCGTCGATTTCGTACGACGGAATCCGATCCTTTGTCTCGCTATTCTTCTGTTGGTGCTCTTCGCCCCTTCGGTCGCGGGAGGCATCGCCATGTTCATTCTATATTTCATTCTCGGGATCATTCTGCTGGGGGTAATCCTCATGCTTTCGTTGCGCTGGCGAATCAACCGTGCCCGCCGACAAATGGAGGAACAGTTCCGTAGCGGCGGGCAGAACGGGTCTGACCCCTTCTCCGGCCGACACAACCCGCAGGAGGGCGACATCCGCATCCACAAGATGGAGGGCAGCGGTGAAAAACGCGTCCGCAAGGATGTCGGCGACTACGTGGATTTTGAGGAGATCGGAAACGACTCCGAACAGAAGACGCATTAAAAATTGACCCATGTTAAAAATATTCGAACAGATCGGGCGCTATTTTATCCTGATGGGGAAGGTCTTTTCCCGTCCGGAGAAGCGATCGATCTACCGTCGTCGGATCATCTACGAAATGGAGGCGCTCGGACTGAACTCAATCGGACTGACGGCCATCATCTCGATCTTCATCGGTGCGGTCATCACCCTGCAGATGTCGATCAACCTCGAATCTCCGTTCATCCCGCGCTACATCATCGGCTATGCCACCCGTGAAACGATGATCCTGGAGTTCTCTTCGACGGTCGTCGCACTGATTCTGGCCGGCAAGGTCGGGTCGAGCATCGCCTCCGAGATCGGCACCATGCGCATCACCGAACAGATCGACGCACTGGAGATCATGGGGGTCAATTCGGCCTCTTACCTGATCCTCCCCAAAATCGTTGCGAGCGTCTTCTTCTTCCCTTTCCTGACGATTCTGAGTATCCTGATCGGTGTCATCGGAGGTTATCTGATCTCCGTACTGACCGGCATCATGATTCCGGACGACTATGTACAGGGACTGCTCTATGACTTCCGAATCTACTCGATCATCTATACATTGATCAAGATGGCCTTCTTCGCCTTCATCATCACCTCGATCTCGGCCTTTTTCGGCTACTACGCCAAAGGGAACTCGCTCGAGGTGGGTGTCGCATCGACCAAAGCGGTCGTAGCCAGTTCAATCGTCATCATGATCTTCAACCTGATCCTCACCCAAATACTGCTCATATGATCAAAGCCGAACATATCACCAAATCATTCGAAGGGCGCATTGTCCTGAACGATGTGTCGGCAACCTTCGAAGCCGGCAAGACAAACCTGGTCATCGGGAAGAGCGGATCGGGTAAAACCGTCCTGATCAAATGCCTTGTGGGACTGCACGAGGTCGATTCCGGATGTATCTGGTACGACCAGATCGACTTCTCGCACCTGGGCTTCAAGGAGCGCAAGGCGATCCGGCGCGATATCGGCATGATTTTCCAGGGAGGTGCCCTGCTCGACTCTTCGACCGTCGAGGAGAACGTCAAACTGCCGCTCGACCTCTTCACCAACCAAAGCGAGAAGGAGAAGATGGAGCGAGTCAACTTCTGCCTACAGCGTGTCCGTCTGAACAATGCCAACCACCTCTATCCGGCCGAGTTGAGCGGCGGCATGATCAAACGTGTAGCCATTGCCCGGGCAATCGTGATGAACCCGAAATACCTCTTCTGCGACGAACCCAACTCGGGTCTCGACCCGCAAACGGCCATCGTGATCGACAACCTGATCCAGGAGATCACCCAGGAGTACGGCATCACAACGATCATCAATACACACGACATGAACTCCGTCATGGAAATCGGAGAGAAGATCTACTTCATCTACGAAGGCCGCAAATGGTGGGAAGGAAACAAAGGAGATATCCTGCACACGGACAACCGGGAGTTGAACGACTTTGTTTTCGCCTCGGCCATGGCCAAACGGGCCAAAGCGAATGCCTGCCGATAAAAACCAGACAAAACCATACGAAAACAAGCCGTCGGTAGCAACATCCCGTCCGCCTCGCCATATCTTGGCGAAATATTTGCATGGTTATTTTTGGTTATACGGTTTAAAGTGTTTAATTTTGTTATTCCAAAACAAGGAAGCAAGCACATAATTTACTTAAAATAAAAACGTTATGTCAAAAATTAAAGTTGGTATCAACGGTTTCGGCCGTATCGGCCGGTTGGTATTCCGCGCAGCCTGCACCCACGCAGACCAGATCGAAGTAGTAGGTATTAACGACCTTATCCCGGTTGATTACATGGCCTATATGCTGAAGTACGACTCCGTACACGGCCATTTCGACGGGAGCATCGAGGTAAAGGACGGCAAACTGGTTGTCAACGGCCACGCTATCCGTGTAACGGCCGAGAAGGACCCTGCCAACCTCAAATGGGACGAAGTAGGCGCAGAGTACGTCGTTGAATCGACCGGTCTGTTCCTGACCAAAGAGTTGGCCGGCGCTCACCTGAAAGCCGGTGCCAAATATGTCGTTATGTCGGCCCCCTCGAAAGATGATACGCCGATGTTCGTATGCGGCGTCAACGAGCACACCTATGCTGGCCAGCAGATCGTATCAAACGCATCCTGCACGACCAACTGCTTGGCTCCGCTGGCAAAGGTTATCAACGACAAGTTCGGCATCATCGAAGGTTTGATGACCACCGTACACGCGTCGACCGCAACGCAGAAGACCGTAGACGGCCCCTCGATGAAAGACTGGCGTGGCGGACGTGCTGCCGGTGGCAACATCATCCCCTCTTCGACCGGTGCTGCCAAGGCCGTAGGTCGCGTCATTCCGGAACTGGCCGGCAAACTGACCGGTATGTCGTTCCGCGTACCGACGCTGGACGTTTCGGTTGTAGACCTGACCGTACGTCTCGAGAAACCCGCCACCTATGACGAGATCAAGGCTGCCGTTAAACACGCATCCGAGAATGAGTTGAAAGGCATTCTGGGTTACACCGAGGACGATGTCGTATCGAGCGACTTCATCAGCGACGCACGCACGTCGATCTTCGACGCAAAAGCAGGTATCGCCCTGAATGACCGCTTTATGAAGCTCGTTTCGTGGTATGACAACGAGTGGGGTTATTCGAACAAGGTCATCATGTTGATCACTCGAATGGCTGCGCACAACAACCGCTAATCCGTTTGCAATAACGGTTTTACAAAAAAGGGAGGCAGAAGCGCCTCCCTTTTTTATTTTACCTCCGACCTATAACGGCGGTCGCACAACTTTGAGTTCGATCGAAGCCCCTCCCCACTGGTTGATCGCATACTCCCGATCCAATACGGCCTCCCCCCCGTAAGCGACCTTCACCTGCAACGGGAAAGGAGGATGCCCGCCGATCTCATTATCACGGGGCAATGTGTGCGGAATCACATATATATATAACACGATCCGATCGCAGGGGACCGTCTCGAGCGACAGTTTTCGCTGCATGTCGACACCGGCGGGCGGCATCTTCAGCTCCTCTCCCATATCTGCCACACGGCTCTCCACCGAGGAGAACCCTACCCGATTGCCGGATTGATCGAACGCCCCACACATCATGGCCGCATTGTATCGCCACCACTGATCGGAACGGCTTCGGATCTCGACCGTAAATTTCCTATCCTTTCCCATTTTCAAGATACTCTTTCATTACAAAGGCTGCACCCAAGATCGGTAAACAGGGACACCTTTCAGACAAAGATACGAATTTTAACGATGACTCTTTTCAAAAAGACATTTCCGAACTCGGGGATTCGCCCCAATGATACGGAACCCGATCGCACAGAGGCCTGTCCCGATGCGGCCGGAGCGCTAAAAGCAAATGAAAACTTTGGTAGTTTTCCGTTTTTTTCATAGCTTTGCGGTCTGGGAGTATAATGATGAACACGACCAAACGATATTGCATCGCCTACAAAGGGCTTAAGAATGGGGAACACACGTTCGACTTCGAGGTCGGAGACGATCTGTTCCAACTCTTTGGCAATACGGAAATTAAGGGCGGGCACTGCGACGTAAAGGTCCGCCTCACACGGTCCGAACGGCAACTTCAACTGCAAGTAGCCATTCAGGGTCATGTGGTGGTGGTGTGCGATCGCTGTTTAGGCGATTGCGAACTGCCGATCGACCAAAACGAAGAGTTGATCGTAAAGTTCTCGGACGAGATCCGGGAGTACGACGGAGAGACCTTATGGCTTTCACCTGTAGAGGATTTCGTCGACCTGGCCCAGTTCATCTACGAAAGCATCGTGCTCGCACTCCCCTATCAACGGGTTCATCCGGAAGGAGAATGCGACCCGGATATGCTCAAACGGTTCCGGATCGTCTCGGACAAGGAGTTCGAATCGATCGAAGCTGCTGCCGAAAAGGACGACAGCAACCCGGAGTGGAACGAACAGCTGTCAGCTCTGAAAGAGGAGTTGGAAAAGAGACAAAAATAAGAAAATATCGACAACAGTTCCTATGACTGCGACGATACGACAAAAAAGACGTTAAACTTTAAATATTGATATTGTAAAATGGCACATCCTAAACACAAAATCTCTTCAACGAGACGTGACAAGAGAAGAACGCACTACAAAGCAGTGGTTCCGACCGTAGTAACTTGCTCGAATTGCGGTGCGGCGGTATTGTATCACCGCGTATGCCCTGAGTGCGGGTTCTATCGCGGCAAACTGGCGATCGAGAAGAAGGCCGCAGAATAAATTTCTGCCCGACATCGGATAGTTTCCCTACCTGAATGGCTCAGGTAGCGTTATTATCATTTTATTAACCAAATCCCGAATTATGATAAAGATTGGTGTGGATGCGATGGGCGGCGACTTCGCCCCCGAAGCTGCTGTCAAAGGAGCCGTTATGGCCGTCGAGGCTATCGGCAAGGAGAACCGGATCGTACTTTTCGGCGACGAGAAACAGATCCGTGAGATTTTGAATGCAGAAAATTGCCCGGCAGAACGGTTCGATATCGTACATACGACCGAAGTGATCGAAATGGGCGACCATCCAGCCAAAGCTTTCCAACAAAAGTCCGACTCGAGCATCGTGGTCGGATTCAGCCATTTGGCCCAGGGCCGAATCAACGGATTCGCCAGCGCCGGAAGTACCGGCGCCATGATGGTCGGCTCGATGCAGGTCATCAAGCCGATCGAGGGAGCCATCCGCCCGACCATCTCCACGGAGATTCCCACCATCACCGGAGGACGGGCCTTGTTGCTCGATGTGGGACTGAACGTAGATTGCAAGCCGGAGGTTCTGGAACAGTACGGATTGATCGGCTCGATCTACGCCGAAGCCGTATTGGGGATAGAACGCCCCAGAGTTGCCGTGCTCAACATCGGCGAAGAGGAAACCAAGGGGAATACCCAGAGTAAGACGACTTTCGAGTTGATGAAAGCATCCGGAAAGTTCAACTTCGTCGGCAACATCGAAGGATCCTATATCTTCTCCGGACAAGTTGCCGACGTGATCGTCTGCGACGGATTTGTAGGCAATACCCTCCTGAAAACCGTCGAAGGACTCTATCGGATCAACAAAGCGCTGAAAATCGCAGACTCCCCCTTCTGGCGGGATATGAACTACGAACACGTGGGCGGCACACCGGTTCTCGGTCTGGGCGCACCGGTAGTCATCGGTCATGGCTGTTCTTCGCCGCTGGCGATCAAGAACATGATCCTTACCACCGAACGATGTGCCCAAGCAGAGCTGACAACCAAGCTCCAAGACGCGTTCAAAAATTAAATCGACACCGAATGAAGAAAATTACAGCAGCTATCACGGGTGTGGGAGCCTACCTCCCCGACTATCTGCTTACGAACGACGAATTGAGCCGAATGGTCGATACCTCCGATGAGTGGATCATGACCCGTATCGGCATCAAGACTCGCCACATCCTCAAAGGCGAAGGACTGGGAACCTCCTACATGGGTGCCCGTGCCGTAAAAGACCTTTGTGAAAAGACAAAGATCAATCCGCTCGACATCGATGTGGTAATCTGCGCAACAGTCACCCCGGACATGTTCTTCCCCTCGACGGGAAATCTTATCGCCGATCAGGCCGGATGCAAAAATGCCTTCGCATACGATATTTCGGCTGCATGCAGCGGATTCCTTTTCGCATTGACCACCGGCTCACAATTCATCGAGACTGGCTTCGCCAAGAAGGTTGTCGTCGTAGGTGCGGATAAAATGTCCTCGATCGTAGATTACAAGGACCGCAACACCTGCCCGATCTTCGGAGACGGTGCTGCAGCCGTATTGCTTGAGCCGAACAAAGACGGATACGGAGTGCTCGATGCAATTCTACATTCCGACGGCTCCGGAGAGCAACACCTCTACATGAAAGCGGGAGGATCACGCTATCCGGCAACAGAAGAGACCGTCCGCAACAACTGGCATACGATCACCCAGGACGGACCGGCCGTCTTCAAGGCCGCCGTATCGAACATGGCGGACGTATCGGTCGAAATGATGGAGCGCCATCACCTTTCGTCCAACGACATACGTTATCTCGTTCCTCATCAAGCCAACCTGCGGATCATCGACGCAACGGCAAAACGCATGGGAATAGGACGCGAAAAATGCATGATCAACATCGATCGAAACGGCAATACGACCGCAGCCACGATCCCGCTCTGCCTGTGCGATTACGAGGCTGCCTTGTGCAAGGGAGACAACCTGATTCTCGCCTCGTTCGGCGGAGGATATACATGGGGAGCCATCTACGTCAAATGGGCATACGACGGTGAAAACCGTTAGGCGACCAACCATAAGTGCTTCTACGCACAAGTTCGACAAACGCCTCCGGAAAATATCCGGAGGCGTTATTTTTAGATATTATTACTTATCCTTATACTCGCATCAGACAATAATATCGCCCATGGAACAACTTTTTGCAAGTAATTTGTTATCTTTGATTTCAAAGAAACAACCTAAAAAATAATAACATTATGAAACTGAGTAAAAAATTGCACGACGCGCTCAACGCGCAAATAAACGCCGAATTCTGGTCGGCTTATCTCTATCTTTCGATGGCTGTCGATGCCGATGCAAAAGGGTTGAAAGGCTTTGCCAACTGGTTCTACATCCAGTTCCAGGAGGAGCAGGATCACGCCCGCATTCTGATGAATTATGTCATCTCCCGCGGCAGCGAGGTGAAACTGGCTCCGATCGATGCCGTAAAAACATCTTGGAACAGCCAATTGGAAGCCTTCAAGGAGAGCTTGGATCACGAACGCGAGGTAACGGCCATGATCAATAATCTCTGCGAACTGGCTGCTGCCGACAAAGATCACGCAACCGCCAACATGTTGCAGTGGTTCGTTGACGAGCAAGTCGAGGAGGAGGAGAGCTTCTCCGGTGTGGTGGACTCGCTCGAACTGGTCGGCGATAACAAGATGGGGATCTTTATGCTCGACAAGGAGTTTGCAGCACGGACCTACACGCAGGCAGCTCCCCTTGCCAAAGGAGAATAATCATCCGCGATAAAGAAACAGATCGGAGAAGACGATTCGCGTCTTCTCCGATCTGTTTCCTATCCTCAGAACTGCAAGAATCGAACGAGGGCAATCGAATGAAAGAATCCGGTTTATCTCCCTAATTTAAAATCGAGACCGGCTTTCCGCGCCTGAATGTGTTGCCACAGACGGGGAATCCGATATAAACGCCCGTCCTTCATCAATCGGGCTCCGGTTTGGTGATAACAGAAAGGAATATCGGTCGCAACACACTGCTCTCGCAACTGCAACACCCATTCGTAATCGCAAACACGGGCTTCAGGGCCCGATTCTCCTCCCACGGAGACCTCCTCAATTTTCGAAGAGAGATAAGGAGCCAGGTCGATCGGTCCCAATAATGGAGCACAAACAATTATCCGATGGCAAATGGGAAGTTGCAAAAAGAGAGGCAGACGCCGTTCGGTCATCTCTTGATTTTCAACCGTACATCCTATCGTAACATTCTCATAACCAGAGCCCCAATCCGGAGGTAAACATACTTCCAAGCGGTCGATTCGTTTGGTAAAAAACAGGAAATGCAGATCTCTCCGGAAGCGAATCATCTCCCAGGCCTGTTCCCGCCACGGGTCAGCCCCCTCGAAGAGGAAATCAGAGGTAAAACAGGTAAAAACCGACTCGCCGCCCGGAATTTTCCACCGTCCATCCCGACTGCGGCGCACCGGGAGGTCAAAGGCTGCCGTTTTGCGCAAAACACCCGCATCTTTCTGCCAGGCGGCATCCTGACGATAGACGTAGCAATTCCGACACCCTTCGCTCACACGTAAACACCCGTGCCAGGGATTCCATGAGACCGACATATATATTCCACAATTTAATAAAAAGCGAGCCTCTCTTTGGATCAAAACAGCGATACAACCCCCTCGACCACGGCCACAATCACGATATAACGGAGCAATTTCCCTACAAACATGGCCCCGGTCGTAATCCAGACATTACTACGCATCAGTCCGAGGACAATGGCAATCGCCTCGCCCAAGTAGGGCAAGAAAGTAAAAAAGGCGAACAACGCCCCGCGACCCTCCAGAAAACGGGATGCCTTATCCAGTTTCTCCGGGTTCACCTTCAAATAACGGGTTATCCAGTCCCGCTTTCCCAAATGCCCGATCCAATAACAAGTCATTCCCCCCAACGTATTGCCTGCCGCCGCCGACAACAAGCATCCGACAGGATCGAGCCCCAGGCGAATCAGGACGACCAATACCAACTCCGAGCTGAAGGGCAAGACACTTCCCGCGACAAATGCCGCCAAAAAAAGACCGGTATATCCCCACTCCGTAAAAAATCGGGTAAGTGTTGCGACGAACTCCTCCATAATGACAACTGATACGTGGTAAAAAGAACAGAGGCCCTCCCTTTCTCCCCGAAAACATCGGCCTCCTTACAAATTAATGAATCCTTAATACCGGTTCTTCAGGAATGGTATGCTTTATGTATGAACAAGTCAATAAAAAACAACGAATAAGGAAGCCCCGCCATCTGGGTTTGGAACCGCTTTGTCGTTACAAGGCAGGCAACAGGCACAATGTGGCGGGATTCTTTTATCCCTGATCCGCGGCATTCCACAACATTTTCCGATGGCGGATACCCGCTTCGAGATACTCGTCCGACACAACATGGAATCCGATCGACTCATAATAAGAGATCAAATAGCTCTGCGCCGAAATACAAATAGACTCTACGTTCCACTCCCGCTCCATATATTCGATAGCCCGTTGCATCATCTGTCGACAAATACCCCTGTGACGAAAGGAAGGCAATACACTAACCCGACCGATAGATGCTTCAGGATACGATACACCTCGTGGAATCATACGTAGCGTTCCCACCGTTTCACCCTCGGATTCGACCCACAAATAAACGGACAGCAGATCCTTCGCATCGGCATCCAAGGTCGTCACCCGCTGTTCGAGATAAAAAACCTGCTCCCGCAAAGAGGTTACGGCATGCAGTTCACGAACCGTCAGTGCGGAAAAAGGCTTTATATGAAAAGAAAACATATTCCTATCGGATTTCTTTGAAGACAAAAATACATAAAGGCACGGGCAATCGGTACAATAATCCACTTTTTTTTCAATATTAAACACCTCTCGCGTCCTGCTTCCACCCAAAACTTTTCCCTTACACAAAAAAAGAAGGAATATTCCCTCTCCGGGACTACTCCTTCCCAAACCTTGACGAACAGCCTATCTCTTTTGGGCGGCTTCGAGTGCTTTTTCATAGTTTGGCTCCTGGGTAATTTCCGGAACCAACTCCGTATAGACGATTTTCCCTTCACGGTTGATAACCACCACCGCACGGGCCAGCAAACCCTTCAGCGGACCATCGGCCATCAGCACACCATACTTCTGATCGAAATCCGAGGCGCGGAAATCCGACAGAGGCACTACATTCTCAATACCTTCAACCGTACAGAAACGTGCATGGGCAAACGGTAGATCCTTGGAGATGGCCAATACGACCGTATCAGGCAACTCCGCCGCCATTTTATTGAACTTGCGAACCGAAGCCGCACAAACACCGGTATCGAGACTGGGAAAAACATTCAAAATAACGGTTTTCCCTCTCATCTCTTTCAGGGAGAGGTTTGTCAAATCCGTTTTCACCAACTCGAAAGCAGGAGCCATATCCCCCACTCGTACGAACTCACCGGCAAGTTGCACCGGGGTCCCCTGGAATTTTGTCATGGACATATTTTTCGTTTATTAGAAATAAATTACACATTCAGCAATTCAAGATTCTTTTCTCTTGTTGCGGATGTATATAATAAACACAAAAATCGCTCCGAAATTGTGTCCGGTAACAAAAATCGGGATGGTCCATTCCTTTACAGCACAACCTCACAACTCAGTTTCGCAATCGGTAGTGGTCTGCCCGAACATACTCAAAAAAAAAACGGGAAGGAGTCTCGCGACTGCTTTCCGTTCCCGGAGGATAAGATTCCTCCTAACTACTAACCCAAACTTAAATAAATGAAGAAACCTCACTGAGACAGAGATGCGACTCCATCCCAGCTATTGGCATGAATAGACAAAACCCATGCCGCAAGTTGCTAAGAAACAATACTTTCATATGTTTTATTAAAAATAAGACCGGGTAGAATATTTCTAGATGCGATTCCATCATGGAATCGATCCGAATCCCGCAAACAGCGGCCGATCAGAACAGATCCTTTTCAGGGGAAAGAATGAATACCGTGGTAAGTTTTTCCCATGGTATCGATTCCAACCACTCCTTTGTCGGGGGAATATCAGAGAGATGAAATCCGACAAAAAATAAAAACCACTCGTCATGAGTGGTCTGAATCTGTTTGTGGGAGTTGAGGGATTCGAACCCCCGACCCTCTGCTTGTAAGGCAGATGCTCTGAACCAGCTGAGCTAAACTCCCGTTTCAAAAAAAATGGCTTGGGACTGCAAAGGTAATCAACTTTTTCGAATCTGCAAATCTCTCCACAAAAAAGATCGCAACCGAATTATACCTTTTTGTCAAATACCTATTTGCAACCCTCGCACAAACGCGCCTGAACAAGGACTTGAACCTAGGACCCCATGATTAACAGTCATGTGCTCTAACCAACTGAGCTATTCAGGCATTCAGAAAATCGAAGAACTATCTCGTTTTCGGAATGCAAATATACAGCAAATTTTCATTCCTGCAAAATTTTGTACATTTTTTTCACAAAAAACCTATCTTTGTTCCTGCAAACAAGGTTTCCTGCGCAATGTTTCCGAAACGTCTATTACTGTATATTTTCCTATTAACAAGCACTTTAACAGGCTTTTCACAACCTAAACTGGTTTTCGATGAACCGAGTTGGGATTTCGGGACAATTCGTGAAACAGATGGGCCGGTCTTCCACCGTTTCGTCTGTCGCAACGAAGGAGACATCCCCGGTATCATTTTGGAAGTGACCTCTACGTGCGGTTGCACCCGCCCCGAATTCTCCCGCAAACCAATCATGCCGGGACAATCAGGGGTGGTAACAGTCACCTACGATCCCACGAACCGACCGGGGACCTTCTCCCGAGAAGTAGCCGTCTTCACGGTCGATCGAAAAATCGCAGCAAAACTACGGGTCTCAGGAGAGGTCATCGGACGACCCAAAACTCCACAGGAGCTCTATCCGGTCGATTGCGGCCAAGGGCTGCGCATCGACTGCGAATACCACTCTTTCTCCAATATATGTCATGGCAGAACCACGCTGACCGAAATCGGCTACATCAACCTTTCGGACCGACCGGTCACCCTGGAGCTCCGTCCCAAACAGGCAAGCGGATTTCTGGATGCAGAATATCCCCGACAGATCGCTCCTCATGAGAAAGGCGTTTTCACCTTCAGCTATACGCTGGCTCAGGATGCCTCTTATTACGGAACGATCCAAGAGGTCCTGGAGCTTCTTGTCAACGGGAAACCCTCTCGAAAATATATCTACCTGCACGGTTTTTCAGTGGATGATCCGAGCTCCGTCGATCAAGAAAAAGCACCGGAATGGCAATTGAGCAAAAATATTATTACATTTGGGCCTTTGAAACGGACAAACATTCCGGTCAAACAGCACATAACGATCTCTAACACAGGAAAATCAACGCTAAAGATCAGAGCAATAGAGGCTCCTGTCGGAGTCGAATGTTCGTTGCAGCCCGGCGATGGTATCCGTCCCGGCGAAACACGCGGAATAAGTGTTTCGCTCGATGCTTCACAACAGGAGTACGGCACATGGTCCCGACGCATAATCCTCATCGCCAACGACCCGCTGCGCCCGGTGCAAAGCATACGACTGACGGCTATAATTGAAGATTGACTATAAAACAAAAGTAATGTACACAATTCTTGAAAAGCGACTGCTCGCTCAGAACATCTATCTGATGCGCATCCACGCACCCCGCGTAGCACGATCGGCAAAACCCGGACAATTCATCATCGTCCGCATCGATGAATTCGGAGAAAGAATCCCCCTGACCATTTCGGACTACAATGCCGAGGATGGGTCGGTCACCATCGTCACCCAGGCAATCGGAGCCTCGACCCAGAAACTCTGTGCAAAAAACGAAGGAGAGGCTCTGGCCGATTTTGCCGGACCGCTCGGGCACCCTTCGGAATTCGTTTCGGAAGATCTCGAAAGCCTGCGCAAGAAACGTTTTCTGTTTGTCGCAGGAGGTGTCGGAACCGCTCCGGTCTATCCTCAGGTCAAATGGCTTAAAGAACACGGTATCAAAGCGGATGTCATCATCGGAGCGAAAACCCAATCGATGTTGATCTATACGGATCAAATGCGCGAAGTCGCGGAAAACCTCTACATCGCTACCGACGACGGAAGCGAAGGATTCAAAGGTATGGTGACGGCCCTGATCAAGGAGTTGATCGAAAAAGAAGGCAAGAAGTACGACGTATGTGTCGCCATCGGCCCGATGATCATGATGAAATTCGTAGCCTTGACGACCAAGGAGTACTCGTTACCGACGATCGCTTCGCTCAACACATTGATGGTCGACGGAACGGGGATGTGTGGGGCCTGCCGCGTAACGGTAGGCGGGAAGACCGTCTTCACCTGTGTCGACGGCCCGGAATTCGATGCCCACCAGGTGGACTTCGACGAAGCCATGCGTCGCCAGGGAATGTATCGGACGCAGGAAGAGCGTGCTCGCGCCATCGCTCAGGAGCGCGCCAACGGACACCAGTGCCACATCGGACTGGACAAGTAATCGACATTTACAACCAATCGCAAACAAAGGAATCATGGCAAATAAAATTCCGCGCGTACCCGTGCGCGAACAAGATCCAAAAGTCAGAGCTACCAATTTCGAAGAGGTATGCTATGGCTACAACATCGAAGAAGCTGTACTCGAAGCTTCGCGTTGTCTGAACTGCAAACAGCCGCGTTGCGTCACGGCTTGCCCGGTCAATATCCGCATCCCGGATTTCATTCATCAACTGCTCCTGGGTAATTTTACGGAATCGGCCCGCATCATCTCCGAGGACAGCTCGCTGCCAAGTATTTGCGGGCGTGTCTGCCCGCAGGAGAACCAGTGCGAAGGGTCCTGCATCCTGGGCATCAAAGGGGAACCGGTCGCCATCGGAAAACTCGAACGCTTCATCGGAGATTGGCAGATCGAACACGAAGACCAGATGCCGGCTCCCGAAATCAAGCGTAACGGTCACAAAGTAGCTGTCATCGGCAGCGGCCCTTCGAGTCTGGCCTGCGCCAGCGACTTGGCCCGTATGGGATACACCGTAAAAATTTTCGAGGCTCTTCATAAAGTAGGAGGGGTATTGGTATATGGAATTCCCGAATTTCGCCTTCCGAAAGAGCGTATCGTAGCCAAAGAGGTCGAGGCTGTAAAGAAACTGGGCGTAGAGATCGAAACCGACGTAATCGTCGGACGGACCGTTACCATCGACTCACTGATGCATGAGGAGGGGTATGAGGCTGTATTTATCGGTTCCGGTGCCGGTCTGCCCCGTTTCATGGGCATCCCGGGCGAAAACCTCAACGGTGTCGTTTCGGCCAACGAATTCCTGACCCGCACCAACCTGATGAAAGCATACGACAGCCACTACGACACACCGATCTATGTCGGCAAGAAGGTTGTGGTAGTCGGTGGCGGTAACGTGGCAATGGATGCCGTGCGTACGGCCAAACGACTGGGTGCCGAAGCGACGATCGTCTACCGACGCAGCGAAAAAGAGCTTCCGGCACGTGCCGAAGAGGTACACCACGCCAAGGAGGAGGGTATCGAATTCCGTATGCTGACCAATCCGACGGCTATCTCCGGCGACGAGAAGGGCTGGGTAACCGGTATTCACTGTGTCGAGATGGAGTTGGGAGAGCCCGATGCAAGCGGCCGACGGTCGCCGATCGAAAAGGAAGGATCGGATTTCGAAATTCCGTGCGATGTAGTCATCATGGCTCTCGGAACCTCTCCGAATCCTCTGCTGGCAGCTACGACGGCAGGTCTTGAGACCAATCGCAAAGGATGCCTGGTAGCCGACGAACACGGGGTAACCTCCCGCGAGGGTGTTTTTGCAGGAGGCGATGCGGTAACCGGAGCCGCAACCGTCATTCTGGCGATGGGAGCCGGTCGCAAGGCAGCCAGGACCATCGATCAATACATTCGCGAAAAAGGACGTCGTTAATCAATCTTTATCATGAAAGCATTGCGTTTATTGGCTATTGCAGCCCTGTTAATCGGACTGGTAGCCTGTGAGACAAAAAAAACGGAGACTTTTTCGGGACGCATCAAGCGAACGACCGAAAACTCCGTCACGATCGTCGCCGAAAACGGTCGTCTCATCACCTTCACAACTGAAAATGCAGATTTGAAACACGCTTACGGAATGTTGGAAGGCAATACGGCCACCGCAGAGTATGAGGGGAAACTGGAACCGACCATGCCGGCACTCAAAATCTCGACCGACCCGACCTATGCCCGGGCCATCGGCCGTTGGGTAGAATCCGAACCGGCCAATCCCAGTGCTGTAAAAGGATTCTATATCGAGCTGAAAGGGGTTGCCCGGTCGATCAACATGCCGGAACGACACTATAAATCGTGGGAGGTCGGAGCAGAGCCCAACCAGATTATTCTGCGAGGCACCTTGAAAGAGAATGGAAAATCAACTCCGTTTGAAGAAACGGCAACGATTGTCACCGAGAACGGCAAATTGACTCTATCAATCAATAACGAACTCTGGATCCGACAGAACAGGAGATAAGGGATCGGTGTTATTCAACAAAAAGACTCACACCTTTTTAGTGTGAGTCTTTTTGTTTTCCTAATACAAGTTATTTTTCTGCCACAATTTTCTCCACCCGATCGAGAATCATCTGAGGAGTAACGCCCGTAATACAGCGATAGTCACCCCACTTGCAGGGTTTCTTCCCATATACCGAACAGGGACGGCAATCCATATCGAGTTGCAGCACCCCTTCCGGCCCAAATCCATATCCGAGGAAACCCAATGCAGGATGCGTAGCACCCCACACCGACACAATCGGGGTTGCCACCAGCGAGGCCATGTGCATCACGAGCGAATCCATCGTAACGACACAATCCAGATTCGAAATAAGATTCATCTCATCGCCGAGCCGCACCTTGCCGTTAAGAGCCGTCACATTGGCCAGGCACCCCTCCATCCGGTGGGCGAAATCGGCCTCCGCACCGCCCCCTCCATGAATAAAGACCCGATCGAAGCGTTCGCTGAGCAGGCGGATCGCCTCTTCGCTCAACGCCTCCGGATAGGTCTTTCCCTTTTGGGCCGAGAAGGGAGCGAAACCGACCCAAATGCCCTGTTTCTCCCCCATCGGATTCGGACGACTCTTCTTCCGAGCCGGAGCTGGATCCGGGAAATCGAATCCCAGACGGCGCAATACATCGCAATAGCGCACAACGGTGTGTTTGAGCGGAGCCGCACTCTTAACGCCACCGTTCAACCGACGGCGCTTGGCCATACGTCCCTTGCGAATTGCAGCAGCCGGCAGGCCGCGCAGCCAAAGGGCCATACGGATGATTTTCGAGCGCAATACGTTGTGCGTATCGGCCACCGCATCGACTCCACGATCGGCCGCCTCACGGGCAAAGCGAAGCGCACCCCGGATTCCGTGGTGCGCCCCTTTGGTATCGATGTCCAGGAACTCCACATCCAACCCCTCGAAGAAGGGATGGAAGAGGGCCTTGGTCGCCACCGTGATCTTCACATCGGGATAGACCTCGCGAAAAGCCCGCAGGGCGTGCGGCAACATCGCCACATCCCCCATGGCCGAGGTGCGGATCACAAGCAGATGGCGCGGCAGTCTATTTTTTCGCGGCATAAAGTACAGGGTTGAGCGAAGGATCGTTATACATCTTCATCTGCTTGTAGGTCTTCATGTATTTGCGTCCCGCTTCGATATCCTCGATCAGCTCCTCGATTGCCTTCGACAGATCGACCTGCTGGGTGAGCAGCACGTCGAGTTTCTTCTGGCACTGCGTACGGTGATTCTCGTCCACATCCTGTCGCAGCACCTCCTGGTGCATGTGGTAGATCTTCAGGGCCAGAATCGAGAGGCGGTCGATCGCCCAGGCCGGGGTCTCGGTATTGAGACGGGCATCCGGCAGCGGCTTGATATCCTTGTACTTATCCAACAGATAGGAGTCGATATACTCGACCATATCGGTACGCACCTGATTCGACTTGTCGATGCGGCGCTTGATGGCCAAAGCCTCGACCGGATCGATCTGCGGGTCGCGGATGATATCCTCAAGATGCCACTGCACCGTGTCCACCCAGTTCTTCATGTAAAGCAGATGGTCGAGCGATCCTTCGGTGAAAGGATTTTCCGGCTGATGGTCCACATCGTCATAGCGATGATAATCCTCGATCACCCGATTGAAAATTTTGTTTGCGTTTTCAGTAAACATAGCCTATCCGTTTTATTTTGTTATTCTCACTGGAAAATAATATCTTTGCACAGATCGCGTTCAAAGAGTAAACAAAGATAAATGATTTTTTCCAAGAAAGCAATAGTACTTGCGGGGGTCGCCCTGCTGGCCATCGTCCCCCTGCGGGCACAGGTCAAACAGACCCGCGAAGAGTACATCGACAAATACAAACAGATCGCCGTAGCCCACATGGAACGTTACGGTATTCCGGCCAGCATCACCATGGCCCAGGGCATCCTGGAGTCGAACTGCGGCAACAGCTGGCTCTCGCAGGCATCCAACAACCACTTCGGGATCAAGTGCAAACGCAACTGGACCGGCGAAAAGGTCTATTATGACGACGACGAGAAGGGAGAATGCTTCCGCGCCTACCCTTCGGTCGAAGCCTCCTATGCCGACCATGCCGAGTTTCTGGATTCACAGCCCCGTTACGCTTCTCTCTTCTCATACGACCCGACCGACTACAAAAGCTGGGCTCGCGGTCTGAAAGCGGCCGGATACGCCACGGCACCCGACTATGCCGAACGGCTGATCCGTATCATCGAGGAGAGCAAGCTCTACCTGCTGGACCAGGAAAACGGGCTGGCCCTCTATGCTCAAAATACGCGGCATGATGCCAACGACTGGTTTGCCGAGCAGAGCAGCGTGGATGAGGCGATCGCTATCTCCGGCGAAGGAGTCGACCCCGACGACTTCCGCGTTACGGTCAACGCCCACCGCGGATACAACGTCTATCGCATCAACAACGTAAATTATATTCTGGCCAAAGACGGCGATACGTTCGAGAAGATCTCGAAAGACTTCCGCGTTTCGGCCCGCAACCTGCGAAAATTCAACGATGTGGACAAGAACGCACAACCCGTAGCCGGAGAGACAATCTACATCGGCCGCAAGAAAAAGCGCTGGACCGGCAACACGTTGCTGCATACGGTCAAGGAGGGTGAAACGATCTGGTCGCTCTCACAGTCGTACGGCATCCGCAGCAAATCGCTGGCTCGCATGAACAAACTCGATCCGAATGCCCGGCTCACGACCGGCATGGAGATAAAACTTCGCTAACCGAAGCACAAACAACAAACAGCATACAAAACATTTATGGACAACATCCCGCTACGAGACAAAATTCTCGAAACCATCGTCAGCAAATCGACCCTCAAACAGAAGGTCTTTGACAACACGTTCGCCACGTTCAACGATCTGAAGGAGGCCCTGCTCGAAATGGCCTCGGAAATGGATGACGAGCTGGACGGCAAATTGGACCGTCGCGTACGGATTGAATACCGCGACCGGGGTAAATTCGAAGCTCAGCTCCAACTGGCCAACGACCTGCTGATTTTCCAAATGCATACTGACGTATTCCAATTCGATGCGGACCATGCAATCTGGGGCGTCCCCTACGTACAGGACAACAAGGAGAACTCCTACTGCGGGATCATCAACATATACAATTTCCTCTCCGACTCGTTCAAGTTCAATCGCAATGCCGACGAAGGCTACTTGATCGGACGCATCTTCATCAACCGGGAAATGCACTACTTCACCGAGGGCAAATGCCCCGGTCTGCTCCGAGTACAGCAGTTCGGACAGGAGGAGATCGATCGCAAAGCCCTGCTTTCGATTCTGGAATCGGCGATCCACTTCTCCATCAATTTCGATTTGTTACTTCCGCCTTACGAGGACAACAAACGGGTAACGGTCGACCAGTTCAACAGCAAACTCGACAATTCGAAATTCGTAACCGGCAAACGTTTGGGCTACGAATTCAATGTAGACGACATTTAATCCACTCATGAAAAAAATATTTCTTCCGATCTTTCTCTGTGTAGCGGTTGCCGCACACTCACAACCTTCGGAACCGCTCCAGTACAAGGATATTCAGGCCTTGAACTCAATGAACAAACGGGTAATCGGCATTCGTCCTTCGGGCGACGGATCTCACTATACGGTTCAGGAGGGCAATACGATCATCCAATACGACTACGCAGGGAAGAGCGAAGGAGAGCTCCTGTTCCGTACACCCGAAACGTCGTTCCAGATCGTAGACTATCAGTTCTCGCCCGATGGCAAGCAACTGCTCATAGCAAATGGAGCGACTCCGATCTACCGGCACTCCTATACGACGGCCTACTACCTGCAAAACGAGAATGGAATCCGTCCCATCCTGAGCGATCTGCCCGGCACGCGCGACGCTTCGTTCTCACCCGACGGACGGATGATCGCCTTCTCGAGCGGCAACAACCTCTTCCTCTACGACATCGCTGCGGACTCTGTCCGGCAGATAACCCACGACGGTGCCTGGAACGAAGTGATCAACGGCACGACGGATTGGGTCTATGAGGAGGAGTGTGCCTTCACAAAGGCCTACGCCTTTTCACCCGACGGGCGGAAGATCGCCTTCCTCCGGTTTGACGAGTCTGAAGTTCCTCTTTTCGAAATGATGCGTTTCGACGGAGAGCTCTACAACAAGGCCCACTCGTTCAAATATCCGAAAGCCGGCGACACCAACTCGACGGTAGACCTCTTTGTTTACGACCTGCAGAGCGGACAGACCGAGCGGATCGATGTCGGACCGGATCGCGGGCAATATGTACTCCACCCGGCCTGGACTCCTGACGGGCATCTCTATTTCGAGCGCATGAACCGCAAGCAAAATCACTTTGAAGTGGTACTTTGCAATCGGGACGGTTCGCAGCAGGTGATCTATGACGAACGATCGCCCAAATACGTCGACCACCTAAGTAAAACTTTCTATTTCCTTCCGGACGGCAAACGATTCATCGTCCGCGAAGAGACCTCGGCCGGTTATATGCACCTCTATCTCTACAGTCTCGACAAAGGTTTGTTGAACCCCATCACACAAGGGCCATGGGAGGTTACGGACTTCGTAGGCGTACGGGGTAATAAAGTCTATTACACCTCGACCGAAGGATCACCCCTGCACCGAACCCTGTACCGTATCAACCTGAACGGCAAATACAAAGAGCGTCTGACACCCGACGACGGATTCTACAAAATATCCCCGAGTGCGGATCTCTCCTATTACATTGCCGAGAGTTCGACCAATACAACCCCCTCACGCACGGAAATCTTCGATGCAAACGGCAAATCGGTACGTATACTCGAGCAAAATGCGGAACTCCGCGAATACCTCCGGCAAAACGAGTTGATCGCCCCCCGCGAATTTTTCTCGTTTACCACCGAACGGGGGGATACGCTTTCGGCTTACATGGTCAAACCGCTCGATTTTGACCCTACACACCGCTATCCGGTTCTGCTCACCCAATACTCGGGACCCGGATCACAGCAGGTCGTCGATCGCTGGGGACTCGACTGGGAGGATGCCCTGGTATCGCACGGCTACATCGTCGTCTGCGTTGACCCCCGCGGCACGGGATTCCAAGGAGAGACTTTCAAAAAACTCACTTACGGGAATCTGGGAGCCATGGAGGTCGATGATCAATTGTCGATGGCCCGTTACATGGCCCGTCAAAGTTATGTCGATCCGGACCGGATCGGTATCTACGGCTGGTCGTACGGAGGGTTCATGGCTCTCGGTTGCGCCCTGAAAGGAGAGGGGCTCTTCAAAATGGCTATTGCCGTAGCTCCCGTCACGTCCTGGCGCTACTACGACTCGATCTACACGGAGAACTTCAACGGGCTGCCGCAGGACTATCCGCAAGGATATGACGACAACTCTCCGATCAACTTCGCACACCTGCTCGACGATCAGAAGACCCGTCTGATTATCATCCACGGCACGGCGGACGACAATGTCCACTTCCAGAATACGATCGAGATGACCCGTGCGCTGAACAAAGAGGGGAAACAGTACGACATGATGGTCTATCCGGACCAGAACCACTCGATGCTGCCCGACCACTCGGGACACGTTCGGGAGAAGATGTTGCAATACACACTCGAAAACCTGTAACCCTTCAAGATGCAACACGAGCAACTCCTTCGGACTCCGATCGGAACGCTGCGTCTGATCGAAAACGGGGGTGCTATCACCGATATTAAAATGAGCGTCGAATGCCCGGACGAACCTGTCCGGCATTCGACGCCGCTGCTTCAAGAGGCCTGTTCCCAACTCGAAGCCTACTTTGCCGGCAGTCTCATCCGGTTCGACCTGCCGCTGGCCCCGCAGGGGACCCCTTATGAACAGCGAGTTTGGGAGGCGATCCGGCAGATCCCCTACGGGACGACGGCAAGCTACGGACAAATCGCAAGTCGAATCGGCAATCCGCAGGGGGCGCGCAGCATAGGCCGGGCAGCCCATCGCAATCCGATTCTGATCGTCATCCCCTGTCACCGCATTCTGGGGGCCAACGGCTCTTTGACCGGCTATGCCGGAGGGCTCGCGATAAAAGAGGCGCTATTGCATCTCGAACGGCAAAGCCTCCTCAAGTAATAAAAAATATAAGAGAGGCGGAGCAATCGCTCCGCCTCTCCCGTTTTTTTACCCTTTAGAGCGACAATTACTCCGCCGGCTCGAACATATCCTTTCCCACTCCACAGAGGGGACAAGCCCAATCGTCGGGCAGGGACTCGAAAGCAGTTCCGGGGGCAATTCCGCTATCCGGATCACCGACAGCAGGATCATAGATGTAGTCACAAACGGTACAACGATACTTTTTCATGATTCAAATGTTTTTCTTAAAGTAACTATTCGGAGGTTATTATCGGTACAAATATAACATTTCTCTGGATATTCTTGAGAACTTTTCGTATATTTATCGCAATATGATCCGATAATCGGACAACCAAACCAAAAAAACATACACCGATATGCAACTTCCCTATTGCGAACCTTACAAAATCAAGATGACGGAGGCAATCCGCACCTCCACGCGTGAAGAGCGCGAAAGATGGATCCGTGAAGCTCATTACAACCTCTTCAAGCTGCGCGCCGACCAGGTAATGATCGACCTGTTGACCGATTCGGGAACAGAGTCGATGAGCGACCGCCAGTGGGGGGCCATGATGACCGCCGATGAAAGTTACGCTGGTGCAGCCTCCTACTACCGGCTCAAAGCCGTAATCGAGAAAATCTTCGGAATGCCCTATTTCCTGCCGACACACCAGGGTCGCGCTGCCGAGAACGTCATCTTCTCCACCTTGCTCAAAGAGGGCGATATCGTTCCGGGCAACTCCCATTTCGACACGACAAAGGGGCACATCGAGTTTCGCCGTGCCGTAGCAATCGACTGTACGATCGACGCGGCGGCCGACACTCAGCGGGAACTTCCCTTCAAGGGAGAGATGGACCTCGAAAAGTTGGAAGCGGTCCTCAAGAAATACCCCAAGGAGAAGATCCCCTGTGTCGTGCTGACCATCACCAACAACACGGCCGGAGGCCAGCCCGTTTCGATGCGGAATATCAAGGGAACGGCCGAACTGTGCCGCCGCTATGGAATTCCCCTGCTGATCGACTCGGCTCGTTTCGCCCAAAACGCCTACTTCATCAAAACCAGAGAAGAGGGGTATGCCGACAAAACAATCAAGGAGATCGTTCGCGAAATCTACTCTTACGCAGACATCATGACCATGTCGGCCAAGAAGGATGGCATCGTAAACATGGGCGGTATACTGGGCATGCGCAGTGAGGAACTCTTCCGCAAGGCCTCCCAGTTCAACATCATGTTCGAAGGATACGTCACCTACGGCGGCATGACCGGACGCGACATGGAGGCCCTGGCGATCGGACTGGACGAGAATACGGAATTCGAACAACTCGATGCCCGCATCCGACAGGTCAAACTGCTCGGCGACCTGCTCGACGAATACGGCATTCCCTACCAACGGCCTGCCGGAGGTCACGCCATCTTCCTCGATGCGAAAAAGATCCTTCCCAACCTGCCCAAGGAGCAGTTCATCGCACAAACGCTCGGCATCGAACTCTACCTCGAAGCCGGTATCCGGGGCGTGGAGATCGGATCGATCCTGGCCGACCGCGATCCCGTGACCCACGAGAACCGCTATCCCAAGCTGGAGTTGCTGCGACTGACTATTCCGAGCCGCATCTACACGGACAACCACATCCGGGTGATCGCCGCCGCCTGCCGCAACGTCTTCGAGCGCAGAGAAAGTATCACATCCGGCTATCGGATCACCTTTGAACATCCGATCCTGCGCCACTTCACCGTGGAGTTGGAGAAGATCTAACAAGAGAACGATCAAACAAAAAATACCCGGCCTGCAAAGGTCGGGTATTTTGTTTGATTGAAGACTCGTCGTTCCGGACTACTTGATACGCTCATAGTACTCGCGCGTACGGGTGTCGACACGGATCTTGTCTCCCGTATTGATGAACAGGGGGACCTTGATTGTTGCACCGGTATTGACGGTCGCGGGTTTGAGTGAGTTGGTAGAGGCGGTATCCCCCTTGATACCCGGCTCGGTATAGGTAACCTCCATGTCCACGATCGGAGGAAGCTCGGCAGAAAGCACGGTCTCCTTTTCGGTGTGGAACATCACCTCGACGATCTGGCCGTCGGCCATCAGGTCGTAATTGGTAATGAGGTTCTTGTCGATGTTGATCTCCTCGAAGGTTTCGGTATGCATGAAATGGGCACCCAGGTCATCCTCGTAGGTAAACTGGTAGGGACGACGCTCTACGCGCACGGGCTCGATCTTGGCACCGGCACTGAACGTATTGTCGAGTACGCGGCCATTTTCGAGATTCTTGAGTTTGGTACGTACGAAAGCGGGGCCTTTGCCCGGTTTTACATGCTGGAAGTCCACGATCTGAAAAGTCTTGCCATCCAGTTCGATGCACATGCCAATCTTGATGTCTGCAGTTGTTGCCATAATTGTATCTGTTTTTAGTTTTATTCGCGGTTACAAAGATACGAAAAAAAATCCGAAATTCCTCTCTCGGACCAGGAAGTGTACACATACGCCTCGATACATGCCTCCCGTCCGAAGAGAGATCCGACAACATGTCACAATCATTTCCCCGGTAAAAATTGTTCTCAGGGAAAAATCGCTATATTTGAACGGAATCACCAAAAAAACGAAGCTTATGCAAAAGACCAGACAATTTGTGCTCATTCTAAGCGCTGCTGCGTGGATCATGACGATGCCGGCCTGCTCGAACGACAACAAAAACGAGGGGAACCCCGATCCGTCAATCGTACCGACACAAGACGTTACGACCGAAGCCTTCTACAAAGGGGATATTTACGGTTCCGGGGCAGGGAATCTATGGATCAACTTCATCTCCGACATGGAATACGATGCCGACCTGAAAGATTACATCGGTCCCGGTTACATTCTTTGTCTCGACTTCAATACGACTCTGGCAGAGAATGCCGATTTTGCGACTCTGGCCGCCGGAACATACACCTCCGACTATTCGGCCGACTCGCATCAACCCTTCACGCTCAATATCGCCAACGGCGACAGTTTCCTGTCTCAATACGACTCAGGCGGGAGCACAAAAACGCAAAACATTGCCGGAGGATCGGTAACGGTCTCCCTCAACAAGGGGTATTATTGCATCGATGCCGATCTGCAACTCGAAGACGGTTCAAAATACACCTACTCCTTCATCGGTAATATCTCCTTTCTCAACCGATCGAAAGAGGGGCAGATGAGCAACCTCACACAAGATGTCTCCGTAGACGGCATGACCCAGGCTCTGCTCGCATACGTGGGAATGGCCTTCACCGAAACCTCGGATCTATACACCGTCATCATTGCCGGACCGGATTACGACCTCGACAACAACTTCGGCCTTTCGGATGCACTGACGCTTTCGCTAAACGTAACCCCCGGCAGCTCAAAGGAGATCCCCGCCGGAA
Source organism: Candidatus Alistipes avicola (assembly GCA_019118565.1). Taxonomy (GTDB): domain Bacteria; phylum Bacteroidota; class Bacteroidia; order Bacteroidales; family Rikenellaceae; genus Alistipes; species Alistipes avicola. The sequence goes on along the minus strand of DWYR01000003.1, from coordinate 15,126 downwards.
CCTATACACTCATCGATGCCGCTACGGCCGATGATTACGACGTAGGGACGGCTCTGAGCGGAGTCTACGAGCCTACATACGGGGGATATTTCGGGTCCTGGTTCTTCTCAACCGCCGGCCAGATAGAGTCCGCAGCACGCACGGGGAGCATAAAGGTCTCCCATTCGGGCGGGAACGACTATACTTTCGTTATCGATCTAAAAGACGGTTACGGACATCGAATATCCGGCACCTTCTCCGGGCACTGTCTCTTGAAGGACTGGTCGCAACAGAAGAATTCCCAGTAAACCAACGACAGCTCCCTCCCCCGCCGGGCGGGAGCTGTCTATTTGACAGGAGGAATCGCATGCTCCGAAAAGTTCTGCCACGAAGACTCCGGAAGAAGCGTATCGGGACTTCGTCTAAAATCGCGGAAAAGAAAGCGCCGCAACGAGAATGGGAGGGAGGATTTCGCTACAACTCGATGGTTTTGCAGACGAGTCCTGCCTGCCGGATCTTCTCCAGCGTACGGGGCAATGCATAACGCATGTTCCGAAACGCCTTTTCACTGTCATGGAAAACGACGATCGCTCCTGGTTCCAGATACTTCGTCACATTTTTCAGGCAGGCACGCGGAGAGAGCGAACGGCTGTAATCGCGAGAAAGGACATCCCACATCACGATCTTGTAACGCTGAGAAAGCGCCCGCGCCTGTGCCGGAGTGATTCGAGCGTAAGGGGGACGGAACAATTCGGTATGGAGCAGGTCGTTGGCGAAGTCGACATCCTCGATGTAACGCTCCAGACTCATTCTCCATCCTTTTTGATGGGAATAGGTATGATTACCGATCTTGTGGCCGGCATCCACGATCCGGCGATAAAGATCGGGGTAGGCCTCGACATTCTTTCCCAGCACGAAAAAGGTCGCCTTGGCCTCGTACTTGTCGAGGACCGAGAGAATCCACTCCGTCACGCCGGGAGTCGGGCCGTCGTCGAAGGTCAAGAAAATTCCATTCTTCTCCGGATCATCGATCTCCCAGATCAACGAAGGAAACAAACGTCGGATTATTTTCGGAGGTTTGAGTCTCATGCCAACAAAAAGGAGGTGATAGCTCCCCACAAAGATACAAAAAGCAAAGTGCGAGACAAACAGAAAACGAACTTTCCATGCCTTTTAACCCGGCCAACCGTCCCCTATCCCCAATAATAGAGTCTTATTCAAGAGAAAGCAGCCAACGATTCGTTTAGGGCGACACTGTTTATTTGTACTTTTTTCCTACAGGAGAAGATCTCAACGCGACAGAGCGGTGTTTATCATCTAAAAATAAGCCGGATCTTTTTACCCGACGATTTGCAATCTTTTGGAAAGAATGCTATATTTGTCAACATATAGCTTACCCTCTCCTTGCCCCCGAAATGAGTGTGGTCCATTTGAAAATTGCACCATAAAAAGTCTCTCCGTTTTTTTAACAAAAAACATCCGTTTGCCATGAAAAAAATAAGTGTTATCGCTCTTCTCTTTTTTTGGGTCCTCTTCCTACTACCCGCCTGCAAAGCCTTTCGTTCGGTCAGCGACACGAGTCGCACGGCACAAGGCGCTCCTTATGAATTGATCGTCGTCTGCAATCAACGACTCTGGGAAGGAGAATTCGGCGATACATTGCGCAACGTCCTTCAAAAGCCCGTCCCATATCTAATAGAACAAGAGCCCCATTTCCAAGTGATGCGCATCATGGATAAAGACTTCAAGGGACTCATGGCCGACCACCGAAACGTTTTAAAAATAGTCGAGGATCCCTCCCTGCCGGAGACGCACCTTTCGGCTCAATTCAACGTTACGGCCGCTCCTCAAATCGTCTTGACATTACAAGGCCCATCCGAAGACGCGCTAACCCAATACATATCGGTCAACCGGGACAAATTACTGGAAACGCTCGAAATGGCCGAACGCAACCGGTCCATCTCCTTCGCCGAGCGATTCAACCAGCCTGAACTGAGCAAGTTGATCCGGGAGATGTTCGGTGTTGAAATGAATGTCCCCAAAGGATACATCCTCGCTCAACAGAGCGATGATTTCCTCTGGTTTCGCTACGAATTTCCCTCTGCCAGCCAGGGATTCATGCTCTACTCCTATCCCTACGAAGGAGCCGGGTCCCTCTCGGAAGAATCCCTACTTGCAGCCCGAAACCGATTCTCATCCCGCATCCCCGGGCCAACCGACGGCTCCTTCATGACAACGGCCCAGGCAATGCCCCCGTTGTACAAAATGTTCCGGCAGCAAGACCGTCTGTGGGTCGAAATGCGCGGATTCTGGGATGTGAAAGGTGATTTCATGGGTGGCCCGTTCGTCAGCTACACCACCGTAGACCAGGCGACCAAACGCGTTTTCACGCTCGACTGTTATATCTATTCGCCGAAAAATCCCAAACGCAACTACCTGCGCGAAGTGGAGCACCTGCTTTATCTGGTTAAATTCCCGATTGACTCCATGCCCCAGGACACTTCCGTCGAGTAACACCCTCGACACCAGCGAACCGAAAAGGGAGAAAAAATGCCGCAACTGGTAACATATGCACTGTTCGCAATTTACGTAGCGACGATTATCGGTATCATTCTGGTCATTATCGCGGGGAATCGCAATCCGCTCAAAGCGATCCCTTGGGTACTTCTGCTGATTTTCGCTCCAGGTGTCGGCTTGGTTTTCTACTTCTTCTTCGGACAGGACCTGCGTCGCAAACGGTTCATCTCCCGACGCACCTACAAACGCATCATGGTCTATTCGCTGCCGACCCACGTACGCCGTAGCGGAGCCCCGATTCCAGAGGCTTATCAACCAATCGCCACAATGCTCGGCAACGTTGCACACGCAACCCCCTTCCACGGAAGTCGAATCTCCTTCTACGGAAACGGTGCCGCAAAAATGGAGGCGCTCCTCGAAGAGATCGGAAAGGCCCGCGACCACATCCATATCCTCTACTACATCTTCTGCGACGACGAAACGGGGCGACGCCTGCGAGAAGCCCTGATCCGCAAAGCACAAGAAGGGGTCAAGGTACGCGTATTATACGACGACGTAGGTTGCAACAGAGTGAAAAAAAGGTTTTTCCAACAAATGCGTGATGCCGGAATCGAAGTCTATCCTTTTCTGGCGGTCCGTTTCGCCATGTTCACCGATAAAGTCAATTACCGGAATCACCGCAAAATCGTAGTGATCGACGGAAAGGTCGGATTTATCGGAGGAATGAACATCGCCGACCGATACGTAAAAGGTCCGGCCTGGGGTGGTTTGTGGCGTGACAATCACTTTAAAATCGAAGGGAAAGGGGTTTACGGACTGCAATCAGCCTTCCTGCTCGACTGGTCAACGGTCGACACGACCCGGATCGATACGAACGGCCTCTTCCCCGAACTGGAGGACTTTACCGAATCGACTCTACAGGTGGTGACCAGCGGACCGTTCGGACAATGGCGCACGTTCATGCAAGCCGAAATGGTAGCCATCGCCAACGCCAAAAGGAGTATCCGTATCCAAACCCCCTACTTCCTTCCCACCGAAGGGTTGAACACTCTGTTGCAAACAGCAGCACTGGGGGGTGTAAAAGTAGAGTTGATGTTGCCTAAACGATCCGATTCTCGATTCGTCGAGAAAGCCATGCATTCGTTCATCGACGACATGGTGCGATCCGGCGTACGGGTTTATTTCTACACGGGAGGATTTCTTCACGCCAAACTGCTGATCGTCGATGATGAATTGACTATTGTCGGTTCGGCCAATATGGACTTCCGCAGCTTCGAGCACAATTTCGAAAGCAATATGTTCGTCTACGACCGGGATTTCAACGAGCGAATGCGAACTGTCTTTCAGGACGATCTCGATTTCTGTGAGCGGATTATCCCTCACCGATGGCTCCGTCGGCCGCGACTACAGAGATTGGGGGAATCGTTCCTTCGGCTCTTCTCTCCGTTGATGTAACCCCGGTCGGAAAAGCAGACTGTACTTTGTCTTCAATTCTCGAAAATCCCATCAAAGAGCTCCCGCAAAAAGGCTTCGGTCGAGAAAGATTTGGAAAATCGAAATTAACTTTCTATCTTTGTCATAAGAGATGAGGGGCCGCCGAAGTCTAAGAAACCGCAAGCAAGTCGCCCCTCGTGCGTTCCAATACTAACGATTAGGGTTCTGGCCTCACCCGGCCGGGATTCTTTATTTTTTGAAACCATGGCAAAAGAGATCATTTACCTGACGGCAGAAGGATATAAAAAACTGAAAGACGAACTGACCCACATGCGTTCGGTCGAGCGCCCCGCTATTTCGGCCGCCATCGCCGAAGCTCGCGACAAGGGAGACCTGTCCGAGAATGCCGAATACGATGCGGCCCGCGAGGCACAGGGACTGCTCGAAATGCGTATTGCCAAACTGGAAGATACCTTGGCCAACGCCCGAATCATCGACGAGACGAAAGTGGATAAAAGCAAGGTACAAATTCTGAGTCGTGTGACGCTTCTCAATCACAATACCAAGAAAGAGGTAGTCTACACCATCGTAGCCGAACACGAAGCCAATCTGCGCGAAGGCAAACTGGCCATCGGAACTCCCATCGCAAAAGCACTGCTGGGGCACAAAAAGGGAGATCGCGTCCAGGTCAATGTTCCTGCCGGTACGATCGAATTCGAAATCCTCGACATCAGCATCTAAAGATTCGAGCGTCCCAATATCCCGGTATTTTGAAAAGGTTGCCTTGTCGGCAACCTTTTTTTTGCTACATTTGCATGCGAATGAAACGGAGACAAATCATACGGACACTCTATGCATATGCACTGTTGCTGGTGATGCTTTCAGCATACACGGCCAAAAGCCTGCATACCCACTCGCCCGAATATTACGCCTCGTTTCAGCAGACTCAGCATGAGGACCCCTCTCCGGATCTGACCGATGATTGTCCTCTCTGCAACTTTCACTTCTTCTCCTACACAACTACCACCGAATGGCTGCTGATCAGTGATTTCAGGCTAATAACAACCATCTATCAGCCCGACATCTACGCGGCCAATCTGATCCCGCACCGGGAACTTTCGCTTCGCGCCCCGCCTGTTTGGGTTAAATAGCCCTTTTGTCGCACTTTTGCGACCACACCCCATCTATGTGGAGGTAATATAAATCCACATAGAGGAGTAATCACACTGGCAAAACAACCCATTACAAGCATTCAACATGAAAAAAGTCATCTGCATGGCTCTTTTGAGCCTGCTTTATATCCTGCCCGTTTCGGCAGAATCAACAAACACCTCTCCCTCGGGAAAAACCGATGCCAACCTATACGGACACGTCATCAACCGCAAAACCGGAGAGCACCTTGCTTATGTTACCATCTCAATCCCGGGAACAACCATCGGGACTGCAACCGATGCTTCGGGACACTACTTTCTGAAAAATCTTCCGGTCGGCAAACTGACTGTCGAGGCCAAATTACTGGGGTATACGACGGACTCCAAAGAGGTCGAGATTCAATCCGGAGAGTCGATCGAGGTCAACTTCGAGATCGACGAAAGCGGAATCCGAATGGATGAGGTCGTCGTATCGGCGAGTCGCAGTGCCACGTTGCGTCGCCAAGCTCCGTCACTGGTGAATGTGGTTGGCCCTCAAGTTTTCGAAAATACCAACGCCGCCTGCCTGGCACAGGGACTGAACTTTCAACCCGGAGTCCGAGTGGAGGACGACTGCCAAAACTGCGGATTCATGCAGGTGAGAATCAACGGGCTGGACGGACACTATTCCCAAATACTACTCGACTCACACCCGGTCTTCTCAGCCTTAACCGGCGTATATGGGCTGGAACAAATCCCCGCCAACATGATCGAACGGGTCGAGGTGATGCGGGGTGGCGGTTCGGCACTGTTCGGATCGTCGGCCATCGGCGGCACAATCAACATCATCACCAAGGATCCCGACCGCAACACCGGACAGCTCTCCCATACGATCACCTCGATCGGCAACAGCAACCGTTTCGACAACGTTACCTCAGCCAACGCTTCGCTTGTCACCGACAGTCGCAAAGCAGGACTCTTCCTCTACGGACAGACTCGCCATCGTTCGAGCTACGACCACGACGGAGACGGATTTTCGGAGATCCCCCAACTCGAATCTCAAGCACTCGGGCTACGCTCTTTCTTCAGGACGAGCGCCTATTCTCGTTTGACCCTCCAATACAATGCCGTCAAAGAGTTCCGCCGCGGAGGCGATCAATTGAATCTACCGCCCCACGAGGCCTTGATCTGCGAACAGACCGATCACAACATCCAGGGTGGCAGCCTCTCGTTCGATCTCTCATCGTCCGACTTCTCCAACCAAATGAACGTATACGCTTCGTTTCAGAATACGGCACGCAAAAGCTACTATGGTTCAAAGCAGGATCGAAATGCCTACGGCCGCACCCATGACCTCACCGTAGCCTCCGGCGTTCAATACATTCATTCGTTTAAACGTCTCTGGTTCCTTCCGGCCGACCTGACCATCGGAGCCGAATACACCTACAACGATTTGAGCGACATCTACACCGGCTACAACCAGAGTACCTACCAAACGGTACACATCGTCGGCGCATACCTTCAGAACGAATGGAAAAACGACCGCTGGTCATTCCTGTTGGGTGGCCGTCTGGACAAACACAACCTGGTCGACCACGTCATTTTCAGTCCACGCGCTAATCTGCGTTATAACCCCACTGACCAAGTCAGCCTGCGATTCAGCTATTCGAGCGGATTCCGCGCACCGCAAGCCTTCGACGAGGATATGCACATCGCCATAGTTGGCGGCGAGCGGGTACGCATCGTGCTGGCCGACAACCTGCGCGAAGAGCGTTCGAACAGTTTTAGCCTTTCGGCCGACCTTTACCGTCAATTCGGTAGCGTACAGACCAACCTGTTAATTGAAGGATTCTATACCAACCTGAAAAACGTTTTTGCACTAAGGCCCCTCTCCGAATCGGACGAGGGGATCGTCAAGGAACGTTACAACGGATCAGGGGCAACTGTGATGGGAATAAATATTGAAGGGAAAGCGTCCTTCACAACCTGGTTCGAACTCCAAACGGGCATCACTCTCCAACGAAGCCGCTACAAGGAACCCGAACAATGGAGTGAAAACCCAGAGGTACCGCCGACTCGAAAAATGTTCCGTACACCCGACACCTATGGTTACGTAACAGCCCAGATAACCCCGACCGAACGACTCATGGCGGCCCTGACCGGGACCTACTCGGGGAGAATGCTCGTCCAACACATGGCCGGCTCCGGGACTCCGATCGATGAGGCCGTTTTGACACCCCGTTTCTTCGACCTCAACCTGAAGATTTCGTACGACATTCCCGTTTACAAGGAGATTACCCTGCAAATCTATGCCGGAATACAAAATATCTTCAATGCCTATCAAAAAGATTTTGACAAGGGAGTGGAACGCGATTCGGGCTACATCTACGGCCCGTCCCTTCCTCGCAGTTGTTTTGCCGGAGTAAAAATCAACTTCTAACACACGCATTATGGAGAAAGCTGCCCGAAAAAAGGCAGCTTTCTCCATAATGCCAGGAATCAATCCGTTCCGGGCGAGCATCATTACCATGGACTCGCCCGAACCCGTTTCGAAAGAGACGAACGCTATCTCAAACTTTTCAGATGCACCGTACTGCCCAATTTGCGGGAAGCTACTCGTTGCACGAGAGCCGGCTTATTTGTCGTATTCGAACTCGGGAAAGAGGCTACTGAAGCCGTCGTCGATCCACTCTTGTCCGTAATATTGAACGTTCCTTCGAATTTCGCCGTCATGGTGTGCGGCTCTTCAAGGTTGTCGTCGGTCAACACGTAGTCGATGACATAGGTCGCCTCACTCCCCTCGCCTTCGAGTTTCGTTACGACGATATCGCCCGTCAGGGCCGGGGCAAAAGCGACTGCCCGACCATCCGAATTGGTCTCGTAGTAGCCCCAGGTGCCGATCATGGCTGCACCACCCGAAACAAGTTGGATATCACCGGGGATATAGGTATAGGGAGACATCTTGAGCGGGATCAGCACCTCCGAAGGTTTGTACGTTCCGGCAATCTCGCCGATTTCGCCCACGGGAGCCAGCAACTCCAACTGGAAACCCTGCAACGACACGGGATCCTGCGCGAAGATACTGTAGAAATGCGTCGAGGAGTTCTTGGACGTCCCCTCAAAGGTTACATCGGCCGAAACAGTATTCGTCAGATCCAGCACCTTGTCCTCGTAAATGCGCGACTGAGTCTGCCGTTCGGGTTCCTGTGCCTCGTTGATAATCTCGACCTTCCCTGTATAGGTACCTTTTACCTCAACACCTTCGCGCGTTTTCAAGTCGGCGATAATCGTATAGGTACCGTCGTCGGCAGCCTCTACCGTAACATTGCCCCCCTCGCCGAGGAATCCGTAAAATACCTTCTCGGTTGCTTCGTCCAAATGACGGACATAAGAGCCATAGGGGAAATAGCCGTAACCCGAATCCCATAAGTTTCCGGTTCCGATACCCACGGCAACCGGCACGTAACCGTCGGTCATTTTATACGTTCCGGCCGGCATCTTGAGGTTGCTCTCGCCCGGATAATAGCCCTGATGTTCGGTATAGAGCTCCAAACGCAGTACATTGCCCTCATCGAGCGTGCCATCGGGCTGCGGAGTCGGGTCGTCATACAAATCAATCACATAGAGGTCAATCGGACTACTATAGGCCGGAATGCCGAGATACTTGATATCCGCACCGACGAAGGTCGTATTGATCGCCTCGGTCAAAACAGGATACTCCGTATCGGGAGTAGGCGTAGGCTCATCTCCGGCAAAGGAAAGATTGCCGTTAAAGGTGAATTTCAAGGTGCCGAGCGATTCGGAAGTCGAGTGGCGAACCATGTCGAACTCGGCAACAATTTCATATCCGTCGCCCGTCTGTTTGACCGTCACCGTGCCGCCGGTCGGATCTGCATAGTCGATCTCCCCGTCGAAATACCAAATTCCATACGTATAGGATTTGCAAGCCGACCCCGGCTTCTGGTTATCTGCAAGGGTATAGGTCCCGTCAGGGATGCGGGGCTCTTCGGCTGCAGTTCCGGGAGCCGCATAAAGATCCAAATAGAGCAAACGGCTCTCCTCGTTGGACGGAATCCATACATCGCCATCAGCCGTCGAGTAGAGCTCGACTTCGCCGCAATAAAGGGCCATGTAATAATTGTCGGCAGTCTCATCCTGCAGGAAGAAAGTCTGCTCGGCGATCGAACCTGTCAAAACCGTCGTAGTCTGTTCGGGGACAGGATCGGGATCAGGATCGGGATCAGGTCCGGGAGTGATAGGCTCCTTGTCATCACCACATCCATAGAAACAACCCAACATGGCGGCAGCCGCCAGAAGAGCCATCAGGCGTTTGAAATAGGAAATCTTAAACATAACACGAAATATTAGAGCCTGCATGAAACAGGGAGGTTTCCCATAAGAGTCCACAATATTGCACCGGAGCTGCAATTTGTCTTAACAAATATATAGATTTTTTTACTAAAAGTCCAATAATATGATGCAAAAAAAGAATCCGCCCCGTAATCCGGGACGGATTCTTACAAAAAGAGAGACAACTCTCTCGATTGCTTAGAGCGCCTTGATGTCGTGCAACACCTGATTGGTTTTGTGTACGGCAGCAGCAGATGCCTCAAACTTGGCAGCCTCCTCCTTAGTCAGGTCGAGTTTGATGATCTTCTCAATACCCTTGCGGCCGATTACGGCAGGAACACCGATGCAGAGATCCGACTGGCCATACTCACCCTCCAGATAGCAGCTGCAGGGGACGATCTTCTTCTGGTCGTGCAAAATCGACTCAACCATCATGGATACGGCAGCACCGGGAGCATACCATGCCGAAGTACCGATCAACTTGGTCAGCGTAGCACCGCCGACCATCGTATTGGCAACTGCCTCTTCGAGTCTCTTCTTCGATGCGAAATGCGTTACGGGCACTCCGTTAACCGAAGCCTTCGAAAGCAGCGGAATCATGGTCGTATCGCCGTGACCGCCGATTACCATACCGTCGATGTTGTTGATATTGGCACCGGTAGCCTTTGCCAGGTAACATTTGAAACGGGCTGAATCGAGTGCGCCGCCCATACCGATGATGCGGTTCTTGGGAAGACCCGAAGCCTTCAGAGCCAGATAGGTCAGCGTATCCATCGGGTTTGCCACCACGATGAAGATCGCACGGGGTGAATACTTCACGGCGTTCTCGATCACACCTTTCATGATGTTGGCGTTGGTGCCGATCAGCTCCTCGCGGGTCATACCCGGCTTACGGGGAATACCCGAAGTGATCACCACTACGTCCGAATTAGCGGTTTTCTTATAGTCGTTGGTTACGCCGACCATTTTCGTATCGAAATCCATCAGCGTAGAGCACTGGTACATATCCAGCATCTTACCCTCGGACAAGCCCTCCTTGATATCGATGAGGACCACCTCGCTCGCCACCTCGCGGCAAGCCATCACGTTGGCACAAGTAGCACCTACGGCACCTGCGCCTACAACTGTTACCTTTGACATAATCGTATCTTTTTTTAACCGATCAGCTCCTTGTACTGTGCGTCAGTGAGCAGGGAGTCAGCCTCCTTCGGATCGGCAAGTTTCACTTTGATAATCCAACCCTCACCATAGGGATCGCGGTTCACGATGGCAGGATCCGCATCTACGGCCGGATTGAACTCCAGCACTTCGCCGCTAACGGGGATAAAAGCATCGCTCACGGTCTTTACGGCCTCGATCGAACCGAATACCTCCTCTGCGGAGAGCGTCTCGCCTACGGTCGGAACATCGACGAAAACGATGTCACCCAACTGGCTCTGTGCGAAATCGGTGATACCGATAAACGCCGTGTCGCCCTCGATACGGCACCATTCGTGATCCTTGGAATACTTCAAATTAGCAGGTACGTTCATAATGTTTTCGTTATTTTAAGATTAAAAGTTTGCTGATAAACCGAATGCAAATATAGGGTTATTTTTGGTTTAGTTCAACGATTCTTGTTATTTTTTTAACACCCCGGAAGCTAAATTCCGGCTCGCTCTTTGGCTTCGATCACAAATTCGATCTCCTTGAAGAGAAAACCCTCCTGCCGGCCGTCCGGGAGATCGAGCAGAAGTTCTCCCGAAGGGCGTACACCGCGCAGTACGGCCATAACCGTCCGCCCGTCCGGATAACGGTACGGATGCTCCTCGTCCAAGCGATACATATGCGAGCGGTAGTCGGCCTGCAAGGCCTCCCGATCGCCGTTTTCCAACTGGTCGTAACGCGCAGCCAACGCAGCCGCCAGACGATGCTGCAACTTATCCCGGTCGATCACCCGACTCAGGATCTGCCGCATGGAGCAGGGGTTGGGCAACGACGGGTCGAACTCGGTCTGGTTCACGTTAATCCCGATTCCCGGGATCGAACGGGCAATATTGCCTCCGGAGAGGTTGTTTTCGATCAGCGTTCCGACCAGTTTCCGATCCCCTACGTAAATATCATTGGTCCACTTGATGCTGGCTTCGATCCCATACAAGGCCATCGTATCAACCAGGGCAAGCGAAACGGCCTCCGAGATCAGAAACTGTTGCGATGCGGGCAGGAATACGGGTTCCCATACGATCGAGACGATCAGATTCTCCCCCCTGGGGCTGGTCCAGACATGTCCTCGCTGACCGCGGCCGGCGGTCTGAAACTCGGTTCGGATCATATCCCCGTGCGAATAGCGCGGATCACGCGCCTCGTCATTGGTCGAGGTGGTCTGCGGGACGAAATGGTAACGCGTCTGATACATGACAGTCGTTTTTCCGATTATACCGACACTCCGAAATCACGGAGCGCATCGTTGAGCGAAGTCTTCTTGTCTGTCGACTCCTTGCGGCGCCCGATAATGAGCGCACACGGCACACCGTACTCGCCGGCCGGGAACTTGCGGGGATAGGTTCCCGGAATCACAACCGATCCGGCCGGAACATATCCCTTATACTTCACCGGCTCCGAACCGGTTACGTCGATAATGTGAGTCGATCCGGTAATAACCACACCTGCCCCCAGCACCGCCTCGCGGCATATATGAGCTCCTTCGACCACGATGGCGCGCGAACCGATAAAACAGTGGTCCTCCACGATAACCGGAGCGGCCTGTACCGGCTCCAATACACCACCGATACCTACGCCACCACTCAGGTGGACGTGTTCGCCAATCTGGGCACAGGAGCCGACCGTCGCCCACGTGTCGACCATCGTCCCGGCACCGACCCAGGCACCGATATTGACATAGGAGGGCATCAGGATCGCTCCCGGCGAGATATAGGCACCGTAACGGGCTACGGCACTCGGCACCGCCCGCACGCCCAACTCGCCGTAACCATGCTTGAGCTCCATCTTGTCGTACCACTCGATTTCACCACCCCGCATCGTACGCATCTCCTGGATCTGGAAATAGAGCAGGATCGCCTTTTTCACCCACTCGTTCACCCGCCACTCGCTGCGGGCTACGTCGATCGGCTCGGCAGCACGCAAGCGTCCCCTGTCGATCTCCTCGATCACGGCCCGGATGGCCTCTTTCACCTCCTGCATCGAAAGCCGGCTGCGGTCTTCCCACGCCAGTTCGATCATACATCGTAACGTATCGTTCATCATCTTCTTGTTTTTCTTTTCCGTAAATAACCGGAGCTGAGCCGCAACCTTAAAATTGTCCGCCCCAGCCTCCGTCTTCCCTACAAAGGTAGAAAAATCTTCCGGACCGTTGCCGGAATCCACGAATTTTTATACATTTGTTTTTCAATAAACTCCAAACAAACGTATGCCTATGTTACATTTCGCCAAACCAGCTCTGGCGGCCCTCGTAGTGGCAGCCGCACTCACAGCTTGCAAATCGAACATGAATATCAAGCATCTACCCTATCCCGAGCCCGAACGCACGGACGTTTCGGACAACTATTTCGGTACGGTCGTAGCCGACCCCTACCGCTGGCTCGAAGACGACCGCTCGGAAGCAACGGCCGCCTGGGTCGCCGCCGAAAACGAGGTTACACAGAACTACCTCAACCAGATTCCCTTCCGCGAGCAGATTCGCGAACGCCTGACCGAACTGTGGTCTTACCCCTGGGAGGGCGCACCCGTCAAACACGGCGACTATTACTACTTCTATCGCAACAACGGCAAACAGAACCAGGCCGTACTCTATCGCAAGGCAAATCTGGAGGATGAGGCCGAGGTATTCCTCGACCCGAACACCCTCTCCGAAGATGGGACGGTCGCCCTGGCCGGCATCTCCTTCTCGAAGGACGGCCGCTATTGCGCCTATGCCGCCTCGGCATCCGGATCGGACTGGAGCGACATCTATGTAATGCGCACCAAGGACAAACAGCTGACGGGCGATGTGATCAAATGGGTAAAACTCTCGAACGCAGTCTGGACCCCCGACGAAAAGGGATTCTACTACAGCACGTTCGACGTTCCGGAGAGCGGCGTTTACTCTTCGCAAAACCAGTTCCAGAAGGTATACCACCACACGCTCGGCACGCCTCAGTCGTCCGACCGCCTTATCCACATGGACAAAGAGCATCCGCTGCGCTACTTCACGGCCAGCGTAAGCCAGGACGGCAAATGGCTCTTCATCACCGCTTCGGAGGGAACCTCGGGCAGCGAGATCCTCTATCGTCCGGCAAACGGCAAAGAGTTCAAAGTGCTCTTCCCCGGATTTGCGAACGACTACAGTATCATCAAGTGCGATAAAGACAAACTCTACGTACAGACTAACCTCGATGCCCCCAACTACCGGGTTATCCGCGTCGATCTGAAAGATCCTGCGAAGATCGAGGAGATCATTCCCGAGAACCCGAAAAACCTGCTCGAGTTCGTCAGCCGTCCGGGCGACTACCTGATGGCCTCCTATCTGGAAGATGCACAGAGCCAGGTTTACCAGTACGATTGGGAGGGCAAACTCATCCGCAAGGTCGAGCTGCCTGAAATCGGAACGGTAAGCAGTTTCTCGGGCAAAAAGGGCGAGACCGAGGCCTTCTACTCACTGACCAACTTCGTCAATCCGTCGACGATCTACCGTTACGATCTGGCTACGGGCGAGTCGACCCTCTACAAACAGACCGAAGTGAAGTTCGACCCGTCGCTCTACACGACCACCCAGGTCTTCTATCCGAGCAAGGACGGCACGAAAGTCCCGATGTTCATCACCCATCGCAAGGATCTGAAACTCGACGGCAAGAACCCGACCTACCTCTATGCATACGGCGGTTTCCAGCAGAGCCTCGCACCGTGGTTCAACCCCGCTTCGATCATGTTCATGGAGCAGGGTGGTGTCTACTGCGTGGCTAACCTGCGCGGTGGTCTCGAGTACGGCGAAGAGTGGCACAAGGCCGGTATGCTCGACAAGAAACAGAACGTCTTTGACGACTTCATCGCTGCGGCCGAATACCTGATCGCCAACAAATACACTTCGAGCGAGAAACTCGCCATCGCGGGCGGCTCGAACGGAGGTCTGTTGATAGGAGCCTGCGAGGTACAGCGTCCCGACCTGTATGCAGTCTGCCTGCCGGCGGTCGGCGTGATGGATATGTTGCGCTACCACAAGTTTACGATCGGTTGGGGCTGGGTAGTTGAGTACGGTTCGAGCGAAGATCCCGAACAGTTCGAGTACCTCTACAAATACTCGCCGCTGCACAACATCAAGAAAGGGGTGAAATATCCGGCTACGCTCATCACGACGGCCGACCACGACGACCGTGTCGTTCCGGCCCACTCGTTCAAGTTCGCAGCCGAGATGCAGTATGCCCAGGGCGGCGATGCCCCGATCCTGATCCGTATCGACACGAAAGCTGGACACGGTGCCGGCAAGCCCGTATCGAAACGTATCGACGAGGCAACGGATGTCTATTCGTTCCTGTTCCAGAATACGAATACGCCCTACAAAGCGCCTCAAACAAAATAGATGCTATTCCGGTCGCATGAGCCCGGCCCTTACCGGGGCCGGGCATAGCGGCTTGATCGCCATAACGACAACCGCACCGAAGAACCGGACCAAATTCATAGGATTCACTGAAAAATGAAAGTCTACAAGTTCGGCGGCGCATCGGTCCGCAATGCGGACGGTGTA
>DWYR01000020.1 GCA_019118565.1 Candidatus Alistipes avicola | reverse complement strand
CCTACAGTACCGTCAAATCAGTACAAGTACTAACTGTTCTTCCCGTAGAAAAGCAGTTTACAACCCAGAAGGCCGTCTTCCTGCACGCGGCATGGCTGGTTCAGACTTCCGTCCATTGACCAATATTCCTTACTGCTGCCTCCCGTAGGAGTTTGGTCCGTGTCTCAGTACCAATGTGGGGGGTTAACCTCTCAGTCCCCCTATGTATCGTCGCCTTGGTGAGCCGTTACCTCTCCAACTAGCTAATACAACGCATGCCCATCTCTAACCACCGGAGTTTTCAACCACAAAAGATGCCTTTCGTGATATTATGGGGTATTAGTACCAATTTCTCAGTGTTATCCCCCTGTTAAAGGTAGGTTGCATACGCGTTACGCACCCGTGCGCCGGTCGCCACCAAAATGTATTGCTACATCTTTATGCTGCCCCTCGACTTGCATGTGTTAAGCCTGCCGCTAGCGTTCATCCTGATCCAGGATCAAACTCTCCATTGTATAAAAAGTATTAAATCTTAGCTCCGATCTCAAAGGTATTGTTTGAAATCTCTCTCAAATGAGAGAGGATAAAACTTGCTGCTCAATATCTTCAAAGAACGTTGTTCTATATGGTTTAGAACGTTTCTGTTTCTGAACGGAAGACCTTTCGATCATCCTCTTTCTCCAAGATTTTTTGGTGAAAGCGAGTGCAAAGGTAAAGCACTTTCTTTAAACTTCCAAATTTTTGGAGAACTTTTTTTTTCAATCTTTATTCAGAACCTTGCCTTCAGAATCTCTTTAGAGCCGAAAAGCGACTGCAAAGATAATAACAAAAAACATAAAGTTCCAAATCTTTTTTTAAGATTTTTTCACCTTCTTCAGAACCATGCTTTGAGAGGCATTTTGTTTCTCAAAGCGGATGCAAAGATAAGCACATTCGAATTAAACTTCCAAATATTCTTAACACTTTTTTCATAAAAAACTAATGGATTTTTACCATTAGCTTAAAACACAACATTTTACACGAAGATCAAAAAATAGGGACTAGAGCCACCTACAAGGCCGTTTCTTCGCGAGACAAGCCATGAGAGCTCTTTTAAAGGACAATCTTACGAATTCATTTCAATCATTTAGACTCATCAATAAAGCCCCATTTTCACATCCTACCCCACAATATTGGATGCCTGCGCCGCAAATTTCCTCATAAAAATTCCCATTCGAACTGCATTTTCGTCCGTATATTTGCATAAAAGAATACTTCCGCCATGAAAAACTCAGCAAAGATCCTATCTGCTATTATATATAATATAGGTATACTAATTATAACTGTTTCTTGCGAACATCCCGAATTTCAATTACAGGATGGGGATCTTCTCTTTCAGGTAAGCAAAGCAGGTGAAATGAGTCAGGCCATCACCTCTGCAACAGGCAATCCAGACTCGCTTTCCTTCACCCATGTTGCCATCGTGAGCCATGAATCCGATGGCATATATGCCCTGGAAGCGGTTCCAGAGAGAGGTGTTACCATGACTCCCCTACCCGAATTTCTCAATAATGCGGCAAAAATTGAGGGCCGTCCTGCTGTAATTGTGGCACGCCTGCAAACCAGGCGAGCAAAAGAAACAGCCCGATCGGCCGTTTTAAAAGCCAAAAGTTTTCTCGGACAACCATACGACTACTCCTTCCGGCCTGACAACGGGAAAATATATTGCAGCGAGTTGGTTTGGGAAAGTTTTAGGGATCCGCTAAGCGGAATGCCGCTATTCTCTACTCGCCCAATGAACTTCCGGGCTGCGGACGGGACCATGCCTCGTTTCTGGGAGGAGCATTTCGCGACATTGGGAGAACCCATCCCGGAAGGTGTTCAAGGAACCAATCCCAACGATCTGCTCCGGGAAAAGAATCTAAAGGTAATTTATCGCTACTACCGATAAAAAATGGGATAATCCTCAAAGAAGGTTATCCCAGTAAAACAAACACCTCAGGCTTCCGACTTACTTCGCGGCCCGAATTGTTCCGTCGTTCAGAAAGGCGACATAATCGAAATCGTCGAGATAGCGACGACCTGACAATCCATTGTAGTCCAGAATACGCCCCGGTACGAACGCATCCAGCGAACGCATCTTAAAGATCAACGGGCTTTCGACCGAACAACTCTTCTCATAAGCCAACACCACCTTGCGTGCCATCGGCAGACGCTCAAACCGCTTCAATAAGCCCTGATCGAAAGCTGCCGCCTGCATCACAACGCACAAATTCGAAAAATCGAGGCGAGCACTCCGTTCGACCCACTTATCGCGGGCCTCTTCGAACGTGTGATAATGCAGAAAATGAAGTTTAATGTCGGGAAGTGTCCCATTTCCCGACAAAGCCCCGATCGGATAACGACGATCCCCCTCCTGGCCATAGGGGAGCTCACACACCTCTGCTGTGGCATAATAGGAGAGATTCTCTACATAGCAGATAAAATCAGCGCAAGACTCAAAAAAGAGATTAACGGTCGGCGATTTAAACTGCAATCGCAACTCGTGCGCCATTACGCCACCGGTACAATCCAACGAGAGAATCGAAAGGGCATGATTGGTCAACCGCCGGACCAACCGCTTACGGTGGCACATGTGCGTCAGCGAGATTATCTTTTTACGCCACCAAAGGTCTTTTTTCTTTGCACTACTCCGTGTCATATATATATTATTCTATCTTTTCAACAACTACATCGGGATCCTCCCGCAGCAAGGCAAGCAGCTGATTATTATCGCTACGGGGTTTCGCCTTTACGACCATCGTCACACGGTACGAAGCGACCTGACTTCCGATCACGTAAGGCGTTGCCTCATGCGATACGATCTGATAGCCGTTTGTGCGTATGCGATCAATCGAGTTGGCAACCCCCTGCCGACCTGAAACCGAGAAGACGACCACCAAACGGTGCATTCCGAGCGATCGGAAGGCTAGCCCGAGCCCCTCCAAAGCCACCAATGTCAAAACCGTCGCCGCCAAACCCAGCGAGTACATTCCGGCCCCGGTCGCCAGACCAATTCCGGAGACAGCCCAAAGGCTGGCCGCCGTCGTCAGACCGCGCACAACGTGGCGATTGAAAATAATCGTTCCGGCACCGATAAAGCCGATACCGCTCACCACCTGTGCAGCCACACGACTCGGGTCGAGCGAGACTCCCGGCTGTTTTAAGACATCGAAAAAGCCATATTGCGAGACGATCATCAGCAGAGCACTTCCGAGCGCCACCAGAAAGTGCGTACGAAAGCCAGCCTCCTTCTCACGGTATTCGCGATCCAGTCCGATGATCGTACCGAAAATACCGGCCACGACCAATCTCCATATAAAATCCCAATTTGCCTCCATACGCAAAACTCGTTTATTCTCCGCCGTTCTCCGAAACAGGCTATCCGCGCGCATGCCGAAAATAGAGACTCGGCAAGTATCGATCCGTAAAGATACAAAAGAATCTCGCAAAATCAATTCATCCGTTTCGAAGTGATCCTACGGTCCTCCCGAAAGCATAACTTCTCACGAATCAGCGAATCTTTTTAACCGAAAAGGAATACTCTCTGAAATTTTTGTTATCTTTGCAGGCTATGTTTAACTAAATCAACTATTGCGTTATGCCTAAAATGAAAACAAATTCCGCTGCAAAGAAACGTTTTACTTTCACCGGAACAGGTAAGATCAAGCGCAAACACGCTTATCACAGTCACATCCTGACCAAAAAGTCGACTAAACAAAAGCGCAACCTGTGCTACTCGGGTATCGTCGCTGCTGCCGATGAGGCAAAAATCAAGAACCTGCTGGTTAAGTAATTCTCCGAAGGTTCACCTTTTCAATTAACCAAAGGACAACTCAGCCCCGAAGAACGTGAGAGAATCACGTCGCTGACAGTCCGTCAAAAACTTATTTACTATGCCACGTTCAGTAAACGCTGTTGCGTCTCGCGCAAGGAGAAAGAAGGTTTTGAAACTTGCCAAGGGTAACTTTGGTTCAAGGGGAAACGTATGGACCGTTGCCAAAAACACGGTCGAGAAGGGCTTGCAGTTTGCTTATGCACACCGCCAGCTCAAGAAGAGAACATTCCGCAGTCTGTGGATCACGCGTATCAACGCTGCCGTCCGCGCACAGGGAATGACCTACTCTGAATTTATCGGCAAACTCAACGCCAAAGGTATTGTTCTGAACCGCAAGGTTCTGGCTGACCTGGCCATGAACGAGCCGAAAGCATTCGAGGCAATAGTTAACGCAGTGAAATAATAGCGGGCGTTCCAAACGCCATGCAGTCGGATCCTTCGGACTCCTCCGCAGCGAGACGACAGCAACACAAACGGGAGCAATCTTACGATTGACTCCCGTTCTTTTTTTCTTCGAAATAAAAAGAGAGGAGCAGACACCCCTGCTCCTCTCTTTTTCCACGATCAGTCATCGTAATCGGTCACCCAAAAGGTCCGGTCGTCGAAAGTTACCTCTCGGTGATCATTCAACTCGACCTCATAACGACGGTCATCATGCTCGATCCGGGTTACATAGCTACCCGGGAAGTTCTCCTGCAGGTGGGTTGCAATCTGCGAAGGGAGAATCGCCTCCGGAATCAACTCCCCCGCTCCGCAATCCACTTCGCGCCAGGTGCCGTTTCTGCGAAACTCCAGCTTTGTACCTCCCGTGAAGACCACCTCATAGGAGATCGACAACTCGTTCATCTCTTTCTGAATCATCAACACCGAGTGATCCGCATAGTAGTCCGCAATGAACTTCTGAGCTGAGGCGGGCAGTTTCTCCTTCGGGATCGGACGGCTGTATTCGATACTCCAGATTACGACAAACAGTACGCCCGCAACCACGATCCCCGCAGCAATCTTTACCCACACATTATTTATTATACGTTTCCACATGGTCGCAGCCGTTTTTTAGAAATCGATGTCTACCACCTTGAAGTTCCGATCGAACTCGATCTCCATTCCATTCGACAGCTCGACCTCCCATCCATAGGCTTTGCTCTCGATCTTCCGTACCTCGAGATTGTCGTAATGCTGGGCGGTCAGATAATCGCGAATCTGCTGCGGCACGATAGCCTCCGGAAGGGCGGAGTACTTCCGCTCGACGCTTTTCCACTGGCCGTCCTGACGGAAATCGACCTCCGTACGATCGGTGAAAACAACCTCATACTCCTCCTTGAATGAATCCCGTTCCGCAACGGCATAAGCTACGGTCAGATCCTTGAAATAGGTATTTACGAACTCCTGTGCCGGTTTGGGCAACTGATCGACCGTAATCGGACGCTCCTTACCATCGGCGTGAGCACCTACGATACCTGCGAACAACAAAGCGACTGCAACAAAATACTTTTTCATAATTCTCTATTTTTTAGGTTAAACTTATTACTTCGACAACCGATTATCACGCTTATCGTATCACAAAGGTGCGGATCGATTCTGAAACCAATCTGAATTTTTCATCTCCGATACTTTTTTTTCGAGCGAGACACTCTGTTTGGAGGCCCGAACCCGCGGCCAAAACGACACCACGCCATCCTTATGATCCGAAATAATCTTTACCAGGAAGTGGCGCGTTGGAAATATTATCGTATTTTTGTAGTAAAATATCGGAATTATGGAGTCATTGAAAGAACTATATAGAATCGGATCCGGCCCTTCGAGCAGCCATACGATGGGGCCGCAAAAGGCAGCCAGGGAGTTCCTCTCCCGCCATACGGATGCCGACCGTTTCGAGGTAACCCTGTACGGGGCATTAGCGGCTACCGGCAAAGGGCACTTGACCGACATGGCAATTTTGTCAGTCCTCGAACCGGTCGCTCCGACCCAAATCGTATGGCATCCCGAAATCGTGCTCCCCTTCCATCCGAACGGAATGCTCTTCAAAGCATTCAGACAGGAGCGTCTTCTGGAAGAGTGGACCATCTTCAGCGTCGGAGGCGGTGCGCTGGCCAATGAGGAGACGATCAAGACTCCCCCTCCGAGCATCTATCCACTAACCCACATCTCCGATATTCTGGAGTGGTGCGGCCAGGAGGGAAAAACATTCTGGGAATACGTCGAAGATTGTGAGGGCCCCGAAATTTGGGATTATCTCGACCAGATATGGACCACGATGAACGAAACCATCCAACGAGGCTTGACAGCCGAGGGTGTTCTACCCGGAGGGCTGAAGGTCGCCCGCAAGGCCAGCACTTATCTGGTCAAAGGTGAAAGCTACACGGACAGCCTACGGGGAAGGGCAAAGTTATACGCTTACGCCCTGGCCACCGCCGAGGAGAACGCTTCGGGCGGTACGGTCGTTACAGCCCCCACCTGTGGATCGAGTGCCGTCATGCCGGCCGTTCTCTTCCATCTGGTCGACACGAGGAATTTCTCCCGACTCCGCATCCTGCGAGCCCTGGCAACGGGAGGTCTGTTCGGCAACGTCGCCAAGACCAATTCGTCGATCTCCGGTGCCGAGGTCGGTTGTCAGGGAGAGGTAGGTGTAGCCTGTGCCATGGCAGCGGCCGCTGCCTGCCAGCTCTTCGGAGGAACTCCCTCCCAGATCGAATATGCAGCCGAGATGGGTTTGGAACATCACCTCGGTCTGACATGCGACCCGGTATGCGGACTGGTTCAAATTCCCTGTATCGAACGGAATGCCATTGCGGCTGCACGGGCCCTCGATGCCAATACTTTCGCCTGCCTCTCGGACGGACGCCACATGATCAGCTACGACCGTGTAGTGCGCGTCATGAAGGAGACCGGACATGATATTCCGAGCCTCTATCGGGAAACCTCGGAAGGAGGTCTGGCCCGTAATTTCGACCTGCACTGTTCGAAATGTATCGGCCAAAACAAATAAGGAGGAGAAAAAAATATGCTTACCAGAAAACTATTACCAATTTTTACGCTTATGTCGATGCTTTCGTTTTCGGGATGCAAGCCCCAGGCGGCTCAGTATCCCTCGGATCGTCTGACCACCCAAGACGGCCGTGAACTCACGCTCACGTTCTTCGGACACGCCTCGCTGGCCATCGAGATCGAAGGACGGCATATTTACATAGATCCGGTCAGCAAATACGCCGACTATGCCTCTCTCCCGAAAGCAGACCTGATCCTGGTAGGTCATTCGCACTATGACCATCTGGACACGGCAGCCATTGCCGCCCTCTCTTCGCCGCAGACTACCGTTATCTGCGACAAGACGAGCGGCGAGATGCTCGAAGGGGATGTTCAGGTCATGAGACCGGGCGATACGCTCCAGCCCCGCAACTACCTCACCATCGAGGCAGTTCCGGCCTACAACACGAGTGCACACCAATTGCAGTTCCATCCCCGCGAACGGGAAGACTGCGGGTACATTCTGACCCTCGGAGGCACCCGTATCTACATTGCCGGCGACGGCGAAAATACGCCGGAGATGAAATCGCTCCGCAACATCGACATCGCCTTCCTGCCCGTAAACCAGCCCTACACGATGACCGTCGAGCAGGCGGTCGATGCCGTAAAGGCAATCCGTCCAACGATCTTCTACCCCTACCACTACGGCGAGGTTGACCAACCGACCGATGTCGAGGCATTGGCCAAGGCTCTGCAAGGAGTAACCGAGGTACGTATCCGGCCGCTGGAATAGACACGACGGCAAAAAAGAACTGAAAAGAGGTCCCCGTCCGCCCGAAACGACGGACGGTGCAAGAAAAGAATTCTATTCGGATCTCCGGAAACCACCAAGCGCGGGAATGGTTATATCCATTCCCGCGCTTGTCATTACCTCTCTTCGGCCCTGCAACAGCCTCCCGTTGCAGAACCGAAGCAGACACTCCCTATTCGCGGATGCAGCGGATGTTGCCACCGATCGCCTCGTTCTGGGCGTTGTTGTTGCTCACCATGCGCGAATACCAATAAAGCATATACCCCTTGAAATTCTGAGCCGGATAACCATGATTATAACTGCATGCAGACCAGTAGTAACCGTAACGGCCCACGTTCGACAGACGGCCCTGATCGGTTCGATAACCTTGTGCCGGCCAATATCCACCGTTGTAGGTCCTCGACTGATACTGTCCCGTTTCGACCATTGTCGTCTTATCCGCATCAGCCATCACCTCCTGATACCATGCCGGAACCTTATATCCCGGAGGACAGGGATCGAACATCGTCTTACGGTTGGTATGGTTGACGAAATCGTACCCCCACAATTCGGCGTACTGCACATTGTCGTCGTTAACCCATGCACCGACACCGCTCGATCCGAGCTGGGCCCCGTAGGTAATGAATGTCATCGGATGGGCCGCTGCGTACTCGACCGATTTGCCGATCTCGATAACGGCTGCATCATTGCGAAGAGTCTCCCACCCTATCGTATGGGCCATGTTGAAGATACAGCTCCCCTCCATAGCTGTCTGGAAAGCATCGCCATCGGGAATCGCAGCTCCGTCGGGATTGATCAACGCGGAGGCGGCAATGAAAGGATCCTTACGTCCCCACTGATAGAAGAAGCCGAACGATGCTACGTCGTCGACCGCAGCAGAGGTCGCACCCACGTTGCGATCGAGGAACTGGTATTCGGGCGACGACCCTCCGACGAGCTGAAGCGACGGATCGTCCGTCATCCAAATATGCCAGCTCCAGACGAGTTGCTGCTCTGCGTCAAACAGGGCGAGAATCACATTGCCTCTGCCTGCGGAAGCTTCGAAACGGATCCGTTTCGAAGCGGCATCGAAAACGACGTTGGAGACCAGCCCCTCTGCAGTAGCCCACAGCCAATCGGCACTCCAATCGGCACCGACAGCAATCGAAGACTCGAAATGTTTGCTCTCCGCATCGTTGTTCGAGCTAACGCCATTTCCACGGACATCGGCCGTGAAAGAGTATACGCCCGGTTCGGAAACCACATAACAGTTGGCCGTTCCCCCCGCACTCAGATCGATCGATGCGGGAGCCTCCGTCCGGAACGTCTTACTTGTCAGATCACTGCGCGAGTCTGCATCGGATACATAGGCACAGATACGGTATTCGGTATCTGCCGTCAAACCGGCGACCTTCAAGGTCGTCTCGGAGAGAGCCTCCGTCTCCGTGAACTCCGACGGATCCTTCTCGGAAGCAGGGACGCAAGCCCAGAAAAGATGCTGGGCATCGGCAGTCTTCACCGCAACCTCGGCACCGTCGGCAGTCGCCGAAATCACTCCCAGCTCAAGAGAGGGTAAACGCAACGTCTCAAAATCGCGCGTTACGATTTCACTCATCTCACTCCATTGGTTTTCAGCCCGGGCCCGAAGCGTATAAGCAGTTCCCGGTTCGAGATCCTTGACGGTAATCTGCGCCGAAGTCTCGTTCACAAGTTCCGTCCATCCCTTTTCAGTCGGAGTTGTACCTTTCGGCAAACAACAGTAACTCATCCGCACGGCATTGGTGGAGGTTAACATAAAAGTCACCTCATGTTTGGTAGGTTTCACCTCTTCGATAGCAATAGAGGCCGGAAGATGCATTTCAGGGTAGGGTTCCGACTTGTGACATCCCGTCAGAAACATGGCTATCAAAGCCACCGAAAAAAGTACAAAAAAATTCTTCATATTCCTGTAAAATTAAAAGTTAGGCGTCACACCGCACCATCGACGACACCTGTACAGGAACATTTGCGGAACAAAAAAACTTTCAGGGGAAACATCCGACCCTCACCCCGCCCGTTCTCCGCAGGCATACGTTCGAAACAAGCAAAGGCAGGTCTTCTGACTCGTTTCCGGCGCGACGCCTTCCCGACGAGAAGTCAGTGGCGAAAGAATGTCGCGGCGACCAATCCGAAAAATATTCGGAACGAAACTCACAGCAGCGGGAACTGTTGCAGACTTACACTGCATTCCCTTTTAATCCCTGCGGCAGTACCGCGAGGGAACCGTTTGCAGGGCAAAGGTAGTTATTTCCGACAAAATTCCAAATTTATAGGGATGAAACACCCTCCCTTGCGACGAACCAACGTAAAATTCTCCACCCGAGGCTATGGCCTTTGACAAGTCATACATCTCTGCACGGAATCGGCAATCCAACTCTATAATCCTCGACATAGAGCTCCTTCCATCGCATTCCGGAGAAAGGCTTTCCCAACAAAAAAAACCGAAGGCCTATTGAAGCCCCCGGTTTCCATACCTTATATACTACTTAACCCAGACAGCGGGGCTACTGCTGAGGCTTCACCTCGGCTTTCACCCGTACTTTGGCAAAACCCTCGATCAACTTTTCAGGCGAAGTTTTGCTTGCATCGTACGTTACGGTCACCTCTTTCGTAGGAACATCGACCTGCACATCCTTGACCCCTTTACCGAGCATCGGAACGTTGTTCAGGATGCGATTTGCACAACCCTCACAGTGAATGTCGGTCATGAAGACCGTCGTCGTAATCTCCTTTTCCTTCTTTTTCGCAGGCTCTTTGGCCGAAAGGGTTGCAAGGCCGCATCCCAAAACTGCCAGCAGGCAGCACAAAAGAATCTTTTTCATTGTTTTTATCTGTTTTAAATCGTTGTTTCAAACAAAGGATGGAATTAATAGAAATTGATACGGACTCCGGCATAGAATTTCCGTCCCATCAGCGGGCCCCAAACTACCGACGAATTGAACTTGGCCGACCAAGGATCGTTCGCATTCAGAATGGGGTTCTCCTGCTTGTAATCGAGAATATTCTCACAACCGACGTAGATATCGAACTTGCCCACCTTGTGGCTTACCTGGGCGAAAAACATCGGATAGACGGGCGAAGTTCCCGAATCAGCCAGATCCCCTGTCTGGGTTGGGAGGCGCGAAGGTCCGTTGAGCTGAGCCGTAAAATCAAATGTCCAGCGACGATAACGGGTTGCATACTGCAAATTAATCAAGGCCTTGTAGCGGCTGATGAGCGGGCGCTCAACCAATGCGGTCGTACCGTCCGGACGATCGATCGTCATGCGGCTGTTCGTATAGCGGTACGTGGCAAAGATGTCGAACCGCTCGATGGGTGTCCAGGTAAAGTCGATCTGGAACGTATCGGTATAGGAGCGCTTGTCGGTATCGTAGATATAGATCTGATCTGCGGAGTACTCCTGGTCGGCGACCACCTGATTGTAGAACTGGGTGCGGAAGTAATCGAAACTCAGCGAGGCATCCTCGCTCTGTACCAGCGTAAAGACCTGCATCAGGCTACCGCCTACCGTAAGCGCCTTTTCCATCCGGTTCAAGGCTTTGTAATCGCCGTGGAGTTGAGGTCCGAGAGACGGATTGCCGAAAACGATCTGACGACCCGTAGCCAGGATACCGATATTGTCTGTGATAACACTGGTCGATCGATAGCCCAATCCGGCCGATCCCCGCAGGATCGTCGTGGGGGTAATGTTCCATTTGACATGACCACGGGGAGTAAAATAGAACTTGTCGTAATAGGCGTTATAGTCGCCGCGGACACCCGCCACAAGCGAGAATTTCTCCTTGATCGTATAGGTATATTCGGCGTAGGCACCCACTTCGTTCTCCGAACGACCCAGATCGAGCGGTTGATCGTCGCCCAAACCACCCAAGGTGATGAGCCACGGCGTGGGGTTCAGCAGCGTCTCATCGACAAAGTCGAGGTGCGCCTGCACACCCATGATCAGCGAGTGACGATAGGCAAAGTAGTGGTTATACATCGCATTGAGCGAAACGATGTTGTCCAGACCGGCATAATTGTTCAGACCGAAATAGGCATCCTCGTGGAAACGGTCGTAATCGGCCACAAAAGCGAAGTTCGAACGCAGTTCATCCTGCTCCTGCTCGTCATAGACCGACGGACCGACCGGTATACCGAACTTCACGTACGCGTTTAATTCGCGGTTTTTGATTTGCGAACCGTACAAATCGGGCTTCAAATCGCGCTCCATCTCCTCTCGCATCGATGCCTTATAATGCGTAGTACCGCTCAAGCGGTTCTCTGCCAGATACTTGAATCCCCAGCGCAACTGCGCTCCGTTGTCGGCCGTGTAGAGCCAACGGTTAGCTACCGCTCCCAAGCGGGTCTTGGGCAGATCCATGAATCCATCCTTGTTGTCGTCCATATCGCCGAATGCATGCGTATCCATCGAACCATGTACCAACAAGACTGTCGAAAGTTTACCATCTTTGGTAACGGGCAACGCCGTCGAAAGGTTCAACTCCGGACGCAACTCGTCATCCACGTAGAGATTGATGAACAGGCGCTCGTCATCGGTCGGCTTACGGTGCTCCAGGTTAATCTGTCCCGTAATGGCCTCGTGTCCGGCCGTCACCGAGGAGATACCTTTGGAGACCTGGATCGAATTGAGCCACATACCGGGTGTGTAGCTCAACCCGTAGGGGGCACTCAAACCACGCATGATCGGACGGTTCTCATCCAGGATCTGCGTATAGGTACCGGCCAGTCCCAACATCTTGATCTGACGGGCACCCGAAATCGCATCGCTATAACCGACAGTTACCGAAGCCGAATTCTCGAAACTCTCGGCCAGGTTGCAACATGCCATCTTGCAAAGGCCGGCAAACGAGATCATCTCCCCCTTGAGGATTCCCTCGCGTTTCACGTAATTACCGCCGAGTGTGCTGTTCACCACCACGCTCTCGATCTGAATCCCCTCGGTCGAAAGGCGAAAATCGACCTGCTCGACACCATTCTCCACACGAATCGTATCGTTGGCATACCCCATATACGAGGCGACCAGATTGTCATACCCTTTGACACGGTGCAAGGCATAAGCTCCATCGACATCGGTAGTGCAGCCAACGGTCGTCCCGGCCCAATAGACCGATGCCCCGATCAGCGGTTCATTGCTTTCCGCATCGCGAACCGTTCCCTTGATATTCTGAGCCTGGGCAACACCGCATGCGGCAAAAAAGAAAAATAATAATGTAATGAATGATTTAAAATTCATATCTCTCCGTTAAATTTGTCTTTACGACCCAAAAGTAATCGTTCGTATCTGCAACCGGGTTGCAGATACCTACAACCAACATGTTCCTGCCACGGCCAAGCATTAGAAAAGCCGCTGTCCGGAAGCAGGAAAGAGGGTGTCAGACAAATACGGGAGGGGCACGCAATCCGACCGTAGGGGCCGCAAAGGTACCATATAACAGGACGGGATGCTCGAAAATCAGCTCTCGAACGGGAAGGTTTTGCAATGCCAGCAAAGTCTCTGTCGGCAAGGCATAAGGCAAATCGACGACTGCGGCCGATTTTTCATTTCGTTCAGAAGAGGGGGAGGCCGTATAGAGATCCTCTGCACGGGAGTGGTCCACGCCACATCCGCAAGAAGTATCGAGATCGGTCGTATGATTGAGACAATCGCTATGGGTAACACAACTGCCCGCATGACAGCATACATGCGTATGTTCCGCAAGCGCCTCGCCGCAATGGCAGGTCAGCACGTGATAGGCCATACTGCCGATCGTCAGCGTATAGACGAGCAGCAACGTAAGTGCCATCAAGTATTTGCGGACATTCTGTCTCATTTTTCCACCAGATTGCACGTTTCGAGCCGCTCGATCCAGGCTTTCGCATCGCGGCGGGCCACTTCGGGTGCTACTTCGTATCGGGACAACAGAAGGTTGCAAACCTCGTCGGCATCGAAATCACGCCCCTGTAGCTGGTTCCACAGCCAGAGCGAAGTCTCGTTCAAGGCGATTACTTTGGTCATATCCGCGCCATAACGCCCCTGCATCACCACGATGTGTTCACCGGCCATTTCGCGGACTTTATATTCGGCCTTGATCTTCATAACAAAAGGTTATTTTCTTTTTCGGATGTGCAAATATATCAAAATATTTCGAATGGAAAAACCCTGACCACAAATTGCCCCCCGTAGAATACGTTGCAAAAGCAGTCCGAATACGCTATCTTTGCGACAAAGAGAAGGCACACAACCCGGCAAGGCAGCTACATCTGCTGCGACTTTTACCCCGTGCCGCTACTGTTGCAATGGATTCTTCGAACGATCAAATACGCCGACAAATCACCGAGGTACTCAAACGTTACTGGGGGTTTACCTCGTTCCGTTCGGTACAGGAGCAGATTATCCTCTCGGTTCTGGCGAGGCGCGACACGCTCGCCCTGATGCCGACCGGCGGAGGCAAATCGCTCACCTACCAGATCCCGGGACTCGTCAATGACGGAATCTGCCTGGTGGTAACTCCCCTGATCGCCCTGATGAAGGATCAGGTCGACCGTCTGCGTAAAATGGGTATTCAGGCGACGGCCGTCCATTCGGGACTCTCGGCACACCAGATAGACATCGCGCTGGACAACTGCGTGTACGGGGATATGAAATTCCTCTATGTAGCCCCCGAACGCCTCACCTCCGAGGCGTTCCGCCTGCGCATCCGGCGCATGAAGGTCTCCCTGTTGGCCGTCGACGAGGCCCACTGCATCTCACAATGGGGCTACGACTTCCGCCCCTCCTACCTGCGGATTGCCGAACTGCGCGAGATGTTGCCCGACACCCCGGTTTTGGCACTGACAGCCTCGGCCACACCACGTGTAGCGGAGGATATCATGGAGAAACTCCGATTCACCACCCCGCACCTGATCCGCAGCAGTTTCTCGCGGCCGAACCTCTCCTACTCGGTCCGCCGCACCGACGACAAGAACGAACAGCTGCTGCGCATCATTCGCAACGTAGGCGGCACGGGCATCGTCTATGTCCGTACGCGCGAAGGAGCCGAACAGATCGCTTCGTTCCTGCGCGAAGAGGGGATTCCGGCCGGATTCTATCATGGAGGGTTGGGCCACGCCGAGCGCACCATGCGTCAGGACGACTGGATCACGGGGAAGAGCCCCGTTATGGTAGCTACCAACGCCTTCGGCATGGGAATCGACAAGGCGGATGTCCGCTACGTCGTCCACTACTCGATGTGTGATTCGCTGGAGAGCTACTACCAGGAGGCCGGGCGTGCCGGCCGCGACGGGAATCGCAGCTACGCCGTTCTACTGATTTCTCCGGGAGACGAAGGGCGAATCGCCAAGCGGTTCGAAGCGGAGTTTCCTCCCCTGGACAAGATTCGCACCATCTACGAAAAGGTATGCAACTACCTGCAGATTGCCATTGGCGACGGAGCGCAAAGCGGGTTCCCGTTCAATCTGCCCGACTTCTGTGCCCGGGAACACCTGTACACGGGCACCGTTCAGAATGCCTTGAAGATCCTTCGCCAAAACGGCTACATGACCCTCACCGACGAGATGGAGAATCCGGCCCGCATCCTTTTCTGCGTCAGCCGGGACGAACTCTACCGGATACGGGTCGATCGCAACGATCTGGATCACTTTATCCGCACCCTGCTCCGCCTCTACGAAGGAGTTTTCACCGATTTTCGCCCCATCAACGAACAGGAGATCGCCACCTGGAGCGGCTATACTCCGCAAAAAGTACGGGAGTTACTGCAACGGCTCTGGCAATTGCGCCTGATCCGCTATATCCCGTCGAACCGTTCGGCCATTCTCTACATGGACGAGGAGCGCCTGCCGACAGCCGACCTTTATATCTCGCCCGAGTCATATCGCCGCCGACAGGAGCTGACCCGCGAGCGATTTGAACAGATGCTCGCCTATGCCTCGAACGAAACGACCTGCCGGAGCCTCTTCCTGGAACGCTATTTCGGGGCAGAAGACCCGCACGACTGCGGTATATGTGACCTTTGCCTTGCCCGCAAACGGGCAGCACGAGGGAAAGAGCCGGATATGAACAAACTTCGGGAAGAACTCATGCAGCGACTCACTACGGAGACTCTCGAACCGCAAGAGGTTGCCTCGGCTCTCCCCTACCCGCCTGAAAAAATCGCCGAAGCGATCGGCAAATTACGCGACGAGGGTAAAATTTACCTCAACGGGGAGGGTAAAATCACAATTAATCGGTAACTTTGCATGATTTTATCACATGACAAAGCCGATCATATTTCCTGCCAATATCAGCAACGACGACACCGCGCTGCTGCCCGCCATTGAGTTCGACGGGCCCATCTCGATCATCGACACCGAATCGCAGATCAAGGCGGCCTGCCGTTATCTGGCCGGACAGCCCATCATAGGATTCGATACCGAAACCCGCCCCTCGTTCCGGGCGGGTGTCATCAATCGGGTCGCCCTGCTGCAACTCTCATCGGCAGAGCGCAGTTTTCTGTTCCGACTCAACAAGATCCCGCTCGACAAGGCGATTATCAAACTGCTCGAGAGCAAGGAAATCCTGAAGATCGGGATCGACATCAAGGGAGATTTGAGAGCCCTGCACAACATCCGCCACTTTCAGGAGCGGAATTTCATCGACCTGCAACACTTCGTCGAAGATTGGGGCATTGCCGAAAAGAGCCTGCGCAAGATCTCGGCCATCGTATTGGGCAAACGGGTATCGAAAGCCCAACGGCTCAGCAACTGGGAGGCGACACAACTGACTCCCGGCCAACAGCTCTATGCCGCCACCGATGCCTGGGTCTGCACCCGTATTTACGATCAGCTATTGCACACGCCAAAACCGAAAAAGAGAAAAAATGACGCCACAAATCCATCTGCGCAGAGGTAAAGAAGAGTCGCTGTTACGTCGCCACCCGTGGGTATTCTCCGGGGCGATCGAATTTGTCCGTTACGAGGGGATCGACCTCCCGGAAGGGACTCTGGTCGATGTCTATACCAAATCGGGAGATTTTATCGCAAGAGGACACTACCAGATCGGGTCGATTGCCGTCCGGGTACTGACCTTCGAACAGGAACCCATCGATGCCTCCTGGTGGCTGCGGAAAATCGCCACGGCCTACCACGTGCGTCAGACGCTCGGGCTGACGGACAACCCGACTACGACCTGTTACCGACTGGTTCACGGCGAGGGGGATTCTCTTCCGGGACTGGTCGTGGATATCTACGGCACGACGGCCGTCGTACAGTGCCACTCGGTCGGAATGTACCGCTCCCGTGCGGAGATTGCCGAGGCAATCCACACCGTTTTCGGCGGGCGTATCACATCGATCTACGATAAAAGTTCACAAACAGTCCCCTTCAAAGCCGGATTGAATGCCGTAGACGGTTACCTGCTGGGGAAACCCGGCCAAACGCCGCAAACCGTCATCGAAAACGGAGAAAAATTCCTGGTCAACTGGGAGGAAGGACAGAAGACCGGCTTTTTCCTGGACCAGCGGGAGAACCGTGAGCTCGTCCGCCGTTACGCCCAGGGACGCACCGTACTGAACACCTTCTGCTACACGGGCGGCTTTTCGGTCTATGCCCTGGCAGGCGGCGCAAAGGAGGTCTGCTCGATCGACTCTTCGGAACGGGCCGTTTCGCTGGCCGATGCCAACGTACGACTCAATTTCGGCGAGAACGCGCCGCATACATCGCTGGCCGTCGATGCAGTCGAATACCTCAAGGATATCGGCGACAAGTACGATCTGATCATTCTCGACCCGCCGGCCTTCGCCAAACACCACAAAGTGCTCGGCAACGCCATGCAGGGATACAAACGCCTCAATGCACGGGCTCTGTCGCAGATCAAAAGCGGCGGTATTCTCTTCACCTTCTCCTGTTCGCAGGCCGTTTCGAAGGAACTCTTCCGTACAACGGTCTTTTCGGCAGCGGCCATTGCAGGACGCAACGTGCGAATTCTGCACCAACTGACTCAGCCGGCCGACCACCCGATCAACATCTACCACCCGGAAGGAGAATACCTGAAGGGACTGGTCCTTTACGTAGAATAATCACAACGACATGGAACGGGAAACGATCGTACTCGACTTCTTGAACAACCACGGCATCCAATACGAGGTCTATCACCATCCTGCCTCTCCAACTATCGAAGAGGCCAAGGCACATTGGCGCAACGACGGGTCGAAACATTGCAAGAATCTCTTTTTCCGGAATCATAAAGGGAACCGACACTATCTGGTCTGTTTCGATTGTGACCGCAACCTGGCCATACACGATCTGGAGCATCGCCTGCATCAGGGGAAACTCACGTTCGCCTCTCCGCAAAGAATGGAGCGTTACCTCGGTCTCGAACCGGGATCTGTCTCACCATTCGGTTTGATCAACGATCAGGAACACCATGTACATCTCTTCCTGGACAGTACCCTGCAGGAGTGCAAAAGCCTCAGTTTCCATCCGAACGACTGCCGCGCAACGATCGTCATCTCCCGCACGGAGTTCGAACATTTCCTCTCTTTGACAGGCAACAGTTACGAATATATCGACCTGTTCGAATAGACGTTTTTTTATTTTAACCCGGCTTCCCATTCTTTTTGTAAAAAAATGGGGAGTCTTATTATTTTACCCATCAACAACATCAATAAAATAACTAATACCCCTCCATTATCTAAAATAATTTTGATTATATTTTTTAAATTTTCAAAACCATTACAACCAGTCCATAAATATAACTACAAACACACAAAATATTGTAAATCAAAAATTTACACAACAAACAAATCTCTCAAGAGAGCAATAAAAGGTCCCCAGGCAGCTCTTTTAAAGCCTATATACGCCTCCAGCCACGAAATAAAAAAATCCTTAAAAAAAATTTTGTAATTCATTTTTTTAAACTATATATTTGTAATAGAGTTAAAAGAAAAACAGAACATTATAGGGTCCTTTTCTTACGAAAAACAGCAATACCTTATTAAAATACAAACATACATTTTACACCTTTTTTATTATTTAACCCAGGAAGAAGCTCCTGTACGATCGGGAGCCGAATCCAACTAATCAAACTCATTATTCCATGAAAAAAATCTCCTTTTTTCTGGTAGCTTTATTAACTACTTTTGCTTTGGGCTTCAGTAGTTGTAGCGATGATGATCCGGCACAGACAGCCGTTCCGGTGATTACGGCGGCAGACCTTTCGGTGCCGGCAGAGGCTGGCGAACGTTCTTTGAACGTAGTGGTTGC
>DWYR01000019.1 GCA_019118565.1 Candidatus Alistipes avicola | reverse complement strand
CTGGGCCGAATACTACATCGAACAAGATAATAACGCTCTCAAAACAGTCTTCGTCGACCCGGGATACGAGTTCGAATACGTCTCAAAACTATTCAAAAACCGACCCGATGTTCTCGTTACGACCGGAGAGGGGAGCGATCCCGAACCTCCCGTTACGGATACTCCTTTTCAGGCAACCGTGGATAAAATCGAGGATGGCAAAGTCTACTATTCGGTAACCCCCCAAGATAACGAGACCTATTACCATGTCGGATATGCGCTCAAGAGCGAGATAGACGAACAAGGCGATGAAGCGGTCCTCGCCAACCTGCTTTCGCACGACCTCAACCGACTGATGCTCGTTTACGACTACTCGTTCTCTTCGTTGTGCATCCTCGACTACATCCGACAGGGAGCCTGCAGCGGAGATGAGTGTTATCTCGACCCCGACACCCCGTTCGAACCCGGAGACTATTATCTCTGCGTATTCGGCGTAAAGGAGGGCGACGGTCGCTGCGAAAGCACGACGGGTCTCACGAAGGTCCCATTCACGATCGGAGGGACTTTGGAGTTCGTCTCGCTGACCTATACGATCGAGGACGGCTCTTTGTACGGATACAACGATTCCATGATCGTAACCTACGACTTTCGGATGTCCTCGGCCTGCGCCTACTGCAAATATGCGGAAGGGTTCTCCGTCGGCACCTTCTCCTCTTTCACGACCACAACCCTGTTGGAATATTTCAACAACCCGACCAACCAGTACGACGAATCGACCGGCATGGGTTGGAGCAAGGTCAACTGGGGAAATCCTACCGCAATGAGTATCTATCCCAACTCGGTCAAGGGACAGTCCATGGAGGTACTCTTCCTCGGATACGATACGATGGATCTTCCGGACAAACCTTCCTATGCAACCATCGAATTCCCGACAACGGTTCCCGCCGGGAAGGCCGTAACCCGCACCGCAAAAATCCGTCGGGGAGCCTTCTAAATCCCTGCTGATGACAAAAAAAGGCAGCGACTTTTCGCTGCCTTTTTTATTGTTGGGTTATCGCTCTATGCAACCGAGCAGGGAATCCCAAGAGCCTCAACCCGGACGGCAATCGACTGCAATTCTTCGCGGGAGACCTTCTGAAGGGTCTGGCAGGGGGTGTCGCGATCGAGCGAATAGACCATCACCTGACGCGGGCGGATCTCCTCGACCAGCTTCAACCAGGCGGCCACCTCCCGCTCGGTCGTATTGTCGATCGTCCGACCGGCATACTCGCCTCGCAGGAACATGGTCTGGAGGATCATTCGTCCTTCAAAGAGTTTCATATTGCGAACGACCTCGTCCACCGTATAGCTCCCTACCGGATTATTGATCAAACGCACCGTTTCGTCAAAAGCCGAATCCAGTTTCAGAATGTTGTTATCCACCTTGAGCAATGCCCGACGAACACTCTCACGTCCAATCTGCGTTGCATTGCTCAGCACAGAGATCTTCGCAGAGGGACAAATTCTGTCCCGCAAGGTAATCGTATCATCGATCACCCCTTCGAAGTCGGGATGCATCGTAGGCTCTCCGTTTCCGGCAAAAGTGATCACATCGGGAGGTGTCCCTTGTTCAACCATACGGCTGAGTGTCTGCTCCAACATCGTGCGCACATCCTCGCGCGCATTAAACCGACGCTGGCCCGGATGATCCCCGTTCCAACCGCATTCGCAATAGATACAATCGAAACTGCAAAGTTTCGACGTGGTGGGCAACAAATTGACCCCCAGCGACAGGCCCAACCGACGCGAGTGGATAGGCCCGAAAATAATATCGTGATACAAAGCTGTCATGGAAACAAAAGTACGCAAATATTCGATTCATTGACCGTTTTCCGCCCCTTTTTATTCATTACCTTTCGTCGGCAGAAAGAACTGGATACCGGGATACGATCCGGGTAATCGGTCGAAAAACATGCCGCTCGGGACAATACCCTGGAAAACAAATACGGGATTTTCTCCGTTATATACCAAGAGACAACGTGTAAAATAACCTATTAACTAAGATTTATGAAGTTTAAATTCGGTTTACTTCCAAGAGTCATTTCGGCTATTGCACTGGGCATCCTCTTCGGCCTTTTCATGCCGGAATGGTTCACACGCATTGCCCTTACATTCAACAGCATCTTCGGTAACTTCCTGAATTTCATCATCCCGTTGCTCATCCTGGGACTGGTGGCTCCGGGAATCGCCGATCTGGGAGCCAAAGCGGGACGCCTGCTGCTCATCACGGTCGCCCTGGCCTATGCCTTCACGCTCTTCTCCGGATTCGGCACCTTCTTTACCGCCGAGGCGATCCTCCCCTCCATGCTGGGATCGGCGGAGATGGCCGCACCGGCCGAATCGGCAAGTACCATGGCTCCCTACTTTACCGTAGAGATGCCGCCCCTGATGGGGGTCATGACGGCACTCGTACTGGCCTTCGTCCTGGGATTGGGAATGGCCTATATCCATAGCGACAGACTCAAGGGGATGATGGATGACTTTAAACTCATCATCGAACGCGTCATCGCAAAGGTCATCATCCCGCTGCTTCCGTTCTATATCTTCGGTATCTTCCTCTCGATCACCCAGTCGGGACAGGTGGCCGGCGTGCTCGGGGTCTTCATCAAACTCATCGTGCTGATCTTCGTCATGACCGTCGTACTGCTGCTGATCCAGTTCGCCATCGCCAGCATCGTTGCACGGCAAAACCCGCTCAAGATGCTCCGCACGATGATGACAGCCTATCTGACCGCCCTGGGGACCCAGTCTTCGGCAGCAACCATTCCCGTGACACTGGCCCAAACGATTAAGCTGGGCGTACGCCCCGAAGTGGCCGGATTCGTCATTCCCCTCTGCGCCACGATCCACCTCTCGGGTTCGATGATGAAGATCACGGCCTGCTCGCTGGCCGTCATGATGATGTCGGGACTCGACGTTTCGATCGGCACCTTCGCCGGATTCATCACCCTGCTCGGCATCACGATGATCGCTGCTCCGGGCGTTCCGGGCGGAGCGATCATGGCCGCCATCGGACTGCTGGAATCAATGCTGGGATTCGACGAACCCATGATGGGTATGATGATCGCCACCTATATCGCCATGGACAGTTTCGGAACGGCTACCAATGTTACGGGGGACGGCGCGATCGCCGTGATCGTCAATGCGATCGACCGTCGCTCTCATGCAAAAAACAGCTCTTCGTCAGACAAAAACGAGGACGCAGAAAGCACGCTTCCCCAGAAAGCATAATTTTGATAAAAGATATTACTGTTATTTTACTAACATGTGAAAAGTTTGCTTATCTTTGCCTCGCCCAACAATATTAAAGGGGCAAACGAGTTTATAAAATAAGGATACAAGGATTAATACATTTAATAGTATGGCAAACATCAATTTGAAACAGTACGGAATCACGGGTGTGAAGGAGATTGTCCACAACCCGTCGTACGACGAACTTTACCGCGAAGAGACTCGCAAAGGACTGCGCGGTTTCGAGAAGGGTCAAGTGACCGAAATGGGAGCCGTAAACGTTATGACGGGAGTCTATACGGGACGCTCTCCCAAAGACAAGTTCTTCGTCATGGACGAGACGACCAAAGATACAATCTGGTGGACTTCGCCCGAATACAAGAACGACAACAAGCCGGTAACCAAAAAGGCTTGGAAGGAACTGAAAAAGATCGCAGCAGAAGAGCTCTCGAACAAAAAACTTTTCGTAGTAGACACATTCTGTGGGGCCAACGAAAATACCCGTCTGAAGATCCGTTTCATCATGGAGGTTGCATGGCAGGCACACTTCGTTAAAAACATGTTCATCCGTCCGACCGACGAGGAACTCGAGAACTATGGCGAGCCCGATTTCGTCGTTCTGAACGCTTCCAAAGCCAAGGTTAAGAACTTCAAGAAACTGGGCCTGAACTCTGAGACGGCCGTTGTATTCAACCTCACCGAGAAGATGCAGGTAATCATCAACACCTGGTATGGCGGTGAGATGAAGAAGGGTATGTTCTCCTACATGAACTACCTGCTTCCGCTCAAGGGCATCGCTTCGATGCACTGCTCGGCCAACACCAACAAGGATGGCGAAACGGCTATCTTCTTCGGTCTTTCGGGTACGGGTAAGACGACCCTTTCGACCGATCCGAAACGCGAGTTGATCGGTGACGACGAGCACGGATGGGACGATGACGGTATCTTCAACTTCGAGGGTGGATGCTATGCCAAGGTTATCAACCTCTCGAAAGAGAATGAACCCGACATCTGGAATGCAATCCGTCTGAACGCACTGCTCGAGAACGTAACGGTGGATAAGAAGGGCAAGATCGACTTCAGCGACAAGTCGGTTACCGAGAACACGCGTGTATCGTACCCGATCTTCCACATCGACAACATCGTAAAACCCGTATCGAAGGCTCCTGCTGCCAAGAAGGTTATCTTCCTTTCGGCCGATGCATTCGGTGTACTGCCTCCGGTTTCCATTCTGGATCCCGAGCAGACCAAATACTACTTCCTCTCCGGATTTACGGCCAAACTGGCCGGTACCGAGCGCGGTATCACGGAGCCGACCCCGACCTTCTCGGCTTGCTTCGGCGCTGCCTTCCTTTCGCTGCACCCGACCAAATACGGAGAGGAGCTGGTAAAACGCATGCAGCAGTCCGGTGCCAAGGCTTACCTGGTTAACACCGGTTGGAACGGATCGGGCAAACGTATCTCGATCAAGGATACGCGTGCCATCATCGATGCCATTCTCGACGGCTCGATCGACAAGGCCCCGACCAAGAAGCTGCCGATCTTCGATTTCACCATTCCGACGGCTCTGCCGGGTGTAGATTCGAAAATTCTCGATCCGCGCGACACCTACAAGGAGGGCAAACAGTGGGATGAGAAGGCTGAAGACCTGGCCGGACGTTTCATCAAGAACTTCCAGAAATTCACCGGGAACGAAGAGGGCAAGAAACTCGTTGCCGCAGGTCCGAAACTCAAGTAAGGAACCCAAAACTATTTCATAGCTTTAGAAGCCACGGCCGGGAGCGATATTTCTCCCGGCCGTGGTATTTTTACGATCGCATCAAGGCGTGTAACGATTCGGAAGCACCCGGCTTCCAACGTTCCTGTTCCAAAGCGGGAAGATTCCCCCCCAATCCCCGGAACGATAAAGCGAGAAACGAAAAGCGGCACCCTTTTCCAAGGGTGCCGCTTTTCGTTTGCAAACCACTCCGTTCCCGGAGACGGACATTAAAAATATTTCACCGGATGTCCTTCAATCGCTGTCAGCAGATTATTGGCAGCCGATGAAGCTCCGATACGGAACAACGCAGGGGTCAACCACTCTTTACCGAGAATCTCCTCGACAATCGTGTAGTACAATGCGGCATCTTCTGCCGTACGGACACCTCCAGCAGGTTTGAAACCAACCTTCCGGCCCGTCTTCTCATAGTAGTCACGGATTGCCTGACACATCACAACGGCAGCCTCCGGTGTTGCCGCCACGTCGATCTTGCCGGTCGAAGTCTTCACGAAGTCCGCACCCGCATACATCGACAGCAACGAAGCCTTGCGAATCAACTCAGGCGCTTTTAGTGCTCCCGATTCGATAATCACCTTCAGGACAATATCGTCATCCATCTCCGCACGGATCACCTCGATCTCATTGGCCACCTCATCGTAATGCCCCTCCAGCATCTTCCCGACATTGAGGACGATATCGATCTCATCGGCTCCGTTCTCGACCGCCATGGCAACCTCCAGCACCTTTACCTCCATAAAAGTCTGCGACGAGGGGAATCCTCCGGCTACGCTCGTAATCCGCATGTCCGTACCGTCGACCGCAACCCCCACCGTCTCCACAAAGGGAGGATAGATACAGATCGAGGCCACGTTGGGAATATGCGGGAAACGATCGTAGAATTCGACCGCCTTCCGGGCAAAAGCCGTTACCGATTCCACGGAGTCGTTGCAAGACAGGGTCGTCAGGTCGACGGCGGAATAGCACATCTTATAGACTTCGGGATTGTGGTTCCGCTCCTCCGCAACCTTGCGGATACGAGCCACCTCCTGGGCAACCTGAGCCTCGCTCATGGCAGGAGCATATTCTTCCAAATGATTTGCGTACTCCATAGTAATATTCGTTTTTCGAACCGAGATCCGTACCGAGCCCCGCTCTTTCACAAAGCGGACGATTCTCTTCTCTCTCCGGAATACCTCGGTATGGGTTAACCTTTCTATCTTTTGTCGGCGTGGAGATCGCCCCGGCGACCTCCCGTCAGGACATTCCCATCCTATTTAGAACAAAAATACGAATTTTTTAGATTTTTCCAGCAATCGGACCGAAATTACTCGATTCACCGCAAAATTCATGCATTCATCCGATCACCCGGAGCAATTCCGCCACCCCGGTCGGATGGTCGGCTCCAGGCGACAGCTCCGCAAGGGGGCAAAAAAATATCCGCACCCGCATGCGTCGGGTGCGGATATTTTTTTCGGTCGTTCCGGGATTAGAACTCCAGACCAGCCTCGAAAAGCTTCTTGAAGTGAACGTCCTTCATAGCCTTCTCTGCCAGTTTAGCCTCTTTCTTAACGGCGCTCTTCAACTGAGCCTCAGCCGTTCTCATATCACCCTCCTCGGATGCGATTACGGCACGCAGGTAATCAGCCTCAGCCGAAGTCTCCTTCGCGATAGCACGCTTAGCAGCTGCATAGTCCTTGTTCATCGTGCAAGCGATAGCGGCATTTACACCCTCGAGCTGTTTTGCAGCCTGGTTGTAGTTGCCCTGAGCCGCATCGATCAGGCTCTGCGTCTTGGCATTGGCACCCTTCGCATACTGCTCAGCCTCCTCGATATTACCGTTAGCGGCATTTACCAGAGCCAGGTTGTTGTTCAGCGCCTCAGAAGCTTCACCAAGCTGTGCAGCCTTCTGGAAGCACTTCATAGCACCCTCCGTATCGCCGTTCTTGGTCAAGAGGATACCCAGGTTGTTGTATGCACGTGCATCGTTGTAGTTTTCGGCAGCATACTCCAGAACCTCGATCTTGACCGCATCGTCCTCAGCAACGGCCTCGGCCACGAAGAGCAGCTCGTTCAAGTTCAACTCGTTCAGTTTGCCACCCTCTACAAGAGCCATCATCTCCTCGTCGGTCTTACCCTCGATGTCTGTACTGTTCACGATCACCGAACGACGGAGTTCCGGCAGAATCTCCTTCTTCAACTCAGTAAATACTGATGCCATGTTCTTGATCTCCTCCTCACGCTGCGTCGAAGAAGAGTACATGCTCAATACCTGGAGAATCATATCCTTATCCTTGATATCCGACTCGCTGACAAGTTTCTTAAAGCCTTCCCAATCCTCACCGTATGCAGCCACGTCGATATCCAGGCCCGTATCCTTCAGGAGTTTTGCAATGACGGCATCACCCGATTCGCTACGGCTCTTCGAAAGTTTGTCGTTGAATTTCTCCGGACCGTCAGGCGAAGCATAACCCTTGACTGCCAAGTGCTGCGTAGCACGATCATTCTGCATATAGGCCTCTACATTTGCCTTGAACGCATCCAAATCAGCCTCTTTGAGGGCACTCTTGGTTACATTCGAACGGTTGATCGCGTAACGGATCTCGGTTTGGTCGATCTCCGTGGTTACTCGTTTGTAGTCACTCGGCAGGGCGATCATCGCATCCGAGTAAACCAGATCCTGCTGCAGCGTATTTACGCCCTCAGCAACCGTCAAACCGGCAGCCAGTACCAGCGATGGATCCTCTGCGAGCTCCTTCTCCTTAATTACACGACCCGTATTGGCATCGATCAGCGTAAAGTTCTCATCACCCGGGCATTTAGCCTCGACACGCAACTGCAGCAAAGAGACCTGCATACGCTCGTCATAGGGGAACTCAACGTGCTGCGTGAAAGTACCACCCAGCTTCTTGTCAACTACCGTATAGTTCTCGTTTACCTTCGAACCCTGGAAGAATTTAGGAGTACCGAGCACCTCACCACCCTCGAAAACCATCACAGGTGTTACCTTTACGATAGCCGTGGGCTTGAAATACTTGGCCGGGAAAGTTGCCGTAATGTCAGCAGCTACGACCCCGTTGTTCAATACCAACATCTCAGGCGTACATGTCAAAGCGACATCGTCCGTGTTCTTAGCCATTTTCTTAAAGCAGTTACAGCTTGACAAAGTCATTGCAACCACTGCAAGCGCCAGGCTCAATTTCACCAGTTTTTTCATAATTAAATTTGTTTTAATGTTGTAAATTCTTTCTTTAACAATGTTTGCCTTACGAGTCGTGCCAAGGGTACGACATCTATGCAAATATAACAAACTTCTTCAAAAAGTATGCAAACCTTCGCCTAAAATGCAAAGATTACAACCGTTTTGACCTATTTATTATCCTCTTTGCGGCGACGCGGACGATCCGAGCGGGCTTCACGAGGCTTACGTTCCGGCTCAGTCCAACCTTCCGGTTGTGGAAGCAGGACACGGTGCGACAATTTGAGTTTGTTGGTCTTCGGGTCGATACCGATAACCTTCACCTCGATCATATCGCCCTCTTTCAGGCCGGTCTCCTCCATCGTTTCGAATCGTTTGTAATCGATCTCCGAAATGTGCAGCAAGGCATCTTTCCCGGGCAGTATCTCGACGAATGCACCAAACGGCATGATCGAACGGACCTTCCCGTTATACACGTCGCCGACCTCCGGCGTAGCCACGATTCCCTTAATGCGGGAGAGGGCTGCATCCATCGCCTGCTTGTCCAGTCCGAAAATGTCGACGATACCTTTATTATCGACCTCGGTAATGGTAATGGTCGTACCGGTCGTCTTCTGAATATCCTGGATAACCTTTCCGCCCGGGCCGATCACAGCTCCGATCGTATCCTGCGGGATGGTGATCTGGACAATGCGCGGTACGAACGGACGATAATCCGCACGCGGTTCAGCGATGCACTCGGTCAGTTTCCCCAGTATATGCATACGTCCTACTCGTGCCTGCTCGAGAGCCTTGGCCAGGACTTCGTAAGAGAGACCGTCTACCTTGATATCCATCTGCGTAGCCGTAATACCGTCTTTGGTACCGGTTACCTTGAAGTCCATATCGCCCAAGTGGTCCTCATCGCCCAGAATATCGGACAACACGGCCCAACGACCGGTAGCCGAATCCGAGATCAGACCCATCGCGATTCCGGAAACGGGTTTCTTCAGTTTCACACCGGCATCCATCAGGGCCAGCGTACCGGCACAAACCGTTGCCATCGACGACGAACCGTTCGACTCCAGAATATCCGATACGACACGTACGGCATAGGGGTTCTCCTCTCCCACGGGAACCATCGGCTTCAGGGCACGCCATGCCAGGTTACCGTGACCGATCTCACGACGGCTCAAACCACGCGCGGCCTTTGCCTCACCGGTTGAGAAGGGCGGGAAGTTGTAGTGCAGCACGAACTGCTCGGTTCCCTGTACCAATACCTCGTCCTTCACCTTCTCGTCCATCTTCGTACCGAGGGTAACGGTCGTAAGCGACTGCGTCTCACCACGGGTGAAGATTGCCGAACCGTGAGCGGCAGGCAGGTAGCCCACTTCGCACCAGATCGGACGGATCTCGTCCGTACGACGACCGTCCAGACGTTTCCCCTCATCGAGGATCATGTTGCGCATGGCTTTTTTCAGCACATCGTCATGAAAATAGCGGTGGATCAACGGTGCTTTTTCCACGAGTTCTTCCTCGGTAAACCGAGATGCGAACTCAGCCTCCAACTCATTGAACGCATCCTCGCGCTCGTGCTTCATTGTTCCGCTCGTTGCGATGGCGTAAGCCTTGTCGTAAAGCTCGCGGATGATCGTCTGACGCAACTCCTCGTCGTTCACCTCGTGACAATAGGTACGTTTCACGTCCTTGCCCAACTCTTTCGAGAGTTCGATCTGAACGGCGCAATGTTTCTTGATCTCCTCGTGAGCAAACTTGATGGCCTCGAGCATCACCTGCTCGGAAACCTCCTTCATCTCACCCTCGACCATCATGATGTTGTCGATCGTACCGGCCACCATGATATCCAGGTCGGCATCAGGCATCTGAGAGAAGTTCGGGTTGATGTAGAACTGACCTCCGATACGGGCAACACGCACCTCGGAAATCGGACCGCCGAACGGAATATCCGAAACGGCGAGGGCTGCCGATGCGGCCAGACCGGCCAGTGCATCGGGCTGTATATCCTGATCTGCAGAAATCAACGTAACGGTTACATAGACCTCGGCGTGATAATCCGAGGGAAACAGAGGACGCAGGGCACGGTCGATCAGGCGCGCTACGAGAATCTCGCTGTCGTTGGCACGGCCCTCCCGTTTCATGAAGCCGCCGGGGTAACGTCCGCGCGACGCATATTTCTCTTTATAATCTACCTGCAACGGCATGAAGTCCGTGTCAGGTTTAGCATCCTTGGCGGCTACAACCGTGGCCAGGAGCATCGTATCTCCCATCTTCACCACCACGGAGCCGTCGGCCTGTTTGGCCAGTTTGCCCGTCTCGATCATCACCTCGCGTCCATCCGACAGCGAGAATGTTTTACGGACGGCATTGTACAACTTCTTTTCTTCCATGATATTTATTTCGTCAAAATGTGTTCCCTAAAAAAAGGGGCTGTCCAACGATTGGCCAACCCCATTTTTTGCCTCCAG
The DNA here is from genome assembly GCA_019118565.1 of Candidatus Alistipes avicola. Taxonomy (GTDB): domain Bacteria; phylum Bacteroidota; class Bacteroidia; order Bacteroidales; family Rikenellaceae; genus Alistipes; species Alistipes avicola. The sequence continues at coordinate 45,980 of DWYR01000019.1, read as the reverse complement.
GACTATTTACGGAGATTGAGCGTCTTAATGATTGCACGATAGCGCTCGATGTCGATCTCTTTCAAATACTCCAGCAACTGGCGACGTTTACCTACCAGGCGCAACAGGGCGCGCTGGGTCCCGAAATCGTGTTTGTTGCTACGAAGGTGATCCGTAAGGTGGTTAATACGGTAGGAAAACAACGCGATCTGGCTCTCGGGAGATCCCGTATCGGTGTTAGACTTTCCGTACGTACCAAAAAGCTCTTGCTTTTTCTCAGCTGTTAAATAACTCATTTCGTTAAGTTTATTTAGTTCCACTCTACGACGCATTCCCCTTACTCGCGAATAACGCCAGAGCGTGGCGCAAATGTACTAATATAATTCAGAATAACCAATTTAACCTGTGAATTTTTTAACGATTCCCCCTCCTTTTTTTGGTAAACTACATCGAAAACACTATTTTTACCCGGCAAAAAACATCGTCGCATGAAAAGATTTCTCCTATTGCTCTTTATCGCCGGATCGATCGGCATGATGGCAGGGTGTTCGCAAAAGGCGCGCTACCTCTCCGTCGGCGGCTCCATGCTGGGGACCACATTCAAAGCGACGGGCGACCCCTCCGAATGCTCCGTACAAGAGTTGTATCAAGCTGTGATGCAAATCGATACCGAGGCCAAAGCCTCCATGTCGATTTTCGACTCTACCTCCCTGCTGAGCCGGATCAACCGGGGCGAAACCGACTCGACAGACCAACACATCCGCTACAACCTGCAACTGGCCGAACGGATCAGCCGTCTGAGCAACGGGCACTACGACGTAACGGTCAAACCGCTGGTGGATGCCTGGGGATTTGCCGGTCATGAGAAAACAGGCACACCCAACCTTGATTCGATCCTACAGTTCGTCGGCTACCAACGAGTACATATCCAAGACGGGAGAATTGTCAAGGACGACCCCCGCATCCAACTCGACTTCAATTCGATCGCCAAAGGCTATACGGTCGATCTGGTAGCGGCGCTCATGGAGCGCTGCGGAGCCCGAAACTACCTGGTGGATATTGGTGGCGAATGTCGCTGCAAAGGGGTCAATCCGCAAGGGAAGCCCTGGAAAATCGGGATTGAGACCCCATTCGATGGCAATATGACCAACGGAGAATATCTGACCGGATTTGTCCTGATGACCGAAGGTGGATTGGCTACTTCCGGCAACTATCGACGTTTCTATCTCGACGAAAACGGGAATAAGGTATCCCACACGATCGACCCCTTTACAGGTCGAAGTGTACAGTCACGTCTTCTCTCCGCAACGGTGCTGGCCGATGACTGCGCAACGGCCGATGCCTTGGCCACCATGTACATGACCCTGGGTGCGGACCGCGCGATCGAATTGGCTCGACAAAACCAAAATGCAGCCGTGTACTTCATCCTTGACGACGGCAAGGGCGGCTACGAAACCTTCAGTACCCCATCCATGCAAGAAAAGATGAGGCAATAACCGTCTTCGACACATGAAACGAGCACTGTTTTTATACAATCCTCAATCGGGGAAAGGCAAGATCGAAAGCAAGATCAATCATATTGATGAGTTGTTCCATCAATACGACTATCAGATCACGGCCTGTCCGGTCGATTTTCTGAACAACCCCCTGAATGGTCATGAGACCGTCGATTTAGTTGTGATTGCAGGTGGCGACGGCACTGTGAACTACGTGGTAAACCGGATGAAAGAGAAGAATCTCGATCTTCGACTGGGAATCATCCCGTCAGGAACGGCCAACGACTTTGCCCGGGCACTGGGCATGGCAAAAAATCCGATGGATGCCGCCCGCCAAATCCTGACCGGGAGAGAGGAGCTGGTAGACTGTGGTCGGGTAAACAACAACTACTTCGTCAATATTTTCAGCTTCGGGATCTTCACCACCACATCACAACGCACTCCCGACAAGCGCAAGCACCAAATCGGGAAACTGGCCTACCTGATCGAAGGAGTCAAGGAGTTCCGTACGATACACGGCATTCCGCTACAAATCCGGGCCGATGGCAAGGAGTTCGATTTCGAATCGCTCATGGCTTTGATCTTCAACGGAGAGACCGCCGGAGGATTCCACCTTGCTCCTCGATCGAGTATCAAAGACGGACTGTTCGACTGTCTGCTGCTCGAGCGACGCAATCCGCTGGTATCGACCCTCGCCATGGGACGTCACCTGATGGGCGGACACCCCAAACAGATCAAACATTTTCAGGCCCGTTGCATCGACATCCTCTCGCCGATCAACGAACCGACCGACGTAGACGGACAAAAAGGCGCCGATTTCCCGCTCCACATCGAATGTCTGCACAAGGCACTTCGAGTCATCTGTCCGCAAGACGACATGAAGATTTGTCGTCACAAATTACCCCTCTTCGGCAACCTCCTAAATAAACCGCTATGGCAACGGACGAAATAACGTTACAGCGAATATCCATTCCTCGGATCAAAGAGCAGATGAAGGATATTCACTACCTATCGGACGACTTGGTAATAAGCTCTTTGGATCTCGAATACAACATTCCGAGAGAACACCCGACAATGATCGACGGTTTCGCCGCCATCATTATTATCAGCGGCACAGCCGTCATGACGATCGACACGGTCGAATACGAAGTGTGTCCCAACACGATCGTCCTGCTCGGTACCGACCGGGTCGTACGGACCATCTCGTGCAGCAAAGACCTTTCCGCTTTTCTGGTCGTATGCTCCAAATCATTTCTTAACGATATTCAGGTAGATCTTTCCACTTCGCTTTCCATCTACATGCGTTTGGAAAAACAGCCCTGCTTGCAGGTAACCCCTCAAGACACTCAGGAGATCCGCCTGATTTTCCAACTCATCAAAACGATCCTGGCCAGCGACAAAAAGCACTACCGGCAAGAGATCATCCGAAGTCTTTTCACCGCCGTCTATTACCTTATCACCGAATTAAACTTGCGCGAGCATAAAAACGAAATGCGACAAGGTCGAGCCGAGGTTATTTTCGACGAATTCATGAAGTTGTTACGAGAATACAACAGACAGGAAAGGAATGTAGGATTCTATGCCCACAAATTGAATATTACGCCGAAATATCTCTCAACGGTCGCCAAATCGGTGAGCGGCAAGACGGCAGCCAAATGGATCGACGAGTCGGTCATTCTCGAAGCGAAGAGCCTGTTACGCTACTCGGGACTGAGCATTCAGGAGATCGCCTATCGACTCAATTTCTCGACTCAGTCGTTCTTCGGCAAATACTTCAAGCAACACACCGGATACAGCCCTTCCCGATTCAAACGCGGAGGCAAATAAAAAGCGTGGACGACAAAGTCCCCGTCAATCGGTCTCGAAAAGCGCACCGATCACGGCATCGGAAACAAGAAAAGCCTCCGGAGGAATAACCAGACGATTGTCTTCGGTGCGCCTCAACTCACCGGCACGTTCGAAAGGAATCGCCTGTTGCAACAGACGCATCAATCGTTCCTCTCCGAAACGGGCTTCCACTTGTACCAGATCGACCCCGTCGCTCGTTCGCAACGAGGTCATCAGGTATTCGTTGTAATGATCCTGCAAAGAGAGCGTTTCGCCTTCATAGATCGCATTGGTTCCCACCCCCTCCAGATAACGGTCGATCGACGATACGACCCAACGGCGGGATCGTCCGTTGAACGAATGGGCTGCAGGTCCGATTCCAAGATACTCCATCCCGTTCCAATAAGCCGAATTGTGACGTGCCCGGTAACCCGGCAAAGCGTAGTTGGAGACCTCGTAATGTTCATACCCGGCCTCGGTCAGCATCCGATGTATCAGTTGAAACTCCCGTTCACTAACCTCCTCGTCTACGGTTCGGAAATGCCCAGCCCCGATCCGTCGATCGAACGCCGTTCCCGGCTCGATAGTCAGGTGGTAGGCCGAAATGTGAGGTACTCCCAAGGCAAGCGCCTGCTCCAAATTACGGCACAACACCTCCTCTCCGAATCCGGCAACACCGAAGATCAAGTCGATCGTCAGATTGGTAAAGCCGGCACGCTGTGCCCTGAAAACCGAATCAACCGCCTGCGCCGCCGTATGGCGCCGGTTCATCAGCCGCAGCTCGGCATCGTCGAACGACTGAATCCCGACACTCAGGCGATTTGCACCTGTATGTGCCAACGCGTCGAGCCACTCCTCTGTCATATCATCCGGATTAGCCTCAACGGTAAACTCCTCTATTCGGGAGCAGTCCAGCAAAGAGCCAGCCACATCCACCAACCGTTGCAAGCGATCGGGCGGACAAAGCGACGGGGTTCCTCCGCCGAAATAAACGGTTCGAACGGAACGACCGGAGAGCCATTCGACAGCATGGGGCAACTCACGCTCCATCGCCTTCAGCACCACATCGAGACGCTGCACATCGACGCTTTTAAAGAAGTCGCAATAGGCACAGATACGACGGCAAAACGGGATATGGAAATAGAGTCCGGCCACAACAACATAAAATTAAAAATTCCCCACCCCAGGACGGCGAGCATGGTAAAAAGCGAAGAAACTCCTTGTGCCCGGAGACTTCCCCGCTTCGATCTGCTCTGTCGGTCTTCCTCCGTTAACGCGCCTGGAAAACCGCCTTCAATTCGCCGTTCGTGAGAATCATCAACATCGGCCCGTCGATCTCGTAATGGGTCGCCTCCGTAAGCATCTTGAAGAAAGCCCGCTCTCGATCCATACCGGGGCACGCCATACGAGTCGAAGCCAACTCCCCGATCTTCAAAGCCCCCGTTTCGGTTGCCTCGTAATCTCCGGTCAAACGGTTGCAGGCTCCGAGCCCCGAAAGACGGTTCTCCTGGCCGAAAACCACCGTAAAAAGATCGGCCTCTACCGACACTCCGCGGCCGTCCATCTGAACGAGTTGCCACTCTGTACCGATCAATGGTTTATTATCGCTTCGCTGCACCTTTTTACAGTGACAGCAAGCCATCGTTCCGATCGCGACGACGATCATCAGCATCGCCTTAATCAAACCTCTCATAGATTTTCGATTTTGATTTTTTTATCCATCAAATTGTATGCAAATTTACACAAGAAAATTCTATCTTTGCACGATAGAACAAACAAACCATACCAATCATGAAAAAAATTATCGCATCTCCTAAAGCCCCTAAAGCCGTAGGCCCCTATTCTCAGGCCGTACAATGCGGTGAGACTCTCTATATTTCGGGACAGCTTCCGATCGACGGCGCCACCGGCATTATGGCCGAAGGCATTGAACAACAGACCCGTCAATCACTCGCCAACCTGGGACACATTCTGGAAGAGGCCGGATACTCGTTCTCGGATGTGGTAAAAACTACCGTATTGCTGAATGACATGGGTGATTTTGCCGCAATGAACGCCATCTATGCGACTTTCTTTACGAAAGATATGCCTGCACGCGTCTGCTATCAGGTAGCCAAATTGCCGATGGGAGCTCAGGTGGAAATCGACGCCATCGCCGTCAAATAAACAACTCTTCAAATCTTACGGGAAAGCCCTCCCGATTTGTCAGGAGGCGTATTTTCCGTTTTGACGAGTCGATTGTTGACAACTTCGGAATAAATTATCGAACAGAAAAGGGGAAAATCCCAAAAAAAAGAGGACCTTTGTAAACGAAGCTGTCTCTCTGTTTCAGAGTAAACGGATCTATCTCCTGAATTTCAAATAAAACAGAGATTGGAACCCCAAAAAATTATGTCAAACAACAACAAAACGGGACTGCCAACCGAAGTCTCCTACAACGAAGCGGTCGAGGAGTCGAAACGATACTTCGACGGCGACGAACTGGCGGCAACAGTCTGGGTAAGCAAATATGCGCTCAAAGACTCGTTCGGCCACATCTATGAAAAATCGCCGCGCGAAATGCACGAACGCATCGCAGCCGAAATCGAACGCATCGAACAAAAATACCCCAACCCGATGACCCGGCAAGAGGTATTCGACCTGCTCGATCACTTCCGCTACGTAATTCCTCAAGGCGGTCCGATGACGGGTATCGGAAACCATTTCCAGGTTGCCTCCCTTTCAAACTGCTTCGTCATCGGGCACAAACATCCGGCCGACTCATACGGAGGCATCTTCCGCATCGATGAGGAACAGGTCCAACTGATGAAACGACGCGGCGGCGTGGGACACGACCTTTCGCACATCCGTCCGACGGGAAGCCCCGTCCTCAACTCGGCACTGACCTCAACCGGTATCGTCCCCTTCATGGAGCGTTACTCAAACTCAACCAGAGAGGTGGCACAAGACGGTCGCCGAGGAGCCTTGATGTTGACCTTGTCGGTAAAGCATCCCGACGCGGAACGATTCATCGACGCAAAAGTAGATACGAGCAAAGTAACCGGTGCCAACGTCTCGATCAAACTCGACGACGAATTCATGAGCGCGGCCTTGGCCAACAAGAAATACCATCAACAGTTCCCGATCGACAGCGACAAACCTCGATACGAACAAGATATCGATGCAAAGAAACTCTGGGACAAAATCATCCACAACGCATGGAAGTCAGCCGAGCCGGGTGTCATGTTCTGGGATACGATCATTCGCGAAAGTATCCCGGACTGCTATGCGGACGAAGGATTTACAACCGTAGCAACCAACCCTTGCGGCGAAATCCCGTTGTGTCCGTACGACTCATGCCGTCTGTTGGCAATCAACCTGTTCGGATATGTAAACAATCCGTTCACCAAGGAGGCTGCGTTCGATTTCGACAAGTTCAAGACTCATGTCGAAAAGGCCATGCGCATGATGGACGACATCATCGATCTCGAATTGGAGAAGGTCGAGCAGATCATCAAAAAAATCGAAGAGGATCCTGAAGATGAAGACATCCGTCGCGTAGAACTCGAGCTTTGGAAAAAGATTCGTACGATGGCCAGAAAGGGACGTCGCACGGGGCTCGGAATCACGGCCGAAGGAGATATGCTTGCCGCTCTGGGGCTGCGCTACGGCACTCCGGAAGCAACCGCTTTTGCGGTAAAAGTTCAGAAAACTCTCGCCATCGAAGCCTACCGAGCTTCGGTCAAAATGGCAGGTGAACGCGGCCCGTTCGAAGTTTTCGATGCCCGGAGAGAAGAGCACAATCCGATGATCACTCGTATTCGCGAAGCCGATCCTGCACTCTATGATGAAATGGTACAAAAAGGACGACGCAACATCGCCATGTTGACAATCGCCCCGACCGGCACCACGTCTCTCATGTCGCAAACCACATCGGGCATCGAACCGGTTTTCCGCCCCGTATACAAACGTCGGCGCAAGATCAATCCGTCGGATCAGGATGCAAAGGTGGCTTTCGTAGACGAAATGGGCGAAAAGTTCGAAGAATACAACGTTTACCACCACAATTTCGTCAAGTGGCTCAACGCCAACGGATACGACACATCAAAACTGAAGGACATCTCGGACGAGGAGCTCAATAAATGGGTGGCTGCGTCACCCTACTACGGAGCCACGGCCAACGACATCGACTGGGTGTCCAAAGTAAAAATGCAGGGAGAGATCCAAAAATGGGTTGATCACTCGATTTCAGTCACAGTAAATCTACCCAACAACGTCTCGGAAGCTCTGGTTGCCGAAGTTTATCGTACCGCCTGGGAGTGCGGATGCAAAGGAGTTACCGTATATCGTGATGGTTGCCGCGACGGCGTACTGCTTGACAAGAAGAAAAAAGAGGTCAAAAAAGAGGACTTGCAAGCGACCGTTTTCAAACGACCGAAATCCATTCCGGCCGATGTGGTACGATTCAAAAATGGCAATGAAAACTGGATCGCCTTCGTGGGCCTACAAAACAACCGTCCTTACGAAATCTTCACCGGAAAAATCGAAGAAGATGCCATGTTCATTCCCCCGAAGATCACCAAGGGCAATATAATAAAGGTACGCGAAGAAAACGGATCGAAACGATACGATTTCCAGTATACGGACCGATACGGATATACGAATACGATCGGCGGTATATCCCGTTTGTTCAACGAGGAGTTTTGGAACTATGCGAAATTGATCTCCGGCGTATTGCGACATGGCATGCCGATTACCAACGTAGTCTCCTTGATCGAATCGCTGCACCTGAACAGCGAAACCATCAATACGTGGAAAAACGGTGTGGAACGAGCCTTGAAACAATACATCGTCGACGGCACCCAGACCAAGGACAAATGTCCCTCCTGTGGGCAGGAGACGATGGCTTACCAAAACGGATGCCTGACCTGCATGTCTTGCGGATACTCCAAATGCGGATGATCTCTGAAACAATAAAACATCGAATCATCCACAAATAGATGGATTTGGCGCGGACTTTGTGCATTTATCAATACAACACATTCAAAAAACAAAACGTTTTTGAATAAAATTTAGAAAATAAAGAAAAAATGAATATTTTTGGAGCGTGATAGCATTCACCTCTTTGCACAAAGCTTAAGAAGCAAACAAAAAAGGAGTATAACTAAATTTGAATTTTGTATGAAAAAACTTTTCTTTACGCTTGCTCTCGCTCTTTGCGGGGCAGCAGCATCGGCTCAGGTTGTAGCAGTAGAGGAGGATCTGGTCGTTCTCGAGCAACAACAGCCGAAGAAGGGCTGGGCCGGCTATGAGACCAACCGATTCTTCGACAACTGGGAGATCTCGATCGCCGGAGGAGCTCAAGGCCTGACGTTGAACGGAACGCTGGGCAAAGAAGATTTCGGCAGTCGTCGCAATCATGTAAACTGGCAGGCAGATTTCAGCCTCACCAAATGGTTCCACCCTGTAATGGGAGCCCGTCTGCAACTGCAAGGCGGTGAATATCAGAGCAACACATTTACAGGTGCCTACATGAAGAACCCCTATCTGTTCACTCATGTCGACTTCATGGTTAACCTTTCGAACTGGATCGGAGGCGAGCGCGACGATCGTGTTTACTACGCTGTTCCGTTTGCCGGCTTCGGTTATCACGCCATGGACTTCACCGACAAATTCCAAGAGAAATGGGGAACGGGAACCAGCCATGCATTCGGTTTCGCTGCCGGTCTGTTGAACAAATTCCGTGTAGCCCGCGGTTTGGATATCGAATTGGAACTTAAAACGTGGATCCTGCCCAACAGCACGATGCCCGCAGTTATCAAAAGCGGTAACGACCGTGCAGCCGTTGCATACAGCGCAACCATCGGTCTTGCATACCGTTTCAACAAACGCGGTTTCAAACAGGCTTCTCCGTTCTCTGTAGAGGATGCTCTGGCTTACCAGAACGCAGTTGCTGAGCGCGATCTGGCCTTGGCAGAATTGGCTGAGGACAACGAAGATTTGAGCAACGACCTGGCTGCCGCAAAAGCTGCTGCCAAGAAAGCCGAGGCTGAAGCCCAGGCCGCAAAGAAAGCCGCTGAAATGGCAAAATGGGGTCCCAACTCCGTTGCCAACGAGGACATCTACCTGACCACCAAAGGCATTACCTTCTTCAATATCGGTTCGACCGAATTGAGCGACAAGGAGAAACTTCGTCTCGATGTAATTGCAGCCCAGATCAAGGACGCTCCGAAAGAGAAGATTTATGTGATCGGCGGTCACGCAGATCCCAACACCGGTTCGAAAGCTCGTAATACGCAGCTGGCAGAACAGCGCGCTAAGAAAGTTTACGACTATCTGATTTCGAAAGGCGTAAAAGCAGAGAACCTCACCTACAAAGGGTACAGCGATTCTGTTTCTCCGTTCAAGAACGCAGCTGAGAACCGTGTAACGCTGATTCAGTAATCTGAATCCTGAAAAAAAGACCGATGCAAAAGCATCGGTCTTTTTTTGACCATATTCTTCCGACGAATCCGCCACAATCCATGACACGGGCAGGAAATAGTAATTGATGTTCCAACAGGATCTTGCAACCGACACAAGAGGGAGAGAGTCCGCAACTGCTCCATCGCGCCGAATGAGAAGATTCATCGGGAGAGATAACGTTCGATCAAACGAGGAACGGCATAATCATCCAATCGAGAGCGATCAACGACACACAAACGGCGCATGGCTTCGCTCCATTGATCGACCTTGATACGATAAAAGACAGCATGAATGGCTTGGTGGGAAAGTTGATGAATCGGCATAAGAGTCGATTCGAGAAACTGCCACTCCTCAACGTCCTCAAACAACGCATGAAACGGCTCGGTACGAACCAGCTCCAGGTACTCCATCGGCTGAGAAGTCTCGATAAGAGGAAACTCGTACAATCCCCGCCAAATATCTTTCCCTTCTCGACGATGTAAAAGCAGCTCCGAACCGCACTCGATGATCAAATAATTGAAATAACGGGGCTCAACCTTAGCCCGAATCCGTTTTACCGGCCGCACGGATACATGGCCAGCCGCGAAGGAGAGACACCTCGCTTGCAAAGGACAATCCGTACAGTGCGGTTGTACCGGGAGACAACATATAGCGCCAAAATCCATAACAGCTTGATTGTAAAGTCCCGGTCGAGTTTGGTCCAGCATCGCCTCTGCCAACTGCAAAAACGCTCTTCGTCCGGCCGTCGTATCGATCGGCCAATCGAGATCGAACAAACGGGAGAGCACTCGGAATACGTTGCCATCGAGAACTGCGTACGGAGCATCGTAGGCTATCGAGCAAATCGCGGAGGCCGTATAGTCGCCGATCCCAGGTAAGGATCTCACGTCGGCATACTCGACCGGGAATACCCCGTCGAAACAGGAAACGATCCGCCGTGCCGCCGCATGCAGGTTGCGAGCCCGCGAATAATATCCCAATCCTTGCCAGCATTTCAACACTTCATCCTCGGAAGCTCCCGCCAAAGCGGCTACATCCGGGAATCTCTCCATAAAACGCAGATAATAAGCCGTCCCCTGCGCCACTCTGGTTTGTTGCAAAATTACCTCCGAAATCCAAATACGATAGGGATCCCGTGTACAACGCCACGGCAGATCCCTCCCCTGGAGGGCATACCAGGAAAGAAGTAAAGCGGAATATTCCGAATCGACCGTAGAGGGACCTGTCTGCCGATATTTTTTCATCGTAAAAATTCAGAACCGGGTGGGAGGAACCTCTGCCTGGAAGAGAATGCTGAAGATCGGAGCTCCCATTCAAAGATCTTGACAAAAATACAGATTCGCCCCCATAAAAACAAGTCCTCCCATTCGAGAGACTTCCCTGTCGTAATACCGATTCCTCGACTTCGCGCATGATAACGACAAAAAAAGCGTATCATGCCGTTCAGGGAGATCATCTTGCACTTCCGATTTGGACTCCGCCGCCACGAACAATTATCTTTGCCCAACCCGTTCTCAAAGGACTCCTTCTGTAGAGGAAAGCCCTTTCCCCAGGCCTTGAGCCACACATGAGGATACCGTCCTTTCTCATGCGCAAGTCCTACTTCCTTTTTCACGCTCCTTTTTTGCTCTTGTCAAGAGAAATGCATCTTCAAGAGCAACTTCCTCTTTTCATTTATTTAAAACGTTTTTTATCATGAAAAAAATCGAACGCCTCGTTATTCACTGTACCGCAACACCCCCTGGCCGAGATGTAACCGGAGATGATATCCGTACGTGGCATACAGCTCCGATCCAGGCAGGAGGGCGAGGGTGGAAACAGGTCGGATATACCGATCTGATCCATCTCGACGGAACGATCGAAAGATTGGTCCCCAACAACGAAGACTCGATCGTAGATCCATGGGAAATTACCAACGGAGTCAAAGGCTTCAACACCACCAGTCGGCACATTGCCTATGTCGGAGGAGTCGACACCGACGGATGCACCCCCAAAGATACCCGCACACCTCAACAGCTGTCTGCAATGGAACGGTACGTCCGGGATTTCCTTTCCCGATTTCCCCAAGCAACCGTAGTAGGACACAACGAACTGGCCGCCAAGGCGTGTCCCAGCTTCGACGTGCAGAACTGGCTCCATGAGATCGGAATAGCTCCTTAAATCCATTATTTCCATGACACCCTCCCTCCTTTTAGACATTCTCACCTTCGCCCTGCCGAGCGGATTTCTTTCGAGCGTGGCAACCTGGCTGGTTTCCCGCCGCAAACGCAACAACGATCTATTGGCTCATATGCAGCAATCGATCGATCTGCTTTGCGAGAAATACAACACCGTATTGCAGGAAAATGTCGCACTCCGACAAGAAAAAGCAAGCTGGCAAGTTCTTCATGAGGAACTGCGGTTGAAAATAGACCGCCTCACCAAAGAAGTAGCGACCCTGCGCAAAAACATCAACCGAAATACCAAAGCCTATGAATCCATACACTCCGACAAAGCGTCGCGCGATACTACTCTTGTCGATCCTGCTGATAACGGCCGGATGCGCCGCCACGAAACAGGACACAAAAAGTTCGACACTGCAACAAACGACACATCTACAAGCCGCAGCAAGTAGACAATCCGACACACGCGACTCGCTTCGAAGACAAAAAACGGAGCAAATCGACTCTTCGTCCTATATACTAACAATTTCAACGGATGCAATTCCGCAAGAGAAGGTACAACTTTCGATCCCGGTCCGCGAATTGGGATCCCTTCCTCAAGGGGCAAGTTTCCGTACCCATAGCGGACGGACCTCCATTCAGGCGGAAATACATAATGATACACTAATAGTGATCGGGAAAAGCGACAGTATCGCACGTACCCGTTATCGAGTGGAGAATCGTACGATCCGCCGACAATTCGCCTCGGACAGCGGCTCTCTTCGAAGAGCCGTTTCCGGGAACGAGGAGCACATTCAGACAGAGAGGCTGGATTATCGCCTCTTGGCAGAGAAACAGACGGAAAAAAAGCACTCCCGTCTCGGTTGGATCATCGGAATTGCCTCTACGATAATTGTAATTCTATGGTTGTGCAAAACCTCTATCCCCCAGCTCCTTTGGAATTTTATAAAAAGAAGGATCTAAAATTAGAATGCCCGGCGAGTAAATCGACCGGGCATTTTTACGATATATTTTCCCCAACCAAAAGGGGCATTCCCTTTTGATGCTTCAAACCATCAAGACAATATGTACCCCTTCTCCGACTTGCGAATGATCCCTTGGCGAACGAGTTGCGAAACAGTACGGGAAAGGGAGGGACGAGTTACCCCCAAAATAAATGCTGTCTCCTGAAGATTTTGAACCGCATGGTTGTTCCTGAGATAACCTATCAATCGGGACGAAAGCGTCTGCAACGCGAATTGTTCCAATTTGCGACTCAGGAAAAGGCTGTGATCCGACAAAATAGTAAGAAAGTTATGCAAAACCTTTTTGTCCCGTTCGACAAGAAGAGAAACGCACTCCTTGCTGATTACCAGAAAATGGCAATCCGTGTTGGCAATGATAGAAACCGGCAGGATATTCTCCGTCCCGAAAATAAAAGCCGAGGCCAACACATCGGGTGCGGCTAGCGTATCGAGCGTAAATTCACGCCCCTCTTCGCTGCTCATCTGCAAACACACGCTTCCCTTGCACAAGATATACAGCGAACGGCAAACGCTGTGCTGCATGGCGATGAAATCACCCTTTTTATAAATGCTCATACGACTGGGGGAGAGGGCGAGCACCTCGTCCACAACCCGGCGGTCGCACCCTCTGAAAAGAGGTGCTTCATAAATTTCGAAGTCCATAATCAATTACTTCTCAGCCGAATGCACATGCCCGTAACAAATGTTACGCCAAAATATTCTCCCCTATTCTATTTTTGCACGACTCTCAAAAGAGAGGGTCTCAAATTCAAACGAGACAACGTTACAAATATACTATAAACACCAAAACAAATGAACAGAATCACGCATGTTTTATTGTATTGCATTCTTTTCTTAACGGCATGCCAATCCGATCCCTGGGAGGAGACCTCCCGTCGGGAGACGAGCGGGATCGTTTTCAAATTGCAATACGACGGATTCGACGATGCAACCTCCCGGTCCTCAAATATACGACTCGACGCAAAGTACGATCGAGTGGAGTTCTGTATCGTCGATGCGCAAGGATCGACGATCGAGGGTATCAAAAGTCTCTACGATCCGAACTCTTCCGAAATAAAGATCGAAGGGTTGCAAGAGGGTTCTTATACTCTGTCGATCCTGGGAATCATAGGGGACGAAACCCGCGATGGGGCGACGATCTCTCCGATTCGGAATCTCGACGAAGTTTGGTTGCGATTCCCTTCCGATATTCAAAAGCCTCTCGAAGCAGAGTATTTCTATTCCCGAACACCGTTTACGGTAGTTCGTCGTTCCGATCCTTCCGGAGATGAATTGATCTCGACAACAAACGATCAGATCGTTCAGAAAAGGATCATCGGACGAACGGATTTCTCGTTTGACTTTAACAACCCGTATGTCGAAACTGCCCTTCTGACACAAAACGTCACATTGGAGTCTCCCCTTTTCCTCACCGAGTTCTCCGGAAGCGGCCAGTTTTCGGGAGCAAGCGACGGAATTGACTTCACGATGGATCTCGGAACAAGAAGCTCCTATCTTCTCCTTCCTTCCGTCGAAGAAACTCCCCTCAGCGGTGAAATAGAATTGACAACACGCAATTACAGAGGATTTACGATTCGACGTACCTATGACTTCACCCTGCAAGAGATACGGCCCAACACCATCGAACACATCCACACGCAAGTGGAACACCCCGATGATCGTTCGGCAACGCTCTTTATCACGGAGCGCTCTCTTGAAAAGGCAAAACCGAACTACATCTTGCAAGACGACGAACCGTACTCGGTCTACACGGACGGATCCCAACGCTCTTTCAACACGGCCGACCCGCTTCAAATCTCCATTTCAGACGACGGCTTGCTGCACGCACGGTTCTATTCGCCACGCGATCTGTCGGATGTTCTCATACAAGCCCGAATCCCATCGATCAGCGAGGAGTTCTTCGACCTGGCCTATTTCGACCGGGTCCCTGCTTTCGTCGATTTCTACGGAGATCTCCCGATGGCGACGAAAACAACGGTTACCCGCACCGAATCGGGAAAAATTCTCGAAATGGAACCAGTCTCCCTTTCCGAACTGCAAGATGCGGAATTTCGAATCTCATCGGACGATCCCTTCTGGAAAAAACTCGAAGCCATCGAGCATGGATGGACCATCGGATTCGCCCTGTACGGAGGAGATCCCGAACTTCCGGACGGAGGTCCCGTCGGGAACTGGATGGGGATCAGGCCGGTACATTGCCGTGAAGTGGTCGCTCTTTTCCTGAACTTCACCTACATGATCGACATGCCGGAACACGAAGAGATTTTACGTGCAAATGCCGATCGCCTTTACGGCAACGGAGGGGTTAACGACAAAGTTTCCGTCGAGACGGTCCTCCGACAAATGAGGCAAAAACGGACCCTGAATGTCGGGCTGGTCTATCCCGGGAACGGCGTAATCGGTCTGGGAGGAGGCAGTGTATTCGGAGCCTATCAACAGGCTTGGTTCCAACACTACTTCAACAGCTATTCCTGCGAGATCATGTTCCACGAATTGGGACACGTCATGGGTTACAGCCACTCCAGTTCCTTCACCTACGGCCCTTGGGCCCAGGAGTTGATGAACCATTTTTATGTCGACCACATTCAGGAGATGCCTATCGACTCGCCGCTTTACTTGAACAGCGCACAAAATCCGAATAAGTACTAAACACGAAAAATCGACACGACAGTAATGAATATCTTGAAATACCTATTCCCGACCTTAACCGGAATGGCTCTATTACAAGGATGTAGCCAAATACCGGACGAGTCGCCGACATCACCCCAAAGGGGCGGAATGTTCACCGTACAACTGGAAACAGAAAGTCTCGCAACTGCAAAAAATTCGGTCGCAAACGGCAATTCGGACAATACCGCCATCAGACAGGTAATCGGCTATCGTTTCTCGGAGGGAATCCTTCGGGAGATCGTTCCGGGGATCGAATCCGATGCAGAAGGGACCTACACGTTCCCGCTCAAGGAGTTATCGGGAGATCTTCGCTTCGTTGCAAACGACGAAACGGGGATCTTCAGCCAGGTAGAACCTGAGAGCACCTCCCTCGAAGCCTTCCTCCTCCACAGTACAACTGTCGATCGCATGGCGGGCGATCGGTTTCTCATGACGGGATCGACCGAGATCAAGACACAAAATACAACCGTCCCATCGATTCGCATGCGACGCAGCGTGGCCCGGATCGATCTCTTCAACCCGGATCGAGGCGTTACGGTTCATCACATAACGATCCGTGGCATCGCCGACAAAGGATACGTGAACGAACAGCCGAATTCGGAAACCCTCGAACCAACTGACAAATCGGATTTCACGATCGATTACACGGATGCCCCGTTGGGAAACGGACGTGAGACTCTGCTCTATCTTTGCGAACAGGGGAATGAAGGATTGTCAGCCGAAGCCATCGTGGAATTCGAAGGAGGACTCCATCGAATGGTCGCTACATTTCCGGCGCAAATTCTTCGGAATCGAATCTACACCCTGCAAGTACATGGGAAAGGAGCCGACGTTTCGCTTTCGATCGTCGCAGAAGGATGGGAAACAAACCACACGACCGAAGCTTTACCCGATTCGAAAGGAATCATCGATATCGACTCGTCAATTCTTCCGGGAAACGTCCGGGTAAATGCATCGTTGGACACACTTTTCATATCCCATCGAGGAGGAGAATTCAAACTGGCACTGAAGGCTGAAGCCGAGGCCGAGGTCAGTATCGAAGGTGATGCCCGCGGAGTGACCGCTACGGTCGAAGCCCGCACCAAAACATTGGAACCGATCGCCTTCGTTGCAGTCTCCTGTGCTCATCGAATGCCTCACGAGAAACAATCCTATCTGCACCTGAATATTCATCGGGATCAACTCTATTCAGGACGAATCGTTCTGGTATTCGAACCGAACCCCGTTCTGTTGAGCGGAGCAATCAAGTTGGACGAAAACGGCATCTGCGATTTCGGACGCTATATCGACGGCGAATTGGGGCGCATCACCCTGCCGGAAGGAAAAACGGCCCGTCTGGAATTCGATCCGGACGAAGACCCGTGGATGACTCTCTCGCAAGACGGGAATGAATTGCGTATCCTGGGGGGCTGGAAACCCAACGATCCCAAAGCCGACGGACGTATCCAGGAGGGGAGACTGATCCTCTCCGATTCCGACGAAAGTTATTCGGAAAGTTACTCGATCCGGCGTCGCAACCAAGGCCTCCCGGTCGTAAAAATAGGAGAAACCTGGTGGTGTAAATACAATCTGCGCGGCCATGTAAAATCGTTCGAAGATCAAATCTCGATTCAAGCCGATCCGGCGATCAACGAAGAACTGGCCGACTACCTGAACGATTGCAACGAAGAAGAACTGCTGCGTTTGATGGGCGATCAATACCAAGGCGGGAATCAACAAGGCTTGCCTCTACGTCACGACGGAACGGCTTTCTACCACGAAGGGATGCTGGGTTCGGCACAAAATTTCGGGACACTTGATCCAACCTACATGGCCCCAGACGGATACCAACTTCCGGACTACGACGATTATGCCTTCTTCAGCGGCTCGAACAACTACAACATCGGAGGAGTGGGTTCGCGGACCTATCAAAATGGAGCCGGGGATGAGATCTCGGTCCGGATCATCGAACGAGATGTTTCTTTTCTGGGAGAGCATTACGGAATAGTATCTCTCTATGAATTCCGCTCCGGAACGGGCTGCTGGATCCTTTACGGACTGGGGCATCAATGGAACACATCTCCCGGCAGTATTTCGAGAATGACACTGCTGTTGGCAACCTATGGGAACAGTGCGAATTCATGGATTATGGAAGGTTATGCACAAAATGACCGACCGAACCAGAACTGGTTGAAATTCGTCAACCAAAACTCAACCAAGACCAGGGTCATTCGGTGCATAAAAAGTCCGGTAGAGTACATTTACGAATAACAACAAAACTTTGAAAAAGATGAAACGAAAAATAAATGCGATTCTGGCCTCCCTTTTATTTGTTTTTGCAGGAGCGATCTCCTGCGCGAAAACGGATCCAGGTGTAGAGCCGACTCCCACTCCCGACCCGGGCCCCGGGCCCGGTCCGGACCCGATCACTCCAAGTCTGTTCGTTTCGGTAGAACTTTCCTCTTATGAATCTGCCGGGGGGACTACTCCGGACGAAGATCTATTGAAAAATCTTCGAGCCTGTCTGTTCGAAGAAGGGCAAATGGTTGCAATTTACGACCACCCCACCGACTCGGAAAAGGGCTTCGGATTCGAAATCGACCGAAACGACGGGACACTATACGTATTGAACCTTTCGACAGACCAACTCGATCTGAACAAACTTCTCGCCGAAGGTTGCACCGAGGAGGAATGGCTCTCGACATACATCGGGATCGAGAGAGGGACCCCGATCCAGTTCATCTCCGGATCTACCGAAATATCGTCCGATCGATCGAATTCGATTCGGCTATCCCGCGGATTTGCCCGTTTCGACCTGCGAATCCGAACAGTAGGAAAAGCCGAAATCAAAAGCCTTACCTGGGAGAATTGCGCTTTACAAACCAGACTATTCTCCAACAACGAGATCGAAGATTCGGAATCCGGCCAGATAACGACCCACCCCTCCTCTCCTTTCACGGAAGATACGGAAGGGGTCGCCTATCTTTACGAGCAACAGAATCCGGAGGCCCTGTTGCGAGCCGAGGCGATCGTACATGGGAAACCATGCTTGCTCGAAGCTAAAATTCCCGCACAGATTCAACGGAACCACATCTACACGATCACTCTCACAAAAGACGAGGCGGATCAAGACATACAGTTCACAATCGAATCCTGGGAAAACGGAGAAGATACGAATCTATATCCGGACCTGGGACAACAAATCGTGATCGATACGGAACAATCGGAACTTCCGCTGGGGGCAGAGATCTCCGGAGACGGGGCTCGACTCACCCTTTCTCATAGCCATGCGGATTTTCTGTTGGTGTTGGATTGCAACGACGAACTCGAAATCATCCCTTCCGAAATGGGACATCTGACCATAGAGGCCATCGGGACCACGCGCGGAGTCCCCGGGAAAAACAGGTTCCGGATCAGCAAACCGCTTTATACCCCCGGTATGGCAGCTGAAGAGTTGGATATCCAATTCCGTCGTAAAGGATTGAATAATATCTATCCCGAAGACAGACTCACGATCCGGCTTCTGGCCAATCCCGTACGGTTGGAGGGTGAGATTGCTTTCGACATCGACTCCTATGCCTTCGATTTCGACCGATACGTGGACAATGAACTGGGACGATTCATTCTTCCGGCCGAGAAAGAACTTCAAGTTGAATTTCCCGAAGGAGAAGATGCCTGGATTCAGCTCGTTCCAAGCGAAGAATCCAATCTTGTCATCCGGGTTTTAGGAGGCTGGCGTCCGAACGATCCGAAAGCGGACGGTCGCATTCAGGAAGCAACGCTCGTCATCTGCAATGCGGCAGACGGCTCCGAGAGGGAATGTTACCGCATCTCGCGACGCAACTACGGACTACCCGTCACCTGGTTTCATGGCGTATGGTGGTGCAAATACAATGCACGTGGAAACTCCCGTGACTTCGAAGACCAAATACTCTGTACCTCGGATCCGGCTGCTCTCGCCGGGAAAAACGTACTCGACTATTTGAGGGATTGTTCCGCAGAAGAGTTCTACGAACTCTGGGGATGGGCCTATCAGGGAGACAGCGGCAAAGGGATGCGAGTCATCGAAAAGGATGGAATTCTGGTGATGGATGGATTCTCGACCAGTTCCTCCGTCCATATCAACAAACTCCCGGCTACGACACTGGCTCCGGACGGTTATGAGCTCCCGTCAATGGAGGAGTTCAATCGCATCTTCGATGCCACCGATTACGTTTGGGTCATGTGGAGCGGTTCTCACCAACTGCGGAATCCCTGGAATGGACACAGCCGGATCAACCGGGAACAACGAAGACGCAACGATTTAACGATCGGCAGCGTACAGGCAACGGACCTGCTTTGCATCGGAATGTCGAGTCCGGATTTTCCGGAGCACGAAGCCATCGTATGGTACGGTCCAGGCGCTCAATGGAATAACGACGGCATCAAACACTCCAACCACTACAATAACATCCTGTTCGGCGTTTACTCCCCGGAAGGGTCCGGTTGGTATATGGCTGGCAGTATGGCCGGGCTTTATCTGACACAAAACGGAGCCGGCACAAAGGATACCCGTGTCCTGAGATTCAAAAAATCGCCGGTAGAATATATATATTAGCAGACTTCCCGGAATAAACTTTTCCGCAAGAAACAAAAAGGGCGAGGCAATCAAGAAAAGAGAGTCTTGATTGCCTCGCCCTTTTCAGTCTTCTGCTAAACCATATCGTCGCCCGCTTTGGTAAACTTAACCCGAAGTGTTCGATGGAAAGGAATGAAACGCGAAACAATCGCAAGAAACAACGAAGCAAAAAATAGCCACCCCAAAATCTCTTTCAAGGCTAACAGTAAACTTTGCTGTTGGAGCACCGTCTGCAATGATCCGGTCGCCATTCGGACTGCCTCATCATAACTACACCCTTGGGACAGAGAAGCATTCAACGACGACGTGTATTTTACGACCGCCAATGGATCGGTCATCGAAAAATACGCAGCCAACGAATTCTGATAACTCTGTTGCAACCGATACAATGTGTTGCTATAGAACGAGGTCGCCAAAACGGGAGCCAAGACTGAACGGCTCACGATTAAAAAGAAAGCATTGTATATCAAAAATTTAGGATTCAACTCCTCTGTTACGAACAGTGCAAAGGCGATGATGAGTGTCATCATTCCCGCTCCGCGGATAAAGATGGGGAAAAAAAGACTCTCATACGTACTTTCGAAAGATACACCAAAATAAAGGATCCCGAAAAAGAGAGCAAAACAGGCCATTCCTCCGGCAACAAGGAATCGGAAACGCCATCGCTGCCAACGGAACCACCAGAAACAGACGATCGCTCCGAGCACATATCCCGGCAAAAGATAGACGTAAAGCGTATAGGTGTGTGTGGCATCGACCTGTAAGATAGTCGTCAAATAGTTGGACATCAACGTTGTGGATGTACTGAAAAACATGACGATCATCATATACAAATATCCCACGATCGCTTTAGGCTGATAGATCGGTTCGAGATTCACGTACGGGGCACGAGAATGGGACTGTGTCCAAAGAAAAACGGCGATCAGAATCGGAGACAGTACAAGGTAAAGGCAGATACGCGGAGATGCCAACCAATCAAGGACCTTCCCATAATTGAGAACATACATAAGCATCAACAACCCGGCAGAGACGGCGAACATCTCCCTCACATGCAACTCGTTCCACGAAATACGACGGAACGGACGATCATGGCGAAAACAAATGACAACGACGAGCAGAGCCATCAATAACAAAAGCATCATGAAATAGTACATGTACTTCCAGTTATAATGATAGGCCAATTCGGCTGTAATGATCATCGAGAGTTGACCGCATCCGAAAACCAACGGATAAAAATAGGCGTAAAATTCACTTCGAATGTCTTTCGGACTGAAAATCTTTTTGACACGACGAATGCACCAAAGCATCAGGAATCCTTTTAAGAATCCGATAAAGAAACTGCAAGTGATCAACGTATCAGCACTTTGCGATCGGGCGCAAATCCAACTCAAGAGCAATTGCAACATCAAATCGGTCAAAAGCAACGCCTTCGAGGGAAATGCCCCGAGGATCTTCGGAACAACAGGATATGCAATCGCCATTCCGGCCGAAGCGGCATAATATCCCATTGTAATATCTTCGGTATTCGTCCCCAGCGTATTCGACACCTCAAGCATACTGCCCGTATAGGAACCATTCAACATGGCTACAGGAAGCATTACGGCAAAAATTCCCACAACTCCCAACCAATCGGGAACCCATCGGCGGAGCGGCAGCTCCAGTTTCTCCGGAGAAATCATCGACGACGAGCTTCTGTCTCGACCATCATGCCCGCCCGGAACAGGGACATATCCTCCTGTGAAACATCTTCAAAATCGATACGCACCGGAATACGCTGCTGTACTTTTACGAAATTTCCGGCTGAATTATCGGTCGGCACAAGCGAATATTTCGATCCCGTTGCTTCGGAAATAGCCGTAACCCGTCCCCGGAACCTGCGGCCGGGAAAGGCATCGACCTTGATCACAACCTCCTGTCCAATAAAGATACGGGCAATCTGTGTCTCTTTATAATTAGCCGTAATATACTTATCCTGGTTTCGGACCAAATAGGAGATAGTCTGACCTGCCTATACAAACTGGCCGGGCTCTAAAGTGCGACGACCGATATAACCATCATAGGGTGCAATCAAAACCGTGTAGGAAAGATTAAGCCTTGCCATATCCAAATCGGCCTCACAACGCAGAACATTCGCCTCTGCCCCAACCGTTCGCATATTGGCTTCCGTATATTGCGACTCGGCAGTCTGTTTCTGGGCAACCAAAGCCCGATAACGAGCCAAAGCCGCCTCATAAGAGGCTTTGGCCTGTTCGTATTGCTGTCCCGGCACCGATTCGTCCCGCATCAATCGCTCGAAACGCTGGAAATCCTGTTCCGTCTGCCATAATTTTGCTTTCGCTTCGGCAATATTGGCCTCTTGTACGGCAACATTCGTTCGTGAGGTTTCGATTCCCGAACGGATCACCCCTTGCGTCCCCTGTGCATCGAGCAAAGCTGCTTCCGCCTCCTTGACCCGAATACAATATTCTCGATCATCCAATACCAACAGGGTATCGCCCCGATGAACGAATTGATGCTCCGTAAAACGGACTTCACGAATATATCCGGCAACACGGATATTCAACGGAGCGACATACTGGTCAACCGTGGCATCGTTCGTCACGACATAATTCAGACGCCTCCAGAAATAGTCGATCGTCACCCAAAGTCCCGATCCGACCAATAAAATACATACGATATTCAAAACGATATTACGCCGACGACGACGTTTCAAATTACGTCGCTGTTGATGCCACTCTCCCATACTGTAAATATTCTCCGCTCTATTGATAAATACGAACAATCAAATCTTACCGCAAGCTCTCAAAAGTTGATAATAGGTATAAACGACCCTGGTCCGCGCCGCAGTCAGTTGAAGCGCCACCTCAAGGCGTACACTGTTCGCATCGAGTAAATCCGTCAAAATAGCCAGTTGATTCATGTAACGGTTCTGCATGATACGGTAATTTTCCATGGCCTGAATTTCAGAAAGTTGCAAAGCTTCGACTTGCTGTATTGCTTCGCGATGACGTAAAAAGGCCGTCCGGACCCGGACCCGGATACGTTGCATCTCTTGGTCCTCGGCATTACGATGCAGCGCAACGGCCAAATGGCTTTCCCGAATCTTATGACGCCCCTTATAAAGAGAGAAGAGAGGAAACGTGAGAGACAAACCTATGTTCCAATTGTTGTTGTATAGGTCTTCCATCGTTCTGGCTACGGGACGGGCCAGAGTATTCGATGCATAAAGCGACAACTCAGGACGCAAGGCTGAACGTGCCAGATCGATCTCAGTCTTGGCAATCTCGGTTTGCATCCTCAACCCTTTCATTGTCGGATCCTCTTCATAAGCCTCGTTGACATAAACTTCATAAGATTCCAAAGCTATCGATCGACGAAGTAAGGTCGTATCCGGCTCCAGCAAGCAATTTTCATCCAACCCCAAAAGAATATCCAACTGCTACGACACCAACAAAATATCGTTCTCCGTTTCCTGTCGGGCCAACCGATCGTTCGTTAACTGCATCTCGCTGCGAAGAACATCGTTATTGGTAATAAGCCCCTCCTCCTTCATTCGGCGAATATCATGCAAACGTCGTTCCGACTCCTCGATATTACGTACCAATACCTCCTGTTGACGATAGAGGTAAAACAGCTGTAGATATTGCTCCAACAGACTCAATTTCAAATCAGCCGCATCCGTTTCCGTTTGCAAGGATGCAAGCGAACGTTCCTTCTCCGCCTTGCGGATGGTAAAGCGCGATTTCCCGCCCCGATAGATCGCTTGTGTAAAATCCACGGCGTAATTCTGCGACCAATCCGGCGTTGCAGGACGATAAGGTTCGCTCAACCCTTTTCGAAAAATCACCGGCTGCCCGACAAATCCACCCCGCACCCCGATCTCAAGATCAGGGAGACGATCGATTCGAGCTCCCCTTTCCTGCTCCTCGGCGATATTCTCCTTCAAGGCATCCGCCTGAAACAACAAACTGTGGCGCAAACCCAATTCGAAAAGCCGTTCTACCGACATGAAGAGGGTATCGCTTTGAGCCTCCGCCGACAAACATGCCACCCCTCCCAACAACAAGAGGAGAAGCCTATATTTATAGATTTTCCAGTTCATTCTGAATTCGCTTTAGATCCGAAGAGATGTCTCGGAGACGATCCCGTCCGATACTCTGTTCAAAACGAAGATACAGCTCATTGATAATCGGCAGAATCTGCAACCAAAATCGTTCTCCTTCACGAGAAAGGAAGACCTGCTTGTTGCGTCGATCGGAAGGGCCTACACAACGTTCGATATAACCTCGCTTCTCAAGCGTATTCATCAGACTGCTCAAAGAAGCCTTGCTTCTGGCCGTACGTTCGGCCAACATCTGTTGCGTTGCCCCCTGTTCTCTCCACAGACAACTAAGAACTTGCAGAGTCTCGAACGTCACGTTGACCCCGTGCCGCCTTAACGTACGCTGCAGGCATTGACGGAACGCAATCCGCATCCGCACGACTTGCAACTGAAATTCCCGAAAATCATCCCCTCCTTCCATGTGAGATATAGCATTCGTTTCCGGCACAAAGATAGTCTTTCTTTACCAATGGTCAAAAATTTGACTATTGGAGAGGCTCGCTCCCTTCGGGTTTCGGACCCTGAAGTCACAAAAGCATCAGCGCAAGCGCTCCCGTAGCGGCAAACAGCGGGAGTTCCATATGGCGGCAAGGCTTGGAAGCATAAAGTTTCCGCCCCCCCACGAAGCTGGTCATACTACCGTCGCCAAAACAAAAGGGACAAACAACAGATTGAAGGTTTTTGACTCTTCAGTAGGGAATCGTGGAAGGGATGAATGCGTTGTCTTGATTGGTGTTTTTACGTCGTTTCAAGGATAGCGATACCCACCTCCGCTTGGTTTCACCGAAGGGTGTGATTGCATCCCTTTACCGATGATTGCACACTTGAAACACCACTCGGTCAATGAACAATTTTTTCGGATACGGGACACGCATCCCCTAAAATTCGATCCGGTAGCTGATGTTGGGGACGATGTTCGCCTCGCGCTCGGGCTCCACTTGCCCGGTGAAGTAATTGTAACGATGACCGTAATAGTCCTTGTAGCCCGTCAGATTCAACACCTTCAGCGCAAATTCATGTGCCACGCGCCGGCGGTTGATCCGGTAGCTGACAGTCAGGTGGGCAAGCAGTACGGGATCGAACTGCTCCGTGAAAGGGCGGCTCTCGTCGTACACCGCTTTGTGGAGCATCGCCGATGCTTCCAGGTCGAGCGGAGAATAGCGATCGCCGCCCTGGAAAGTTATGCGACCGCTGATACCCAGCATGTTTTGCCGTCTGCGACCCGTCATCCACTCCTTACCGGCCAATACGTTCAACACATAATTACGGTTGTAACGCGTATCGAACCAAGAGCCGTCGCCCGTACGAAACCGGGCATCGAACAGCGAGGCTGTCACCATGTAATAAAAGCCGCGCGCAGAGGCAAGTAGAAACGAATTTTCTGAATCTACCGCTGCCAAACCGCATCCGGTCTTCTCTAAAGACAGGGAACAACCGGGATTCACAGATAAAGACAGATACTTTCGGAGATAAAAAAGCAGTAAAAATATACACTCTTACTACAACCTGTTTTACTCTTCCGACAGCACCGGAAGTTGCAATCAAACACCGCACATATCCCCAATTCGACACTCCAACAACCCGTATCGGAAGTTGGCCTTGTATGAATGGATACATCGGAGACTCGGCATTTCATCTTTTTCATGTCTCATGAGTCTCTTTTCCTACAGATTCGCGATCGGATAGCAACCCCTTCAAAAGCGTTGTCCACAATGGGCTGTAACCATGGTTGTCATCAAGTAGTCCGTTCCACAATAAAAGTTGTCGCTTTTCAGCGTATTTGCAGATATAAAAAAGTCTCCACGGAGTACGCGGAGACAGTAGGTCTAAAACCTTCGGCATATAGCCTTATTGTGGTAAGATGTAGAATTCTTACGTTACAAATGTAGTAAAAAATAGGTAATTATGCAATTTTTTATTTAATTTTACAGAAAACCTCCTTTTATTATGGCAAAAGTATTGGGTCTGGATCTCGGCACCAACTCGCTGGGATGGGCACTTGTCGATGAGTCTGAGAATGGATATACACTGATCGACAAAGGTGTTGACATCTTTCAGGAAGGAGTCGCCCGAGACAAAAACAATGAGAAACCGGCTGTTCAGGATCGAACGAATGCCCGGGCGTTGCGTCGCCACCATTTCCGGCGACGACTACGAAAGATCGAACTTCTCAAAGTGCTCGTTCGTTACGACCTATGCCCACCGGTATCCGAAGAGCAACTTTCTCTGTGGAAGAAGAAAAAGCTATATCCCCTCAACGAGGAATTTCTCCGTTGGCAGCGGACCGACGACAATGTAGACCGGAACCCCTATCACGACCGTTATGTGGCGCTGACCGAACGACTCGACCTCGGAAACCGGACTCAACGGTGGATGTTGGGACGGGCGCTCTATCATCTGGCTCAGCGGCGCGGATTCCTCAGCAACCGTAAGGACGCAGGAAGTGAAAAGGATGACGGTACGGTCAAGGAGAGTATTAAAAACCTGTCCGCCGAAATGAAGGCAGCCGGATGCAACCATCTCGGAGAGTATTTTTACGAACTGTATCAGCATAAAAAACGGATTCGTGGCAGGTACACCTCACGTAACGAACACTATTTAGCCGAATTCAATGCCATCTGTGACAGGCAACAACTACCCGATGAGTGGTGTCAGGCTCTGTATCGGTCGATCTTTTTCCAACGCAACCTGAAATCACAGAAAGGATCGGTCGGACAGTGTACCTTCGAACCCCGCAAAAGCCGTTGCCCGGTATCACACCCCCGCTTTGAAGAGTATAGGATGCTATCATTCATCAATAACATCCGGATTACGGGATCAGATGACAATGCTCCACGCCCTTTGACGCTAAAGGAGGTAGAGACGATCCGGCCGCTCTTCTTTCGAAAGAGCAAACCCTATTTTGATTTCGAAGAGATTGCCCGTAAGATTGCAGGCAAGGGGAGATATGCCTGCAAGGAGGATCGTATCGAAGCTCCCTACCGTTTCAACTTCACCCGCACGTCCACAGTATCCGGCTGCCCGGTCACGGCATCGCTCATGGCCGTCTTCGGAGACGAGTGGCTCCAAGAGATACGCAGCCTCTATCTGCTCGGCAACGGGAAAAGCGAGGAACAGGTGCTCAATGACGTATGGCACGTCCTTTTCTCGTTCACGGATGAGGAGAGGCTCCGAGACTGGGCTGTCCGGAAACTTCAGCTCTCCGATGAACAAGCCAAAGCATTCGCCTCCATCAAACTTCCTCAGGATTACGCCGCGTTGAGCCTGAACGCGATCAACAAGATTGTACGATACCTGCGTCGCGGCTATCGTTACGACGAAGCCGTCTTTCTGGCCAATCTACAGGCTGCTCTTCCGAAAGAGATCTATGAAGATGAGAAACGTCGGCACGAGATCGAGCAAGACATAGCCTCGCTGCTGCTTGACTACAAGCGGAATCCATACGACAGATTCGATTCGAAGGAGCGCCGTATTGCCGAATACTTCACCGACCACGGAGTGGATGCAACCCGGTTGGAGCGTCTCTATCACCCCTCGAAAATCGAGGTCTATCCGGATGCAAGGCCCGATACGAAGGGGACCCTGCAGCTCGGCTCGCCACGTACATCGGCCATCCGTAACCCGATGGCCATGCGGGCCCTCTTCCGACTCCGCAATTTGATCAACACCTTGCTACGCGAAGGACGAATCGACCGAGACACGAAGATCCGGATCGAATTCGCTCGCGGACTCAATGACGCGAACCGTCGGAAAGCCATCGAACAGTACCAGCGTGAACGGGAAAGCGAAAATCGGAAATATACCGAGGAGATCCGCCACCAATATGCCGCCGAAACCGGTCGCGAAATAGAGCCCTCCGAAATCGAGGTGCTGAAATACAGGCTCTGGGAAGAGCAGCAACATGTTTGTCCTTATACCGGAAGACAAATCCGCATCTCGGACTTTGTCGGTTCTGCTCCCGATTTCGATATCGAGCACACACTTCCACGAGCTCGCGGCGGCGATGACTCCCAGATGAACAAAACGCTCTGCGAAAATCGGTTCAACCGGGAGACGAAACGGGCAAAACTGCCGACCGAGTTGTCCAATCATGCCGAGATTCTGGAACGGATCGAATCGTTCGGCTGGAGAGAAAAGGTGGAAAGCCTGCAAAAACAGATCGAAGCCCAAGTCCGCAGGAGCAAAGGTGCGGCTACCAAATCCGAAAAAGACAATGCGATCCAACGCCGACACTATCTACAGATGCAACTCGACTACTGGCGCGGAAAGTACGAACGTTTTACCATGACCGAAGTCCCCGAAGGATTTAGCAATCGGCAAGGGGTCGATATCGGCATTATCGGGAAATATGCAAGACTCTATCTGAAAACGGTTTTCGACCGAATCTATACGGTCAAAGGATCTACGACCGCCGCGTTCCGCAAGATGTGGGGACTTCAAGAAGAGTATGCCCGCAAGGAGCGTACGAACCACGTACACCACTGCATCGATGCCATCACGATCGCCTGCATCGGACAGCGCGAATACGATCGCTGGGCACAATATGCCGCAGATGAGGAACAATACCGTTACGGCGAGAACGGCAAGCCTAATTTCGAGAAACCGTGGCCGACCTTTACCGAGGATGTCAAGGCCGTGGGAGACGCACTGCTCGTCGCACACCACACACCCGACAACATGGCTAAACAGACACGCAAGAGATTACGGATCCGCGGCA
Source organism: Candidatus Alistipes avicola (assembly GCA_019118565.1). Classification (GTDB taxonomy): domain Bacteria; phylum Bacteroidota; class Bacteroidia; order Bacteroidales; family Rikenellaceae; genus Alistipes; species Alistipes avicola. Next base: position 16,961 of record DWYR01000019.1, on the reverse strand, counting down.
AAGTGAAGTTGAATGCCGACGGGAAGCCTATCTATCAGCAGGGGAACTCGGCCCGCTGCCGATTGCATCAGGATACCTTCTACGGAGCTATCGAACGGGATGGAGAGATTCGGTATGTCGTGCGTAAAACCCTCGGACAACTCCAACCCGGCGATATAGACAAGATTGTTGATGATACAGTCCGGGATCGCGTGCGGGAGGCGATCGACGAGGTCGGATTCAAGACGGCAACAAATCCGGATGAATACACGATCTGGATGAACCGCGAAAAGGGAGTGCCAATCCGCAAGGTACGCATCTTCACCCCAAGTGTTACACAGCCGATTGCTTTGAAGAGACAGCGCGACCTTTCCGAAAAAGAGTACAAACGGGACTATCATGTCGCAAACGACGGGAACTATTGCATCGCCATTTATGAGGGGTACAACAAAAAGGGCAAAACGAAACGCACCTTTGAACTCATCAGCAACCTCGAAGCAGCCCAATATTTCAAGGCCAGTACGGACCGTGATGCCCGTCCCGATCTGGTTCCGCAGGCTGACACAAATGGATTCCCCCTGAAATGTATCTTGAAAACGGGGACCATGGTCCTGTTTTATGAGGACTCGCCGGCTGAACTTTACGATTGCTCGCATAAAGAGTTAGCAAGACGACTCTACAAGGTGACAGGATTCAGCACGCTGACCGTATCGAGCAATTCTTATGGCCGACTCACCTTGAAACACCATCAGGAAGCCCGACCAGCCGGAGAATTAAAGGCCAAAAGTGGAGAATGGAAAACAAACGAAGAGTACAGGCCCGTCATCTCTTTATTGCATACCCAACTCAACGCTTATGTCGAAGGATATGACTTTGAACTGACTGTTACGGGAGAAATAAAATTCAAACACGGAACACCATGCTGAAACGAGCCTTGTTCTTTTCGACACCCTATTGTCTAAGTCTGCGCGACGGGCAGATGATCATCCACACGCGTGAGGCCCCCGACCAACGGAAAAGCATTCCGATCGAGGATATCGGGTTCGTGGTATTGGAGAATCAACAGGTCTCGATCACACTGCCTTTACTCAATGCACTGTCGGACAATAATGTTGCTGTAATCTTTTGCGGCGAAAACCGGATGCCTAATGCCATGTTGATGAATTTGGATTCAAACAGGACGCAAGGCGAAAGTTACCGGAATCAGATTGAAGCCAGCGAGCCGCTGAAAAAAGGGCTCTGGAAGCAGATCGTCGAAGCAAAAGTTCGCAACCAGGCAGCCTTATTACGTAAACTGGGGCGTGATGGAGATAAACTGAAACCCTACTACATGAACGTCAAGAGTGCCGATGCAGACAACAGGGAGGGAATTGCCGCCAAAATCTACTGGTCGGAACTATTCGGAGCCGAGTTTAACCGCTCCCGCGAGGGCTTGCCACCCAACAACCTGCTCAATTACGGCTACACGCTCCTGCGAGCCGCCGTAGCCCGTGCGATCATGGGGTCCGGGCTGTTCCCGGCATTCGGAATCTTCCACCGGAACCGTTACAACGCCTTCCCGCTGGCCGACGATCTGATGGAACCCTATCGACCGTATGTCGACGAACAGGTTTATCGGCTTTACATAAACGGTCTCTCTCAACTGACCAAAGAGGTAAAAAGCGAACTGCTACGGGTTCTGTTTGCCGACACCCACTTCGACAAGGTTGTACGGCCACTCGAGGTAGGACTTACGTTCACGGCCTCGTCCCTGGTTAAATGCTTTGCCGGAATTCAGAAAAAGATCGCATATCCCTTATTGGAGTAATCGGATGTCAGAAGTTCGCCTGAATGCCTATCGAATCATGTGGTTGTTTGTCCTTTTTGATCTGCCGACCAATACAAAAACAGAACGACGTCATGCGGCACAATTTCGCAAGGCGTTGGAAAAAGACGGCTTCACCATGATGCAGTATTCGGTCTATGTCCGCCATTGCACATCAAAAGAGAATATGCAGGTACATATCAAACGGGTTCGCCGATCGATGCCTCCAGCAGGATCTACAAGCATTCTCGCAGTGACTGACAAGCAGTATGGGGATATATTGAATTTTTGGGGCAAAAGCGAGAGGACAAAACCGGAGATTCCGCAACAATTGGAATTTTTCTGATAATTGGTTATTTTTGTTCTTTGAAATACAAAAAAGAGACATCAAATCGACTTCGGCGGAGTTTCTGGCTGTTTTTTTCGATTGCGAAAGAGCCATAAAATACGGAATATCAACTACTATGAAGCCCGGCGTTGTGGTTTGATGTAGGAATTCTATAAGATACAACCGAGGCCGGGGGATACAAATATGTAGGGAGTTGTGGTTTGATGTAGGAATTCTATAAGATACAACATAATAGCGGTTTGTTCGGCTATTGAAAGGTTGTGGTTTGATGTAGGAATTCTATAAGATACAACTTGACTTGTTTAATACACGCGACCGCAAGGTTGTGGTTTGATGTAGGAATTCTATAAGATACAACTCCTACGACCTGAACGAGCATAAGCACGTGGTTGTGGTTTGATGTAGGAATTCTATAAGATACAACAGCCGCTGAATAAAAGAACTACTTTTCATAGTTGTGGTTTGATGTAGGAATTCTATAAGATACAACTTTGACCTTACGGAAACCACGTTTTCCAAAGTTGTGGTTTGATGTAGGAATTCTATAAGATACAACAATCGAAGATTGATTATTATATCGAAATGGTTGTGGTTTGATGTAGGAATTCTATAAGATACAACAACGTGTGAGGCCAACCTGCTGAATGCACAGTTGTGGTTTGATATTGAATCTCAATATTAGATAAAAACCAACAAACAATATCGTGTCACAACAGAAGCAATCGTTGTTGACCTTTATGTTCCTGACATAGGGAGATTACTTCCCAGCAAAAGTACAGGTATAAAAGCAAAATCCTTGTATATCATTATTGACATACAAGGATTTTGCTTCCTTTCGGGTCTCTTTGCTGCGGCCCTCTGGAGCGGAAAACGAGACTCGAACTCGCGACCCCAACCTTGGCAAGGTTGTGCTCTACCAACTGAGCTATTTCCGCATTAGAACTCGGTTACGGAGTGCAAATATAAACGGTTTTTTCTATCCAGCCAAATTTATCTCCAAAAAATTCGCACTTCTGTGCAATCTACTCCCCGGCCGAACCGTCTCTCTACTCCTCCGATTGGGTCTGCCAACCTCCTCCCAAAGCCTTGTACAACTGAACCATGGCCAGATATTCATCCCGGATGGCATTACTCAATCCTATCTGTGCGTCGAAATACTGACGCTGGGCATCCAATACATCGATATAATTGATGCTGCCGGCCCGGTATTGCAAATGGGCCAGCAAGACGTATTTCCGAGAGGCATCCCGCAGATTGGCCTTCAATTCGGCTGTTTTACGCACATTACGATAGGTAATGACAGCATCATTGGCCTCCTTGAACACCTCCAGCACCTTTTGCTCGTAAGCCAGGCGCGCTTCGTCGTAAGCGGCCAGCGCCGCCTTGTATTTCGCTTTTTTTCGACCGAATCCGAAGATCGGAGCCGCAACCGTTCCGGCCACATAGGAAAAAGGCGACTGGAAGAAACCCACCATCCGATCATTTTCCCAACCTCCCGTCAACGTAAAATTCAAACGAGGGAAACGATCGGCATAAGCCATGCCGGCCGCCGCCATCGCTGCGCGTAACCGCTGCTCGGAAGCCCGCACATCTGGTCGTCGCTGCAACAGTTCGGAGGGAAGACCCACCGGCAATGTTTCCGGTGTCGTCGCCTCCGTATCCATCGAGCCGCGCAGGACCGGCCAGTCGGGAAACTCTCCCATGAGCAACGCGATACCGTTTTCCATGATCTCGATCTTACGCTCCAAATCCGGAATCAATGAGGCCGTACTGGCATACTCTACCTGAGCCTGCTGATAAACCGTCTCCGAGGTCAGTCCTCCCTCAAAACGCAATTTGGCCTGATATACACCCTCGCTACGCGTAGCAAGCGTTCGTCGGACGATGGATAACTCATTATCCAGAGCGACCAATTGAAAATAGGCACTCGCCACTTCGGCCACCAACTCCATCCGCATGGCTCGCCAATCCTCTACAGAGGCTGTATACTCTGCTCCACCTTTGCGTTTTGCCCAGCGCAGATTTCCCCATAAATCCAACTCCCAACCGATCGAAAGCGTCAAGTCGAATTGCGGATCCCGCACCGCTTTATCCTGATAGTAATCATTCGTTTCATTCTCAGCCAGAATGTTCGCTTTCAGGTTAGGGAGTCGTTCCGCCTTGCTGACGCGATACAACTCCCGCATACGATCCACACGAGCGGCTGCAGCAAGAATATCGCGATTGTTCGCCAACGTTCGTTCAATGATATAGCACAACGTCGAATCGCCGTAGAACTGCCACCATTCCAAATCGGCAATCGTCATGGAATCCGCTCGATTCTCTGCGATCGTACTCGGCAAATCAAGTTCCGGAGCTTTACACTGACGAACCGGGGAACAGGAAAAAATACCCGCCGCCAAAATACATGAAATAAATATTGCAATTCGTTTCATCGTTTCAATTTAGCTTTAATCCGATACACCCAGACAAAGAAATAGGGGACGAAAACGATACCGACCGAGATGGCGACCAACATACCGAAGAAGACACCCGTACCGATACCCTGTCGGCTCGCAGAACCCGGGCCGGTCGCAAATACCAACGGAAGCAGACCGAGAATAAAGGCGAGCGAGGTCATCACGATCGGCCGGAAACGCAAACGGGCCGCTGTCAGGGCCGCCGTCACCACATCGGCCCCCTTCTCCAGCTCCTCCTTGGCGAACTCCACGATCAGAATGGCGTTCTTGGCCACCAAACCGACGAGCATCACCAATCCGATCTGAAAATAGACATTGTTTTCCAATCCGCAGATCCAGATTCCCAAATAGGCCCCGATACCGGCCACCGGGAGCGACAGAAGAACCGCAATGGGGACCGACCAACTCTCGTACTGCGCCGCCAGGAACAGGAACACGAACAGGAAGGCGAGCGCCAACACGATGCCGGTCTGCCCGCTCATGTGTTTCTCCTGATAGGAGAGACCACTCCACTCGACACCGATCGACTCCGGCAGATGAGTACGCACGAGGCGTTCGAGTGTTGCCATCGCCTGACCGGAACTGTATCCATGTGCTGCCTCTCCCGTAATGGTTGCCGAAGTAAACATGTTAAAGCGCTTCATGGTTCCGGCTCCTGTCGTATAGTATGTCGTGCCGAGCGAGGTGATCGGGATCATCGCTCCGTCGGCCCCACGCACGAAAAAGAGATTCAGGTTATCCCGATAAGCCCGATAGGGGGCCTCGGCCTGAATATAGACACGATAAATACGGTTATACAAGTTGAAGTCGTTGACGTACAACGATCCGGTAAAAGCCTTGACCGTCGAAAATATGTCGGACATCGGGACACCGACCATCTGTGCCTTGTCTCGGTCTACGTTGAAATAGAGTTGCGGAATATCTCCCTGCATCGACGAAGCGAGTCCGGTCAGCTCAGGACACTGCTCGGCATAATGCATCAACGTATCAACGGCCTGTTGCAGATCGGTATAACTGGTATTCCCACGTGCCTCGAGTACCATTTCGAATCCTCCCGAATTACCCAATCCCGGAATAACGGCCGGCGTCGACAGATAGACTTTGCTTTCCGGGTAACGCGAAAATTCATTGCGTACCCGTTCCATCACCTCGCTGATTCCCGATGATTCACGCTCATTCCAAGGTTTCAAGATAACGGTCAGTTGACTGCGGGACTGACTGTTGCCTACACGCGGACTGGATCCGGTCACATTGAGCACATACTCGACATCGGGATCCTGTTGTAGAAACTCGATCGCCCGGTTCGTCACAATCCGTGTGCGCTCCAGGGTCGCACCTTCAGGCAACTCCAACTCGACGGTAAAGTATCCCTGGTCCTCCTGCGGCATGAAACTCTGGGGAACAATCCGGTTCAGCGCCCAGATACCGATCAGCACGATACAGAAGGCCACGATCATACGGCGCGAATATTTGAGCGAACGGCGAATCATGCGACGGTAAAATTTATTTCCCCGATCCAACCAGACGTTGATGCGGCGGAAGAAGCGGTTTTTCTTCTTGCCGCTGTCGGGACGCAGGAGAATCGCACACATGGCCGGGCTCAGTGTCAAGGCAACCACCGTCGAAATGATCACCGACACGGCAATGGTGATGGTAAACTGCCGATAGAGCTGTCCCGTAATACCCGAGAGGAAGCTTACCGGGACGAATACGGCACACAGCACCAACGACATGGCAATCAAGGCTCCGCTCAGGTTACTCATCGCCTTTTTGGTTGCCTCGTAGGGAGAGAGATGCTCCTTGTTCATGATGCGATCGACATTCTCCACCACCACGATGGCATCGTCGACCACGATACCGATAGCAAGAATCAAACCCAACAGAGTCAACATATTGAGAGAGAATCCGAAGACCATCATCACACCGAAAGTACCGACCAACGAGATCGGCACGGCAATGATCGGAATCAGCGTGGCACGCCAACTCTGCAACGAGAGGAATACGACCAGGACCACCAGCAGCAACGCCTCGAAAAGGGTCTGATAAACATGGTGGATCGACTCGGAGATGTAGGTAGTCATATCGAACGGGATCTCGTAGGTGATTCCTTCCGGAAAGTTCCGGCTGATCTCCTCCATGGTTGTCTTCAGCTGCTTGGAAACCTCCATGGCATTCGCTCCGGGAAGCATATTGACACTCAACACGGCTGCATTACCGCCGTTGATACCGCTCTCGGTGGTGTACGTCGCCGCTTCGAGCGAGATCCGTGCTACGTCCTTCAGGCGGATGATGGACCCGTCGGTATTGGCCCGTACGACAATATCCTCGAACTCACTCACCGATGACAGACGTCCTTGAGCCGTAATGGGGATCGTGACATCAACACTCTCGATCGGGGATTGTCCGAGCACACCGGCTGCCGACTCGCGGTTCTGGTCCTTCAACGCCTTCTGCACGTCCTGCATCGTCAGGCCCAGGTTGGCCAGTTTGTCGGGATGCACCCAGATCTGCATACCGTAATAGCGGCTGCCGACGTTCGAGATACTGCCCACGCCAGGCGTACGCCGAAGCATATCCAACACATTGAGTGTCGCGTAGTTACTAAGGTATATCTCATCGAATTTGGGATCCGACGAGAGCAGCGTGATGGTCATCAGTTTGCTCGAAGCCTGTTTTTCGACCGAGATTCCGTTTTGCACCACTTCGGCCGGAAGACGCGACTCGGCCTCCTTGAGGCGGTTCTGAATATCCACGGCCGCCAGATCGGGATCGGCCGATATATCGAAAGTAACGGTTGCAGAGAAACTTCCGGAGTTGGAACTCGACGACTCCATATAAATCATGCCGGGTGTCCCGTTCAACTCCTGTTCGATAGGGGTTGCCACGGCCTGCATAACCGTCTGTGCGTCAGCACCAGGATAGGAGGCAGAGACCTTCACCACCGGCGGAACAATCTGCGGATACTGGTCCACCGGAAGTAATACCAAGCCGATCAGACCCACGATGACGATAACGACCGAAAGAACGGTCGAAAAGACCGGCCGGTCAATAAAAAAATCGCTCTTCATGATCCTACTTCTCTATTTCGAGACTCTTCCCTTCCGAAAGGGGTGCCACCGGTTCTACCTTGATACCGTGCGTAAGTTTATGATACCCTTCGACCACGATATTCTCACCCTGAGCCAAACCCCGTTCCACTACAAAATTATTCCGTATCTCGGGACCGATCTCTACCAGTCGCTTCTCCACAACGCTATCGCGCCGCACAACGAAGATATAGGCTCCGTCCTTCTCGATCAGCACCGCCTTCTTGGGAACCACAACGGCCCGCTCGCGCACGTCGAGCAACAACCGGACCTTCGTAAACTGACCGGGCAGCAACACATGGTTCGGATTGGGCATCTCCGCACGCACGGAGAAAGTTCCCGTCTTCGGGTCCACCTGCGGATCGGCGAAATCGACCAGTCCGCGGTAGGGATACTGCGAATCGTCGGCCAACGTAACGGTGATATAAGGATCCCAGTTCCGGGTCGAATCCTTGTGTCCCAGATTGACGTTCCGGTTCTTGCTTCGCAGATAGTCGAGTGCCGTCATGCTGAAATCGACCCGAACCGTATCACTCTTTACGACCGTGGCAAGCAGGGACTGTCCTCCAGGACCGACCAACGTACCCAGGTCGACATTACGCTCGGAAATATATCCCGAAATCGGAGAGCGGACTGTGGTGTAGCTCAACGTAAGCTCTGCCTGGGTCAAATCGGCTTCACTCACCACCACATCGGCCGCAGCGCTCTCGTACGTAGCCACGGCATTGTCCAGATCGAGCTGGCTGGCGGCATTCTGTTCGTACAGCGGACGGATGCGGTTCAAGTCGCGTTCGGCCTTCAAGGCCTGCGCCCGGGCCCGGTTCAACTGGGCTTTGGCACGGTTGGCCTTGGCCCGATAGAGCTGCGGGTCGATCACGAAGAGCGTCTGCCCCTTCTCGACATACGTACCTTCGGCAAAAAGCATCTGCTCCAGATACCCTTCGACACGGGCATGAATCTCGACAAACTGCTGGGCACGAATACGCCCCACATATTCGCCGTAGATGTTCACATCCTCCACCACGACAGGCTCGACCCCTACGACCGGCAGTACGACGGCAGCAGGCCGCGGCCGAAGTAGAAAATAGAGCCCCACTCCAATGGCTGCCACAACGACCACTCCGATGATCCACTGCACGGGAGAGATCTTTAGACGAATGTGACGAACCTTCCCGGCTACCCCCTTCAAATTATTCAGATTCAAATCTTTCAGATTCGGTTTCATCGCATGAAATCTTATGCAGGTTATTGTTAAACGATTTTTTCACACTTCGAATTCGATCGATACGGAGGGGTTCCGACGAAAAACAGACAAATGAAATGCGAAAAAAAGCACACAAATATAATCACAAAATCTCAAGTCGCAAAGCGCTCCATTCTTTGGGGAATAATTCCACATAATTGTAGAAAAAATCCCCATCGTTTCAAGTATCACCGTCGTTTTGCGACCGATTCCGTCAGATTTCGTATCTTTGTTCCGTCTTTTTTGAATTGACACAAGCACACCGATGAAAAAACTGTTTTTAATTCTCATATCGACGATCGCCTTCGGCCACCTACAGGCACGAGAGATCTATCTGCTCAACGACAACTGGCTGTTTTCGTTTCGCCACGAAAACAGCAGCGACAACGCTCGCTGCATCACCCTGCCCCATACCTGGAATCTGGATGCCCTCACCGGCAAACCGGACTACCTGCGCACGACGGCTGACTACACACGCAAACTCTACGTTCCGCGAGCCTGGACCGGCAAACGTCTTTTCCTGAAATTTTACGGGGTCGAAAACATCGCCGAAGTATTTGTAAACGGGAAATACATCGGCGGCCACCGGGGAGGATCGACCGCTTTTGCTTTCGAGATCACGGAAGCCGTCAAATTCGGAACGGAAAACGACCTTCGGGTCGCCGTACGGAATGTTGTTACAGGAGATGTATTGCCTCTTTCGTCGATCCATAACATCTACGGGGGTATTTACCGCGATGTCGAATTGATCGTCACCGATCAAACAGCCATCTCCCCTCTCTATATGGGGTCGAACGGCATATTGATCCATCCTCTTTCAATCACCCCAGAAAGGGTTGATGCCGAGGCGGAAATACACCTTCTATCCCCGGTCGGAAGCGCCTGTCGGTTGACACTGGAACTCTTCGCTCCGTCCGGTCTACAGGTCGTGTCAAAGAGCGCCCGTATCAAACCGGACGGCAAGCCGATCATCTTCTCCTTCTCGATCGAAGAACCCTGGCTCTGGAGTCTTTCGAACCCCAATCTGTATCAGGTTCAGGTTACGGTCGAAAACGACAACTCCCATGACCAGACTGTCTTCACCACCGGCTTCCGAAACATCAGCGTCTCTCCCCAACAAGGATTCCTGCTCAATGATTCACTGGTCCGTATTCAGGGTGTAAGTCTATATTACGACCGTTCCGGCTCCGGCAACGTCATAACGAAAGAGGAGTATCAAGAAGATTTCGCCCTGCTGCGCGAACTGGGAGCAAACGCCCTCCGATCACCGGCCGGACCTCACGCCGACGAACTGTACGACTTGTGCGACCGAAACGGCATACTCGTATGGATCGACCTGCCGCTAATACAGGCCCCGTTCTTGAGCGACATTTCATACTATCCTTCCCCGCAACTCGAAGAAAACGGGAAACAACAACTGAAAGAGATTATTATCCAAAACCAGAACCGCCCGTCTGTCGTCATGTGGGGAATATTCACCCGGCTGTGGACTCGCGGAGAGAATCCGACAGCGTACGTCCGCACGCTGAACGAACAGGCCCACAAGCTCGACCCGACACGTCCGACGGTGGCCTGCAGCGACCAGGACGGCGATTTGAATTTCATTACCGACCTGATTGTCTGGGGACAGGATCTCGGTTGGGAGAGAGGGCAAACGAGCGATCTGGCCGTTTGGCTCGGACAACTCAAGACGAAATGGAGCCATCTTCGTTCGGCGATCTGCTACGGCGAGCCGGGACGCGTAGATCAGCAGGCCGAAAACGGCCGTCAGCGAAGACCGGGAAGCGGCATAAGCCATCCGGAATCGGAGCAGACCCGCTTCCATGAAGATTACGCCAAATACCTGGCGCAGGATTCGGTGCTGTGGGGTGTATGGATCAATACGCTGGCCGATTACGGATCGGCCAGACGGGCAGACGGCATCGAAGCAACGGGACTCGTTTCGCTCGACCGAGAGAAACGCAAGGATGCCTTCTATCTCTACAAAACGTTGTGGAACAAAAACGAGCCGACACTCTACATTGCCGACCGGCACAACCACCGACGCAGTGCCAACCTGCAGACGCTAACCGTCTACTCTTCAGCCGGAATGCCGATCGTAACGAAGAACTGCGACACGCTGCGGGTCAAGGAGTACGCCCCCGGCATCTACCGTTGCGACTCGATCGAGATGCGGGGATGCGTGAAGATTACCGCCGAAGCGGGGGGATTGCGGGATTCGGTGCTGCTCAACGGAGACTTCGCCTTAACAGCTCCGCAGCAGCGGGGCCTTCCGCAAACAGTAAATCTGCGACGGATAAATTAGGGGCGAACGGCATCCGGTCGGAAAAAACCTGGAAATAGGGCTCGGCATGAAAGGCCGGGCTCTTTTGTTGTTTGGGGCGAAGGTCCAGATCCTCCGGCGAGACCTCGACATAGCTCTCGCTGATGCGCGGGCGGGTCTCGACCTTCAGCCGGTCGAGCAGCATCTCGGTCAGGGCAAGATCATAATCGACCAAAAACTGATAGGGCTTGCGATAGAAAGGTTCGAACCAATCGCGATAGTGGTCGAAATAGGGCGACCCCTGATAGGCCGAGACGAGCGAGATCCAATGCTGGTGCTGCCACCGTTTCGAATAGTCGAGGCGCATCTCACGCATCGGCGTACGCGGGCGGTTGGCCCGCTGCACGTGAACGGTCAGGTCCATCACCCCGCCCGCAGTCAGGATCTGCGCACGATTGCGCTCAGAGCGTTTGATGAAATGTTCGCCCAGATCGATCACACACTCCTCGCAGAGCAGATGTGCGAAATATTCGACCGAGCCCAGATAGGCGGCTGGCAAAATCGTCATAGGCTAAAACATTAGTTTTCAGGATCGATCCAATCTCCATTGGCTTTGATAAGCGCCACCAGATGGTCGAGCGCCTCCTCCTGCGGAATGTTCCGCTCCACGACCGTACGTCCCTTGTAGAGGGTGATGCGTCCGGGAGCCGCCCCCACGTATCCGTAATCGGCATCGGCCATCTCGCCGGGGCCGTTCACGATACATCCCATCACTCCGATCCGAAGGTTCTTCAGGTGCGACGTACGGGCGCGGATCGCGGCCAGCGTTCCCTCGATATCGTAGAGCGTCCGACCACAGCTTGGACAGGCGATATACTCCGTGCGCGACATCCGGACCCGCGCAGCCTGAAGGATCATCAACTCGATCTGTTCGATCTGCTCCTGCGTCAGGTGCGGTGCATCGATCCAGATACCGTCGGCCAGGCCATCCAGGAAGAGCAATCCGAGGTCGGCAGCCGTCTTGACAGCAACCTCCTCGACCGTCAGGTCATCGTAGCGACAGCGCACGGCAACCGGCTCGTCGGCCCGGTCCAGGCAGAGGATCGCGGCCCGCAGTTCGGCGGTAGGATTCTCCGACCGCGCTTCGATCACACGCCATGCGGCAGGCAGTTCGGAGTGAATCAACGGAGTCTGCACACTGCTGCGGCGACGATAAACGGTTGGTGTATAGCGTTCTGGATACTTCACCGTAAAATCTCCGCTGCGACGGGCGAAATGTTCGACCAGTTGCCGGGCTACCGGAATCTCGTTTTCGGGGGCCTCGGTCAGCGAAACTCGGATAGTATCGCCGATACCATCGGCCAGCAGAGCCCCGATACCAACGGCACTCTTAATACGGCCGTCGAGCCCGTTGCCCGCCTCGGTAACCCCCAGGTGCAGCGGATAATCCATCCCTTCGCGATCCATTGCCTCGACCAACTGCCGGTAGGCGGCAACCATCACGCGCGTATTGCTCGACTTCATGGAGACGACCACCTGATCGAACGCCCGCTCACGGCAGACGCGCAGGAACTCCATCGCCGAAGCAACCATCCCTTCGGGCGTATCGCCCCAACGGTCGAAGATATGTTTGCCGAGCGACCCGTGGTTCACACCGATACGGATGGCCACACCCCGCTCGCGGCATTGTTCAATCAGCGCCTCAAACTCCCCGTGCGAGGAGTTGTAGTTGCCGGGATTGATCCGCACCTTGTCCACATACCGGGCGGCAATCGAAGCCACCTCCGGCACGAAGTGAATATCGGCCACCAGTGCCGTATCGTATCCATCCGCACGCAGTTGCCGGGTGATCCGCTCCAGATTTTCCGCCTCGCGCGGTCCCTGAGCCGTCAGGCGGACGATCGGGCCGCCCGCCCGGGCAATCCGTTCGATCTGGGCCACACTTGCCTCCGTATCCTTGGTATCGGTATTGGTCATCGACTGTACGGCAATCGGGCTGTCGCCACCGATCACCACGCCGCCGATGCGCACCTTCCGGCTCGGACGACGTTCATATCGTGTAAGATTCATCGCTTTATCCGTGTTTATACTACAAAATTACAAAAAATCCGCCGTTTGTTTGGCAAACCCATTTTTAAACCTTAATTTAGTAAAACACCTTAACCTCCATACACCATGAAAAACAAACTTATTTGGTTGATTCTCTCCCTGTTGGGATTCTCAACCGCCGCTTGTAATGACAATAGCGATCTGCCTTGTGAATACGGGACGCCACATGTAAACTTCTCAGTCAAAGGCAAAGTACAGAACAAGGCCGGAGAGCCCATTCCAGGCATCGAAGTCTCCGCCCCCAGCCAATATGCGACCCACACAAACGAAGAGGGGGTATTTGTTTACAACTGGGATGAGTGGCCTCCACAACAATTCCCCTATGAGACTACTATCGAATTCCGGGATACGGACGGTGCGGAGAACGGATCATATGCCGACCAGCAACTTACAGTTACGTTCAAAGAGGAGGACCAGACGGCTGGAGCTTCAGGCTGGAGCGAAGGTTCTTACGCTCTCTCCGACATCGAGGTAACCCTGGAATCCGATCCTAACGAGACTGAATCGCACCGTTAATCTTCTACGATATGGGAAAAACGATCGGCCTTCGCAAACGCCTCGCCCTTTCGTTAGCCTCCAAACTTTACGCCCAGCAGGTCGAGCGACATGAACTGCACACCCTCTTTTGGGAGTGTACGTTGCGCTGCAACCTCAACTGCCGCCACTGCGGAAGCGACTGCCGTACGGAGGCCGCTATAAAAGATATGCCCGCTGCGGATTTCTTCCGGCTACTCGACACCCAGATTACCCCCCATGTAGATCCCCACCGCCTACTGATCATCCTATCGGGAGGCGAGGTACTGGTGCGCCGGGATCTGGAAGAGATCGGACTGGGTCTCTATCGCCGGGAGTATCCCTGGGGCATGGTCACCAACGGACTGGCACTGACACCGGCCCGGTTCGAACGACTGCTCCAGGCCGGACTACATACCATTACGGTCAGCCTCGACGGATTCGCCGAAGAGCACAACTACCTGCGACGGAACGAACAGAGTTTCGAGGCAGCCTGGCGGGCCGCCCGGATGGTGGCTGCCGAGAAGTCGATCGCCTCGGACATAGTAACCTGTGTAAACGGACATTCGCTGCCCCGGCTGGCCGAATTTCGGGATATGCTCATCGACGCAGGCATCCGCTCGTGGAGACTTTTCTCCATCTTCCCGGTCGGTCGTGCGGCCGAAGACCCCTCGCTGCAACTCACAGACGAGCAGTTCACCCAACTGATGGAGTTTATCCAACAGACCCGTCGTGAAGGGGAAATTGCCGTCAGCTATGGGTGCGAAGGATTCCTGGGCGGCTACGAGGGCAACGTGCGCGACCACTTCTACCAGTGCCGCGCCGGCGTCTCGATCGCCTCGATTCGCGTAGACGGATCCATATCAGGCTGCACCTCGATCCGGTCAAATTTCCATCAGGGAAATATCTATCGGGACAACTTCTGGGATGTGTGGCAAAACCGGTTCGAAAAGTTCCGCAACCGCGACTGGGCGCACAAGGGTAAATGCGCCTCCTGTAAATGGTTCAAATACTGTCTGGGAAACGGAATGCACCTGTACGACGACCAGGAAAATCTGCTCATCTGCCACTACAACAGGCTCGTGCGGTAACCCTATCTATTCCGTATAATTTTTCAGCTCCTTGAGGATGTGGTAACGATTCCAGGAGAAGGAGGATTCATGCACCTCCAGATAGCGGTAAATCCCGATGATGCGGGCAACCAGCCGCATCCGGGTATCCGGATCAGGAGCCGGCGGTACGAGGGTAAAGAGCAGTTCGGCGAACTTTTCGAGATCGGCATTGGTGAATTCGTACTTCTGCCGAAGGTAAGGAACAATCTCATCCCCTTCGGGCAACTCCTCTACGTTCATCTTCAGCTTTTCGAGCAACTCCTCCTTTGCCGCCGCATAGAGTTTCTCCTCCTGGGTAGCCCCTTTCATCACCCCCAGTTTCTGCAAAATAGCCTCGATCAACTGACCGATCTTGTTTATCTCACGCAAAATGTAATCTTCCATCGTTCGTCGATTCTAGACAGCGGCTCTCATCCAGCCGAATACGGTTGTAAAGATACACATTTTTCCAACGTTCCGCCGCGACACGCCTCATTTCATACGGAACCCCTTCCGGCAACGGGCTCCGAGGGTGCGTTTTCACTCGATTTTCAAGCGGGAATCGGGGCGAAACGACAATAAGAAGCCATCCGGGAGAGGTATTTGCCCGATAATTGTTATCTTTACAGAAAACAGGATGCGCCTCGGACAAATTCGCAAACAAGTTTGCATTTGCCGCTCGGCTTTCACTATCTTTGACCGTCAGGATATGGCCAATATACTCGAGAACGATATCAAGTACATTCCAGGCGTGGGTGAAGCCCGAGCCAAACTGCTGGACAAGGAACTGGGCATCCGTACGCTCGGTGACATGCTCAGCCACTACCCGTTTCGCTATATCGACCGCACGAAGATCTACCGCATCTCGGAGATCAGCGAGGGAGACTCCCCGCTGTTGCAGTTCCGGGGCCGGATCTCGGGTGTCAATTACATCGGGGAGGGGCGCAAGCGCCGTTTTACGGCCGAGATCAGCGACGGCACGGGACGAGCCGAACTGATCTGGTTCCAGGGAATCAAATGGATCGAGAAGCGGATCGAGGTCGGACGCGAATACCTCGTCTTCGGACGCCCGTCGTTCTACAAGGGGGAGCTATCGATGATCCACCCGGAAATCGAGACGATCGAAAAGGCCTTTTCGCGCAAGGCGGAGAGCGGCCTGCAGGGAATCTACTCCTCCACCGAACGGCTTTCGAGTGTATTGGGGACCAAAGGCCTCTACACGATCATCTGCAACCTCTGGCCCCTGGTCAAGGAGCATATCCGCGAGACGCTCCCCGATTCGATGCGCACGCAGTACGGACTCATTCCCCTGCGCGAAGCCTACTACAACATCCACTTTCCGCAATCGCCCGAGCTGCTGCGTCAGGCCCAATACCGCCTCAAGTTCGACGAGCTGCTCGGCATTCAGCTCAACATCCAGGCCCGCCGCTCGGCCCGGCTCTCGAAAAACAACGGATTTCTCTTCCCGAAAGTGGGAGATGTCTTCAATACATTCTACACCGAGAAACTACCCTTCCCGCTCACCGGTGCCCAGAAACGGGTTATCAAGGAGATCCGGCAAGACACCATCTCCGGCTACCAGATGAACCGCCTGCTGCAGGGCGACGTGGGCAGCGGCAAGACGCTCGTGGCGCTCATATCGATGCTGCTGGCTGTCGATAACGGCTATCAGGCCTGCATGATGGCCCCGACCGAGATTCTGGCCCGCCAGCACTACGCCACCTTTACCCGGATGCTGGCCGGGATGAGTGTACGGGTGGCGATCCTGACCGGCGCATCCAAGACCAAGGAGCGGCGAGAGGCACTCGCTGGAATCGCCGACGGCTCGATCCATCTGCTGATCGGCACGCACGCCCTGATCGAGGACAAGGTACAGTTCGCCAACCTGGGATTCGTCGTTATCGACGAACAGCACCGCTTCGGCGTGGAGCAGCGGGCCCGCCTGTGGACCAAAAACGAACAGCCGCCACACATCCTGGTCATGACCGCCACACCGATCCCCCGTACGCTGGCCATGACCCTCTACGGCGATCTGGACGTATCGGTCATCGACGAACTGCCGCCC